>JAGRNR010000022.1:0-53983 GCA_020440645.1 bacterium | reverse complement strand
CCGGATGCCAACATCGGCTTCTTCCCGAGCTACAGCCACAGCTTCGGCACCGGCAAGGTGTGGAACGTTGGTTACAGCTGGGCAGGCACCAGTGTGACGGCTTCCGCTTCCGGCACGATGGACCGCGCCGACCTGCTGAACAACATCCTTGGTTGGCTGGATGACAGCCTGACCTTCGGTGGTGGCGGCGGCGGTGGCGCCGGCTTCGAGGAGTACGATGGTCCTCCGGAGATCGTCTGCGTGACCCCGATCGCCTGGGACAAGGTGAACGGCGCCGTGACGCAGGGTACCGCCGGTGTGGGTGGCCAGAACTACCCCGACCCGAACGGTTCCAACGTCTATGGTCCGGATGTGACCCCCGGCTTCGACTACGCTGTTGAGTACGACACCGGCGTCCGTACCCCGGGCGACGATGACGGCGGCCTGAATGGCAACGACCTCGACTTCCAGTTCCCGTTCTACGGCTTCCTGCAGTGGGACGACACCCTCGGCGCCATCCCCGGCGACGTGGAGGCTGCTGAGATCATCGATGTCAACTACAGCGGTGTCCCGATGAGTGACATCTCCGCTGACTGGACCAAGTTCTCCGCCCCCTACGGTGGTGTGTTTGATCCTTCCGCCCTCGGCCTTGGCCGCGCAGCCGCGTGGTTCCTGACCGAGACTGACAACTTCGGCAACATTGACACCGCCAGCTACGGCGATGCCTTTGGCCCGAACCTGGTGTTCAACAACGACAGCGACCTGGTTGCCACCGAGGCGATCGCGCACTGGTCACAGGGCACGATGTACGGCGGCTCCCCGGCCTACCTCGCATGGGCGATGTATCCCGGCCACAAGTCCGTCCAGTACGACAACGCTGACACTCCCGTGGGTTACTACGGTGAGGGCGGTATCCAGTGGTACGAGTTCATCGAGGACCACGACATCCAGGTCGGCCGTGACCTGTATGCCTACCTGCGCAGCGACTACTCCTTCACCACCCCGGGTGAGGGCCGCACCGTGGACTTTGACTATGCAAATGTCAAGGGCTGGGATGGCGACCTGAACCGTAACGGCGTGATCAGCGAAGCCGCTGACAAGTTCCCGGTGCGTGTCCGCTTCTTCACCGATGTGGACGCCTATGACGACTACTTCGACGACCTGAACGGTTACCCGAACTTCTGGCCGGATGGCGACTCCTACATCGAGGGTGGTTGCTACATGGTGGACGAGGGCGACCCGAACTACCCGGTTGCAATCTTCGATGATCCGGACCTGGATGATCCGATGGCTACCGTCACCGGTTCCGGCCCGGCCTATGATGTGACCCTGAGCTACATCATCGCCAACGGCTTCCCGAACTACGACATGAGCCTTGACTGGAACTACGACTTCATCTCCTGGGGCAACAGCGGCAACGTAATCAACGACTACGTCAGCCACAACGCCAACGGTGCCTGGAGTGATGTCGTCAGTGTCGACCCGACAGCGGCCGGCGGCGATGGAGACTACTTCTTCGCCCTCAAGGTCGATGACGGTGACGTGCCCTCCGCCAGCGCGAACTTCTTCTGGCCCGACGCAGTGCCGCTGAAGCCCGGCCTGAGCTACGCGATCGTCGATGACAACCTCAACGCCCTCGACGACAGCCCGGCCCAGATGCTCGCTGCGATCGACAGCTTCCTGCCCGGCCAGACCGTGATCCCGCGCGCCAGCGTCACCGCCGGCAGCGACCTCTACGGTTATGACCTGGTGATCTGGCTGACCGAGCATGAGTGGTACGGCCTTGGTAGCCCGGGTATCCTGGCTGCCGAGATGACCATCCTCAAGGACTACCTGGATAACGGCGGTTCCGGCGGAACCGGCGGTAACCTGATCCTCTTCATGCCCGGCGAGACCGCCTGGGAGACCTTCGACGTCGGTCTGGACATGCACACCAACTACATGGGTGGTGGTACGTCCTTCATGAACGAGCGTCACCAGTTCGACAGTGAGTGGTACAACCAGCACATCACCAACGCCGGCCTGCAGAACGGGCCTGGTGGATCTGGCATGATGATGGTTGACCATTACAGCCAGGTCGGCCCGAACCCGGGTGTCGATCCCTGGTACACCAGTGGTTACTTCGACACTCCGGCCCTGACTCCGGGCGCTGTCCAGGCATCCTGGCTGTTCAGCACGGACCGTTCCGACGTGACCAAGTTCGACAAGAACGGCGGCGGCACCCCCGGTGGTGTCTGCGTCTGGGTTGGCCACTACTTCAAGGGCTGCATCCCCTACTTCGGCGGTGATATCTTCACCGGTATTGCCGGAACGCAGGGCCAGTACATGCAGAACCTGATCAACTGGACCGATCCGACCCTGCTTCCGTAGTCACGAGACTGATCAACTGTACTGATCAAACTGCCCCGGGGCCCTGTGCCCCGGGGTTTCCTTTTTTCTACACGTATAAGCTCCTTGCGTTGCACAGTGCAGAAGGGCCAACTTCTCTAGTCCCAGACTGGTCTCAGATAAGCTGGTAAACCTCAGACCCTCCTGGAATTTTGCGGAATTCTACTAATTTTCGAATTTTATCGAAATATCTGTTTAGAACCTTCCGGGGGCGGGAATTACAGACGGTTTGGAAAAGGAAGCAGGAACTTCCCCGAACTGAAAAATCTAATCTGAGGTGACTGACATGGAAGCTAAGAAGAACATCAACGGTAACGACAACAAGCAGAACAGCGGCGTGATCATCGTGATCCGCAACCTGATGGCCCTGGTGGTCATGCTGGCCCTGGGCCTGCTGGCCTCCTGCGGCGGTGGCAGCTCAGCGATGGCTGAGCTGGATGCCCCGGCGGATGACTCCAAGGCGGTGGACTACACGATGGCCCCCTCACTTGATGAGGTGGTCGCGGACCGCGAGGCCAGCTCCAGCTGGTACGTCGCCACCAGCGATGCGGCCTACATCGACGGCATCGACTACCTGTTCCAGCTGCTGACGGACGGCAATGGCAAGTACCAGTTCGTGATGAAGGTCACCAACAACTCCAGCCAGGCCCGCCACATCACCTACAACAGCACGAAGCGCGCCGACTTCTCGATCGTGAAGAACGGCAACGAGCTGTACCGCTGGAGCGAGGGCCGCTTCTTCGGGTTCGTCTTCGAGACCCGCACGCTCAGCCCGTACCAGACCTTCGAGTACAAGGCTGACTGGAACGGACGTGACCGCCACGGCAACCCGATCAGCGGCAACGTGATGGCCAACGGCTTCCACACCAGCGTCAGCAACCCGGCCAGCCTCGGCCAGGTGGCCTACCTGAACGGCAAGGTCAGCAACTAAGCCTGGCCTCCCCACGGAAACAAAAGCCCCGCCACGGCGGGGCTTTTTGCGTTTCAGGATCTGCTTTCTGCTATTCAGTTACAGCTGGCTGCAGGTTGAAATGCTCGCGATCCTGCAGCATCTTTACGCTGGGTGGCCGATGGAAATAGCGGCGCTGGAAGAATGCAATGCTTCCATCATTATTCACGCCAACTATGCTGCGTTCCTGCAGCACGGTACCGCCATCCTGTGAGGCACAGCCGTACTGCTCAGAAATCTTCAGCCCGGGGTCGTACAGGACGGGAACGGTGATCCCCTCTTCCTGCATGAACTGCTTGGTTTCAGCCTTGTCGGCTGGATTGATGGCGAAAATCCTGATCCCGAGACCTTCCTTGTCCAGGTCATCCTGCAGCTTGCCCAGCTGCCTGAGCTGGTTCGCACTGTTGGGCGTATTGTTGGCGGGATAGAAGAACAACACAACCGGGCCGGACTGCAGGGCTTGTGCAAGCTCAAAGGCAGCGCCATCCTGGTCAGTGGTCGAAATGGCCGGGGCCTTCTGGCCAGCTTCAGGATGGACGTAGCCTTCCTTTTCCAGCTTAGCTTCATTGACGGCGATCTGGTGCTTGTAGTCCGGCATCATGCAGCTGCTGAGCATGCCCAAAGCTGCCAGCAACACTATTAATAACAGGCTTTTCATGAAGGCAAAGTATAACAGACCAGTCGCATCCCGCCAGTCTCCGCACTTTTCCCACTGTTATCCACACATGCGACCGGATTGAGCATTTCCATGACAGATTGTGGTTTCCACATTGCAATTTATTTAGCTATAATCTAACTGGGGTACATTTAACTGTCGGTTAACTCAATCGACAATTATGTGTGCACCAGATGACACACCAGGTGGGTCAACTGGACTACACGGGGCAAGTTACAGGCGGAATCGGGATTTCGGTGGTGATCATCCTGCTCACCATCCGTGATGATGCGCTCAAGACCCTGCTGGTCCGGTCGGACGGCGGAACTTGGCGCCTGCCCTCCGGTTCACCGGGAGTTGCGGAGCCGCTCAGGCGGGCGGCTGAACGAGTTGTGCGGGAGTTTGCCACGATCAGCGTGGATTACCTCGAACAGCTCTATACCTTCGGGAACCGCATCCCTGATGGACAGCAGAGGGTGATCGAGATCGCCTACTACGGTCTGGTTCCTCCTGACCTGATTCCCGGTGTGGAGCAGCATGCGGCCGGCCACCTTGCCTGGTTCTCTGAAGAGGACGAACCGGAATTGCAGGGTGAGCATGGCCTGATCGTGCGTGTTGCGCGCAACAGGTTGCAGGGCAAGCTGGCCTATACGGCGGTCGGCTTTGAGCTGCTGCCTGAGCTGTTCACGATGGCTGAACTGCAGAGGCTGTACGAAATCATCCTCGGCAGGGAGCTGGACAAGAGGAACTTCCGCAAGAAGATCCTCGACCTTGGCATCGTTGAGGACACGGGTGAGTTCCGTGCCGCAGAACACCAGCGCGGGAGACCGGCAGCGCTTTACCGCTTCCAGTCCCAGGTGTTCCGCAACCTCGAGGCCAAGCGGGATATCCTTGCGTTTTAAGGAGCGACGGATGTACGAACAGGATGTCAAACTCGCCAGGATGCTGGTGGAGAAGATCAAGGCCCTGCGGTCTGAGGAGGACTCAGTCAAGCATGACCTTGACCAGGCCCGCCAGGAGCTCTCGAGGGTTGAGCAGATCCGTGAGGAACGCGATGCCTACCTGGCGATCCTCTCTGAGGCCGCTGACCTGCTGGACAGCAAGGACCTCGTGGTGGACAACCCGGACACCACTGAGCAGAAGGAACAGGTTGACAACCTGGAATTCAAGCTCGAGGAGCTTGATGAGGAATCGCAGAAGTACAGCCGCCTGATCGACGCCCTGCGCGAGAAGGCCCCGCAACTGTTTGAGTCCGTCAATGAGGACGATCCGGATGCCGCCCCCGAGCTGAGTGAGGAAGCCCGCGAGGCCAGCAGCGAGGAGACTGTTGCCAGCGCTGAAGTCGCGGATGCCGTCGCCGAGCCGGTTGAGGAAGAGGCCGAAGAGGAAGCAGAGGAGGAGCTGGCGGAGGCCGGTGAGCTTCCGGCTGAAGAGACAGCCCCCGAGGAGGAGCCCGCGATCGAGCTGAACGCAGCGGATGAGCAGGCCGAGGACCAGCAGGAAGAGGAAGACGAGGAAAGCGGCGTCGACGAGCAACCTGAGCCCGAAACGCTTGAAGTGCACGTCAGCAGCAACGGCCATGCCGGTGATGCCGAGCATGTGAATGGCAACGGTGCGCATGAGGCCGTTGCCATCGACGAGGACGACCCGGCCGACATGCCGGCCCCGTCAGCTGAGGCTGAGGACCAGCCGGCACCGGGCGAGGCCACCCAGGTTGAGGCGACCGTCGTCAAGGTCGCGGTGGAGAGTCCTGAGCGCACGCTGAGCAGGTTCAACCTGGACCACCTGAAAAAGAAGGAAGCCTTCACATTCGGCCGTGGCGCGGCCTACATCGTCGACGGGGACAGCGTGCTTGACCGCCTGCCCTACTACGACTTCAGCCTGCGCGGTGTGCTTGAGGCGCAGACCCGCGATGAGCTGGCACGTGACATCGACGTGCTGTCAACTGAACTGCATGGAAAGTTCCACATCGTCTACAGTTCACAGTACAACCCCAGCATCCAGCTTGGTGAGCATGTCAGCCTGAGCTGTGCCAACGGGGATGGCGGCAAGGATGCAGCGGACGAGCACATCCGTGAGCTGGTCAGCGAACTGATCGCAAAGCATACCTGTGTCTGCGTCATCACCGGCGATGTGGCACTGGCTGACAGCGTCCGCGGCCAGAGCATCCATATCCTGCAGCTTCACGACTTCTTCCGCGCCTGATCACAGACAGCACAAATCCTGAACGTGCGCCTGCACTATAATCAGTGCCGTGCACAGACTGCTACACATTGCCCTGCTGCTGAGCCTACTGGCAGCCGGCTGCTACAAGCCCGAGGCTGAATCCCACGCCCTCGGCTCCGAAAAGAACCCCATCACCATGGCCTTCGTGCCCTCGACTGAGGCGGAAAAGGTCGTCAGCTCTGGTGACGAACTGTGTGAGCTGCTTGGTGAGCAGACGGGCCTGCACTTCGAGTCCATGGTGGCAACCTCCTATGTCGGCATCGTCGAGGCGATGGCGGCTGACAAGGTACAGGTCGGCTGGCTGCCGCCGATGGCATACGTCTTCGCCCATGAGCGCAATGGAGACCAGGCGATCCTCAAGGTGGTGCGTCATGGCAAGAGCAGCTACCGCGGCCAGATCCTCGTTGGCACTGACAGCGGGATAGAGAGCATTGCCGACCTGAAGGGCAAGCGCATCGCCTACCCCGAACAGGCCTCCACCAGCGGACACCTCTACCCGGCCACACTGCTGATCGAGGCCGGGCTGGACCCCGAGGTTGACCTGGAGGAAAGTTACAGCGGCAGCCATGATGCGGCGGTGCTGGCCCTGGCCAAGGGCAGCGTTGACGCCGCATGCTGCTTTGAGGATGCCCGCCAGAAGCTTGTTGACAACGGCATGGATGACCTGATGCAGACGACGCGCGTGCTGGCATACACACCGGAGATCCCCGCTGACAACGTGTCGGTCAGCGCTGGGCTGGACCCGGAACTGACGGCGAAGATAAGCAGCGGGTTGCTCGCACTGGCAGCCAGTGAGGAAGGCAAGCGGGTGCTGTTTGAGTTGTATGAGGTGGAAGGGCTGGTCCCGGCTACCGATTCTGACTACGATCCGGTGAGAAACATGGCGAACCTGCTCGGGCTGGACGTGGAAAAGGAAATTGACTGAACCCGCTTCACCACTGACCTTCACCTACGCTTTACCGAAACCACATATTCTCATTTTGGGGAATTCCCTGTATTGATGCGGGCTGAGGCTGCATCTTCACATACTTCTGTTACACTTCACACAGTTCCGACACACAGTGTGGCGGACGAAGGAGACCATCTACATGGCGAAGAAGCAGAAGAAGAGTGTCAAGCTGCGTGCCGGCAAGGGCATCCTGCGCAAGATCCCCAAGCGCAAGCTGAAGGCTGACAAGAAGATCCACAAGCTTGCCCAGCGCACCAATGACGCCGCTTCGGGTGTCAACAAGGCGATTGCCAAGGCGAAGCAGCATGACAGCCGCGTTTCCAAGCTGGCAGCGAAGCTGCGTGCCGAGCTGAAGAAGGCCCGCAAGCAGGCGCAGAAGGCCCAGAAGGCGATCGACAAGGCCCGCAAGGCTGAGAAGGCCGCCGAGAAGAAGCTCAAGGCCGCCGTCAGCGCCGAGCTGAAGAGGATGGCGCAGGCCGCCAAGAAGGCCAAGGTTGCCAAGGCGAAGAAGCAGAAGGCCGCCAAGGCCGCCAAGCAGCGCGCCCGCAAGCAGCAGAAGTCCGTTGCCAGGATGATCAGCAAACGCCAGCCTGTGGCGCTGCTCAATGGCAACATGGGCAAGGGCAAGAAGAAGAAGGGCAAGCAGAGCCTTAAGAAGCTCAGCTCCAAGAAGCTTATCAAGGCTGCCAGCAAGCTCAAGCTGAACCCGATCAAGGGCAAGCAGAAGGACCGCCAGCTGAAGAAGCTGAAGTACAAGGGCAAGAACGGCAAGGCCGTGCTGTTCGACATGCGCAAGCTGAAGAAGGGTAAGGTGCCGGTCTAGGTTCACTACCGAGAGTGGTTGAATGAGGAAACAAGGGGAGTCCATTGCGGGGTCCCCTTTTTCGTACGGGATGAGGAATGTGGGATGGGCACAGCCTCAGGACTCTTGTGCCCTTCCTATATTAATAAAGCTTCTCAGCCAGTGCGATCATGATTCCTTCGGGGCCGTTTACATAGCAAAGCAGGTACATGTCGCGGTACTGCGTGACTTCGCCAATCAGCTCAGCACCGACTGCCTGCAGCTGCACGAGGACTGCATGCAGGTCATCCACGGCGAACATCAGTCGCCGGATGCCAAGTGTGTTGACAGGCACGGGAGTGCCATCACCCAGTGCTTTCGGCGTGATGAAGCGGCTCAGCTCCAGGCGCACTCCCCCATCCGGCGTGGACAGCATCGCGATTTCGCAGCGGGCGTTCTCGATACCGATTGTGCGATCCACCCACTCACCTTCCACGGTGGTGCGGCCATCCACCGACAGTCCGAGTTCCGTGAAGAAGGCAATCACCCGCTCCATGTCGCGGACCATGATGCCCACGTTGTCAAGCCTGAGAAGATTTCCCGCTGTCATGTTGTCACCTTTGTAATTGAACGTGCATGATTCACTGAACCAGCAGTCACCTGAAAACATCCTTCGTGAGCTTTGTGCACTTTGTGGTTGGATTCTCTGTGTGCCTGTTGTCAGACTATCGTCTGACCTCCCAGCTCTTCCGGCCGCCAGCCAAGGCACTGCACTCCGGCGGAGTACAGTACGTGCTCCGGCTGCTCTGGCAGGTCCAGGCCGAGCTGCTGGAATACTGTGTTCTCCTCCATTTCCACTGAGCCAGCCTGCAGGGGCCAGGGCCGGTGGTGTACATCACCACGCGAGATCCTGCCCTTGTTGTCAGCGCTGTACAGGCAGTAGCGTTCACAAAGCCAGTGCTCCAGGCTGCCAGGCATTGCTTGGAACACCTCTCCCGCCCCGCTGAAATCAGCATCGAACTCCAGCGGAGGCGCGCCGCGATGCACACGCTTGCAGCGGAAACTGACAACACCCTTGTCCATCGAGTGCCGGATCCGCGCATCGTAGTACGGCAGGTTGAACTTGGCCCGTGCCGTGCGTACCGCAAGCGGATTTGTTGCTTCAAGCGAGAAGAACCAGACTCCGGGCTTGCCATTGGCAACGACGTAAGTGCGCAGGTTTAGTTCCGGGAAGGCCGACATTATCCTGGGAAGTTTGTAATGAGTCGGATTGACATTCTCCATCCTGAATGGCACGACTCCCAGCCATGCCCTTCCCTCCCAGGTATCAAGCTCCAGTCCGGCAGGCAACATCGGCCTGAGCTGGGCCGGGTCCACCGACCAGTGCAGGAAGCTGAGCTCCAGCCAGTCCATCGTCATGTAGGGCTGGCCGGCGGGGATGGGCCAGGGGCGGTGCTGCGTGAATTCCAGCGCGGGATGCATCCCGCTAGGATATCAGCACATTGCGGCAGGCACAGCCCCGCACTGATACAATCAAGGCAGTGAGCACCGTGCGCCCGGATAATCCGCTGGACACCGCCTTCCTGGCGGAGCTGGAACGCCTGCGCATGCTGTCCCGCAAGCTGTTCCGCGGCCAGATGCGCGGCGAGCGCCGCAGCCGTAACAAGGGACAGTCCGTCGAATTTGTCGACTTCCGCCCCTACATGAAGGGCGATGACATCCGCCGCATCGACTGGAACCTCTATGGCCGCCTGGAACGCCACTACGTCAAGCTGTTCGAGGAGGAGGAGGACCTGCGCCTCTATATCCTGCTGGACTGCTCGGCGAGCATGGACTACGGCAACCCGAACAAGTTTGATTACGCGCGCCGTCTGGCGGCAGGACTGGCCTACATAGTGCTGTCAAACATGGAAAGTGTGTCGGTCAGCGTATTCTCCAGCGATTACGACATCATCCAGACCCCGTCTCGTGGCAAGGGCAAGATCCACCCGATCCTGCGCCGCTTAAGCAGGCTGGAGGCCGGCGGCGGCAGCTCGCTGCGAGCGGCGGCGGCCCGCTTCGCAGCACATACCCGTAAAAGCGGCATGGTGGCGGTAATCAGCGACTTCCTCACCGAGGACGGCATCGAAACCATCGCGCCCCTGCTGGGCAGCGGGCACCAGATCGAACTGATGCAGGTGCTCAGCCCTGAAGAAGCCAACCCCCAGCTGACAGGCGACCTGCAGCTGGTGGACCGCGAGACCGGCGAGCGGATGGATGTCTCGATGGGTGTGAACGTACTGAAGAAGTACCACGAGCGCCTTTCTGCACTGCAGTCCGAGCTGAAGCGCTTCGCGCTCAAGAGCGGCGGCGACTTCTTCCCCTGCGTGACCAGTACAGGCGTGACCGAGCTGATCATGGGGGCCATGCGCTCCGGCAAGCTGATCAGGTAGGATTCACAGCCACTGGGCCCTGGGCCCAGGCTTATTCCTCGCAACTTTCAACTTACTTCGCTACTTTTGAAGGCCCGAAACCTGCGGCCAACGTCCAGAAACGGAAAAGGCCGCCCCGCGGGACGGCCTTTGTGATTCCGATTGGCAGCGGGCCTGGGCCCACTGTTAGTCCGGATTGCTCCGGAACCTAATCGCCCATCTGCACGCGATGGAAACGCGCGACGCTGATGGTGTCGCCAAGCTCCTTGGCAACCGCCTCGACGATGTCCTTGACCCGCTGCTTGTCGTCCTTGATGAAGGGCTGCTCAAGCAGGCAGACCTCACCGTAGAACTTCTGGATGCGGCCCTCGACCATCTTCTCAGCGATCTCCTGGGGCTTGCCCTCCTCCTTGGCCTGGGCCACGAGCACGTCGCGCTCGCGCTTGAGCACCTCAGGATCGATGCCACTGCGATCCACGGACTGCGGCACCTGCGGGGTGGCAGCCGCGATCTGCATCGCAATGTCCTTGGCCAGCTCCTGGAACTTCGGGTTGTCCTGGGTGGCTGCGTTTCCGGTTGTCAGGCAGACGAGCACGCCGACACGAGCACCGTGCTTGTACTCCTGCAGCCAGTCGGTGGCATCGCTGCTGCGCTCAGCCACCAGCGCGCCGATCATCATGTTCTCACCGATGCGGGCGATGGCGGAAGTCAGCTCCTCACCGAGCGTGCTGCCCTTGAAGCTCAGGCCCTTGACGGCCTCCAGCGCATCGGCATCACCGAGCTTACCGTTCACGCCCTCGGGCAGGTCGGCATTCAGCAGGAACTGGCCGATCTCATCGACCATCGCCTTGAAGTCGTCGTTGCGCGAAACGAAGTCCGTCTCGCAGTTCAGCATCAGCATGATCCCGTCGTTCTTGTCCTTGCGCAGGATGCTGATGATGCCCTCGTTGGCGGCTCGGTCGGCCTTCTTGGCGGCTTTGGCAAGGCCCTTGGTGCGCAGGAGATCGACGGCGGCCTCAACGTCACCACTGGTGTCGCCGAGTGCCTTCTTGCACTCCATCATGCCCGCGCCGGTCATCTTGCGCAGTTCCATTACCTGCTTTGCACTGATCTCAGTCATCATCTTCTCCGATGGATAGATAAATGTACGGGCGCTTAATACCCGCGTAAGTTACTCGTTATCGTTAGCTTCCTCAGCGGCGGCTTCGGCCGGGGCCGGCTCCTCAGCTGGAGCCTGCGCCAGCACCGGCGCTTCAGGCTGGGCGGCGGGGGCCGGAGCAGCCTCAACGGCAGCGGGCTCCTTAGCCTTCTCTGCCTTTTCCTTCTTATCCTTCTTGTCCTTGCGGCCGCCGTCGTCATCCATGGACTCATCCTCGTCCTCCTGGGCGCGGATGAATACGCTGTCCGGCGGCAGGTAGCCGTAGCGGGCCTCCATCACGGAGTCAGCCACGATCTGGCAGAACAGGCGGATCGAACGGATGGCGTCGTCGTTGCCGGGGAGCTTGTAGTCCACGTCGTCGGGATCGCAGTTGGTGTCGAGGATCGCGATGATCGGAATCCCGAGGCGGCGGGCCTCCTTGACAGCGTTGACTTCCTTGTTGGTGTCAACGATGAAAAGGGCGTCCGGCAGGCCGTTGAGGTCCGCCACACCACCGATGTTCTTCTCGAGCTTGCCCAGCTCCTCCATCAGGAAGTTCTTGTCCTTCTTGGTCAGGGTTTCGAAGTAACCGTCTTCCTTCTGCTTGCGCAGCTCACGCAGGCGCTCGATGCGCTTGGTCATCGTGTTGCGGTTGGTGAGCAGTCCGCCGAGCCAGCGGTTGTGCACATAGGGCATGCCGCACTTGGTCGCCTCCTCACGGACGGCGTCCTGGGCCTGCTTCTTGGTGCCGACGAACAGGATGGTCTTACCCTGGCCGACGATCTCCTGCACATAGGCGTGCACGTCGTCGATGAAGCGGGTGGTCATCTGCAGGTCGAGGATGTGGATCCCGTTGCGCTTGGTGTAAATGAACGGGGACATCTTGGGGTTCCACTTGCGGGTCGGGTGACCGAAGTGGACGCCGCATTCGAGAAGTTGACGCAAAGAAATGAGTGCCACGTTGAAACCTCCGATGAGGGGATTTGACTTTCGCCGGTTGGCCGTGGCCCGGCCTGGGCGAAGGGGAATTATAACACGCCACCGCATGATTGCAAGCAGGACCAGGCGTGAACCCGCAAGCGGCTGGTGTGCTAGGATTTAGCCTGCCGTGAGCACCACACAGAACAGGTTCATACTGCGTCCGCTGGAACTGAAGCACCTGTTTGACTTCGCGATCCGCCTGCTGCGCTTCAACTTCGTCCCGATGTTCCTCAGCATGGCGATGGTGCAGCTGCCGCTGGCCCTGATCGGCATCCCGCTCAGCCTGAAGTTGGTTGCGATCGCGGAAAAGTTCCAGGACCCCTCCTTCATGACCAACAGCAGCGGCTTGGATGTCTGGAACAGCATCGTGCTGGAATTCGGTGACGTCTTCCTGTTCCTGATGCTTGGCATGATCGGAGCTGCCCTTTACCAGCTGCTGGTCACCCCGTTGGGGCTGCTGACCTGCTCACGCCTGGCGGCCCGTGCGCTCGATGGTCATCGCGACGACTTCGGCACCGCATTCCGCTTTGCAATGTCACGTTACTGGCCGACACAGGTCGCACTTGCCACCTTCTTCCTGCCGACTGTATTGCTGGCACTGCTGATCCTGATCCTCGTGTTGATCGCCCAGGCCAGCGGATCAGACGGTGCGATCATTGTGATTGCAGCGACCGGAGTGTTCCTGATCTGGGCTGCAGTAATGGCCACGATGCTGATGTACTTCCGCTATTTCCCGGCGCTCTGTGGAGCGCTGCAGGCTTGCGAGGAGGGACCTGACCCGGGAATGGTTGCACAGGGTGTCTGGTACCTCAAGCGCGCATTCAACCTGAGCCAGGGCTATTACGGCAGGATCTTCCTGATGATGCTGATGATGTACATCGTCTGGTACATGTTCAACGGCGGCCTGCAGAGCACCATCGAGCTGCTTGTAATGCTGTATGACTACATGAGCAGCGGCAGTGTGGACATCACCGAGTACATCACCCAGCAGGCCGAGGGCAATTCAGATCCGCTGCGGATGGGCCTGCAGATGTCCATCATGCACATAGTTATGCTGATCTTTCCGCCTCTGTGGCAGTGCTACAAGCTGCTGCTGTATGTCGACCTGCGCTGCCGGCGTGAGGCCTTCGACATCTACCAGCTCGTTGAATCAGACGAGGCCGGTGAGGACATGGCCATTTCCGCTCCTCAGTGATCGCAGTAGTCGACGCCCAGCTCGCCGGCTTCCAGCTCCCGCCAGATCGTCTCCAGCTCCGCCGCTATCTCCGGGCCATCCGGGTTATAGCGTTCGTAATACTCGAGGCTTGTGTATCCGACGGCACTTTCATCTAGTCCTGGCCTGCTGCCCTTCAGGCCGAACAGGATGTAGCCGTCGGGATCGGATGCCGCCTGCAGGTCTGCCACCGTGGCACAGTTCTTCAGCAGCCATGCCAAAGCCACGTCCCCCTTCTTGACTCCGAAGGTCAGGACACGAGACTCAGCCAGGTGTCTCAGGTCCTCATAGCCACCGCTCACATAACCATTGAGCGGACCCTGGGGCTGGGCGATCAGGCTTGTGATGTAAGGCGTCGAGCGCGTCATGTCGAGGATGTAGTGGTTGGCATTGAAGTTCTGTCCGGCTTCGTTCAGCAGGCGGATGTGTTCATCACGGAATGTCTCAGGCGCAACCATGCCACGGCTGTCAACCGGCAGCACCGCCTGCTTGACCCAGGCACTCGGCGATACATATTCCAGGCCAGCCACTGCTGCATCCATGAATTCGGAAACCTGCGGATCATCCGCGCTGCCAAGCAGCATGAAGTGCGCCACATTGCTGGAACGCGCGGCGGCGGCACCGGCCATGAAGGCGGCCGGGCAGATGTCGAAGCGCAGCCGGAAGACCGGGACACTGGTGGTGTTGGTGACACCATCGCTGCCGATTTCGTCGACGACTATCACTGCCTTGGCCTGCAGGCTGCCATTGTCAATGCGCTCGAGGGCGGACTTGAGCAAGTAGCCACTGGAAAGAACGAGCCAGTCACATGACTGTACCTGGTCCAGCAGCGCCGCTGCCTGCAGGTCGGTCATCTTGCCCGGCAGCTTTGATTCCGGGTCTGGCATGCCGACCTCGCTGTCAATCTCACCGAACTCAATCTGCAGCGGCAGTGTGCCATAGAGCGTGTAGCTGATGTCCTTCGTCTCACCGAGGTTGGCAAGCAGGCCATCCAGTTCGCGGACCCGCACTCCATCACCGATGCCAAGGTCGGAGGCCACCATCGCCACCACCTGCTGCTGTCCCCTGGCTGGGGTTGCCTGGTTGCTGCCCTGCTGGGTCTGGCTTGTGGTGTTGCCCGTATTGCCACTCTTTGATGCGGGAGGCGGGCAGCCGCAGAGCAGCAGAAGGGATATGAGCGCTATTGTCATGCTGAGCTTGTACATGGTAAACTGTCCTCGATGCCCTGAAATAGGCCGCATTCAGCCTAGACGCAGGAGCAACCGACGAAGTTTACCCGATTCCGTGCGCAGCACCGCGAGATGGTAGCCGCGGCTCAGCCTGCCCGAGCCACTGCTGCCCGGCCGGAACCATGCCAGTGACAGGTTGTCCTCGATGCGAATGCTGGCTGCACACTCCGGAGGCACATCTGCATACAGGCCAAGCACCTCCAGCTCCTCACCGAACCCTCGTGAGTGGTCATATAGCTGGCTGTACAGCTCTTCAGCCTGCTCGCGCCCCAGTTCATCGGCAAACTGCCGGCGCCTGCTGACAGGCTGCTCCATGGCGGAGTCCAGGTCCCGCCTGACGGACAGCTTCGCAGCCGGGATTGGGATGGACACATTTGGATCCCGCCTGACAAGTCCCAGCAGTCCGGTCCTACGGGCGGGCGGTCCAATGCGCACGTCAATCGACCTCACCGTACGCGGCGCCTGGACCTGCCCCAGCTGCAGATCCAGCGCTGCTGTTCCTGCCTGCAGGAGAATCCTGTGTGTGACGAACTGAAAGGACTCATGCAGATAGAGCAGATCCGCTGCATCTATGTCTGAGGTATCCAGTCCACTGATGCTGCGCTCAGGCACCCTGTCCCACCTGCTCACGCTGCAGGGCATCGAGGATGCGCCGGATCCTTCCCATTGGCTCCAGCACATCAAAGCTGGCGCCGCATTCACCCAGCCCGGGAATGGTCTTCTCAGCGGCAAAGTTGTCTCGGCTGAACACCTCAAGCAGGATCGGGCTGCGATGTTCCCCCAGCTGGGCCTGCAATTCCGTCTCGGAGAGCCACTCAAACGCACCCGAATCACTCAGCGGGCGGTTCTCGGTTCGCTGAATGAAACATACCGGCCGTTTCACCCGTTGCCCGAGGGCCAGCAGGTCCTTTCCATTCACGACCAGTGGCGCTGCCTTCTGCTGGGAAGCGTCAACCAGTCCCTTGCCGATCACATCCAGCAGCAGGTAACGGCCCAGGGTCGATCCATACAGGCTGGTCTGCAGCTCAGTCGGCCTGATCTGTTCACTGTGGATGAACTCAATCGGAATGCCCAGCTCGTTGACGCTGAGCAGTCCACCGATATGGAGGTCACCGCGCAGGCGGACGATGTCGAGATAGGAAATGGCCAGCACAGGCTATTTAACGGCTGCGCAAAGGCCGGTCTTGAAGGTGTAAATGAACAAATTCCACATTACATACGTCTAAGGTAGCGGGTGGGGCCATCTGCAAGCATTCCCACGACACCCCGTCTGTGGTAGAATTTCAGCCCGCAATTGTGATTCACACTTGCTGGCAAGGTCACGTCTAAATTCAAGTACAGTGGTGTTCTATGAAAGGAAGAAAGGCCAAGCGCGCCAAGATTCGCAAGCATAAATACAAAAAGATGCGTAAGCGCCTCAGGCACAAACGCAAATAACTGACACCTGCCGTGGCAGGGTTGTCAGCCTGATCCTTGATCAACCTGCGCGGCCGGCGCCGTCCCCCCTGGGGGCTGCCGGCTGCGCTTGTCATTTTCTTGGCGCAGCCGGTTCAGCTGTTCATCTGTTCACGCCAATCCTCGAGCATCACCCGCAGGCGCGAAACCGCGGCACTGTGGATCTGGCAGATCCGCGACTCGGACAGGCTCATCACCTCGCCGATTTCCTTGAGGGAAAGCTGGCGACGGTAGTAGAGGTCCAGCACCTGCTGGTCCCGCTCGCACAGCCTGGAAATCGCACTGGCGAGGCAGCGTGAGAAATCGCTGCTGGCGATCCCATCCTCTGGCCGGTCACGCGTGCTCGAGATCTGGAATTCGGTCTCGCCTTCCTCCAGGTCCCTAAATGAAAGCACTGTCAGCACGCTGATCTCGGAAAGCGCCTGGCGGTACTCCGGCACCTTCATGTTGAGTTTCCGCGCAAGCTGCTCATCGGTAGGTGTCCGTCCGATTTCCTGCTCAAGCTCCAGCTCTGCCCGGCTGATCTCACGGGCCCGTTGCCTGAGGCTGCGCGGCGCCCAGTCGAGCTTGCGCAGGTAGTCCACGATCGCACCGCGGATCCGGATCGAGGCATAAGTCTCGAACTTGACCTGCTTGCCCGGGTCATAGCGATTGATCGCGTCAATCAGCCCGATGCGCGCCTCACTGAGCAGGTCGTCCCTGTCGACCGAGGCCGGCAGGTCCACGATCAGGCGCTGCACCTGGTATTCCGCCAGGTGCGAATACGCCTTCACAAGCTGTTCGAGGTACGGCTCGCGCTGGTCCTTGTCATACGTCTGCCACTGTACTGCTGCTTCCACTTATCTACTCCTCCATCTCGCTAGAGACAATCACTTCCACGTCGTCGTCAATTTCCGGGCTGTCCAGCCTGTCTTCCATGGCAACGGCCTTCTCCTGCTCCTCCTCCCACTGCCTCAGCACCTTGATCACATGGATGCTGACAACACGGAACCAGATGTAGCCGAGCACGTCACCGGCAAGGTAGAACATCACGCCGAGCAGCCAGGGCCAGACATGCGCAACCGGCCGCTGGGTGTCGCCGCTGAGCAGGATCAGCACATAGGCCGCACAGAACGCGACCAGGCCCATCAGCAGGGCGGTCAGCGTGCGGCTGCGCTGCTCGAGTGTCGTCAGGCTCTGCCTGAGGTCATATTCCACTTTCTCCACCTTCGGCGGCTCCCCGCCGCCTTCAACCTAGAGGTTCGCCTCGCCCTTCCCGACGATCCTGATCATGAAGCTCAGTTCGTCGAGGCTGACGATGAACGTCCTGCCCTTGTTTCCTCCGGTATCGGAACCGGAGAGCTTGAGGCGGTGATCCTTCAGGAATCCGTTCACCGCCTCCGTGTTGCGCTTACCGATTGCCATCTTCGGCGCGTCACTCCCTGCAAAGCTGAACATCTCAGCTCCACCGGCCATCTTCACAACCAGCCTCTCGCGCATCGCACCGGCCCGCAGCACCTGGTCCAGCAGCTCCGGCACCGCCGTGTCCGCATATTTCCCAAGCTGCTTGACCGGCCCCTGCACGATCTTCGAATCCGGCAGCATGATGTGCACCATCCCGCCGATCCGGTTCACCTTGTCAACCATTACCAGGCCGATGCAGGACCCCAGTCCCAGCGCTTCGAGCCTGTCTCCCGGACCACCCAGCTTCAGTTCGGCCATTCCGACCCTGTGCACTGCCATTACAGATTGGCAACCCCCAGGGATTCCAGCAGCAGAGCCAGTGAACCCGGCTCCGGAATGAACACACACTGTCCGTCTATGTGGTCGCCACCGACTTCGAAGTGGGTATCCACGATCATGATCTTTTCCGACAGTTCATACATGTTGCTGACGACGTAGCTCACGATGCTGCCAGCGAAGTCCTGCGCAACGGCAGGCACGGTACTGTGCATCAGCAGGCTCGTCATGTCAGCCAGGCTACGCAGGAAGCTGCTGGCGAGGATGTTGCCAAGCTCCTGCAGCGCGCTGCGTGCCATCTCACTGTCACCGATGGTCATGTCCGCGCCGGGCGCCATCTGGTTCAGCAGCATCTGGGCATCCGAGGTGCGAAAGATCATCACCAGGTGGCCGCGGATGTCCCCGACGACCTGCACGTAGGATGCGCAGACTTCCACCTCCTCTCCGCCCAGCAGCCGGCTGATCTCCACATCAGGTACCACCTTGACGAAGGGGACCGTGATATCAACGCGGGTGTTGATCAACTGGCTCAGTGAGGTAGCCGCATTGCCCATGCCGATGTTGCTGATCTCACGGATCGTGTCCTTCTGCATGTCACTGAGGTCGTATACCGAGTTTCCCATCTGTTATGCCCTGCCCTTCTCAGGATGTTCAGTGCCGAGCAGCCCACCCAGGTTGAGCAAGGTGATCAGTCGGTTGTCTATCGTCACCGTACCGCTGACCAGCCCGTCACTGCCGTTGCGGCCAAGCTTGGCCGCTGAATCATCTATGTCACGCGTGGAGATCTTGATCACGTCCGCCACCTGGTCCACCAGCAGGCTTGCATCGTCACCTTCGCTGTCAACCACCATCAGGGACTGGTTGTCATACTGCTCCTGGTCCACTTCCGGCATGCCAAGCCTGGTGCGCAGGTTGAACACCGGGATGATCCGGCCGCGCAGGTTGATCACCCCGTCGATGCAGTCATTGGAATTCGGAACACGCGTGAACTGCTTGATCGCGATGATCTCAGTCACGATGTTGGCAAACAGCCCGAACTCCTGGCCGCCCAGCCGGCAGACAACGAGCAGCTCCTCGATGTCAACCGCCTGCAGCTCCGGGGTTTCCGCGTGCATCTGTACTGCTGTAGCTTCACTTTTCATATTGCATCCACCGCATCCACAACTGCCTGTGGGAGTTCATTGATCGGGTATGCCGCATCCGCGATCCTGCTTTCGATGACGCTGCGCGGCATGCCGTAGATCAGTGCCGTCTCCTTGCTTTCCGCCAGGATCCGGCAGCCATTCTTCTTCAGTGCATTGCAGCCCTCGGTTCCGTCCTTTCCCATTCCGGTCAGGACCACACCAACAGCGCGCTTGCCAATGTTCGGCGCCAGCGTGCGGAACGTGAGATCCGCACAGGGGCGCAGCCCGCCGATTGCCGGACTGTCATTGAGCACTGCAACACCATCCCTGTTGAATTCCAGATGGCGGCCACCGGGGGCGATCAGGCACAGCCCGGGTGTCAGGCGGTCCCCCTCCTCCGCTTCCTTGACCTTGATCTCGCAGATGGAGTTGAGTCGTTCCGCCAGCAACGCAGTGAACTTGGCTGGCATGTGCTGGACGACCAGCATCGCCGCGCCGATGTCGGCCGGAATGCCCGGCAGGAACTGGGAAAGCGCTTTCGGGCCACCGGTTGAACTGGCAATCGCCACCAGCTTGCGTGCGGAGTTGGTACTGTAAAGAGCTGTCGGGCGATCGACACGGTGATTGGCCGTCACCGTGCGCACCACCTTGCCCGGCGAGGGTACGCGGCTGGCCATCGCACCATCAAGCGTGCGCAGCAGCTGCGGGCCGACACTGGCGAAGTCAACGGAGATTGAGCCACCGGGCTTGCATATGAAGTCGACTGCGCCGTCCTCAAGGGCCTGGATGGTTTCCTGGGCACCATCACTGGTCAGGCTGGAAACCATCACCACGCGGGTCGGTTTCTGCTTCATGATCTCGCGCAGGCAGGCCAGCCCGTCCATCTTCGGCATGTTGATGTCAAGCGTGACAAGGTCCACGGAACCATTGCTCCGCTGCAGCTTCTCCAGCGCTTCCATTCCATCGCGGGCAGTGTCGACCACTTCGTAGCGACCGGAGCCGCTGACGATCTCGGAGATCACCTTCCGCATGAATGCGCTGTCATCAACTATCAGAATGCCGTGCTTTCTGGACATATCATTACAAACCAAAAACCTTCAATCAATGGTAACCCTGAATCTCTTTACTCAGGAATAAATCCCGGTTTCATTACCTCGCGTCAGTCACTGCCATTCGCCTGACTGAATCCATCAGTCTTCCGAAGAAACCCCTTCGCTCCGGCTCCGGCAGGACAGCTGCCTGGCCATCGAGCACTGCAACCAGTGCGTTGATCGCCCGCGCACAGCGCCCCTGCGGGAACATACCCAGCAGCGGTGCCTGGCGACGTGTGCATTCATACATCTGCTCGTCATAGGGAATCCCTCCCAGCAGGTTGATCCCGCGTTCCTGGTAGCGCCTGGTCACACGGTCCAGTGAGGCGTGGGTGCGCTCCAGCTCGCCCTCCGCACGCAGCATGTTCACCACCAGGTGCAGGTTGCCACTGTACTGCCGCGAGCAGAGCATCTTGATCACGCTGTAGGCATCAAGCATGGCGGGGGGGTCCGGGGTGCATACCAGCACGCAATCATCGGCCGGCAGTGCGAAACGGGCCACGCCCTCCCCTATTCCCGCTGCGGTGTCAATCACCATCACGTCGTAGCTGTCCTCCAGTTCCCTGAGCTGCCCAAGCATGCGCACAAGCGACAGGGAACCCATCGATGCCAGCTCCGGCACTCCCGCGCCGCCTGGCAGCAGGTCAATCCCATGTTGTGTATGCAGCAGGATGTCAGCCAGCCGGCAGCTACCCTTCGAGACGTCCTCAATGGTGCGCTGCGGCACCACGCCCAGCATCAGGTCGAGGTTGGCAAGCCCGAGGTCCGCATCGAACAGCAGCACACGGCGACCGCCGGCAGCCAGTGCGATCGCCAGGTTCAGCGAGATGCTGGACTTGCCTACTCCACCCTTGCCACCGGTGACGGTCACAACCCGGCAGCGTCCACTGCCGAACACACTATGGCCGCGGTCCTGCGCCAAGCTGCGCAGCTGCTGTGCCTGGTCAATCATTGACGACGATCCCCCTGTCCATCATCTCATTGATGCATTGCATGTCTGCGCTGCGGATGTCCTCCGGCACACTCTGGCCGGTGGTGAAATAGCTCAGTGGCAGGTCGCAGATGCGGCCGATGTTATGCAGGCCACCGAGACCGACACATTCATCGAGCTTGCTGAGCACCAGCCGGCTGCAACCAAGCCTGCTGAATCCCGCAATTGCCCGGCGCGCATCCGCTGCCTGGGTGCCGGCGGCCAGCACCAGGTGCACCTCATCCGGCTGGCTGGCCTGCAGCAGGCTGGCGGTTTCCTCTATGTGTTCACTGCAGCCCGGGCTGCGTCCGGCGGTGTCAACGAGCACCAGGTCGAAGTCCGCCAGGCGATCAATCACTTCCGCATACTCCTGCGGGCTGAACACAACTTCGAAGCGCAGCCCCATGATCTCCGCGTAGCTGCGCAGTTGCTCAGCTGCCGCGATGCGGTAGGTGTCCAGGCTGACAACCGCCACCTTCAGGCCCTGCTCAAACACAGCCTGGGCGGCGATCTTGGCAATCGTGGTTGTCTTGCCGACACCGGTCGGGCCGACAAGTGCCACCACCCGGCGCTGTCCGCCATTCAGGCGCAGTCCTCCACTGAGCAGCACCCCGCGGCAGATTTCCCGGCGCACCGCCTGCAGCAGTTGCTGCGGGTCGGCTGCATTGTCAACCTGCCCGGTCGCGGCCTGCAGCAGTTCCAGCGCATCCGCCAGCGGGATGTTCCACTCGATCAGGGTGTCGAAAACCTCAGCCTGGCTGGCATCCAGCCCCATCCCGGCGTGCGGCCCCTGCGGCGGGGCCAGCACTGCGGCCTGCCTCTCCTGTTCCAGCCTGCGTTGCTCAAGCTCCTCGCGCTGCACGCTGAAGGTCCGTTCCAGTCGCTCAAGTTCGCTGCGGAACTGCTGCGGGATACCGCGGCTGGCAACGGCCTGCTCACGCAGCAGGCGGTCCTGTTCCTGCTGCCGGCCGGCAAGCTCAGTGATCATCCCGCGGATTTCATCCATCGCACTGTGCAGTTCGCCCAGGCCATGGCCCGGCTCTCCTGCCGCCTGGTTGATCACCGGCTGGGCCACAGGATCCCTATGCGGCGTGGCATAGCGGTCCTGCTGCGGCCTGGCAGGCATGTCGGCAATCTCCTGCCGGTGGAAGGCGTCGCGCAGCCGGCTGATTGCATCGCCATTCGAGGCTTTCTCAACCGTTGGCAATATAAATGTGTCTTCACCTATTGGAGTGCGCCGGGACAATGTTTCGCTGCCTGATGCACCGTAACCAGCCAGCAGCTCGCGGCGGATCTCCTCATCGGAAACCTGGCTGGACTCCTGCTGAGGCACAACGGGCTGCCGGGCTGCCGCCTGGCTGAGCACATCCCCGCGCTGCTCCTCAAGGCTGAGCGTGGCGATGATCTCCACCATCTTCTGCCCGCCGATGCCGAGGATGCCGTTGCGGCGGAACTCACGCGCCTCCAGCTGGGCCTCCGGCCCCATCTCGCGCTCGATCCGAGACAGCAGGCTGTCCAGGTTCTCGAGCTTCTCCTCATATCTCCTGATCCTAGTCGGCATGTTCATTCACCTCAGGCCTGCTCCTCGGGATTGGCAATGCTTGCGAAAGTCCTGATCTCCACGTCTCCCGCGATCTCACCGTAGCTCAGCATCACCATTCCGCCGAACAGCTTGGCGAACACCTTGCGCAGGTAGGGCCGGATGCGCGGGCTGACGATGAACACCGGCACGTAGCCCTGGCTCTGCATGCGGTTGACCTGCTCGGTGGCGAGGTCAATCAGCTTGCGCAGGTAGGCCGGCGGCAGCACCGGGATGGTGCCCGTCGTCGTGTTCTGCAGGGAGTTGGCAACCTTCTCCTCAATGCGCGGGTCAAGTGTCAGCACCGTGATGCGGCCTTCCGCATCTGCATGCTCACTAGCAATCTGGCGGCCGAGCGCCACTCGGACGTACTCATTGAGCACCTCCGGATCCTTGCTGACATTGCAGTGGTCCGAGAGCACCTCAAGGATCAGCGGCAGGTTGCGGATGCTGACGCCCTCGGCCAGCAGCAGCATCAGCACGCGCTGGACCTCGCCGACGCCGAGCTTGTCAGGCACCAGCTCCTGCACCACGGTCGGGAACTTCTGCTTCGTGAGGTCGATCAGCTCCTGCACCGCCTGGCGGCTGAGCAGCTCGGCGCAGTTACGGCGCACGAGTTCAGTCAGGTGTGTTGCCAGCACGGTCGCGCTGTCCACCACGGTGTAGCCGTCCGCCTCGGCGATTGCGCGCTCATCCGGGTTGATCCAGTAGGCATCGAGACCGAAGGCCGGCTCCTGCACCTTCACACCGCTGAGCTCCGGGCCTTCGCCCGTCGGGCTCATCGCGAGGTAGCGGTCGAGCACCAGCTCACCATGGCCGACGGTGTTGCCGCGGATCTTGACGTTGTACTCACCGGGCCTGAGCGTGATGTTGTCACGGATGCGCATCGGCGGCACGATGAAGCCGAGGGCGATCGCAGTCTGCTTGCGGATGCCGTTCACGCGTTCCAGCAGGTCGCCGCCCTGTTCGCTGTCAACGAGCGGAATCAGGCCGTAGCCGATCTCCAGCTCCAGCAGGTCCACGGTCAGCAGCTGCTCGAGGTTGTGGCGGGCCTGCTCTTCCTCCGTCATCGGTTCAGGCTGGGATTGTCCGCCCTCGCCATCAGCCTTCGGGCTGCCATCCGGGGCAGCGCCGCCTGTGGACTCCTGCTCCTCAGTACGCTTTGCAACTATCGCGATAGCGAACAGTGAGCCCGCCGCCAGCGCCATCAGCATCTTCGGCATGCCCGGCACCATCATCAGCACCAGGATGAAGCCACCGCTGATCATCAGTGGCTTGCTCTGGTTCGTGAGCTGCGTGATCATCGAGAGACCGACCGTCTCATCACTGGCGGCCTTGGTGACCATGATGCCGGTTGCGGTGGAGATCAACAGCGCCGGGATGTTGGCGACGAGGCCGTCACCTACCGTGAGTGAGGTGAAGGTGCTGAGCGCCTCGGCGGCACCCATCTGCATCTGCAACATGCCGATCACGAAGCCGGCTCCGATGTTGACGATGATCAGGATGATGCCAGCCATCGCATCGCGCTGCACGAACTTCGAGGCACCGTCCATCGCCCCGAAGTACTCCGTCTCGCGCTCCAGCTTGCGCCGGCGAGAACGGGCCTGCTCCTCGTTGATCACTCCGGCATTGAGGTCGGCGTCGATCGAGATCTGCTTGCCCGGCAATGCATCGAGGGTGAAGCGGGCCGCCACCTCACCGATGCGCTGGGCACCGTGGGTGACGACGACGAAGTTGATGATCACGATGATCAGGAAGATCACCAGGCCGACAACCTCGTTGCCACCGGTGACGTAGGTCGCGAAGGTGTTGATCACGTGGCCGGCCTCGGCGTTCGAAAGGATCGAGCGCGTGGTGGCAACGTTGAGGAACAGGCGGAAGATCGTGGTGAACAGGATCACCGCCGGGAAGATCGAGAAGTCCAGCGGGGTGTTGACATACATCGTGTTCAGCAGGATCACCACGCCGCTGATCAGGGAGAGGATCACGAACACGTCGAGCAGGCCGGATGGGATGCGCACGACCAGCAGCAGCACCGCTGCGAGGATCGCGAAGGGGACGAGCGCCTCCATCTGTGACTTCTTCGGTGCCTGCAGCCTGCCCAGCAAGCTGGCCAGCCCGGCACCGGCACTGCTCTGTGCCGACATATTCCGCCTATCTCCAAGGTTCCGGTTCTTTTCCGGAATCCAACCTGCAGTCAGTATTACACAACCGGGCTGTGCGGCGTGCGTCAATCGGTGGATTCTGGCAACAAGTTTCGGTAAAACGGCTAAAGCGGTGTACCCCGGGCAGGCTCAAGCCTCACTGGGACTGGCCTCAAGCAAATCCTGGCAATCGGTTAAGCGATGGTGAAATCAGTCGCAGCGGAAGCGCACGACGGTCCAGGGGCTGTCCTCGGACCAGGCGCTGCCATCGTAACCGCCGAAGAATTCCGGCTGCACGCCCTCGGGCAGCAGTTCCTCGATGCGCCGGCGGTTGAGCATCAGCAGGCTGCGGCTGCGGCGGTGGAATCTGCCGTCCAGCTTCATCTCGGTGGTCTCCTGCAGAGGCCTGGTGGTGGACTCGGTCAGCTTCCAGCTGCGCCGCATCGATGGCGTGGGCTGGTCCTCAAGTTTGGAGACCCCAGCGGAGATCGACTTCACCAGGTGGTTGACATTGAAGAAGTCCACCACGACGAAGCCGCCGGGCCAGGCCAGGTCGCGAAGCTGCAGGATCACGCTGGCGACGTCCTCATCGCTGTCCAGTTCCGGCAGGCGGTTGCCGCAGCAGCAGGCCAGCGCCAGCGGGCTGCGTACGAGGTCGAACACCTCGAGCATCTCGCCCTGGATCAGGTGGTGCCCCAGCAGCGGGAAGCGTTCACGGGCCAGCCGGATCAAGCCGGGGTCGAGCTCCACGCCGTTCGCCTCAAAGCCCTCGCCCAGCAGGCGGGCCACGGTCGATCCGTCCTGGCAGCACAGCTCGAGCATCGCCGCCGGTGGCTTGGGCAGGCAGGCGCGCAGGAACTCATAGCGCTGCTCATCGAAGCGGTCGCAGAACACGGGCTGTGACTGGGGGCTGTCCATCGCCGCCATTATATCGGGCAGCCGGCGGAGAGCGCTTTTCGATCAGCGGTAACATTTGCGCCTGCAGCTTCATCCTGTAACTGGAGCCAGCTAAGGAGTTCCGATGATTTCTGCGAGAGGCAGCGCCGGGGGGCGCTGGCTGATGGGATTGACCACGCTTGCCGTGGTGCTGGCACTGGCCGGATCAATGCGGCTCGTGCCGGATCTGCGCTCAAGGGCGCGGGAAGCTGAAACAAAACAGAACCTGCAAACGATCCAGCTTGCGCTGGAGCGGTATGAGGTCGACTATGTAACTGGGACCTATCCACTATGGTTGAGCGGTGGAGCTGTTTCAGGCACGCTCAGCGAAGCAGGATCAAGCCGGCTGAAGCTTGATCCCCTGCTTGAAGACGGTTACTTCACTAAGTACCCACCAAATCCGTTCACTGTCCAGGACAGCAGGCAGCGCGAACTGATTGCGCTGGCCCAGTCACTGACCAATGATCAACTCAGTCCGGAGAGCAGTTCCGCAGCAGTAGCTCCAGCGTACCGCTTTGGCAGCGAACATGACCTGATGGGCAATGTATTGGCCAATGCCCGTATGGCAAAGCAGTATTGCGGAGAGGACTCGAAGGGGCAGCCAGTGATGCGGCGGACAGGTGCAGATACCTTCTTCTTTTGCGTCAATCAGCCAACGCAATCTCCAAGCCGCCGGATGCTGCAGGGCCAGTTCGGCTATTTCCCGATCGATTCCCACGAGCTGGTTGAAGTCAGCGTCACTCCGGACAGCGGATACTACCTGCCACTCGGGTACTCCCTCATCGGCTGGGGAAGTGTTCGCCACAAAGGGCAGGACATCCTGAGTAATGCTTCGCTGCAATACTGCACAGATGCCAACGGCGCAGCAATGCTTGCCTGGCAGCGAATGGAATCTCCGCTGGCAGCCAACGAGGAATTCGACGCCCTGGCAGCAGTTGCCAGCAACGTCGATCTTACGGAACTAATCTACATACCGGCGAAGAATACCTGGGATGGCATCCCGGATGGCGTGTTGATTTCACTTGGCAATGGAACACATTGCGGTATCCAGTCCGAATACCGTCAATCAAGATCCTTGGAGTCAGCGCCAGAACAAATGGGAAATAGCAATGGCAGCTAAGGGCAGCAACACAGGCCGTTGGCTGATGGGCGTGCTAAGCGTGGTAATCGTTGCTGCGCTGATCCTCGTGGCAGTTCCGAACATGATCAGGGTCACGGATTGCAACAATCGCGAAGCCGAAACCAAGCAGAACGTGCACAATATCCAGCTTGCCATTGAGCGCTATGCGGTTGACCACGGTGGAACTTACCCCTTATGGCTGAGCGGCGGCAGTGAATTGAGGCAGGAGATCCGTCGGATGGATACCTCTGTCTGGGTCGAGGGAGGAGAACTCTTGGATGTGGTCGACTTTGATCCCGGCCCACCCAGCCCGGATTTACTGGCTGATCCACTGATGGCAGAGGGCTATTTGCCGCGCTATCCGCGTAATCCCTTCACCCGGGGCAGCAGCACTGTGCTTGAGGATCAGCTTAGGGATTTACAGGAGCAACTGGATGACCCGCTACGACCTGACAACGGCAGCGACTTCGCTCCACCTGCCCTGCGCTTCGGCAGGGACTACACCCTGATGGGCAATGTCATGGCCGATCCCCGTTATGCCTGGATGATGGATGGGCTGGATAGCAATGGCGGTCCTTTGATGAATCGCACGGGCTCTGATGTCATCTACCGCTGCTGGGACATTGAGGAACTGGATGAACCGCAGTACTGGCTGCAGGGCCAGTTCCTCTACAAGGTCCCTTCAGGCAGGACTTCATTTGTGAATGACATTTCCCAGTTTTCCTTCAAGAGCGATGTAAGTGGAGATTACATCCTGGGCACCTACGGTTCATATCGCAATAAGGGCAAGGACATTCTTGGGGACGAGTTGCCATGGCAAGTTATTCAAAATGGCAATGCCAAAGCTAATTTGCTCTGGTCCTTCAATGGCATAGAGGTGCCAGGGAAAAGCTACAGGCAAGGCAGCCCATACAACTGGCCAGTCGCTGGAGACTACTCCGGCTTCCCGATTTGCTATGGAAATCCAAATGGGCAGCGAGATGGCTTGATTCTCGTACTAACTGCTGAGGATCCTGCAGACATGCAATTCGACTATCCAGATCCCCAGGACATCAATCAGAAATCTGAATATTCATGGGATTAGGAAGGTTCTGACAATTATGACTAGTAAGCACAGTAAAACGGGCAGGTGGTTGATGGGCGTGATCTCCGTCGTGCTGCTGGCGGGGATCATCCTGATCGCGGTTCCGATGGTGTTTGGCAATCACCGCTATCCGCAGTACCAGGAAACCGAGGTCAAGCATAATCTGCATGCGATCCAACTGGCAATCGAGCGCTACGCGGTGGACTCAGGCGGCAACTATCCGCTTTGGATCAACGGCGGCAGCTATGGGGAGGAATGCAACTATCCAGACGATTGCCGCTTCATTGCGGATCATCTTGTGACTGAAAGCTACATGCCAAAGTTTCCGGCAAATCCCTTTGCCAGAAGTGGTAAGCTGCAGGACAAAACCCGCAAGGCTGTCCGGGAGATGCAGGAAATTCTGCTGGACCCATTGCAACCTGGCAACACAAAACCGATTGCTGCTCCTCAATACCGCTTCGGCAATGATCACGAGCTGATGGGCAATGTGCTGGCGGACCCGCGCTTCGCCGAAGTACTGGCGGGCGTGGACAGCGATGGCAACCCTGTCCGGAAACGGTCAGGCTCCGAGGTGGTCTACCGCTGCTGGGACATCGAAGAGCTGGATAAGCCGCAGTACTGGCTGCAGGGGCAGTTCTACTACAAGTCCTACGGACCGGTGTTTGCTGTCAGCCAGCTTGCCGACAGCCAACCGGATTACACGGATCTCAGCTACGGCGCAGACATCTATGTGCTGGGGGGCTACGGCAGTTTCCGCACGAAGGGCCAGGATGTGCTCGGTGAGGAAGTCACTGCAACGGTCAATCCTAATGGTCGACAGAGTCTGAACCTGTTGAACTATACAGGCCTCGTGATCCCCGGTTATGACAACAGGCAGGCCAGCCCGATTGCCGTCGGGATCGCCGGAGATGGCAACCTGTCCTTCAGCACGACCAACCCCAACGGAATTGCCGATGGCGTGGTGATGGTACTCAGCCCGGCGATGGACAGCCAAAACGGTTCAGCTGTACGCAAAAGCCTGACAAGTATGGATGAGCGGACGCATGGCAAGGAAACAGAGCATGCGGAAGATCCATCCAGCTCCGAAGCTCAGGAGGGCAGCCAATGAACCGCCGGCGCGGATTCACGCTGATTGAGGTGCTGGTAATCATCGGTCTGCTCCTGCTGATCGCAGCAGTCTGCCTGCCAACCTATCTGCGGATCCTCACCAAGGCCAGGGAGGCGGAGACTATGGACAGCGCCCACAGCATCCAGCTGGAGATTGAGCGATACTCCGTTGATTCATATGGCAACACCTACCCGGAGTGGATCAGTGGCGGCTGCGGCAGCGATGCTTACTTCTGGCAACTCGACCAGTCCTATTTGATGGATCCACTCACCCGGGACGGCTATATGCCGACATACCCCACAAACCCCTTCGCAAGGGAAGGTTCACTCACGGCCCGGAAGCTGAAGGAAATGCAGGGCAAGCTGGATGATCCGCTCAGTCCGGATCGCAAATCCAGCCTGGCTGCTCCGACCCTGCGCTTTGGCAGCGAACACACTCTCATGGGCAACCTGCTGGGCGACCTCCGCTTCAGAGAACTGGCGGACGGGGTGGATGCAAGCGGCAATCCTGTCTGGAAGCGGACCGGCTCAGATGTGATTTACCACTGCTGGGATGCTGAGGCAGAGGAAGAGCCGCAGTACTGGCTGCAGGGCCAGTTCTTCTACAATTCCAACGGGACGCTCAAAGTGCCGCAATACCTTAACTCTATCGGGCAGGTGCTGCCACCCGCCAATGGCAAGGAGCGCGAGGACCCCCAGTACATTGCCAGCGAGTATATGCTCGGGTCCTTCGGCTCATTCCGGACCAAGGGGCAGGACGTATTCGGAATGGAAAGCCAGAACGTTTTCCAGGAGAACCAGGATGTCGAGTTACTCAACTGGAACCGGACCGGTTTCCTGCTGCCCGGTGAGACCGTGCGGGAGGGAAACCTGTTTGGTGACAACACTAATCCGGACTCGAGATCCGGGAACAATCCAAACGGGATCCGGGACAGGGTAGTCATCGTCCTGACCAACATTGGCCGCTGCAGAAAGGGATACGGCACATGAATGAAGATGCGAGAGTGGGCAAGCATAACAGTGTTAAATCCTGGTTCAAAGTGGCAATCCCGGGAACAAAGCCGGTTCGCCGTGGTCTGATTAATCGCTAAGGGACATAATTACCGGTCGACACACTGCAAAGGAGGTGGGTCGAACCGCAGGAGCCTTGCGGCTCCAGATCAACTGGTGGGACATAGCCGGACGGGTGGCTGGCAGCAGACCATTATTGCCATTCTTTCCATTCATTCATTCCGACGCTGGCAGTACACCGCATACCGCTCATTCCCACACCCGGTCAACGGAGGTCAGGCTGTCAGCCTGGCAGGAGCCAAGTCAACGACTTGGCCTCCTGCAACGGAGCCGCGAAGCAAAGCTTCGCAGGCTTTGGTCGAATCCACTCAGCTGCGCCACGCATGCGCGTGACTCCGCAACGTGGCTCCCTGCTCCGGGCAACTCCATGCGCGCCAATCAGCGCGCCCAGTACTGTCAACTGATGCATCATGGAATACTCTGCAAACACCAACAAGCGTCGCGGCTTCACCCTGATCGAGCTGCTGGTCGTGATCGTGATCATCGGCATCCTCGCCGCGATCGCGCTGCCGAACTACATCAAGGTCAAGGACAAGGCGAAGGAAGCCGAGGTCAAGGCCAACCTGCACAACATCCAGCTCTCCGTTGAGCGCTGGGCCGTTGACAGCGAAGGCCCCTACCCGAACTACCTGATCGGCGGCGAGCCGAAGTACGCCGCGCAGGTGATCGAGTCCGCCTCCGCCGGCGCCTTCAACCAGGTGACCGAGATCGACCCGACCGAGCGCGCCAGCGACCCGCTGCTGCGCCGCGGCTACGTTGATGCCTACCCGAAGAACCCCTTCACCACCAACGGCGTCGCCATCCACCGCGTACAGGAGACCCTGCCGACGAGCGCGGTGAACTCCAGCGACCCGCTGCGCAACGGCCAGGGCAACCCCGGTGAGGACTACGGCACGCGCTTTGGCCCCTACTGCACCAGCATGGGCTCAGTGCTTGCCGACCCGCGCTATACGCAGTGGATCTACTTCAACCTGGACAACGGCACGCGCAACGTGGAGAACACGTATGCCAACATCGAGTACGACTTCTGGGACATGTGGCAGGGCAACAAGCCCTTCCCCTACCTGCCCGGCATGTTCTTCTACAAGAGCAGCGGCCCGATCATCGCGGCGGGCAACGATGATGCCTCGGCCGCACCGATCATCCCAACCCAGAGCGACCAGTACATGCTGGGCGGCTATGGCAGCATCCGCACCAAGGGCAAGGACGTGCTTGGCGAGGAGGAGCAGGTCATCTACTTCCAGCGCGCCGCGGCCGGCAACAGCCTGTGGCTGGCCGGTGCTGATCAGCCTGGGCAGCCCTCCACCGGGCCCATGGCGGGCCCGCCTCCAAATGATGGCGATATCGGCAGCGGCGGCGGCACCGGCAAGGTCGAGCTGCGCATCTGGCCCTGGACCCGCAGCCAGAGCGGCGACCCGGATGCCCGCAGCGGCAGCCCGTACTCCGTCGGCGAAGTGGGGGACAACAACGACCAGCTGCAGTACGGCAACCCGAACGCGATCCGCGATGCGGTGATCCTGGTGCTTACCGCCGGAGAGGACTACGACGGCGACCGCTGATAGCGATTCCGGCTGGATCCAAGGGGGAGACTCCGGCACTGCGCCGTGAGTCACAGGGGGCGCGGCCTGGCGGACGGGTCGCGCCCCTGCCATATAAGCAAAAACCCGCCCAGGCCGGACGGGTGTTTGAGGTAGGGGTTCAATATGAAATGCTACCGTGGCGTTTTGTACCGGAAGTAAAAGCCTGGTTGAATCCCCGTGAAACGGATTTATCTGCTGTTTCACAAAACAATCCTGCTGCCTGTGGGGTATCACACATCCGACTGACGGAATGCAGCCGGAAACCGGCTGGCCCTTGCAATTGGGGCCCCTTCGGTATATAATCTCCGGTTCAATCCGCAGGGAGTGAAAATATGGCGACTACCAAGAAGACCACGACACGCAGAACGACCGCAGCCAGCAAGAAGACCGAGGGCGAATTCCCGGTGTACGATGCCGGTGCCGGCGCTGACACCTACAAGAAGGGTGACATCGTCTACTTCGAGAAGGTGCGCAACTGGCTGGACAAGGGCGCTTTCGTCTCCGCCCACGGCAAGGTGACTAGCGTCGGCAAGTTCGACGGTGAAGTGCCCTACATCGAAGTCAGCTTCGACCAGGCCAAGAGCAAGAACGACGTGGACCTCGGCAAGGACAAGCGCAAGTTCCTGCTCGAAGTGAAGGGCTGATCCCCGCGGGAGCATTCCCGCAGAACATGTTGATTGAAGGCCGGCCTGCGGGTCGGCCTTTTTGCATCCCGGCTCAGCCGACGTGGACCTTCCACATCTCGATGCGTTCCCGCTGCTGCATGTCCCAGACATCCACTTCATCATTGTTCTGGCGGAAGCCGGCGGCGCTTTCCACATCTGAGCGGCCGCTGATCGCGACCTTCATCGCCATGTTGATCGCCTGGTGTGCCACAATCAGCACATCTCCATCGATCGCCTGCTGCAGAAGTGGCAGGAGATATGGCTTGACACGTGCAGCTCCGTCAAGGATGGACTCCCCTCCCGGAGGAGCCGTGGTGTACTGGCTCTCGCGCCAATCGCCATAAGCGCTGCCATACTCATACTGCAGTTCTGATTCAAGCCGCCCCTCGTAGTTCCCAAACGAGATTTCCATGAAACCCGGTTCAGGTTCATAGGGCGTATCCGTCCCCTGCACAATGATGCGTGCCGTCTCCACAGCCCGAACAAGCGGGCTGGAGCGAGCGAGCGTGAACTTCACACCGCGACGATCAAGCTCCTCGCGGATCTGCCAGGCCTGGGCCAGACCCGTTTCATTGAGGGGAACATCGGTCGTGCTCTGGAAGCGCTTTTCACGGTTCCAGTCGGTCTGGCCGTGGCGCACAAGGTAGAGGGCCATGCATCAATTATCCCACAGCGTGCGTCATACTTAGCTAGCGCAGGCTCCGGGGTGCGTGCCAGCATCGGCCGGACTGCGCGAATTATAATCATGGCCTTGCTGATAAGCATTACAGCCTGCATCCTCAGTGCCCTGCTTCTGGCACTGTCGTTCCCCCTGAGCCTGCCCCCGGAAATGATGCAGCCGCTGCAGTCCAGTGGCGTGCCGATCCCCGGCTGGCAGGCTGCCGGCGGCTTCGCACAATTACCCTGGCTGGCCTTCGTGGCCCTTATCCCATTTTTGTGGGTGATCCGTCGCAGCCCCTCCCCCGCCGCCGCCGCCGGCTACGGCTACCTGACCGGTGCTCTTTGGCTGCTTTTACACCTTGACTGGATCGGCTCATTCGGTGTCGCACCGGTGGTAATGCTGACCCTGTTCTTCTCGCTGCCAACTGCCCTGTTCGCCTGGCTGGGCCAGCGCATCTTCAACGAGCGCAGCGCGGTCCTGGCTTGCTGGGGCCTGCCGGCGATCTGGACCGCACTTGAGTACCTGCGCAGCTTCGGCTTCTGGGCCCTGCCCTGGAACCTGCTGGGCTACAGCCAGACCGCCAGCCTGAAACTGATCCAGGTTGCCGACCTCGGTGGCGTGTTTGCCGTCAGCTTCCTGGTGATGCTGGCCAACTGTGCGCTGTTTCTGCTGTTCAGTGGCCATGGTGGAGGGCAGCGTGCACTTGCCCACAGCCTGCTCGCTGCCAGCCTGATCTGCGCAGCACTGGGCTATGGCGACTGGCGCATCGGCCAGCTCGAGGACATGCCGCGCGAGCAGCGCATCCAGGTCGCACTGGTGCAGGGCGGCGTTGACACCAAGGGCCGCTGGAGCGGTGACGAGCTGCAGCGCATGCTCGGGGTATATGAGCCGGCAAGTGAGGAACTGGCGCGCAAATGGAGTGGGGAGCGCACCGAGGAACGCCGCGCGCAATTCGAGGACAGTGCCGACAGCGACGGCTTCGTGGCTGACTACACCGGCCCGCTGGATGAGCCGCAGCTGCTGCTGGTCTGGCCGGAGTCCTGCATACCGAAGCGCGTGGAGCCGGCGCACCCGGACGACCTGCCGCTCGGGATCTGGAACATCGTCGAAAGCAATGAGAACACGACGCTTTTGATGGGCGCACTGTCCAACCCACACAATGAGGATGACTGGGAGAACACGGCTGTGCTGGTCAGGCCTGACCATGTGATCGAATGGGCATACAGCAAGGTGCGGCTTGTAGCATACGGCGAGGTCGTGCCGTTCCGAGGCATCGTCAAGTTCCTCGACTATCCATGGGGCAGCCGCGACCTGACCGGCGGACGGGATACCGCCAGCTTTGAGCTGCGTGGGGTGCAGGTCTGCCCGATGGTCTGCTTTGACAACATCTTCAGCTTCCTGTTCATGCGCGAGGCCCGACGCGGCAGCGACATGTTCCTCTTGATCACCAACAACTCTTGGTACGACCTCAAGAACGGCATCCGCCAGCACGCGGACATCGACGTGCTGCGCGCCGTGGAGCACCGCCGCCCGCTGGCCCGCGTCAGTACCACCGGCTGGAGCCACTTCATCGAGCCTAGCGGCCGCATCAGCCAGCAGAGCAACACTGATGAACTGGCAACGCTCACGCAGTGGGAGGGACGCAGCAGCATCCACTCCTGGTACACCAGGCTTGGCGATCTGTTCGCCCAGCTCTGCGTGCTGGCCAGCATCCTGCTCGGCCTCAAGCTGGTGTTCGCGCACCGCAGCGAGGGCTGGCTGTGAGCAGCAGCCACGAAAGCGCCGGTACAGCCCTCAAGGGAACTTCCCTGTCGCTCAGTGGCGGCGGCTTCCGCGCCACCCTGTTCCACCTCGGCAGCCTGACCCGCCTGAATGAACTGGGCTGGCTGCCGAAGCTGGACCGCATCGTCTGTGTCAGCGGCGGCAGCATCCTCGGTGCCTGGCTCGGTTGCCGCTGGCATGAGCTGCGCTTCGAAGGCGATGTCGCCACCAACCTGAGTGAGGTGGTTGGTGATCCGCTCCGCAAGCTGTGCTCAATGCGCATTGACGTTGCCAGCCTGTGGAGCTACCCGCTGCACCTGCGGGGCAATGGCTCACGGCTCGGCCTGCTGTATGCGAAGCACATGTATGGCACAGCCACCCTGGCTGAGCTGCCAAGGGCCCCGCATGTGGAGCTGATGGCGACCAACCTGCTGACCGGCGGTTACGTTTCAATGTCCGCACGTGGCATCCATGACAACCGCATCGGCCTGCTGCCAATGACCGACCTGCCTGTGGCAATGGCGGTGGCAGCCTCCTGCGCCCTGCCCCCCTACTTCTCACCGATCCATGTGAAGTCCGACCCGGCTGACTGGCAGCTGGAGGATGTGGCGCGCAAGCTCGAAGACCCGCGCATGCGCAAACGCATGCTGTTGGCGGACGGCGGCGCCTATGACAACCTCGGGATGGAAGCGGTGCTGGATGTGAACGAGACCATCCTGTTCAGTGATGCCAGCTCACTGTTCCCGGCCTGGAAGAGCCTGGCGCGCGACCGCACCCTGCAGCTGATGCGCAGCAACACGGTGATGGTCAGCCGGCTGCGCAGCCTGCGCAAGCGCTACCTGCTCGAGCAGCGGCTTGGCAACCCCGGGCATCCGCAGCGTGGGGCCTACTGGGGCATCTCCAGCGAGATCGAGGACTATGGGCTGGACGATGCGCTGGCAACGGACAGCGAGCAGACCGCCTCACTGGCCTACACGCGCACGCGCCTGAGCCGCTTCTTCGAGGAGGAGCAGGCCCAGCTGATCAACTGGGGCTATGCGCTGACGGATGCGGCGATGCGGCGCTACCTGGACGCCGACGGGCCGACCCCGCAGTGGCCCTGCCCCGAACACAGCTTGTAGGAGCATGTTCGTAGGGGGTAGCGCGATTCGGAGGTGTAACACTTGCTGTCACACAATCTGCAGCTGCCTTGAATCTGACAAGCGACAGTTTCGGGCTAGCAGGGATCACTTGTGCGACAACTACGCCTCGGCCTGGTCGCAGCTCCATTCATTGCTGATCCCTTCTGCTACCCCCGACAACCGAGCTCCTGTATCCTCAGTTGGCAAGCAGGCTGCCGGACTTGGCAGCCGTATAGGCGAAGATCAGCCAGTCCGCGAACACATGTACGATGAAGGCCGGCCAAAGGCTGCGGCGGCGCCAGGTCCAGGCTCCGAGCAGCACGCCCCAGCCGCCGGCGAGCACGAGGCCCATGATCCCCTGCGGGGTGCCGTACCAGTGGATCAGCCCGAACACGAGGCCCTGCAGCAGCACCTGGTGGCGGGCCCGCATCAGGGTGCGCAATGATCCGAGCAGCACGCCACGGAACCACAGTTCCTCCTGCAGCGCGTTGACAACGGCGAACAGCGCACCGGCGATCAGGAACTTCGAACGTCCCATTTCGGCGGATATGCCGAATGGCGACCATTGGCCGTGGTTCTCACCGAAGTAGTACTGGTAGCCATACAGCCCGCCGAAGGTCAGCGCGAGGAAGCCGACAGTGATCAGGATGTCAACCGGCAGGAAGCGGAACTTCAGGTTGAAGTGGAAGCGCACCCGGGTGATGCGGCGTGAATACAGCAGCACCGCCACCACGCCGATCAGTTCAAGCGCGTAGTAGATGTAGTCCGGATGAACGGGAATGCCCGCCAGGTCCAGCAGGCTGGGAGTACCCCAGGCCTTGTTGCCGATGATCAGCGCATAGATTAGGCGCACAAGCCCGAAGTGCACCAGCATGAAGATCGCCAGCAGCTTCAGGTGCCCGGCCGGTTCGAGATCAGAAAGTGCGGTCGGGATGAACTGCCCGTCGCGCTGTGTCAGGTATTCACGACGACTGTAGACCACTGCGGCAAGCAGGATCACCAGCATTGCCATGTACTGCAGCGGGTGCATCCGCCAGAAGAATTCCTGCATGGCCGCCATGCAGGGCAGCATGGCAATCACCAGCCCGTAGAGGGGCGCAAGCCGTGCATCTGGGGAGCCGGGGACAGACACAGTCACATTATGTCAGATTACTGAGCAATGGCCTAAATCTCCCGTGTAAGATCAGCCCATGCGCCGATTGCTGCAACTTGCCGCCTGCCTGATTGCCTCCATGTTCGCCTGCGCGAGCGCGCATGCCGCAGAACTGCACTACTACAGCGACTTCCTGCTGGAGATACGCGGGCGGGATTGCCGCGATGAATCTGGCCTGCTCTGGCCTAATCTGCAAACATTAAAGCGTGCAGCGGACGGAGCACTCAAGCAGCAGCCGCTGTCTGTTGTCAGTGCTGACCGGCAGGCAGGAGATGTCGACGCGCATGATTACCTGAGCTACGCGCCCTACTACTGGCCGGACCCGAAGAAGGCGGATGGCCTTCCCTGGATCAACCGGGACGGTGAGCGCAACCCGACCAGCGAGGCAATGCCCAACCGGCGGGACTGGTCACGGCTGCAGGGCTGCCTGCGCGACCTCTGTCTGGCCTGGCATTTCACCGGCGACGAACGCTATGCCGAACATGCCGCGCTGCTGGCACGAACATGGTTCCTTGATGAAACAACACGCATGAATCCCAACCTCGAGCACGCCCAGGGTGTCCCCGGACGCAGCGATGGCAGCGGCTGGGGCATCATCGACTGGGCCCAGGTGCCAGCGCTTTTGGACCACATCACGATGCTGGAAAGCTGGCAGGGCTGGACGGAGGCAGACCGCACTGGCATCCGGCAGTGGTTCAGTGAGTACCGCGACTGGCTGCTGACAAGCAACAATGGCAAGGTCGCTGCCAATGCCAACAACAACCATGCGACCTACTATGACGGACAGATTGTCAGCATCTCGCTCTTCCTCGACGATCCCGACACGGCCAGGCAAGTTTGCGAGGCCGCCGGTGACAGGCGTTTCGAGCATATGATCGCCGCTGATGGCAGCCAGCCGCTGGAACTGCGGCGCACCAAGAGCTGGGACTACAGCATCTACAACCTGCAGGCGATGGTCAACCTGGCTCGACTGGCGGAGGCCGTAGATGTGGACCTCTGGCATTACCGAGACGACGAAGGGGCCGGGATCCGCGAAGCGCTGATGTTCCTGCTGCCATATGCGCAGGGTGAGCAGGAATGGCAGTGGAAGCAGATCAAGGAGATCCACTACGGCGGATACATCAGCATGCTGAATGAGCTGGCCTATGTGGATGCAGATGAAAGCCTGCCCTACGAAATCGGCCTGATCCCGGAGACGATGGGCGATGCGGATGCCCGCCTGCTTTACCAGTGGTAAGCAGGCAAGGTTCGGGCTAGAATCTGGGTATGGCAGACATCATCAGCAACAGTCCTTCTCGGCGTTTCCTGTCAACGCTGTACAGCGGAACCTGGGAGCATGAGCACCCCAGGCGGATCCTTGCCGGCATCAGCCCTGAACAGGCCTGCACGCAAATCGACGGGCTGCCTTACACCATCGCCGGACTGCTGTCGCACATGTGCTATTGGCAGGATCGCCGCGTGGAATTGTCAAACGGCCAGGCGGAGCTGCCGGAGGGATTCCAGTTCGGCGTGACCGACTTCCCGGCGGTCGGCCCGGATGACTGGAACGGGCTGGTGGAGCATTTCCACGCCACACTCAGCGAACTGCTGGCAACGACTGAGCGCGAGGGAGCGATGGACCTGCTGCTGTTTGACGACCGCGATGTCGGTGCGGTGATCCTCAGCCATGCACTGCACAACTCATATCACTTCGGGGAAATCGTGCTGATGCGGAGACTGCTTGGCAACTGGCCCCCGCCGGAGGACCTCAGGCCGGAGGAATACTAGGGAATCACACTCCGGTTGCCAGCATGGTCCGGCGGGGTGACAACCTCGGCGAATTCCAGTTCCTCCATCAGGCGTGCGGCACGGTTGTAGCCGATCTTCAGCTTGCGCTGCAGGAAGCTCGTGGAGGCGCGGCCGGTGGAGCGTACGATCTGCTCCGCTTCACCCAGCAGCGGATCATCATCCGGACCGCCTCCGGCGCCGACGGTCGATCCCGCGCCATCCTCCTCGTCGTCGCCGAACTGCGTGATGCCCTCGTCGTAGCGCGGCGGCGCCTGCTCACGGCACCAGGCGGTCACGCGATTGATCTCATCATCAGTCAGGAAGCAGCCCTGCACGCGCAGCGGCACGTTCTCGCCGATCGGTGAGAACAGCATGTCGCCACTGCCCAGCAGCTTCTCCGCCCCGCCGCCGTCGAGGATCGTGCGGCTGTCAACGTTACTGACAACGGCGAAGGCGATACGGCTCGGTACGTTGGCCTTGATCAGGCCGGTGATCACCTTCACGTCCGGGCGCTGGGTGGCGATCACCATGTGGATGCCGACCGCACGGCTGAGTTGCGTGATGCGGCAGATCAGCGCTTCGATGGTCTTGCCGGCCAGCATCATCAGGTCAGCCAGCTCGTCGATGACGACGACGAGGAATGGCAGGCGCTTGTGGCGCTCCACCTGGTCGTTGAATGTGGCGATGTTGCGCGCCTTGTGCGCCTGCAGCAGGCGGTAGCGGCGGTCCATCTCGGCCACGACCCACTTCAGCGCACTCTGGGCCTGGTTGACCTCACAGACCACCGGGCAGGCCAACTGCGGCACGTCCTCGTAGCTCGTCATTTCGACGCGCTTGGGGTCGATCAGGATCAGGCGCAGGGTCTCCGGCGTGTTGCGCATCAGCAGGCTGACAATCAGTGTGTTGAGGCAGACGGACTTGCCCGAGCCGGTGGCGCCCGCCACCAGCAGGTGCGGGGTCTTGGCCAGGTTGGCGATGATCGGGTTGCCGGCGATGTCGCGGCCGACGCCAACCGTCAGCGGGTGATTGTTGTTCCTGAAGATGCTGCTCGTGAGGATGTCCTTCAGCGTGACCAGGTCCGGGCTGGCGTTTGGCACCTCGATGCCGACGGCGCTCATGCCCGGGATCGGGGCCTCGATGCGCACCGCTTTGACCGCCAGCTCCAGTGCCAGGTTGTCTGCGAGGTTGCTGATCTTGTTGACGTTGATGCCGGGGCCGATCTTGATCTCGAAACGGGTCACACGCGGACCGACCACCCAGTTACTGCAGCGGGCGTCTATGTTGAAGCTGGCCAGCGTGCGCTCGATGATCTTGGCACGCGGTGCCAGGTGCTGCTCCTCGCTGCCGCTCACAAGCGAATCCTTCAGCAGCTCGACGCCGGGCAGGACGAAGTCACTGTGGCTGTGCGGGAACAGGCTCTGCTGCTCCTCGGTATGCCCGCCGTGGTCCTCCACCAGCTCGCGCAGCTTCTGGTTGGATTCGTCCACTGCCGGGATTGTCACTTCAAGTGCTGTGTCAACAGCTTCCAGGGCGGCCTCAGCCGCTGCCACCACGGCCGGCACCTCAGTTTCCTGCGCGACTGCGGCTTCCGTTGTCTGATGCTTGCTTACTTCAGATGATTCCGGCCTGGCCAGCACATCCGGATTCTGTGTTGTCTCAGCTGCCTTGTGAGTACCAGCTGAGTTGACGACATCCATGAAGTCATCCTGGACACGCACCGTCTCCGCCGCCAGTCCTGCCTCCGCCATTCCAAGGCTTGGCAGGCCGGTGACGCTCAGGTCAACCGGCTGGACCGGTTCATCTGCCGCTTCAACTGGCGAGGCGGCGGCCACAGTGCCTTCAGGCACGCCGGTGGCAGGTAACTCCGTTTCAGCCTTGGCGGCTACCTGCTTTTCATCCTTGGCTGGGACAGTACTGTCACGAATGATCGGGCTGTCATCCTCCGGTGCATCAGCCGCTTCAAGTTCGGCATTGATCAGATCCTGCTCAGCCTTGCTGCGGCGCTCCTTCTGCCGCTCGGCGCGTTCCTTCGCCCGGGCCTCGCGCTCCTCGCGCAGGATCGCGGCCTCCTCGCTGATCTGGGCCTTGAACTGCCCGGCCGCCTCAACTGCGCGTGCCCCGGCATGCACTCCACCCTTCGCGATGCTCACGAATGGCCGCCAGCCCACGATGCGCACGACCACCAGCAGGCTGATCACGCCGACGAGCACGGCGTAGTAATTGCCCATGTAGCTGCGCCCAAGCGTGGCCGCACTGGTTCCCAGCAGCCCGCCCCAGTCCTGTGCGGTGAAGCAGCCACCGATCAACGCGCCGAGGATGCTCAGCGCCCAGCTCCACAGCCAGGCCCCGAGGAAGCGCGGGCGCCACTTGTTCTCGAAGAACAGGAAGGGCACGCAGACCATCACCAGCGGGATCACATACATCCCGATCCCGATTGAAGTATGCAGCGCCTTGTTGACGAATGGACCGGCCGGGTCGGAGAAGCTCGGGTAGTAGACCGCGAATCCCATGAATACGGCCAGTGCGGCCGAAGTGAGGATCAGCAGGTCGCGGCCGAAGCTGTGCCCATGCTGCTGCGGGGAACCGGCCTTGCTGCGGCTGCTGGCTGCGGTGCTCTTGCGGGCAGTGGTCTTCTTCGCCGCCGGTTTGCGCGTTGAGCTGGCGGACTTGCGTGTGCTGCTTCCGCTGCGGCTCGAACTGCTCTTCGGTTTGCTTACCGGCATATCACTGGATTGTAGCAAACAGGTGTATAGGGTGCTACAGCCCTGTGGATGGATTTTGGATAACCCTAATGAGAATAATGCACGACTGCTCTGAATAAGTTAAAAATACTGTGTAGCGGAGGAAGGAATGGCACTGCAGATGAAGACCCGCTGTAAGCACTGCGAAGCGGAGCTGCTGCCCGCTGGCCGGGCGTATATCTGTTCCTACGAATGCAGCTACTGCGAGAACTGCGCTGAGCACCTGATGTACATCTGCCCCGAATGTGAGGGCGAACTTGTACGCCGGCCAAAGCGCAGCGCCGGGCAGGAGATGGCCGGCAATCGCTAGGGAGATGAGCCGTCATGCTGAAACTGGGGAGACTGATGCTGCTGCTGGCCCTGGCCGTGATGTTGGCCGGGATCGGGGCCTGTTCGGGCTATGTCGCCGTCGGTGTGCGAGACAGTGACTACTGGTGCGACTGTCCAGATTATTCTTACCGGCACAAGCACGATCCCTGGTGGTACTGGGATGACTATGACGGCGACGGTGTGATCAACGGCCGCGACGACTACCCCTACGACTCCTGGTGGTGGTGATTTACTGTCGACTGTGCAAGCTGGAAATCGTGGAAACTGTTGCTTTACAACTGGCCGCTGCACGTCATAATTAATCAGGGTTGAACCCTGATCGAACTCAAATTTGCATTGCCCTCAAGGGTCCCTGTTGCGGGATGCGGACAGCCGCACAACGGACCACCCACCGGCTGGAGTGATGTATGAAGTCAACGCGTTTCCTTGCTGCCCTGCTCAGCCTGCTGGCTGGCGGCTGCCTGCTGTATTCCTGCTCGGGATCCCAGCAGGCTGTGGATCCCGTGCAGCAACCGGAACTTGTGGCACAGTTGCCGCAAGGTGGCCTGCCACCCTTCCCCACCGATCGTGAAACGGCCGTGATCGTTGACAACCAGCTCAACGGCAGCCAGTTCTTTGAGAAGTCGGATGGCGCGCTGGCCAGCCTCAACGCATTGTCCTTCAATGTCGGCGCCCAGCAGAGCGAATACGCGATCTACCAGTTCCCGGCAGGCAGCGAGCCGCTGGTCAAACTGGTGATGGACGTCAGCCTCGTGGGCGGCCGTGCCCCCTGGGTCGGGCTGGCGGACTTCAGCACCGGGCGCTGGCAGTTCGGCAGCCCGCTGGCAACAGGATTCGAGGAATTCGACCTGAGCGGCAACAGCGGATACAAGTCCCCCGGCAACAACTTCTACTTCGCCGTGGTGGGCTGGGATGTGAGCGAGTTCGTGATCAACGGGGCGAATGTGCAGACCGACCGTGACATCACGTATTCGATCAGCGGCCTCGTCTATGACCCGCTGGACACACTCAACGTGCAGGATGTGGCAATCACGCTGACCCCGGGCGGAACACAGGTCCTCACCGACGTGAATGGCAACTTCAGCTTCAGTGGACTGGATCCCGGCAATTACACAGTGATGCCTGAGCTGGCCGGATACAGCTTCACTCCGAATGAACAGGCCGTGGAGATCACTGCCAGTGACGTGACCGGAGTGGAATTCATGATCCAGGACCTCGGACTTCCGAGCCACAGCGTGAGTGGCAATGTGCAATACGACATGGGTGGCGGACTCGAGGGTGTCACGATGAGCCTTAGCCCCGGCGGGTTCAGCATCCAGACTGACATCAACGGCGACTTCAGCATTGGCGGAATCGTCAATGGCAGCTATACGCTGACTCCCTCCCTGGCTGGCTACAGCTTCGCCCCGACGAGCATCAACCTCGACGTGACTGATGCCGACAGTACAGGCAACAACTTCGTCGCCAGTGACATCCCGGTGCAGACCTACAGCATCAGCGGCGCGGTAAGCGTCGGTTCGGCCTTCCTGCAGAACGTGCTTGTCACCGTGAATCCCGGCGGCCACAGCACCGTGACCGATGCCAACGGCGCCTACACCATCAGCGACCTGGCACCGGACAGCTATACCGTCGCCGCCAGCAAGACCGGCTGGCTGTTTGACCCGCCGTCCCACAGTGTCGAGATCATCAGCAGCAATGTCACCGGCATCAACTTCATCGCCACACCTGACAACAACGGCACATTCAGTGTCGGAGGAATTGTCAGCGGACCTCCGGGAGGCCTGAGTGGCGCTGTGATCACGCTCACCCCGCAGAGCGGCCCGCCGATCCAGGGCGTGAGCGGCAGCGGTGGCGGGTACACGATCATCAACGTGCCAAGCGGTATCTACACAGCGACGGCTTCCAAGAGCGGCTGGTCAATCACACCCTTCTCGCAGGAAGTTGTGGTGGTGGACCAGAATGTGACCGGGGTCAACTGGTTCGCCAGCCCGCCCCTGTAGGTCAGGCCGTTTCCAGTTCAGAATCGAATGTCACCGTGCCGCGGTGGATGGTTGCGCGTACACTGGCTGCGTCCAGTGAGCGGTCGCCATTTACAACGGTGAAGTTGGCGGACTGACCCGCTGCAATGCTGCCACGGTCCTCGTCGGCATGGCCCAGCCAGGCCCCGACGCTCGTGAACATGGCAACTGCGGTATCGAAGTCCACGCGGTGGCGCGGGTTGTGGTGGTTCATCGCGGCATGCATCCCGCCCAGCGGGTCCAGCGGCGTGATGTAGCTGTCGCTGGAACCACCGACCTTGAGGCCGCAGCTGTGCATCGTGCCAACCGGGTTTGTCTCCAGCGCACGCTTGCTGCCAAGCCGCGTGGCATAGCCGCCGGACTCCCCGCCCCAGCGGGCGTCAAATGCCGGCTGCATCGAGCTGCAGAGCCCGAGCCGTGCGGCGCGCTCCGCCTGCCCCTCGTCGCCAAGGATGAAGTGGTCGACGCGGTGCCGGCTGCGTGCGAGGTCGTGCTGCGGAGCCAGCTCCTCATATATGCGAATCGTCTGCTCCAGCGCACGGTCACCGATCGCATGCACGCAGACCTGCATGTCGTGCTCGATGCCGCTCCTGATCCATGCTGCCAGCTCGGCGTCGTCAAAGTACAGCTCGCCGCAGTGACCGGCCCTATCGGCGTACGGTTCACTGACAGCCGCACTGTGGCTGCCGATCGCCCCGTCCACGCACCAGCAGCCGCCGAAGCGCGGTACGCCCAGCTCATGTGCCAGCTTCGGCGTGGTGTCCCGACAGTACAGGGTAAGGTCGCAGCCCTGCCCGTCGAGGCCAAGGATCAGCTGGAAGTCCTTCCGGCGGAAGTCGCCATAGCCCTCGAGGCAATGGATGCCTGTCAGGCCCATGCGCCGGGCGGTGTCCAGCACTAGCCGCATCCCGGCGGCCCGCTCCTCATGGCTGTAGCTGTCATACAGCGGTGTGGTGTGCTTCTCATAAGCGCCGCCATGCAGGCGGCCACGCCGGTACATCTCATCAACGGCCTCACGCGAAAGCCCTTCCTCCGCCATGATTCGCTCGTCAATTACCATTTCCCAGCCAAGGCTGTTGAACCAGCTTGAATGTCCTTCAACGCTCTTGATGATCAGCGGTCGATCGCTGACAATCCCGTCCAGCCAGGCACGGTCCAGCAGCGGATGCTCAGCTTTGTCCAGCCTTGAGAGGTCCAGCCCGCCAAGCCTGACAACACGCTCCCCGCGCGCTGCAATGCGCTGGATCGCCGCCTCGAGCTGCGCAAGGCTCGTCACTTCCTGCAGGTTTTCGCTGAGCATGAACATCCCGGTGGCAATCGCGTGCACATGGGAATCGATCAGCCCCGGCAGCAGCAGGCTGCCACGTATGTCCAGCGTGGAGGCGCTGCCAGCCAGTGCACTAGTGATGTCCACTTCCGCCAGGCTCTCGATGGCTGTGATCCGGCCGGAGGCAATGCGGATGGCGGACAGTTCGCCGGGCCGGCGGCCGAACACGTTGTCGGAAATGATCAGGTCAGGAGTCTGCTGCATGGACTGATTCTATCCGCTAGGCGGCGCTGATCAGTCGACGCGTTCAAGCTGCTCGCGTGGCACCTGGCGGAAGACGTTGGTCCCGGCGATCATGTCGTAGGCGGTTCGCCTGCGCGGGTCGAACCAGACGGTGAATGCCCCGCCGAAGAAGAAGCGCGACAGCAGGAAGCGGAACAGGTACCGCACGAAGGCATTGCCATAGCTGAGCTTGTGGCCACGGTTGGTCATCACCTGCAGGCCGAGGCAGAGCTTGCCCAATGTCGCGCCGGCGACGGAGTGGAAGATCGTGTAGTAGGACATGCACAACAGCACGTTGAACCAGCCCACGATGCGCACGCCCTGCTGGATTTCCATCAGGCGGTTCATCAGGTCCTGGGATGGTTCCTGCAAGGTCATCAACTGGGACATCAGCGCTGACAGCATGTTTGCCAGCTCAACCTCATCCGGCCCTTTGTAGCCAATCAGCTCCAGCAGCAGCGCGCTGAAAACTGAGAGGATCACCCAGTCAATCAGGAAAGCTCCCATCCGCCAGCCGAAGCCTGCCGGACGCCAGACGTTGCCGTCAACCACCACCGTGCCGTCATCATCAGGGGGCACCATCCGCGGCTGCTCATTTTGCTGTGCAGTCTGTGGTGGTGGCATGTATGCATGCTGCTGGGGAGGATCAGGCAGTTGTCCAGGAACTTCTGGCCTTTGCGCTTCAGCCGGCGAGTCCGCCTGCGGAGCCAGCGGGTCAGGAGGTTCCGGCTGACCCTGTTCAGGCTCATCCCATTGTGGCTGTTGCGCCCCCCGGTTGTCATCCTCGTGCACGAACTGATTATAGTCCAGCGGATATCATCATGCCGATGCGGATCGGGACCGTGGTGGAGTACCACCGTGAATACTGTTGGATCCTGCCGGATGACGGCGGCGCTGAGATCGTCGCTCGTCCGCGTGGCCGGATGGAGCTGGTCTGGAAACCGCCGGCCAATCCCCGCCCGGGCTACCAGGAACTGGCCCATAAGCTCGCCCCTGGTGACCGCGTCCGCTTCACGGAGCCGGAATCGGAGCACTACAAGATCGAGGAAGTGCTGGAGCGCGAGACCTGGCTGATCCGCAAGAGCCTTGGCCGATTCAGGCGCAAGCCGCAGGTAGTGGTGGCCAACGCAGACAACCTTGTCGTTGTGATGGCGCCCAACCCCTTCATCCGCCTGAGCACAGTTGACCGCTACTTCCTCGCCGCGATCCAGGGCGGACTGCGGCCGATCCTCGTCGTGAACAAGATCGACCTCGACCCCGGCCTGCCTGGCCGCGCAGACATCCAGGTCTACCGCGACAAGGGCTACAGCGTGTTCTTCACCCAGGCATTGGAAGGCAGCGGCCTTGAGGATCTCCGCAAGGAAATCTCAGGTGAGTTCAGTGCATTCTGCGGCCACAGTGGCGTTGGCAAAAGCACGATCCTGTCTGAGCTGACCGGGCAGGTGATCGCCACCGGTGAGGTGAAGAAGAAGTCCATGAAGGGGCGCCAGACCACCGTCACAGCCCGTGCCTACCAGCTGCCGGGAGGCGGAATGGTGCTGGATACTCCCGGCGTGCGCGAATTCGGCCTGACCCAGCAGACCTGGACGGAAGTCCACGAGTACTTCGAGGACATCGCGCGCATCGCCACTGACTGCCGATTCAGGGACTGCATGCACCATGCTGATAAGTCCAGCGGCTGCGCCGTGCAACAGGCGATTGCGGATGGCCGGCTGGCCGAGGAGCGGCTGAAGTCCTACCAAAAGCTGCGCCAGGAGGCCGAAGCCGAGCTGCGATCCCATGAATAGTTAACTGGCCCCGTTCCATGCGCGATTATAGTCAGGCATGGAATTCCGGCAGGCCCGCCCACAGAAGCCCGACCAGAGACGCCAGACGAGGATCTGGCTGGTCCGCTTCGCGCTGATTGCCGGCTTCATCTTCCTCGTCAAGCTGTTCACCTTCATCTCAGGCCGTCCCAACCCGGTGGACAATGCGATCACAGCAGTCGGCACACCGGTGGTGAATGTGGTCAAACGCATCGGCGAGGGCATTGGCGGGCTTGTGCATGTGTTCCGCCTGCCGAACCTGCTCAAGGAAAACACGCGGCTGGAGAACGAGAACTCTGAACTGAAGCGCAAGCTGGAGGAGAACCAGTACCTCCAGAACGAGGTGGCCGAACTGCAGAAGCAGCTCGGCATCCGCCAGGCCAAGGGCTTCAAGCTGGTGCATGCCAGTGTGACCTCCCGCCCCTACGACCTCTGGCTGGAGACCGCGCTTGTGAATGCGGGCAGCCGCGACGGAGTTGCCGTCGGTGATCTCGTCGTCAACAGCGAGGGCGTCGTCGGCAAGGTTGTCGACGTGCGCCGCAGCAGTTCCCGCATCCAGCTGATCAGCTCGCCGGAGTTCCGCCTCGGGGCCATCGCCGGGGCCCAGGACATCGTCAAGGAAAGCCGTGCGGAGGGCGTCGTGCGCGGCATTGACCAGCGCAGCATGGAGATGCTCTACGTCAAGGCCGGCACCCCGGTGGAGATCGGCCAGAAAGTCTACACCCGCGGCAACATCTCCTACGAGGGATTCCAGAACCTTTCGCTGCAGGATGAGAACCGCCCGCGCGGGATCTTCATCGGCACCATCACCGAGAAGAAGGTTGAGCAGAGTAGTCGCCTTGGGCTGGTGCTCGAACCGGCGGCCGACGTCAACCGTCTCGGCAGCGTGGCTATCTACACCTCGGAGCACGGCGAATGAAGGTCACGGAACCGATCCGCCTCGCCCTGATCGGCATCTTCGCCCTGCTGCTGCAGCTCACGATCATGCTCAGCTACCCGGAGTGGCGCGTCGGCTTTGACCTCTACCTGGTTTACATCCTGATCCTGACAACCACCCGCGGCCCTGCGATGGGCGGCACCTACGCCATGCTCGGCGGGCTGTTCCTCGATGCCTTCAGCGGACAGCACCTCGTGTTCCACCTGCTGTTCTACCTGCTGCCGGTCGGCATCGGCTCGCTCGTGCGCTCGCATATGCTAATCGAGTTCAAGTCACTCGGCACACTGACGGTCGGCGGCCTGCTGCTCTTCAAGGTGGTGGCGGAACTGGTCGGCGCGATGCTGCTTGGCCACATTGACAGCGCGTTCTACATCTTCCGCGTCAATTACCTTTCGATCCTGCTGTTCTGCGGGCTGGTCTACCTGTTCTGGCCAGCGCTCGTCAACCTGATGCCGCCTGCCCAGGGAGGTCGCCGCGTTGGGTACTAGGTTCGGGCCCCAGGCTGACATCGACATGCCCGTGCTGCGGGTGTATGTCGCCCTGATCGTGGTGGCATTCGCGGTTGTGCTGTCCAAGCTGTTCAGCATGCAGATCCTGACTGCGCGCGAGCACAAGGTGCGCAGCCTGAAGAACATCATCGTGACGGTGGACATCAACCCGCCGCGCGGTGACATCCTCGACCGCACCGGCTATCCGCTGGCCACGGATGACAACGTGTTCGCCCTCCTGTACATCGCCCCGCTGGCAATCACCAAGCAACAGCTGACGGATGACGAGCTTGACCTGCTGGAACGGCTCGGCCTGCAGCGCCTCGGCCAGCTGCACGACCTGCGCAGTTCCGACTACCGCAAGCTGCGCGACGCCGGCTTCCAGGACCTTACCGTCCTGGACCAGGAACTGCGGAGCAGGCTGTCGTGGATGGCCTCGCTGCCGGCAACCGACATCGCACTGTTGCAGAACTTCATCGTCAAGCGCAACCCACGCGGCCAGGTCACGAGCTGGGAGAATCCCGGCAACTATTACGACCTGATGCGGGTTGCCAGTTACCTCAAGGGCGTCGAGTTCCGCGACATGGTGTCAACGCTCAAGGCCGGCATGAAGCGGGTGAACCGCTACCAGCCGGTGCGTGTCGTCAATGAACTGGACCGCAACCAGGTGATCTTCATCGCCGAGAACAACCATGAGTTCCAGGGCTTCTACGTCGAGGAATTCGCCTACAGCCGCAAGTACCCGCTCGGGATGGCCACGCCGCACCTGCTCGGTTACCTCGGTTACTTCAGTGCGGAGAACGACCCGGAGTGGATCCGGCGGATGGGCTACAGCGACAACGAGTACGTCGGCAAGGACGGGGTCGAGCGCCAGTACGAGCGCCTGCTGCACGGCATTCCCGGCCGGCGTGACATCGAGGTTGACAACCGCATGGCCTTCCAGCGCATCGTGCAGGATGTGGCACCAGCCAAGGGCACGGATGTCTACCTCGCGATCAACAAGAACCTGCAGATGGAATGCTACAAGGCGATGGAGGGCCGTCCAGGCGCGTTCATCGTCACTGCGTTGTCAGAGGGCCACGAGGGCGAAGTGCTGGCCTATGTCTCCAGCCCGGGCTATGACCCGGCCCGCTTCAAGGAGAAGGGTTACTACCAGAGCCTGCTTGACAACCCCTACAAGCCCCTGATCAACCGCGCCAGCGGGTTGGCCTACCCGCCGGGTTCGACATTCAAGCTGGTGACGGCCTCGGCAGCCCTGCAGAAGGGTGGATTCGCACCGGGCAGCAGCTTCTACTGCCCGGGCTACAAGCAGATCGGTAACTACAAGATGCGCTGCCACGAGGACTTCGGCCATGGTAGTGTGACGCTGCTGGAGGGAATCTCCAAGAGCTGCGATGTGGTGTTCTATGACATCGTACTGGCGATGGATGATGACAGCGACACCCTGCATGACTATGCCGAGCGTTTCGGCTACGGCAACCGCACCGGGCTGGACCTGCCGGAGGATGCACGCGGCACCGTGCCGAACCGCGACTGGAAACGAAAGACCTTTGACTGGGCCAACGCCGTGGACCGGCTGTGGTATGACGGTGACAAGGCCAACTTCGCGATCGGCCAGGGTTTCATGAATGCCACTGCGCTGCAGGTGCTGCAGTCAGCCTCGATCGTTGCCAAGCGCGGCAAGCTGTATGAGCCGCATGTGCTGATCGCCACCCGCCGTGACCTGCAGATCCGCCATGAGAAGCCCAACCGTCCGCGGGACATGGCGCTGGAGAACAAGACGCTGGACCTTGTCGAGCAGGGCATGCGCATGGCGGTCACCGAGAGCACAGGCACCTGCCGCACGTTCAATACCGGTGAGACAAAGGCCCTGAAGGTGGCAGCCAAGACCGGTACTGCGGAAGCCGGCCGGGGCAAGGCGGACCATTCATGGGTGGTGGGCTATTACCCGGTTGACAATCCGAAGTACGCCTTCGTGGCATTCTTCCAGAACGGGGGCAGCTCCGGTGCTGCGGCAGTTCCGGCGGCAAAGAAGGTGCTGACCTACATGGCCGACAACGAGCCGATCGCCGAGCAGGACTGATGACTGTCAGTGGCTGCGATGCCCGGCGGCGGCGGCGATGTCCCGCAACACATCCGGCTGAACAAGGCCCATGCTGTTGATGCTGTTGTCCACGCCACGCAGAACATCCTCCAGGTACTGCTCCGCGCCATCCACGCTTAGCAGCCGCGGGAAAGTTGACTTGTTCTTCTCGATGTCCGTTGCCAGGGTCTTGCCCATCTCAGAGTCAGTGCTCGTGAGGCTGAGCAGGTCATCGCGGATCTGGAAGGCCAGCCCGATTTCGCTGCCGAGCCTGCCGAACTGGCTGACAATGTCGGCATCACAACCGGCGAGGATCGCCCCGAACTCGCAGGTTGTGCAAAACAGCGCTCCGGTCTTGCGGCGGTGCAGCTCAATCAATTCATCCAGGCTCAGTTCACGGCGCTCACCTTCAAGGTCAAGCACCTGCCCTTCCACAACGAGGTGGGTGGCGCGTGCCGCAGATTCCACCAGAGCCATGCGCTGCGCGGCATCCAGCCCGTTGTCATTGCGCGCCAGCTGCAGGTAGGCATAGTTGGCAAGCGCATCCCCGGCCAGCACCGCCAGTGCCTCATCGAACTCAATGTGCACCGCCGGCACCCCGCGGCGCAGGCTCGCATCGTCCATGCAGGGCAGGTCGTCGTGGATCAGGGTGAAGGTATGGATCAGCTCCAGTGGAGTGACCCAGGGAATCAGCTTCCCGGCCTCCTCGTGTCCGCAGGCCCGGGCCACGGCGAGTGCCATCAGTGGCCTGAACAGCTTGCCGAGGCCAAGCAGGTGTCCCATTGCCTGCTGCAGCAGGGGCACAGACACAGGAGCGAGCTGGCTGTGGAGGGTCTCCTCCAGTGCGGCACGGTGCTCAGCGGAGAATTCCTGGAAATTCACGCCGCAGAGTATATCAGGATGGTGCCCCCGCCTGCCCTGCTATGATTACGCCGTGGACGCCTCCCGGCTGGCAGCTCAGATCCTTTCCGACCGCGACGAACTGTTCGCTTCAGACTTCGCGCGCTACCGTGAGCGGCTGGTTTCCATGCTGGCCGACAAGCGCGTGATGGTGATCGGGGCGGCCGGCAGCATCGGACGGGCCACGGCGCAGATCCTGCTGGAATGCCGCCCTGCGGCAACCCAATTGATTGACCTGAGTGAGAACAACCTCGCTGAACTGACCCGCAGCCTGCGCAACGCCTTCCCTGACAACCCGCCGGAGTTTGACTGCTGGGCGCTGGACTTCACCGGTGCGCCGTTCATGGGCCTGCTGGAGCAGAGCCAGCCTGACATCATCCTCAACTTCGCAGCGTTCAAGCATGTGCGCAGTGAGAAGGACCAGTACACCATCGCCGAGATGCTGCGCGTGAATGCGCTTGGCAACCGGCAACTGCTGGACTGGGTGGCGGAAGGTGGCAGCGCATCACGCCTGTTCGTGATCAGTACCGACAAGGCGGTCAACCCGGTGAGCTGCATGGGGGCCAGCAAGCGGCTGATGGAGCGTGTGCTGTTCAGTGCCGCTGCTGTCAGCCGCTTCAGCAAAACGAGCCTGACAACCACCCGCTTTGCCAATGTGCTGTTCAGTGACGGCAGCCTGCCACAGAGCTTCTTGCTGCGGATGGAACAGGGCCAGCCGCTGGCCGGGCCCGACGACATCGAGCGCTATTTCATCACACCGCGCGAAGCCGGCATGCTCTGCCTGCTCGCGGCCTGCCATGATGGAAGCGGGGAGATCCTGATACCAGACATGCGGGAAGAGGACCTGATGAAATTCGATGAGATCGCACGCCGGCTCCTCGAACTGCGTGGTTACGGGTATCACAACTATGGAACGGATACTGCTGCTGCGTTTGCCAATTATGAGGCGGATCTGGCCGCCGGCCGCTACCCCTGCCTGTTCAGTCCGAGCAGTACCAGTGGCGAAAAGGGCTATGAGGAATTCGTCGAGGATGGCGAGCAGCTGATTGCCTCGGATGCCTATGCGGATATCAGTGTGCTGCGCAGCGATCCGGCGATCAACTACTCCGATCTCTGTGATGAACTGGATGAACTGGCTGAATTCGTGACTGATGCGGAATGGCTGCGCAGTTCCAGCAAGGCGGATATCGTTGGACGGATTGCCCGTCTTGTCCCATCATTTGCGCATATTGAGACTGGACGCAACCTGGATCGCAGCATTTAGTGCCCGAGCGGTACCCCCGGGCAGCCCAGGTACGTGTTAAAACAGGATGGCCAGCTTACGCAACTTGAGTAAACTGCGATAATTAACATATAATCCACAAGGCATCATTTCCCTGATGCACAGGAATCCATGGCTATAACAGCAGACGGATCGCGGGAAGCAGTTGCAATGGTCCCCCCGGACCTAAGCATCGCCGAGCTACACCGGATTCTCGCGGACAATCAGACAGGGCACGCCGTGATCGTTGACGAGGGCCGCTACATCGGCCTTGTCACACGTGCGCAGATAGCCTCCGCGGACAACGGCAACGGCAGCAGTGCCACCGCCGTCGGCAGCCTACCCAGCCTTGAAGCCCCGATGCTCCCGGAGCACAGTTCCCCGTTGGCCATCCGACACTACCTGCGCGAGGAAAGCACGGAGTACATTCCCTTTGTGAACCGCCAGGGACAGGTGACCAGCGTGCTCAGCCGAGAGGACGCCCTGAAGAACGGGCTGTACGCCAACGCAGCCGTGATCATGGCCGGAGGTTTCGGAGTACGCCTGCGTCCGATCACTGACAGCATCCCGAAGCCGATGGTCCCGCTGGTTGACGGCCGCATGATCGACCGCATCATCAACCACCTGCTGGACTGCGGCTTTTACCGCTTCTACGTCGCCGTGCACTACATGAAGGAAATGATCATGGAGTACCTCGGCGATGGCAGCGACCGCGGTATCGAGATCAAGTACATAGTCGAGGAGACCCCGCAGGGAACGGCAGGCAGCCTGCGTACCCTGATCGACCGGGAGAACCTGCCGATCGTGGTCACCAACGGTGACGTGATCACCAACCAGCGCTTCGGAGACATCCTGCGCTTCCAC
>JAGRNR010000021.1:0-57693 GCA_020440645.1 bacterium | reverse complement strand
ACGACCTCCATGCTGAGCATGCTGCCCAGCGGGCTGGATTCATGCACCGGCACCGTGCTGAAGCTGCCCCCGTCCGTCGGGTTGGCACTGCTGCCCCGCGCCACGTACAGGCCCGGCTCAGCGTGCAGGAAGCTCGCGTTCAGGTATGCGACCCAGGGCCGGCCGCCGAGGTTGGCAATCTCCGGGTGGCTGGCAACCTGCGTATCCGCCACCTTGACCGAGCTCAGGCCCTCGCCGTTCACCAGGTATTCGATCATCGTATCGGCCTCACTGTAGACCACGAAGCAGGCCTGTCCCACTGAGGGATCCGCCGGCCCGGCGATGTTGGAGAAGAACCCGTCGTCAGGGTTGCCACCGATCAGCTGCTCAGCACTCCATTCAGCGATGCAGCCTGTCGTGGGTTCGCTTTCGATGCTCGGGCCACTCGGGCCGTTGACAATCGCGGTGTAGCTGTGCGCGCCGGGAATCGGCTCCAGCGCGTCACTGAAGTCGTCGACGACCACCTGGCCGTTGTTGGTCAGCAGCTCCACGTCATCCAGCACCAGTTCGCCGTTGCGGAACAGGTCAAGCGATAAATTGACTGGCACGTCGCTGATCTCAACCTGCAGTTCCACCCTGTCAGTCAGGGCTCGCTGTGTCGTCGTCAGGCGGGGCTGCGGGGTCTGGCGGAAACCCACCTTGGGATCGCTGAACCCGCTGGTCTCCAGCCCGGCATTTGCACGGACACGGTACTCGTAGTGCACACCGTACTCCGCACCCTTGCCAACTGGAAAGTCCGCAGCGTGGGAGAAGCTCCCGAAACTGTTTCCCGGGATATTGATCAGCAGCTCGTAGCTGCTGTCCGGTTGCGCTTCCTCCTTGTAAAACAGGTCGTAGCTTTCCGCTCCCGGCACCCCGGAGAATGTCATGAAGATGCTGCCTTCGCTCAGGCCCTGGGCTACGAAATCAATGACTGGGATGCCAAGCGCCTGTTCCAGCTGGAAGTCCAGCTGTTCCACGACACAATCCGCTGTTTCTGCACCATCCGCAATCACGGCGATGTAGACGTTGCCGGCGGGACTGACGTGGTCCGTGCCGCTGAAGTCGGTACTGAGGTCGACATTCATGGCACTGCCTGGTGCCGTGCGCGTGAACAGCTGCCAGCGGCCGGCACTGAAATCCGCGAATGCGAAGAAGTAGCTGGCATTGGTTGTGAGCTCCGACATCACGATGTTGATCTCGCTGAAGGAGACTCCCGGGTCGATGCTGCTGACCTGGTAGATCGAATACTTCAGGTCATCCGCATCGGCCGGCGTCAGGCGCATGAAGAAGGGGGCTTCCTGCACGCCATTGAAGTCAAAGGCTGAACCGCCGCCGATGGAGAATTCAAGCAGCACCGAGATTCCACGCTGGATGGCGGGATCAACCGGCCGGTCAAGCGGCATGGCAGGCAGGTCATCCAAGGTGGCTGGTGCAGTGCTGGTGCTGACCAGGCTTGTCTCAACCTGCTGCGGGCCATCTGAACCGCAACCCGCTGTGCAAAGCAGGATGAGCATGTACAAAGGCAGAATGGAGCTGGTGCGTGCCATGGAGCTCTCCGGGAAATCTCAGCTTGTCTCAATTCTATGCCGAAGGACTGGGACACGTCAAACCACACACTTCTGCCAACATCCATCTGCACAGTGCCTGCCGGCCTGCAGGATCCCTGCATCCGGGCACTGTCTCTCAGCCAGCTAAGTTGCGAGCATGTCCCTAAAGGCTCCTGGGCCCCTTGAATGATGGGTCCCGTTACAGGCTCAGGCGCATCACCAGCGTGTCGTCATACTGACCCGGTACGTCCTCCAGACCGCTGCCTTCCAGCACGGTGACACCTTCCACGTCGGATGGGATGGCTGTCACGTCCGTGATCTCCAGCACCACATCAGTGATGTCGCCACCGATGTCGTGGCTGCTGACACTGGCGGGCACGAGAGTCAGGCCCGTGATGTCGCGAGTGCTGCCGGCGGCATAGATGCTGCCGGCCGGACCCATCATCAGCAAGGCGCGGTGCCGGTCGTGGTTGTAGTCACTCTGCACCAGCACATCCAGTGGGTTCGTTCCGGTGATGTCCCAGGCTCCGGTGAAGGAGCCGTCCGGGGCGAAGCGGCCGAGGTTGAAGCTTTCATTGATCTTGCGGCCCAGGATGAAGAGCGAGCCATCGGAAGCAATGGCCGAGCCTAGCGCGATTGTGCCCTGGATGGCCGGCAGGCTGCCCACACCGCTGTGCCAGACCGGATCAGACAGGTCGGCCTTGAAGCTGAGCTGCTTGTGCAGGGTGACGAACTGGCCGTCAATGTGGTCCTGCGACAGGCCGGAGAGGTAGACCCGGCCGTTGCCTGCCGTGATCGTCTCGGAGCCGAAGGCCGCAAACACCGGCTCGTCCCCCGTATCGATGTAGAGTTTGCTGCCGATCAGGTTGGCATCCTTGTCAAAGGCGATCAGCATCGGGTATTTGGCCTCGAAGCCCGATGCGGTCTCGTTGTCATCTAGCACGAACACGTCCGTGCCGAGCACTGCCATTTCCACATCCGGCGTGAAGAAGGCATGTGGCCACTGCTTACCCCAGAGCTGGTTGCCATCCTGGTCGAACTTGAGCACGCAACCCCTGTCATCCTCGCTCCAGACGTCATGCGTACCGCTGAGCAGCAGGTTGCCATCGCTGTCCATGCGCATGCGCCACTGATCCCCGCGGCCCACCAGTTCATAGGTCTTTGCCCAGATGAGCGCGCCATCGCTGTCCAGCTTGAACATCTCGAGGTCGCCGTCAACCACCACTACGTAGATGTTGCCGCTGGAATCCACCACGATGTCGTCCACATAGATCGAATCAGTCCAGCGGATCGTCTTCGCCATGGTGCGCATGCCGTCCTTGTCATAGCGCAGCACCAGCGCGAAGTCATCGCTGGAATTGTCGCCGCGCACACGTGTGCTGGCCGTGTAGACATTGCCATCCGCATCAGCTGTGACACCCTGCAGCACCTCGAAGTAGTCGTTGCCGAACTCATCGGTCTGCTCACCGTAGCTGTGCACCCAGTCCGGCGTGACCGGCGAGGGAGATGACAGCGTGACTGAATTGACAACTGCCTCCTTGCCCCCGTGGCAGAGGATGGCGACATATGTATGCGTGCCGTTGCTGAGGTCGTCCGCGATCGAGCCGAGGTCCATGATGTGGCTGGACTCGTAGGGTCCGCTGAAGTCCCAGCGACCCGTGCTGTAATTGCTGATGGCGATGTAATACCCGGTCACGAACTCGACTTCCGCCTCCAGGGTCTGCAGGCGCGGTTCGACCGTGGTGTCGAACTGGTACATCACCCACTGGCTTTCGCCGGCGGCCGTGTCAAGCTCAGCCTTGTTGCCATTGAGCACAGACCCGTCACTCTTGAGGAAGGTCATCTCCCCGGTCTTCGTCTGCACGGCAGCCACGCTGCGCGGGGCATACGCCGGGACTGGCAGCTGGGGCAGGGCGGACTGCATGTCCGTATGCTGCGTGAACCCGAGTGAGCCGTTGCCATTGCCCTGAGAGCATGCGCTGAGGATGCATGCCGCCGCAAGAGTGATGGCGTACTGGAATATGCCTCTGCCGATCATTGTCAGACCCCGCTTTGTAATGTTCAGACTGACATTATAGTTTGGCGAGAAGCTGTCCGACTGAAATTCAGGGATGATCCGTCTCAGTTACCATTGCCAATTGGAACCGGAAGGCGGTGTTAATCAATATTTAACCTAACCACATTCCATCCGGCCTAGAACGGCAGCTCCTTGGTCTGCACCACGTACTGCACGAAGCGGCGCTCATCACCGGGGTTGTTGTCAAACACATTGCCGGTCATCAGCAACAGCTCGCCGATCGCCAACAGGTTCGGCGGGCCGATAATGTCCTCGTACTCGTTGCTCACATCCAGCTCGAACTCGATCCAGCGCTTGTAATCCAGCCCGCGGCCGGTATCCTCGCCAAGCGGCACGAACAGGCGCGGATAGCCAATCACACCGTCATTCAGTGCGGCCAGCGGCATGCCGTTGTGGAACAGGAGAGACACTCCCTCCGCACGCTGCCCGCCGAGGTCCGCAATCAATGAACCGTACCAGTGGGCGGAGTTGTTCGGATCCGGCACCTGGCTGCTGATTCCGGCCAGCAGGCAGTCGGTTTCACCGTTGCCAATCCCGGCGACGGCATGCAAGCGTCCCTCGTACACCTGCAGGTCCAGGCTCTGCGTGGTGCCGTACTGCTGCAGGGTGTCAATCACCAGGTGTTCGGTCCAGTCATCCGGGCCCAGCGGAGGCAGCACTCCGGCATGCGTGGCGTACAGGCGTGAGGTGCCCTGGATGCCCAGCCCGTACATCACATAGGGCAGGCCCTGGTAGTCCACCAGGTCGAAGCTCAGCGGCTGCTCCACACCGTCGGCGTAGTACTGCACCTGGCTGAGCTGCACGTCGTCAATAATCCCGTCTGAGGGATCGGGGATCCAGCAGAAGTCCATCTCAGAATCGTTGAAGTCAGGGCCGTCCTTGGCGTAGAGGATGCCGATCCCGCCATCGAAGGCGCAAATCGCGATGTAGTTCGCCTGGACCCGCCCCTCATCCAGCAGGATGGTGTTCCAGTCCTCATCGGCTGTCGGCACCAGTGTGTCCGGCCAGGCGAGGTACAGGCCGACGTTGGCCAGCCCGGCCTCTGCATCGTCGTTGGCATATGCGATGAATGGCCGGCCCATGTAGTCGAGCGTGGCCATTGCCGCTTCATTGCTCTCCATGGAGACCGTGGTGACCTGCTCGACGTCGGGGAAACCCACCACGAAGGGGTCCGCATGCAGGAATTCGAGCTCGAGGTCCTCGGAATCGTAGTAGGCAAAGCCGACCTGGCGGCCCTCCGGCGGGCCGAACTCCAGCGCTGAGCCGAAGAACTGCGGGTTGCCAAGTGAGGCAATCAGCGAACCGGAGCCGGAGTCGCCGCGGCAGCCCTTATCCTTCGGGCCGGGCTCGCTTGAGCCGTTGTCACCATTGATCACGATGTAGTACTCATGTTCCAGCATGTCCGGTACGGTGTCATCCGACCATGACATGTACTGCTCGAAGATTGGCGGTATCGACAGCGGGTCATCGTCGGCGATCTGCACGCCGTCGCGGAACACGTCAACAGTCGCGTTGTCCTCGAAGGTGACCGGGAACCACAGCTCGACGCGGTCCGCGAACATGCGGTCCGTTGCCATCATGTAGGTCGGCGCTGGGGTGCGCCGGTAGCCGCTGTCCGTATTGCTGAATTCACTGAAATCACTGCCCATCCGGCCGCGCACGCGGTAGTCGTAGTCAACATCGTAGAGGCAGGGCGGTGCGTCGTCATCATTGTGGTTGACCGTCTGGCTGCCGCCTTCGACCGTCTTCAGCAGCGTCCAGGCCTCATCTCCCTCGCTGGACAGCTTGTAGAACACCTGGTACTCCTCCGCATTCGGTGCCAGGTTCCAGTTGAGCTGCACGCGGTCGCTGTACCAGGCGTCGCTGGCGGTGAAATTCAGCGGCGGCGTCAGGCCGCCATCCGCGCTGACGACGATCTTCTCGATCTCGGCAGACTGCCCCGCCCCCTGCAGCAGCACAGCCAGGTAGAAGGTGTATCCCGCGCTGACATGGCGGGCCGGGTCGAACTGCTCACGCAGCTGGTAGAAGTCCTGCCCGGGATCGATCGGCATTGAACTGAAGTCCCAGCGTCCGCTCGTATAGTCCGCCAGACCGAAGTACAGCGTGCCGGCCTCGCTCTGGGCCTGCATGTGCACCTCGAGTGCGGTGACGATCGCGGCAGGGTCCACCCCGCCGAGGCGGTAGATCGCATAGCGGATGCCCTCATCCTCCGGATAGAGCGCATAGGAAGCCGGGAACAGGATCGTACCGTTGCCGTCGAACACCAGCCCGCCAAGCTGCTCATAGCTGAAGATCGCACTGGCCTCGCGTGCGGCATCCTCACTGAATTCATCAAGCGGGATGGCAGGCAGGGCCGACAGCAGGGCCGGTTCCGGCAACTGGGCGGAAACAGCGAGGCTTTCCGCGTTGTGGCGGGATCCCCCGCAGGCGCCAATCAGGACCATGCAGGACAGCAGTACCGTGCTCAGGGCGAGTCTCATATTCACTCCAGAATGCAACATCAGCAGATTGCCCACAGCGCCTCATGCGCCCGGTGGCCACTTCAGCAGCCTGCTTCAATTCTAGCGTGAGTCGGCGTCCTGTGCAGCAGATGCCGTCCCTTCGGCATTGAGCTTGGCCAGCTGCTCATCCACCATGCGCGTGGTCAGCTTGCGTGCGCCGTCGTCACCGCAATTGACAACGGCGGCCGCCGCACAGTGCCGGGTATGGCTCAGCACCGTGTGGATGTAGAAGGTGCCGGCGCTGCCGTCATGCGTGGAGATCCGTTCATGCAGCGGGCCCTGCGGGGTTTCGACGTCGCGCTCCAGCACGATCCAGCCGCAGGCGTAATGCCCGCTGGGCTCATGCAGGAAGGCGAAACTGTCCGCGCTGAGCAGGCTGGGGCTGCCGGACAGGCCGTCGATATGCAGCTGCAGGAACTTCGCGTACTCGCCGAGCGGCATGCTCAGGTCACCGGCCGGCGCAATCTCCGGCGGCATGGAGTAACCCTGCAGGCGGCCGTAGGGGAACACCTTGCTGCCGCGGATGGTGTAGCCGGTCGGCTCTGCCGCGTCGTGGTCCAGCGGCCAGCCCAGCTGCACCTGCATCCCGAGCGGATCAAACAGCCGCTGCTGCATCAGTTCCTCCCAGGACTGCCCGCTGCGCTCTTCGGCCATCGCACTGGCAACGCAGTAGCCGGCATTGCTGTAGAGGTACAGCCCCCGCCGGCCGGCAGGCTCCTGTGCCAGCAGCCACTGCGCGAAGGACAGCCGGCGCTCACGGCTGCCACCCTCCCGCTCAGGCACGGACTTCCACTCGGAGCCGGCGGTGAAGGCCTGGATCCCGCTGCGGTGCGTGAGCAGCTCATGCAGGCTGGCATCGCGCATCGCCTCATTGAAGGTGGCGGACTGCTCCGGCCAGACCTCGCTTACCGTAGTGTCCCAGTCGAGCAGGCCTTCCTCAACGAGCGTCGCGATCATCGTGGCGGTCATCGCCTTGGTGTTGGAACCGATGTGGAAGTAGCTGTCCGCCGTGGCCGGCACGAGCTTGTCAGTTGCCAGCGGACCCTTGACCGTGATCTCCTGCGTGCCATTGGCCAGCAGCAGGCTGCCGATTGCCAGGCTGTCCGCATCGAGCTGCAGCTCAGCTGCACGCGTGCTGATGCTGGCAACAACCAGCACCACGACACTCAGCGTGATGATCGCCGGCCACAGCCAGCGCGGCCGCTTGCGCCTGCGTCCACTGCTATCCACTGCCTGGTCCATCACTCCAGCATAGCGCCGGACTTGAGCTGCCTGCTGCAGCGGGCACTAATCCAGCGGGCTGAGCTGGATCCAGTCCAGGCGCAGCAGCTGGCGGTCGGCTCCCCCGTCGTAGGTACTGTTGGACAGCACGGCAATGCCACCGTTGACCTCGACGATGCTGACCGCCTCCGGGCAGCCGGTGATGTCGTCGCCGGGGTAGCCGGCCTCGAAGCCCGTGAACAGGATGTCATTCACACCGGAGTGGATCTCCGGGTTACGGCGGCCGAGCCAGGCATCCGGCAGGCGGTAGGACAGCATCAGCAGCGCGGCATCCTCTGCCGTGCTGGAGCGGGCGTAGACCGGCTTGCCGGCGACTGATGACAGTTCAAGATGCGTCACGCCGTGGTCCAGGATGTTGTCAGCGAAGAACTCCTCCCAGTCGCTGAAGATCGCCGGGAAGGGACTGGTGGCGCGGTAGAGCTTGGTGATCACGTAGACCTTGCCGCTCTCCTTCACCATGCAGGCCAGCTGCAGTTCGCCATCCAGCACCTGCAGGCCGATGTCCGCCAGCATGTCACGCACGTGGGTGGTCTGCACCTGGTGTGAGACCCAGTCCTGCGAACCGGCCGGACTGAGGTCCGTGGAGAACATGCAATGGGCCGCCAGCAGGTTGCCACCGGGCAGCTGGTTGTCAAAGGCGATTGCGATCAGGCCGTTGTACTCAGCCATTGCGAAGTTGTGCGGCACGTATTCGCCCTGGGCAAGCACCACGATGTCGCTGACCCTCCAGCTGCCACCGACCCCGAGCGGGGCGGAGCGCTGCGCCAGGCGCCAGCTGGTCTCCTTGGTGTTGGCGTTGTAGTGCATGTAGCTCACAGCCGGGCGGCCATCAATGATGGCGAAGGCCAGGTCGCCGGCGGGTTTGACCAGTTCAATGGTCTCCACGATCCAGTTCTCATCGGACTCAGGCAGCGCCTTGGTTGAGAAGGCCATGAACACGCCCTGGTCCAGCACGGTTCCACCGCTGTTCTCCCAGGCCACGGCAGGCAGCCCATTCTGCTCCAGCACAACGCTGTCACTGGGCAGTGTCGCCCAGGCGATGCGGCTGAGCGGCGAGTAGCCGGTCATGCTGCCGGGCAGGGCGCGGAACATCAGGGCATTGTTGCCCGTGTCGTTGTATGCGATGCCGAGAGTATCATTGGCAATCAGGGCCATCCCGCTGTGGAACAGCTCGCCGGCCGGTGCCTCAAGGATGTCGCTGCCATCGCGGTTGCCACGGAAACCCGTATCACTGGCGGGCAGCAGGCTGGTCTCGCCCGCTTCGTAGAAGTAGACATCGTACTGGTGCGCGGTGTAGTCCGGCACGGTGTAGTCGTAGTAGGTGAAGATGCCATAGCTGTTGCCAAGCAGCACCTGTTCCTCAATCTGCACGCCGTCACGGAAGATGCGGAATCGTGCATTGTTGTCAAAGCCGAAGCTAGGCCAGTGCAGTTCCACATGGTCCTCATGCAGGCCGTCGCTGGCTTCCACCCAGGGAATGCCCGGCAATGCGGCGAATCCGGTGTCCGGCAGGGAATAGGGTGACCAGTGCCCATCAATGGTGTAGCGCATGCGGTATTCGTAAATCACACCGGGCACGCAGGGCACCGGGGACAGCGAGTTGTGCAGGTAGCTGTACTCACCCTTGGTTTCATACAGCAGGGCAAACTGGCTGTCTTCCAGCGTGGTGTCACGGAACTCGATCTGCACCGGGCTGACCGGGAAGTCCAGGTCCTCCCAGCGCAGCTGCACTGAGTATGGGCTGCCACCGTCCGCCGCCCGGAACCAGCCGGGGGCCGGCGGTGCGTCGGAATCATTGCTGACAACCACGTTGTCAATCGTCAGCCCGGAGCCGCTGCCACGCATCAGGATGGCGATGTAGACATTGAAGGCCGGGCTGAGGTTTTGCTCGAGGTCCACGAAACCCTGCATGTTGAAGACATAGGTATCGCCGGACTGCACCGTGCGGTGGAAGTCCCAGCGGCCGCTGGCATAGTCGGCGACCGCGAAGTAGATGTCCTGGCCGGGCTGCTGCTGGCTGAGCACGAATTCCAGCTTGCCGATCTCAGCATCCGGATGGATGCCCGGCAGGCGGTAGACCACGAAGCGGCTGTCATCCGCATTGACCGGCTGCAGCAGCAGGCTGTGGTCCTTGTTCTCCACTCCATTGGTGAGGAAGCAGTCGCGCCCCTCCAGCAGGTAGCCAAAGGTCTCGCTGGCTTTGCGCAGCGCTTCATCGGAGAACACATCCTGTGGAATGGCACCGAGGGTGTCGGCCTGCGGCAGGCCGCCAGTGGTGTTGTCAACGGGCTGCAGCGGGCTGCTGCCGGAACCGTTGCCGGAACATGAAGCGGCCATCAAGGTAAGGACAGCCAGGCAGGATAGAAGCAGAAATCGCAGCATCACACTTCCCCCAGAAGAACGGTGATAGCGGGATTGTAACCCGCCGGGCCAATGTTGTCGAGGTAATCACTTCCGGGCCAAAGTCGGTGAGCAATGCTGCCTGCGGGCGAAACAGCCGGAACACTTCCAGCCCTCCCGCTTACGGATCAATGCCCTGGTGGTAGTTGCGCTCATCGTACTGGCCGATACGGTATCCACGCAGCTTCTCCAGGAAGGGCTCGAAATGCAGTTCGCTGAACCTGCGCCGGGCACTGTAGTACCCTGCCAGTGCCGGGTAGCGGTGCTGCGGGTACTTCCAGCTCCAGCGGCGCAGTACGCCACGTTCAGGCTCCTCGAAGCAGCCGTTCGAGTACATCCGCCAGGCCAGCGGCTTGAATTCATTCTGGCGGTAGCTGTACTTCAGCTCAGGGTTGCCCTCCAGCCAGCCGACGTAGAGCTCATACCAGGCATCGGAATGCTCAAAGCGGGCCTGCTCCTGCCATTGCAGCTGCGCGGCCAGCGCCCCGTCCAGCAGGCCGGACTGGTAGTACAGCTGCTGGCGGCCCGGGCCTGCCAGGCCTTCGCCAGCGTCCACCGTCATGATCTGCAGGGCTACATTTGCCAGCAGGCAGCCGTGGCTGATCTCCGTGATGCTGCCGGTGTTCACCGGGCGCAGGGCGAACTGGTAACAGGCGTCGAATGAGCGTTCCATGCCGATGTCGGGGCTGACAACAAGCAGCTCCTTCATCACATCCTTCATCTCGAGGTAACTCCAGTTGTCGAACACCAGATGCTGCTGCACCTCGAGGATGCTGCCGGCGAGGATCGGATTGCCAATGTCACCGCTGGCCAGGCGCGGCTCGATGAATGACAGCGGGAATGGCAGGCGCGGCTGGCAGGGCAACCGGTTGCCCTTCTCCAGCAGCTCGACCAGTTCGCTGTCAACGCCGTAGGTGCTGAGTGCGATGAACTTGTCGTAGTACGGCCAGGCGCTGCCGGGATTGGCGGCGATGGCACTGTCCAGCAGCTCCAGCTGGTCCTGCTCAAATTCCCGGTTGCGGTCAATTGAGTCCTGCCGGCCACTGGCCTGCTCCAGCAGGTGCGAATGGTGGCGGTACATGCTCGTGTATCTGTGGACCGCCAGCAGGTCGAGCAGGTGACCGTCGGCAACGCCTGTATCGAGGGCCGTCGCCAGGTGCTGCACCGCCGGGTCCGAGAGATAGCTGTCGGCGGGCTCTGGCTGGTCCCTGTTGTACAGCCTCCGCGGCAGCCTCCCTGCAAGTGCCGCCTCATTGAAATAGCGCAGTTCCCAGTAGCGCGGGTCCTCACCGAAGTCCTGCTCCCAGCTTGCGAGCACCTTGTCGTCAATCGCGCAGTACAGGCGGGTTGGAGGCCGGTCAGTGCGCAGGGTCAGGCTGGCTATCCCCACGCCCCAGCGCTTCTGTGCCAACCAGGCTGACTGGTAGCGGTCGTACAGTGCATCGCCGGTCGGCACCATGCGCGTGATCCACAGCAGGCGGCCCAGCGAGATTGCGAGCAATACGGCGATCGCAAGCAGCCACCACCTCGGTTTGCGCCGCGAAGATTGTCCCTTGTCCCCAGCGTCACCCATCGCATGACTGTAGCACGGGACTGCCGGGAGGCTAGTTGCCTGAGTTACTGGCGTGGCTGTCCTTCAGCACAACGCTCGGATAGATGTTGCCGTTGTAGCGGCCCCAGATGTCGCGGATGCCAGTTGCCAGACAGATACGGTCCATCAGCTCGATCAGTTGCTCCTCACTGGCATCGGCAACGCCGATCCGGATCTGCTGCACGAAGCCACCGAAGTCATTGGCCTGGAAGGTGACCGGTGCCAGAGTGTCGAATTCGCCCATCACTGCATCATCCGCGCTGTAGCCCTCGGTTTCCTCCAGCCAGTTGAGCAGGGTTTCCCAGCTGATGCGCGTGGCAATCCGGGTGGCCTGCTTCTGCTCCTCGCCCAGCTCCAGGGCCAGGACTCCCGGCGGCTGCGCGGCCTGCTCCGGTGTCGCCAGCGGATTGATCACGATCGAATAGCGTCGCGGTTCCGGCTGCTGCATCACCTCAAGCCGGCGGCTCCGGCTGTGTGCCAGGATCCGCCGCGCATAGTCCCTGACATCCTCAGGTTCGGTACCGATCCAGCTCGGCATATTGCCGCTCATGGTCGGCTTGGCTCCTTCCGGCAGGTCCATTCCCGAGATGTCAATGCCTGGATCCCACTCGTTGTCAATCGTGGTGACAACGATACCGCCGTCATCAATGTCGACAATCGCAAGCTCGCCAAAGGCGAACGGCGCCGCCAGTTCCGCATCATTCTGCTCGCCGAAGTCGATTCCGCTGTACAGGGCGATGGCCCGGCCCCCGGGCTGGTAGCGCAGCATGCTTTCAATGTTGCGAGCCTGCACATCCGCAAAGTCCTCGGGGTACTGGTAACGGATGCCGTTGATCTCGATGAAGCCGCTCACAGCTTCCTGCTCCATACTGTCGGCCCGCCAGGCAGCTGGTGAAACGGACAGGTCCGGATGCGTTGGCAGCGCCGCCTGCAGCCAGCCGCGCATGCGCTCCAGCTCCGCCATGCTGGGCATCCCGGCCATCAGCACCGGCTGTGAGTAGGCATCCGTGCTGACTTCCAGCGGCAGCTCCGGCAGCGGCGGGTAGTAGCCCGCGCGGTAGTCGCGGTAGGCGTCAAGCGCTGCCTGCAGATCTGCCTCCTCCGGAAGCTCACCTTCACGGTTGGCAAGCTTCAGGCCATACTGGTTCACTTTCTCAAGCGGCTGGCCGAGGCCCATCAGTCCATCACTGGTTGCCAGCCGGATGTGCGGATACATCCAGACGTTGTGCAGTGCGGTGAGCAGGGCGTACTTGCCCTCGAGGTCCATGTCATACAGGCGCAGCAGCAGTTCCACCGGACGGCCATCGGCGCTGATGGTCTGCAGGGTCACGTTCCCGAACTGCCCGCCGCCCGGGGCATGGCCCGGGTAGGCAGCCAGCCATTCATCAAAGGCCCTATGCGCGGCCTGGATGCTTTTGCCAACGGAAGCCTCACTGAGCATGTCCAGCGGGAAGCCGTACACTTCCCACTTGCCGGCACCGCCATTGCTGCTTGAGCTGTACCACTGCACTCGGCGGCCGATCTCCCCCAGCAGCCAGTCACGCAGCCCCTGGTCCGTGTCCGGCACGAGGTGCGTCGGCAGGAACTGCGGGTGGAGTTCCATCCCGGCAGGGATCACTATGTCACCGAGCCCGAACTGCTGCTGCAGGGTGTTGATGACGATCGGCTGGCCATCACCGAATGTATCCGCGCGGCTCAGTTCACCGAGCCCGAAGCGCTGCGCAATGGCCTGTGGCGGATGCACGATGAACATCGTCTGGTTCGGGTAGTTGCTGAGTGCGAAGTTTTCCGCCCAGTCGCGCTCGAGGTTGTCAAAGTCGCCGGGATAGCGGTATGTCTCGCCGTTGATTATGAAATCCACCGGCGGGAATTCAACATAGGGGTCGGAACTGTCCGCCAGCTCCGGCTTGATTGTGTCAGCCTGCACACCGTCCTGCTGCCTGAGCCAGCTGAGTGCCTCATCCTGCAGGGCCGGATCCTCCACCACGAAGCAGAAGAAGGCGCGGCAGTAGCCTGCCTCATCGGCACTCGTGTGATTCCACCAGGCCTTCAACAGCCTGGCGCCGAGCATGCCTTCGTGCTGGTGCGATTCCGCGAACTGATCAGCGGCATCAAGGAAGCGCCAGGCCGGGTGATCCGGCTGGTCGTAGCGGCTGCCCGTGAGCGGCTCACCGCCGTGCAGCTCGAAGCTGTAGCGCTGAACCTGTTCCGCAGCGAACGCCTGCCCGCAGGTGAAGAGTGTCGCCATCGCCGCCAGCAGCAGGCGAAGCAAGTGTTTCCTTACAGCCATTCCCGCACCCCCGTGCGAATTCAAAACGGTATGCATCCAAAGACTACCAGCGCACTCGATTGTTCAATCGGGCTGCTCCATCCCCACGTACAGCTCCGGGTGCTCGAAGTCGAATGTGGCGAGGTGCCGGAGCATCTGCCGGCAGCGTGGCACTTCGTTGTCAAGCAACCAGCGGTTGAGCGCGTACTCCTGTTCATAGCGGCCATACATCGACAGGTCGTTTATCTGGCCCAGCAGGATGCCGATTCCCTCCGCCAGACCGACCTCTGGATATGGTTCTTCCGGTACCCAGGGATAGAGTTCTGCATCATGCAGTATCGCCCAGTACTGGTTGTCCGCAAGGTACTGCGCCAGATCGGGGTCACTGGCCGCAAGCCGCGCATGAATTCCCTCGCAGTACCCGTCAAGCCGCTCAAAGTCCTCAAGCAAGCGCGAATAGCCCTGCGGGCGGGACTGATCCTGCCAGATGGACAGATCGGCAAGCACCACCCGGGACATGATGTTGGCAATCTGCGGCGTGCAGCAGAGCCAGGCTGTCCCTGCGGATTCCCGCTGGCGAAGCTCGCACTACGAAAGGACCGTCATTGCCTCCATCAGGTCCACATCCGCACCGGCAATCAGCTCCTTGTACCGGTCCTTGAAGGTGAGGTACTCGTAGATCCCGCCGTCAGACAGCATGCTGCCTGTTGCCAGGATCGAACCGGCCACTGCCGGGTTGCCGACCGGATCGCCTGCCAGCATCCGCCGGCGCACGAAGGAAAGTGGGTACAGGTCCACAGCTGCCGAGGCCGACAGGCTGTCGCTCCTGCGCATCATATCCAGCCAGCGCTGGTCCATTCCGTACAGGGCCAGGTGGATGGCTGCCTCGGAATACACCCAGCGGCTTTCGGGAAAGCGTGCAGCATAACTGGAGGTCAGCTCATCCGTGCGCGCATCCTCATCGCTGGCGGACAGCGTTGCGTCGGCACGGATGTCACGCAGCTCCCGGCCCAGCAGCTCGCGTGCCGCAGCGGGGCCGGCGTCAGCGCATTCCAATGCACGCCGCAGGGTTGGCCGGTCAGGCAGCCTGCTGCCATTTGCTGCGGCAGCCACAACGGCACGCAGTTCCCAGTAGTCACTGCGCTGGCCGAACTCCGGCTCCCAGGCTTCGACTGCATTCAGCGAGGGAGCCCATAGCCAGACCATGTTGCCGGCCCAGGTGGGCTCACCTGAATAGAGGTCGTCACGGTGCTCGTCCAGCACCGCCTGCTGCAGGCGGTCATACAGCGGGTCACCGGTCGGGATTGGCTCACCGGGCAGCTGCGCAAAGGCGACTGCCGGCCTAAGCAGCATGGCAAGCAGAGTGAGCACCGTTGCCAGAATCCGCATGAGCTTAGTTTTCATCATCAGCCATCCCCACGTACAGCTCCGGGTGCTCGAAGTCGAATGTGGCGAGGTGTTCCAGCATCTCCCTGCAGCGCGGCATTTCGTTGTCAATCAGATAGTGGTTGAGGGCGTATTCATCCAGAGCCTGTTGCTTGAGCAGGTTGCCATTACTTTGGCTTCCCGCCAGTGCCATATAGTCCTGCAATTCAGCTGCTGCGTTGCTGGCTGAAGCACCCCGCAGGTTGTACCAGGTGAAGGCCTCGTTCATGTACGCTGCGAGCCGTGGATCATACGCAGCGACACGGGCGTGTATGCCCGAACGCCATGCATCGTAGGCCTGCCAGTCCGCCAGCCAGGCCTGCATTCCCTTTACCTGTAGGCTGCCTGGCTCCCAGTCCGTATGAAGAACCACGATTTCCGACAGAACCTCCTGCAATACTATCGGTGCCGTCAACTGCAGGGGATCATCGCTGTCAATCCGCGGGCGCAGTTCCCGCCGCATCAGAGCTGACAATGCCCGGGCCATGCCCAGTTCACTGCCCGCCAGCTCAAGTTCCTTGTATATGTCCTTGAGGCGATTATGGTTGCCATATTCATAAGTGCTCTGGTAGCTTCGCAGCATTAGCAGTGATCCAGCGATCATTGGATCCAACACCGGTCCAGCTGGGGATCCAGCCCCGACCGCGATCGCCAGGGGGAACAGCTCGCCACTCGCCAGACCATCCAGCGAGTTTCCTCGTTCCAGCATTTCGACATACTGCGCATCCAGGCCATACCAGCTGAGGTGGTCTGCTGCGATGTAGCAGATGGCGGCATTGTCAGGCAGACGCGTGCGGTAGCGCTCGATGATCTCCGCCGTGGCAGCATCTTCCTGCCAGGCATCAAGCTCCAGCGATTCATCGTAACGGATTGCGTGCAGTTCCAGCTTCATTGCGCGTGCCAGCACCTCAGGACCGGCATCATTGCATTCCGTTGCCCGCTGCAGGAAACCAGCCTCACTGCCCTGCTCATCGACACCGAGCCTGGCCAGACTGGCCCGCAGGCACCAGTAGTCGCTGCGCCCGCTGAATTCGGCTTCCCAGCTGATGACTGTTTTTAGGTCAGGAGCCCAGGGCCACTGGGACGTCCCCATCAGGTTGGCGAATCTGTCATGTACTGGCTGGCAGCTGGCGGCCAGCACCGCCCGCTGCATGCGGTCGATTAAGGGATCCCCGCTGGGCTGAATCCTTTGCTGCGAGCGCAGCAGGAAACCACCGAAGATGATCAGGCTGAGGATGCCGCCCAGAACCAGCAAGGCGAGTGCGATCCACCTGCCTGTCCTGCCTGTCTGGATCTGCTTCATGTCGTCCCCCGGGGCAGCTGCCCCGCATACCTATTATTACATTGCCTCGCGGACAGCAGTTTCATGACACCGCATGTCACCTTCTTCCGCCCCTGCGGCACACACCACCCGCGCCGGCAGGGTTAGGATTTCATGAAATTGCGATTACGGAGTCTGCACAGTGCTGAATGCCATCCGTCCCGCCGCGCTTGCGGCCATGTCCATGTGCGTGCTGCTGTCCGCATCCTGTGCGGGAAACGGGAACCGCCCGGCGCAGTCGCTGCAGCAGGCCCAGCAGCCGGCTGCCGGGCAGGCGGGTACACCCGAGGCCGGTCAACCTGATCCGGCATTTTCCCTGCCCTCCCTGAACAGCCTGAAGCTGGAGAATGCGCCCGTACGCAGCGGCTCATATGTGGATTCCGACCTGCTGCATGAGGGGGTGGAGTATGAAGCGGGCCTGCCGCATTCACATGTGACGCAGGACGGGGCATCACTGATGTTCTCCCCCGACCTGTCGAACCCGGGCAATCCCGGCATCGCATACGCAATCTACCGCTACACGGTGCCGGACTATGACCGCGCGCCGGAATTCCGCATCACATACGACCAGACCTTCGAATTCAGCAACTTCTGGCTGGCGCTGGCAAACTGGGAAACGCGGCGTTGGGACCTGTTCAGCCCGGTGGACCAGGACAAGTTCATCATGGACAGCATGGACCCCTACCTGGACCTCGGTGGCAACCTGCTGGCGGCCGTGATCGTGTATGGCGACCCCGAGCTGCTGCTCGGTGCGCTGCGCATGGGGCCCTACCCGCCGGTTCCGGTGATCACGGCTGACCCCAAGACAGGAGACACCCCGCTGTCCGTCACCCTCGACGCCAGTGCCAGCGACCCGGTGGAGGGCAGCGGGCTGGAGTTCCACTGGGACACTGATGGAGACGGCGTGTTCGAGACGGACACCGGGGCAGTCAGCATGCTGAATGCCGAGTACCCGGAAAACGGAGTCTGGAGCCCGGCGGTGATGGTTGTCAACGATGCCGGCGTCAGCGCCGTTGCCAGTACGGACGTGACGGCATATGGCACATGGTTCCACACATGGGGGCGCAGTGAGCTGGATGAATACTCCGACGTGATCGGCGCGGCGGACGGCAGCGTGTACGCCTGCGGGACGAGTGACCAGCCCGGTCCGGGAGTGGACTACGACGGCCTGCTGGCTCACTGGAGCGCGGACGGGCAGCTGCTGTGGACGAAACGCTTCGATACGGGCGGGGATGACCTGTACCACGCCATCGCCCAGGATAGCAGCGGCGACATCATCGTCTGTGGCCAGACCGGCAGCGGGCCGGATGTTGACATGCTGGTGCAGAAGTTTGACGCGGACGGCTCGACCATCTGGGGCCGCAGCTTCGGCGGGGCCAAGTTCGACCGCTGCGAGCAGGTACTGGCCGATGGCGGCGACATCTACCTGGCGGGCCAGACCAGCAGCCTCGGGGCCACCAACGACGTGTTCCTGATGAAGCTGGACAGTGATGGAGCAGTGCTCTGGCAGGCCGCACGTGACCAGGCCGGAACCTCCGAGCAGCTGGCTGACATGGCCGGCAGCTACTCGCTGATCGGCGGGCTGAGCGGGCTGGTCGTGCTGTGCGAAAGCAGCTCGGCGGGTACCCCGAATGTCTGGAAGCTGGTCTACGGCAGCAGCGGCAGCTTCTCCAGCGGGCAGTTGATGCAGGGCTCGCAGTACCCCAAGACTGACTTCACACTGGTGCACAACCGCAATGTCTTCAACAACGAAGTGCACAACTACATCGCCGGGCACATTGTCTACGAAGGCAAGCCCGGGTTGTTCCTGTCCGACACGGATGGCACGGGCGCGGCAGTCGACTTCCGCTTCATGCCGGACCTGCCCTCCGACCACAGCGCGATGATTGACAACGGCGATGGCAACCTGCTGCTGATGGCAACCGGGAATGCAGACGGAGATGGCCTGACCGACATCTGCCTGTACTTCTTCACGAAGACCCTGGCCCACCTGGATTCCGTCAGCCTGCTGAATGCCGGCGGGACAATGCGCGGCACCGGCCTGGCCCCCTACCGCCAGGGAGTACTGGCCTGCGGCTATGCACCGGACATATCCTTCACCGTCAAGCTGCCATCGATTTCGGCGCAGATCCTTACGATCGGCTTTGACGACGCGGATGGCAATGCTGTGGCGATCAACTGGCCAGCTGATCCGCTGGTGGGCATCTTCGATGAGGTGGCCCAGCAGGGCGTGCTGGACACGGGAGCCGGCGGAAATGATGGCCTGCTGATGTACCTGATTCCCTGATGAACGTCCGGCCAGCGCTTATAGTCCTCTCATTACAGGGGAGAGCCGATGCTCTGGCGCAGACGAAGTGGCACGCAATTGCTGATCCTGCTGATCGGTGGGACTGTGCTGTTCGTTGAGTGGATGGACAGTGTCGGGCGAGGCTTCAGCAGGCTGCCGCAGCGGCAGACACCTTACAGCTCTGACAACCCACAGGATGAACCGCGGCACCAGCGCGGCTACAGCTACTTCCAGAAGCCATACCGCATCGGCAACTTCGAGGCCATGCTGCGGCAGGGGCCGGACCGGCTGGGCCTGGATGACAGCCTGATCCACATGGAGCCGGAGTGGTCATACGTGGAACAAAGCCGGCCGACGGATGACGAGCTGCTCAGGCAGCCGTTTGAGTTGTGGGAGTACGGAGTCATTCCAGCCCAGGACGAGCTTTATCCCTGGCCGCCGGAGTACTGACGGAACTGGCAAGATCGGACTGTTCAAGCTCACGCGCAGCCGCGCCTGACCTCAGTTGCAGGTGGCGGCGCTGCTTGAGCCGGTGTGCCAGGCGGCCGAGACTGGAGCCGAGATTTGAGAATGCGATCACCAGCCAGGTGATCACCCGCATGTTTGAGTCAAGCGGAATGATATCGGTATGCATGTAGTACACGAGCGGGACCAGCGCGAAGCTGCCGATAGTGGCAACCAGCTCCATCGTGTAACCAGCCTCACCGGGGCGGCGCAGCAGCAAGGCGGCCAGCCGTACAGGCGCTGACAGGGCTAGCGCAGCGAGGATCACCAGGTCATGGAGCGGTAACTGCGGCACCTGGCCACTATATCAGCCGTGCATTGCCAGCCGGGCCACGAGCATCAGGCCGAGCACGATGGAGGCAGTTACAACGATGCGCCTCTGGCGACGCCTGCGGATCCTGCGAAACAACATTCCAGTTCTCCCCGGTTGTGCGCCTCAGTGGCGCTGCCCCGTAACAGCTGGAACTTGGAGCATGGGGATTGCGGAAAAGTTGCAGCGGTTCAGTTTCCCTTGTCTGTCAGCCGCTGGTAGAACAGCCTCCGGAACAGTCCATCACCGTCCCGGAAGCCGCTGTACAGGCAGCCCAGCGAGCCGTTGTCAACAACAAGCTTCACTTCATCCGCCGTATAGAGGAAGTCCTGCTCGTTGGGAATGAACTCTCCGTACCAGGGGATGGCCTCATAGGGGAAACCCTGCCTGTAAGGTGTGCCGACAAAGGCGGAAGTCAGGAGGTCACTGGCCACCGCAGCGAATATCTGGTCGCCAATGAAAGTCATCGAAGGCGGGCCGAGTGTATCTGAAACGCCGTAATATGCCACCGTAGAATACCAGTCAGTGACAAGCGAGGGATCCGCTGTGGTCGAATACATGTGCCAGACCCCGGCATTGCCATCATCTCCGTTGAGTGCGGTCATGACATGTGTCACGCCGTCATGCACCAGCAGGTCGATCCCGGCGGCGCTGCCGTCGCTGGCAAAGTTCTCCGGCACCGGCACCTCGCTCCAGTCAGAGTTCCCGGCAGGTTCTGCCACATCAGCCTTGAGGAAGACCGTATACAGGTCGTCAAGTGTTGCCACCGCGGGCCTGCCGTTCAGTTCCGCCAGGTCAAAGAATCCTGGGTACTCCGTCTCGTAACTCGCCACGGTCGTGATGATCCAGTCCGCCTGTCCCTGCGGCCCGGTCTTCGTGGCATAGGCATAGTGCAGGACATGTGAGTCGGCAGCGTCCTCCGTCATGAACAACGCAGCCAGCCGGCCGCCCGCCTTCTCCAGCACCACCTGCCCGCCGACCAGCTTGCCGGCATGCAGCAGCTGCCTGTCCCAGCCCGCCTGCAGGTCATCCGGGAAGCCGGAGAGCCCCCGAACCATGTACAGCCCCTGTTCCGCCGGCGCTTCCGTCACGTCGTTGTAGAGGATATATGGCACTCCGTTGTCAATTTCCAGTGCCGTGCGCATGTCGGTACCGTGGATGCCAACCTGTGATTCACTTGGGCTGGGACCGTCCAGCAGTGCATATCGCAGGCGATCCTCATCGCTGTATACATAGGTTACGGCTGGTGTCACGCCGTCCGGGGAGATTTCCATGTCCGAGTACACACCGACCTCAGGTCCCGTGACACCGACTGCCGCCACTTCCGTCCAGCCGCTGATGCAGCCGATGTCCACCGGCGAGGGATAGCTGTCCCCCTCAGGCCCGCTGTCAACCACGTAGTATTCATGCGGCAGGTAGTCGAGCACGCCGATGTCCTGGTCGCCGACGAGCACTTCCTGGTTGTCAGACAGCGAGAAGATGAAATTGCCATCACGGTAGATCTTGTAGGTATATGGCTGCGGGAAGTCATGCGGATGGGTAGCCCATATCAGAATCACCTTGTCGCTGAGTGCCCTGTCCGTGGCATACATCTCCGTCGGTGCAGCGATTCGCCGCTCACCCTCGTCAGGCAGGCTGTAGTCCGACGGGTCCTCGCCATCCGCCGCGGCGCGCACCCTGTATTCGTAGATCGTGCCATAGACCGCCGGCCGGCTCGGCGGATTGTCAACGGTATGGTCAAATGAGGTCTCGCCGGATGGCAGCTGTGCAAGCAGGGCGTAGAACTCATCACCCTGCCCGGCCTCCTTGCTGTACAGCTGATACTGCTGGGCCCCGGCCACGGGATCCCAGCTGATGGCAACGCGCTGGCTGTAGCGTGCATCGCTGGCCTGCAGGCCGGTCGGTGCGGCCAGTGAGCCGCTGGAGTCCAGGCTGAGGTAGTCCACCAGGCCGCTGGCCTCGAAGACCAGCACCGCCACGAACAGGGATCCGTCGCTGCGCAGGTGCCGTGCCGCATCGAAGTTGCCACTGATGTCAAACAGCGCCACACTGGCCGTGGCCTGCTGCGGCAGGATCTGCCAGCGTCCGCCTGCATAGTCCGCCAGCGCCAGGTGGTAGGCCGCACCGCTGGTCAGGCCGAACATCGACACAGCCAGGCTGTCGACCTGGACGTCCATTGACAGGCCGCTGAAGCGGTAGATCGCCCAGGCCGTCGGGCCGGACTCACCCGGGTTCAGGAAGAGCTCTCCCGGGGTCCCGTTCTGGGCATTGGTCTCGTAGTATTCGTTTCCCTCGATCGTGAGGTTGTAGCTCACCGATCCGCTGCGCGGCTCATCTGCCGAAAGCTGCGGCAGGCCCGGCAATCCTGCGTTCGTGAGCGGCTCAACAGGCGAGTTGTCTGTACGGAGGTCATTGCCAGCCATGCAGGATGCAAGTGAGATCAGCAGGGCCAGGGGCAGGATCAGCCGCTTGAGGCGCGAATATGCAGAGTCCATGCGTGTTCCGTTCCAGATTAGTAGTCTGTACGCATTGCGGGACGTACATCAGAATTCTAGGGCAAGCCTCCCTGGGTGCCAATCCCGGCAGGATTGCCTCGGCTGCCTGCCACATACGGCGCGGGTGTAACCGAAACCGGTGGATTTCGTCATCTGTCGCGGGTGGCCTTCCTGCCGCCCAAGGGTGGAATCGGAAATGGTAAGGAACGCTGTAGGGATAACCTTCCTGTATATCTGCTCGCTGCTGCTCGGTTCGTGCGGCGGTGGCAACTCCAACCAGGACTCTGTGTCCGTCGATCCCGTCCCCGTTGACCGCCTGGAGCAGGCAGCGCTTGAAGCTGCGCAGCTTGAGCGGCCGGAGGGCGTGGATCGGCAGGACTGGGACAGGCTGGTGGCAGCTTTGACGCAGGCGATCGAGGACCGCCGGGACGGCGTGCTCAAGGCAACGAACATGCTTGAGCTGCCGGCGGACTTCAGTTATGACGGCGCGGTGCTGAGCTGGACGCAGCGCCTGCCGGGGGACTATGACAACAACGGCGAGGTCAACATCAGCGACCTCGTGCCGTTGGGCATCCGCTTCGGTGACAGCCTGAACGGCTCGGAACCGGCGGGCAGCGCGCTGAGGCGCATTGATGGCAACGGCGACGGGCTGGTCGGGATCTCCGACATCACGCCGATCGGGATCCACATCGGTGAATCCGTCACGGGCTACGCCGTGTACTACATGGAAACCGCCAGTGCCACGCCGAGCGAGATCGGCATCATCGACCCGCCGGCCGCAGGGACAGGCGCGACAGCGGACACCACCGTGTATACGTTCAAGCCTGACAACGTCGGCTTCTACGCGGTCAGCCCGCGCGGCGTGGGACATTCCGTCACCAGCCGCACGGAATACATCCAGGTCGGCGACCCCGGCGTTGACCCGGACCCAGACCCTGATCCTGACCCGGATCCAGACCCCGACCCTGACCCCGACCCGGATCCGGACCCCGATCCGGACTGGACGCTCAACCCGATGCTGCATTCCGAGCCAGCCCCGCTGCCTGGCGCTGGAACGATCAACGGTGAAGTGGTTGACATCAATGGCAACCCGCTGGAAGGCATCACCGTCAGCATCCCCGGCATGGGCTCGGTGATGAGCAATGAGCAGGGCGCGTTTGCCGGCGGCAACGTGGCGGCGAGCTACGGCGTGCCGATCGGCGTGCAGGGGCCGGGCATCGCGCGCTCGACGGCGATTGCCAGGGTGGACGGCACACGGGAAAGCTACCTGCGGGTCACGGTGCTGGCCCAGGGGGTAATGGACACGATTGACGCAGGGGACGGCGGCACTGTCAATCTCGGCGACACGGCTTCAGTGACCTTCCCCTCCTCCGCGCTCGTGGATGGCGGCGGCACCCTGCTGGACCGCCCGGTGGATGTCTCGATCACCCCGATAGACGCCTCCAACCCCGTGGCGCTGGCAGCAGTGCCGGGCAATTTCACAGCCCGGCAGATGGATGGAACAGGCGCAATGCTGGAGACCTTCGGCATGATGGAGATCTTCGTTGACGACGGGCTGGGCAACGCCTGCAACATCGCGGATGGCAAGCTGGCGGACCTGAAGATCCCGATAGCGGACAAGGACCAGGCGACGGCCCCCGAGACCGTCGGTATGTACAGCTTCGACGAGGTGAGCGGGGAGTGGATCGAGGAAGGGACGATGAGCAAGAGCCCCGACGGGAAGTTCTACATTGCCAACATCCCGCACCTGAGCTGGTGGAACCCGGATGTGGTGGTGCCGGTCAACAACACAACCGCGATCGAAGTGACGGTGACGGACACGGAAGGCACGCCGCTCTCCCTGACACGGGTCGAGGCCCAGGGCCTGAACTACAACACGCTCGTCACCGCGACCACCAATGCCTACGGCAAGGTGGTGATTCCGCTCAGGCGCAATTCCCAGGTGCGGCTGGTGGTGCATTCCTTCAGCCGCTCCGAGCCCGTGGAGCAGGTGATAACCACGCCGGATACGATCTACGTGCCGGGCAACCCGGCGACGGTCACCCCGGTGGACGTTGAGGTGAGCATCGACCGCCAGAGCATGGCGTTCTCGCTGGTCTGGAATGAGGAACCGCAGGACCTTGACCTGCACCTGCTGTCACCCTACGGACACTGCTACCACGGTGTGCCAAAGCCGGGCAATACCGAACTATACAAGGATGACAAGTGGCGTTACGGGCCGGAACGCATTAATGTCTGGCAGGGCAAGGATGGCGTCTACGACCTTTATGTATATGACTGGTACGAAGGCCAGACGGGCCTGCTGCCGGGCAGCGGTGCATATGTGGTGCTGACCGGCGACACTGTCCCGATGCAGCGGATCTACGTGCCATCCAGTGCACCCGGCCTCGGATTCTGCTGGCATGTGTGCCGCGTTACATTGTCCAATGACGGCCAGGATGCGGACGTGGAAGTGATCAACCAGTGGGAGGATGACCCGCCATTTTTCCCCTAGGGAGCAGGGAGCTGAAAGCGGGGAGCAGGGAGCAGAAGCAGAATCAGAATGAGAAACAGAGGCTGGCAGTAAGGAGTGTGGCATGGGAGCCCCGGTGCAGATGTGCCGGGGCTTTCGTTATGAATGGATTGTCAGTATGGCGCTCGGGTGCAGTTGTCATGAGTCTGAGAGCGGTTGCCAGAATAAATTCTGGCCTCCCGTTGCCCGGCAAAAGCTGGAGCGCCTCGTCAGCCTCACGGCTGGCCTCCGGGCCTGCATTGCCAGACTGACATCTGGCCTCCCATCGCCTCGCTTGCGCAAGGCCTCCATTGTGCGACTTGCGCCGCACCTCCTAGGCGTGGCCGACTTCGAACAGCTGCACGAACAGCTTGTAGGCCTCGCGGTCGGTCATGCCGGCGATGTAGTCCACGATCACGCGCAGCGGCTCGCGGTGCAGCCTGTCCTCGCCCTTGTCAACTGCCGTGCGGTAATCCCCGTACTGCAGCGGCGGCAGCAGCGAGGGGTTGTCACGCATGTGGGTGAACAAGCGCTCGATGATCATCTGGCCCTTCACCGTGCCGCGCCGCACGCGGTGGTCCTGGTAGAAGCGGTCCATCAGGAAGCGCCCGAGCTCGTCATTGAGCGGGGCGAAGCCGCTGCTGAAGCCGACGAGGTCGACCTTCGCCGCCGCCACGTCCGCATCCGTTGCTACCTTCGCCTCGCGCATCCGGCGCTGGGTCTCGGCCAGCACGTCGCCGACCATCAGGTTGATCAGGCGCCGCGTGACCTGCGGCAGGCGCACGCGCTCATCCTCGATCTCCCCCATCTCGTCCCAGACCTGCTGCCAGATCTCGAGCCCGCTCGTCATCCAGTCCTGGATTGACAATGTGCCGCTGACGATGCTGTCCTCTAGGTCATGGCTGCGGTAGGCGATCTGGTCCGCGATGCTCGCCACCTGCGACTCCAGGCTCGGGGCCTGGCCCGGCAGGAAGTGGTTGGTGAGCGTCTTGTCGTGCGGGGTGTCGTGCTTCTCCATCCCGGCCAGGGTGTGCACCGTCAGGTTCAGGCCGGGGAAGTCCGGGTAGCGGTGCTCCAGCTGGCGCACGATCTTCAGTGAATGGTCATTGTGGTTGAAGGAGCGCACCAGCTCCCTGAGCTTGTCCTCGCCGGAATGCCCGAAGGGCGTGTGCCCGAGGTCATGCGCCAGTGCGATGGCGCTCGCCAGGTCCTCATTCAGGCCCAGCGTGCGCGACATCGAGGTGGCGATCTGGCTCACTTCGAGCGTATGGGTCAGACGGTTGCGCACCACGTCGCCCATTTCGCCGCCCTCGCCGAACACGATCACCTGGGTCTTGTACTCCAGCTTGCGGAAGGCATGCGAGTGCGTGATGCGGTGCCAGTCCCGCTGGAAGTGCGTGCGGTCCGCCGGCGGATCCTCGCCATGCTCGCGTCCCGAGATGCTCACCGAGTCGCTGCACACCGCAAAGGGTGCGAGGTAGGCACGCTCCTGTTTTTCGAGCTGCTCACGGCGGCGGATGATCGGGCTTGCTGTCACCGCAGCATTATAGGGCAGCCCGCTTGCGCACTTGGTTTCACGGGCTGGCTGTCGTCTGAAAAGCTGTGCACCTGGCCTGACGGGCAGGATTTCGTTTATTGCTCCATTATTGAATTTTGGAGCATTACCCCCACGTTTTTTTCAGTGTTTTTTCCAGTTCCTGCTTAGTTACCAACATACGCACGTGTTATCCACAGGATACGAGCCGTTTTTTAACCCGGCCCGGGTTTAATTTCTGCCGGTAGCTGCGGATTAGATATGCGAGGCTTGTGGAACGGGTTGATGGGAATGGCCTGTTTCACGTCCCCTGCGGTAGCCGGGGCAGGCAACTGTTGGGGATGGGTCTCGCGCACAGTCCATAGAAAGGGAAGAACGCACTGATGAGCATGATCAGGCGCCGCCTGCAGAACATCGTTCTGGCGGGCGCATTGATGTCAGCAGTTATACCGGCCGCCGCCAGCGCACAGGGAAGTGACGCGCAGTCCCCGCGGGCGGCGGACTCTTCCGGATTCTCCAATGCAGCAGGCAGTGTCGTCGCCGCGCGTGACGGCTTCGAGCTGCGCAGCCTTGATGACAGCTTCCATTACGGCGGGCAGGCGGACTACACCCTGCGTGTGCTGCCGGATGGCGACTTCATCAAGGTGCAGGTGCAGGTGTTCGCTTCCGACATGCGGGCCTGCCTCGTGGAACTTGGCTACGACGATTCCTACTGGCAACTGGTGGATGGCAAGCGCGGCGACTGGCCAGGCAATGAGCAGCCGCTGCAGCTGAGCGTGCCGGAGATGGCCGGCAGCCTGCACCACGGTGCGGTGCTGCCCCGTCCGCAGAAGGCACAGGGCGTGACCGGCACCTTCGAGCTGCTGGAGGCCCGCTTCCGTCCGGTCGGCCAGTACAGCGCCGTCAAGGGCGTGTCCAGCCCGGACGTTGCCAGCAGTGGTTTGTCAGCAGCGATCGGTGACTACAATGCCGATGGGCAGGTCAACCTGGCCGACATGCTGCGCGTGAGCGAGTACTGGGGCCAGCGTGCCTCAGACTTCCCGCCGGGCACCCTGTCCAGCGTGGATGGCGATGGCAACGGCGTGATCGATGGCAACGACATCCAGGTGATCGCGAACCACCTGCTGATGGTCAGTGGCAACACCCCCGAGGTGAGCATCGCGGCCAGCACCGTCAGCAACGAGCTGCTTACGCGCAACCACTGGCCGACGAGCCCGGTGGACCTCGACTGGCTGACGAACTATTACCTGACTCTGCCGGCGGTTGACAGCACCTACTCCGTTTATGACGATGCCGAGCAGCAGCAGTACGCCGAGAAGGTGTTCGAATACACCAACGAGGCGCGCACTGACAAGAAGCACACCCCGCTCAAGCGCGTCCCCTGGCTGGACGCGGTGGCCCAGGCGCAGGCCAAGCATATGGCGCTCAATGGCTACTTCGAGCATGACAGCCCGCAGGGCATGACGATCTTCGACCGCATCGAGGCCCCGGACGGGCCGGAGTGGTGGCATGCCGGCGAGAACATCGCCGCTGGCTACCGCACACCGGAGCAGGCCCACAAGTCCTGGATGGACTCCGGCGGCCACCGCAAGAACATCCGCAATGAGAACTACCGTTACATGGGCGTCGGGGCCTACTACCTGCCGGGCAGCGAGTACGGCTGGTACTGGGTGCAGGTGTTCGCCACCTACCGCGAGGACCCGATGACGCATGACTGGATCGACCCCGGCCAGGGCGACCCGGTGATCACCCGTGAGCATATCCTGCAGATGCAGGGGCAGAACCAGAAGCAGCCGGCCAGCCGTGCCACCTCCGCTGACAACACGCGGCAGGTGCCGAAGCAGCCGGTGCGCCGCCGTGGTTGAGGCCCCAAGGGCTGCTGACTGGTCAGTCAGATACTCACACTCTGAAGAGAAGGCATGGGAAACGCGGGGCATACGCCTCGCGTTTCCTCTTTCATTTTCTGCTTCGCCTGAAGGCTCAGCAGCCTTGGTTCGCGCAGTGGGCCGGAAAGCAAGTTCCCGGTCCCACTGCAGATGCATCAATAACTTCACTCCTATGGGCTCAGCAGCCTTTTCTCGCGCGACGAGCCGGAAACGAGTTCCCGGTCTCGCCGCAGATACTTCGGTGAGTTCGATTCATTTTCTGGCTCACGCGAGCGCTCGCCAGTCTTGTATCGCGTGCTGCGCCGGAAAGCAAGTTCCCGGTCTCGCTGCAGATGCATTGATAACTACAGCAATGCGCATAGGGAGATATGTAGCGGTGGCGCCTGGCGCCAATTGAAAGGGCATCTCGCGATGTTAACCAGCCATGCTTACAATGCAATCCTTGGACTATTGCGCTTGCATTGGCAAGCAACTCATGTGATGAATGTCAAAATCGAATTCAGGTTGCCATCACTCCCAGTTGGCGCAAGGCGCCACCGCTACCCTGAATTCCGAACTTTTCCACTGCGAACGGATGGCTGCCGCCAACCTGTGAAAGACACGCTGGGCTTGCCCAGGATCACATCTCCGCACTCCTCACTCCCACTCCAAACTCCACACTCCAAACTCCAACCTGTTGCCAGACTCTCGTCTGGCCTCCGAGCCCGGCTCGCGCTGGACCTCCGCTACTTCGGCGTATTCGTCGCCACGTAGATGCCCCACTTCTTGTCGCCGGCGTCATCCCAGCTGCGCAGGTAGGCCGTGCGGAACACGCCGCTGTCCCCGAACATCCGCGAGAAGTAGCGTACGTCCACCGTGTTGTCAAAGTTGTCGTAGTAATAGGCCCACTGCACACCGTCCAGCAACGGGTCGTCAACGTATTCCAGCACGAAGGTGTTGGCGGAGGCCCAGACCCCATGGGGCACGGAGATGATCGGGAATCCCTCACGGAAGTACAGGTCGGCCATCTCAGCGTTCTCGTCGTCATATGTACGGATCTGCCACTGCTCCCAGGGCTCCGAGATCGGGTCAGTCCCCGTGCAGCGGTAGTAGCGCAGGTCGCCGGTGCCTTCCACCTGGCAACCTCCGACCGAGATGCTGAGGATGCCGTCATTGATGACAAAGTCCAGGTCGCGGTCGCCATCAAGGGTGTTGTCGACATTGTTGTTGTCCCAGGCGGCCTGGTCCGTCGGGGCCCCGTTCTTGCCGCGCAGCACGCGCAGGATGTCCTGGCGGGCCATCACCACCAACGGCAGGCCGTCCAGTTCCCTGAGCATCATCACGTCCGGGAAGCTGCCCAGGCCCGGCGGCAGCATGTCCTTCACCTTCCAGTCCATCTCGGACTGCGGGTCCGCGTTCAGTGCATAGGCGAACTTGACATCGTACTGGCCGACATCCACCCGAACGGCGAACACGACCGCCAGCTGGCCGTTTATGAAGGACATGCTGACCCTCCTGCCGACGATGTCGCCTGGGTACAGCAGGTAGTTGTCCCACTCACTGCCGCTCGGGTTGTCATCCTGGCCACGGGCGATCCACAGCCCCTCGGCTTTGATCGAACTATTGTGGTTGTTGTAGGCGATCCAGGGGCGGTTGAAGTCGGACAGGCAGCTGATGTCCGTCGTGACCTCGGCGTCGGTGACATTCACCCCAAAGCTGAAGTTGTCATGGTCGTACTTGTGGTAGACCAGCTTGTTGCCGGTTTCGTTGTAGTAGCCGAACACCGGCTGCGAGCTGAAGCCCGCCGTGTAGAACACATCGGCATGCGGGTCGTGCAGGTTGTCAAATGAAACGAAGCGGTGCACGTCCACGATCGCCGCATAGCCGTCCACCACCTCGCTGGGCGGACTGTTGCCCTCCGGCCCCTTGGCGACCACGTGGTAGGCATGGAACTCGCCGTCGTTGGCAGCGGGATCGAAGTCGGCGAAGTATCCGCCATCCGGCGGGATGAAGTTCATGTCCGCCTGGCGCAGCACACCGTCACGGTAGATGTCGTAGTCCAGCGCCCCGGTGCCTTCCGGCATGTGCCAGACACAGGGAATGAAGCCGCGGTACAGGCCCTGTGAGACACGCAGCGTGGGGGCCGGCAGCAAGCGGCTGGCGGTGGCGACCTCGCCCGGATCTGATTCCAGTCCGCCAAGCAGCGCGGTCATGCGGTAGTCATAGTCAACGCCGTACAGGCAGGGCAGCACCAGGTCCGTGATCGTATGCGTATAGCCCGGCAGCTCCTCGGCACTCTCAAGGATCAGTACGTAGTCATCATCCGTGTCGCTGGACTGCTTGGCGTACAGCCTGTAGCCGTCCCACAGTTCCGGCAGCTCCCAGCTAAGCAGGATGCTGTCCCCGCTTTCGCTGCCAACAGCCTGCAGGTTGGCGGGCGGCTGCAGGTCCACGTTGTAATCGAAGAAGATGATGTCCAGCGTGACCGTGGCGGAACTGGTCAGCAGGCCGATGTAAGTGTTGCCATTTGTGCTGATGTGCTGGGCCGGGTCAAAGTCAGCCAAAATGTCGATAGCCGCGGTCGGTGTCTCGAAGCTTACCGGTTTGACATCCCAGCGGCCGGTTGAGAAGTTCGCCATCAGGCGGTAGTAGGTTTCGTTGAAGAACACGTCGCTGACGTTGATGCGGGCCTGGATGTAATCCGTCGGCTCGCTGGACAGGCCATTGAAGCGTCCGATGCCCCAGGCCGGTGCGCCTCCACCGTCCAGCGCGAGCTTGTACCCATCCTTCTCCGTGCCACCGTTGATGATCTCGCACTGGATGCCGGCCACCGATTCCGTGTAGAGCACGGATGGCTCGCGGACGGGATCGCTGCTGAATACGTCCGGCAATTGCCAGCTGTGATCGGGCTGGACGGTCTGGACAGCTACCCCGGAGGATGAGCCATTGGAACAGCCGCTGGCTGCCAGCAGGAAAAGTATGCCGACCAGGGCAAGGGTCTGTCTTGCTTGAATCATGAATGCGCTCCGCTGCTTGCTTGGTTAATTCTGCCTTAAACCAGCGCGTGGCGCAATCCGCGATCAGCCAGCCAGTATCTCTTCTATCTCCGTCAATTGAGACCCGTTCAGTTTCCAGTCTCCAGCCGCTGCGTTGGCGATCGCCTGCCCGGGCTTCGTGGCCCCGCTGATCACGCTGGCTACACAGCTGTGGCGCAGCAGCCAGGAATGGGCCAGTTCCAGCAGGCTGTGGCCCTTGTCGGCACACCATGAGCGCAGTCGTTCCACAGTGTCGATGCGCTCATCGCCGCCGAAGCGCTGCCAGGCACCGGCGCTGCTCAGGCGGGTGCCATCAGGGGCGGGCTGGCCTGCATGGTACTTGCCGGTCAGTAATCCGCTGGCCAGCGGGAAGTAAGGCACGAAGCTGATACCAAGCTCATCGCACTGCTTCAGCACGCCGCGCTTGTCCGTTTCCTCACGGGCAACGGAGCCGTCATCCGTGGGGATATCGCCTTCCGGCTCCCGCACGAACAGGCTGTATTCATTCTGCACGGCCACAAAACGAGGACCGCCGAGCTGCCGGGCCGCCTTGTCCGCTTCCCTGAGCTGGGCTGCGGAGAAGTTGCTGCAGGCGATTTCGCGCACCTTGCCTTCCGTCACGAGGGCATGCATGGCGGCCAGCGTGTCAGCGATCGGGACCGATGGGTCCGGCTGGTGCAGCCAGTAGAGGTCGATCGTGTCCATGCCAAGCCGGCGCAGGCTGTCCTCGCAGGCCTGCCGGACATAGGCCGGGGCTGCCCCCTGGCGTTCGTCATCCACGCGCATGCCGAACTTGGTGGCCACGATGGCACGATCCCGGCGGCCCCTGAGTGCCTGGCCGAGGTACTCCTCGCTTTTCGTGGCACCGTAGATATCCGCCGTGTCCAGCAGGTTGATGCCGCTGTCGAGTGCCGCGCTGACCACCTCAGTGGTCTGTGCACTGTCCAGCCGGCCGCCGAAGTTGTTGCAGCCCAGCCCGATCGCCGATACGGACAGCGAGCCGATCTTCCTCATTTCCATGGTCCTTCCTCCGGGCAATCACTGTAGCAAAGGCGGATTACGCCGATGGACGGAATGTCCTAGAATCTACGTAAGGAGACTACCAATGAAGAAGACGCTGACACTGCTCGCAGCCCTGCTGCTACTGCTTACCGGCCAGGCCCTCGCCCAGGGTGGCGCCGCCGAGGCCGGGATTGATGAGGAAGCCACGCGCGAGGTGACCTACGACTGGTGGGAAAGCGAGGACTGGGGCCTGACGATGTTCCTGCCGGAGGGCGGGAACTACTTCGCCCCGGAGGACCTCGGCATCATGCCCGAGGATGACCCGATGAGCTATCCGCTGATCTGGATCTCTGAGGATACGAGCCTGCCCTTCAACATGGTGATGCTTGGCGCGCTCGATATGGATGAAGTGATCACCGACGATGATTACCAGTATTACTTCGAGCAGTTCCTTACGAATGTGCAGGTGGACTTCCCGAACCTGCAGGGCGATGTGCTCGGCTTCGACGTGATGGACCGCCTGTGGGACCGCTTCGTGCTGTCCGATGATGAGGGCTCGACGATGGTCAACTACCTGACCTACGTGGATGACACCTATTACAGCATCAGCTTCCTCGTCGGCCCGCTGAGCGGGCTTGACGAATCCCTGAATGCCACGGTGGACCAGATGTGGGTGACCTTCATGGAGGATGACATGCTTCCGGAAGAGGATTTCCTGCTGCCCTGGTACTTCTGATCCGGCGGGGCCAGCCCCCGTCTCCAGCCAAGTTGACCCACGCGCGCCGCGTGGACCATTCCCCCGGAGAACTGCATGTGCGCATTGATCAGCGGTGATGGCTGCATCAGCCAGCTCAACGGAGTACGGATGAGCCCGGTCAAGACCGACCCCAAGGGTGTGGTAAACCAGGACACCGTGTTCACCTTCAGCATGGAGGACGGCATCGTCACGGCGGACTACCGCGGTGGCAGCGTGCTGCGCGGCTACCTGATCGGGCGCTGCAGCGGCAGCAGCATGGAGTTCAGCTACTGCCAGATGAACGACACCGGCAACGTGGCCGGCGGCCGCTCGCATGCCGAGCTGGCGCTGATGCCTGACGGGCGCCTGCGGATGGTGGAGCACTTCACCTTCGATGACGGGCGCAAGGGCGTGAACATCATTGAGCAGCGGACCGACTAGATAGCGTGCGCACTCAAACCACGGGCCTGGCCCTGCTCCTGCTGTTGATGCTCCTCTGCAGTTCCTGCAGCAAGCCACAGCGTTCGATCGGCGAAGCGCAGCTCAGTGCCGGGAAGGTCAGCCTGCAGGTGGACACGGATGATGCCGCCAGCCTGCCACTGTATGACAGGGTCGACCTCGTGCTGTTGCCGAAGCAGCCAGACACGCTGCTGGCGGAGTTTGCCGGAAGTACGGAGTACTTTGATGCAATCCGTGGTGCGGGCGGATTCTATGTCGGCGGGGACTACCTGGAGGATGCCGAGCGCGGTTCCAGCTCAGTTACATATGAGCTGGATGCCCCGGTCGGCGCGCTGCCGGACGGCCAACAGGGCTGGCTGCTGCTGCTCGTACTGGATGGCACGGCGGTGAAGGTGGACGGATTCAGGCCGGTCAGCGGCCTGAAATAGCGCATTTTCAGGCAGCCCAGTGTACTGGGCGGTATAATCTCCGCAATGAACAGGCCTACAACGAAGAAGGGATGCGAGACACGGGAACGGATCATGGTATCGGCGGCGCGGCTGTTTGCCCGCCAGGGAGCCCGGGGCACGAGCATTGATGAGATCCTGAGCGAGTCTGGCACAGGCAAGAGCCAGTTCTACCACTACTTCTCCGACAAGGACGAACTGATCCGCTGTGTGCACGCGATGCAGATCGAGCGGATGCTGGCGCTGCACAGCGTGATCTTCGAACAGCTGGACAGCTGGGAGGGATTCGAGCTGCTGCAGGACACCGTGCTGCACCTGCTGGAGAGCCAGCGCTTCCAGAACGGCTGCCCGATCGGCAGCCTCGCCAGTGAGCTTGCGGCCAGTGATGAACTGGTGCGGATCGACACCGAGCAGTACTTCGACCGCAAGAAGGCGGCGATCGTGCGCGGCCTGACCTCCATGAAGCTGCGTGGCGAACTGCGGGCGGATACGGACGTGCAGGGCCTGGCCGATTTCGTGGTCACGGTGCTGCAGGGCGCCAAGCTGATGTGCAAGGTGCGCCGCAGTGCGGACAGCGCTTCCGCCAGCTTCAGGCATATGATGGCCTACCTCCGTTCGCACCGCACGGCACTGGCCTAAGCAGTCCATTTGGACGCTTAATCAGGATTTACTTCGATAATCCGCGAACATTTCCAAGCCTACCCCGGTCTTATGTTGTACGGATGAATAATCCTCACCCCCTGCGGAAAGGGAATTCCGCAGACGGAATTATCCACCGGACGATGAGTTATTGGCGTCCTGGATGGGTAGAATAATGTACCGAGAGGTACATACAGGAGGTAGAGCTATGAGCGTTGAGCAAATGGCAGTGGATCTTAAGAACAACATCGAGGAGCTGACAGCGGACCTGTACCGCCGCTACTGTACCAGCACCGCGATGGTGGACCACTCCTTCGGCGCCGATCTCACCTTCTGCTGCGGCTACGGCGAGTAGCATGAGGCAGGGGCCTGCGGGTCCGAAAGACAGCCACGACACTTACCAGTTTTCCCAACTTCCCCCCCTGTATGCGGGCGGGTCGGTGAATGCCGGCCCGCCTGCCTCAGAACCCGGGGAGCGGACCAGGAACCGGTTGGCAGGCTGAATCGCTATCATCGCATATATCCATTTCCCAACTTCCCCCCTGTATCGGGTGGGTCCGGCATGCAGCGCGCATGCCGGGCCTGCCTGGCACGGAAGCTGGCCGGGTTCCCGGAACTGACAACATAGCCATTTCCAATTTCCCAACTTCCCCCCTGTAACGGGCGGGGCTGCCAAGGCAGTCCCGCCTTTTCTTTTTGCCGCTTCACCCAAGGGCTCAGCGGTCTGACCCTGCGGCTGCGCATTCGCGCATCCGGGTCGGGTTGAAGATGCAGGTGGTTGGAAGATTCCTGGTGCAAGAGGAGCGGAACTTGTTTCGCTCCGGTTTGCAGACCGTCGAGTGCTTGCATGAGACGGCAATAGAATTCAGTCTGGCGCTGCGCTGGCGCATTCGCTGCCAGCGGATCGCGCTGAAGGTGCGGGAGGCCAGACCCGTGGTCTGGCAGGAAGCCAATCCCACGGATTGGCAACGGATTGCGGATAACAAATGCTCCGGCAGTCCATGGGACTGCAGTCCTGTCAGGCCATGGGCCTGACCTCCTCGTCGCATTGTGCGTCCCGCATTTGCGCAGCTTAGTAACGCTGACGCGTTCCTGCGCTACGCGCTCCATTCTGCCCATCCCCCATCCCGCATCCCGCATCCCCCATCCCGCATCCCCCATCCCTCACCTACAATTCCCCGCATGCCTTCCCTCTTCGAAACACTGAAAGCCGGCAGCGGCCCGCTCTGGCAATCCGCCCAGTCCCATCCCTTCGTGGACGGGCTGGCCGACGGCAGCCTGCCGCGCGAGAAGTTCATCCACTACCTGAAGCAGGACTATGTGTATCTCATCGGCTATGCGCAGGCCTGGGCCAGGGCCGCCGCCAAGGCACCTGACCTGACCCTGCTCACAGCGGCCAGTGGCCTGGTACATGACACGCTCGGAATGGAGATGGAGCTGCACCGTTCCTACTGTGAGCAGTTCGGCATCAGCCGCGACCAGCTGAACAGGGAGCAGGCCGGGCCGATCTGCCGGGCTTACGTGGACTTCTGCCTGGCCACTTCGAACGAGGGTGACTTCATCGACCTGCTGGTTGCCATGATCCCCTGCGGCGTGGGCTACGCGGAAATCGGCACACGGCTGGCAACGCAACTCAGCGACGTACAGGAGCATCCATACCGGCAGTGGATCGAGACCTACGCCTCGGCTGAGTTCTGGGCCTATGCGGACTGGATGACAACGACGCTCGATGGCCTGTCAGATGAGATCGGACCGGCGCGCATCCCGCGCCTGCAGGCGCGCTTCGACCTCGGCTGCCGCTATGAATGGATGTTCTGGGAGATGGGCTGGACGATGGGGGAGTGGCCCATCTGAGTGGACAGTTGGCAGTGGGCAGTAGTCAGTTTGAGTTTGCAGAATCAGAATGAGAAGCAGCAACAGGTCCGAGGTTCAGGCAACAGCCTTCTGCTGATTCTGTTTCTCATTCTGCCAACAGACCCTGACAACTGCCTACTTTCCACTGACTACTGATTACTGATCCACTCGTACAGTTCGCGTCGCGTGCGGAATACATGCTGTTCCACCTGCGGGTTGGCAGCGAGGATCTCCAGCGTGCGCCGGCGGCTGCGCTTTGGATAGTCCCAGACCCACTTCAGGAAGGGCAGGTCGAAGCGCTCGGGGCAGCCCTCGCCGCAGTCAGCGCGCTCCCGTCCGAGGTGAATCCGTACACGCCTGAGTACCTGCCACATGCAGAACAGGCGCGGGAAGTCCAGCCAGACAACCATGTCGGCGCGTGCAATGCGCATTGGCAGGCTGCCGGTGTAGTTGCCATCGACAAGCCAGCGATCAGCCGCCACGATGGCGGCCTCCTGCCGCTCCCACTGCTCATCCGTAGGCTGTTGCCAGCCCGGACGCCAGAATTCGCGGTCAAGGTGAATGAGCGGCAGATTGAGCCTGCGCGCCAGCTCCACGGAAGCCGTGGACTTGCCGGAGCCGCAGTTGCCGATCACGAGTACGCGCTGCATGGACATTGAGTTATTCCCAGGATCAGAATGAGAAGCAGAATGAGAATGAGCAGAAGAAGTCATCAGTCTGGAGTCTCAATTACCGGCAGGCTGCCTGCAAAATACTGCTGCTTCTGCTTCTCATCCTGCTTCTGTTTCTGTTTCTCATTCTGTTTCTGCTTCTGCTCTCAGCTCTCTGCTTTCTGCTCTCTGCACCCTCGTTGTCAGATCACGCGGCCGCTGGGCAGCGGTGCACCCTCGATCTTCAGCCTCACTTCCTGCACCGCCTGTTCACGCACCGGCAGGCGCCAGATCACGGCAATCACTGCGATCGCCGCGAACACCCAGCTGCCCATCCCGAGGGCCGCCGCTGCCAGAGCGACAACTGCCATGGCAGGCATCGCATAACCACAGATACCGAGATTGAAGTGCCTGTCCCGCACGATGCACAGGGTGAGGAAGAATATCGCCATCGGCACCCCGAGCCACCAGGCGATGTCCGCCTGGCTGGCAGTGCCGTGGTGTTCGGACAGGTCAAGCTCGGCGGCGATCGCGGCCCCGGTCACGGCCAGCGAGCCGAAGATTAACAGGTGGCCGTAGCCCCAGATGAACACCGTGTTGAACTCGCGCTTGGGCAGGTGCTCGCGCTCCTCGAAGTACAGCCAGAACAGTGAGAACACTATCAGGAGCGCGGAGATCGCGGTGGATACAGGGGTCCAGCTCGGATGCTCGCCATACAGCTGGCCGAAGCCCATGCTGATTGCCAGCATGATCTCGCCGAGCGAGATGATCGTCAGCAGGCCGTAGCGCTCAATCATGTGGTGGCGGTGGAAGGGCGTGTCCTTTGCCTTCTCGGCGAACATCGGCACACTGAATTCGACAAGGAAGCACACTGCGGCAAGGCCGTAGAACAGGGCGGGAGATGCATCGCGGGTGATGAAGTAGTAGGCGATCCAGCAGGCCTGGGCGAACATGATGCCACCGGCATAGCGCAGCGTCGTCAAGCGGTACTGCGGGTTGGCACTGGCCCGCAGCCACAGCGCAGCCATCCCGATGCGCATGATGCACCAGCCGAGCAGGCCCCAGCTGAAGTCATGGCTCTCGAAGATATGCCCCGCGCCGCCGGCGAACACCAGCTCTCCGCACATGATCAGCATCACGAGCAGGCGGTAGACCGGGCCGTCGTTGTCAAAGGCCGAGGCGAACCAGGTGAAGTTCATCCAGGCCCACCAGATGCTGGTGAACAGGAAGATGAAGATCGGCAGGTTCTCCAGGCCATGGCCCTCGCTGATCGCATGGTGCAGGCCGGCGGTGGCGGCGGCGATCGCGATCACACTGACGAGATCGAAGAAAAGCTCAAGCTGGGTCGCAGGACGGTGCGACTCGTTCGGGTTGCGCGCCGGCAGCGGCAGGATCGGCTTGAATCGGCTCATGGATAGATTCTATGCCCTGCCGGGATTGGCAATGGGAGCGGGATTCCCCATTGATCAGCCAGTGATTGCACCAGGCAATTTTCCAGGGATTCCGGAATCCAGCTTGCCAATCCGGGGAAGTACGGGTAAGATCTCCATCTGCCAGCGGCGGAGGTGAGGATTACATCGGTGGCGTTGCTTCGGCAACAGCGGGTTCGAAACCCGCAGACCCTCCCTGACAATCCCTGGCATGATTCAGGCTTCCACAGGCCCGGGCGGTGGGTGGCTGGTTTACATCGTCTTGAAAACGCAAATCACCAGCCCAGCAAATCCCCCGGGCCTTTCCGTTTTCTGTGAATCAGCAGCATGCGGCAGCATTGCCAGACTGAGCGGTACCCATTAATTGCACCAGGCATTTTCCGGGAATTCCCGGATTCCACCTTGCCAATTGCTAAAAGCGCGGTTACTATTCCCGTCCGCCAGCGGTGGCGGGGGGACTACATCGGGATATCCTGAGGTCGCGGGTTCAAATCCCGCCGCTTCCCAGGAAGCGTAGCTCAGTGGACCAGAGCACAGGACACTGCATCACCCCCCGGCGATTCCCTGGCGAAAGCATATGTGGCCTGGGCGGCGGGTGGCTGGTTTACATCGCCTGTGAACCGAAATTCACCAGCCCGCTTGTACCCCCGGGCTGCGGGACAGTAAAATCGGGCGGTGGGCAGCCGGAATTCATCGGACAGTCACTTCGACATCTGGCTGCGTTATCCCCCCAAACGGGAGACAGTGATGGTTCTGTTCAGCAGGGGCCGGAAGGCCCCGAAGAAGCCGGACACCCATAACCTGGCGGGTGGCCGTGCGTACAGCCTCAGTCCGCAGCGCGAGCTGCTGGACATCGCGCTCACTAGCAAGCTGCAACGCCAGTTCTACCGCGAGCCGGATGAGACGATGCGGCGTGTGCGCAGGCTCGTGAAGGAAGCCGGGCCGGAGTTCGCCGCGCGCTGTGCACTGTACACCCGCCACAGGATGGGCCTGCGCAGCATCAGCCACCTGCTGGCCGCCGAGGTCAGCCGCCGGGCATCCGGTGAGCAGTGGCTGTCGGACTTCTACCGCCTGGTTGCCAGGCGGCCGGACGACATGCGCGAGATCATCGCCTGCATCATGGGTGGCCCGGAATTCGGTGAAGGTGTTGCCAGGAAGAGCGGCAAGGGGCGCAAGCGCAACGGCCATGCATTGCCGAATTCGCTGAAGCGCGGATTCGCGAGGCGCTTCGAGCAGTTCGACGAGTACCAGCTCGGTGCTTACCGCGGTGAGGGCCAGGGCGTGTCGCTGGTTGACGTGATGCGGCTCGTGCACCCGCGTGAGACGGAGGCGATCCGCAAGCTCAAGGACGGCACGCTGCGCAGCCAGAAGCAGGACGCGAAGCTGACAAGGAGCGGACAGGAAGCTGGCAACGCAGCTGAGGCCGCGGAGCTGAAGCGTGAGGTCTGGCATGCGGAGCTGGAGCGCATGGGCTACAACGCGCTCGTGATGAACGCGCGCGGAATCCTCGCCAGCGCCCCGGAGCTGAAGGGCCGTCTGTGCGAGCGGATCGAGGATGCTGAAGCCGTGCGGCGCAGCCTGATCCAGCCGCTGCAGATCTACCGTGCCTACCGGGAGCTGGAGGACCGCCAGCTCAAGCTGAGCCTGAGCAGGGCGATCGACCTGGCCTGTGCCAATGTGCCGCGCTTCGAGGGCCGCACCCTGGTGGCATTCGACGAAAGCGGCAGCATGACCGCATGGACGCATGGTGACATGAAGATCCCGGCTATCGAGTATGCCTCGCTGTTCGCGGCGATCCTCGCCAAGTCGCAGGATGCGGACGTGATCAGCTTTGACACGACTGCGCGCTACCGGAAGTATGATCTTGGCAACACCACGCTGAGCATCGCTGAAGACTGGCATGTGGCGCGTGGCGGCGGCACTGACATGGGCACGATCTTCAGCAGGATGCGCGGGAAGTATGACCGCGTGATCGTGCTGACCGACATGCAGAGCTGGTATGGTGTCGATCCGGAGAAGGCGGCAGCGCTGTACGAGAAGAGGCAGCGCAGACCGCTTCGGATCTACAGCTTCGACCTGACCGGCTACGGCACGGCCCTGTTCCGTCCGGGCAGCATCCAGATGCTGTCCGGTGTCAGCTTCGGTGTGTTTGACACCATCGCCAGGCTGGACCAGGGCGGGGATGTGCTGATGGATGAAGTGAACGCGGTGCGCTTCACCGATGAATGGGTGCAGAGCGTGCGCGACAGCCACGGAAAGTGACAACATGGGCGGGGCAGGGAGGCCCCGCTGCACGGGATGTCGTGGATGGAGGCCAGGCCGTTGGCTTGGCAGCTGCCAGGCTTAAAGCCTGGCCTCCGTTGTAATGCTTGCGTTGGGCCTCCAATCGCCACCTATCTCGCTTCAGAGCCCACGCAGCTTCCACACGCCGCTGGCGTGACTTCGCAACGTGGCTCCCATGCCAGGCTTACAGCCTGGCCTCCGTTGCTGCTGAAGCAGGAAGCTCCTAGTGGGCGGCGGGGGCCGGTGCACCCTTCCTGCGGTTTGCGGCATGGCCCTTGCCAAGGATCAGCAGCAGCGGCAGCGCGCAGACGAACAGGCTGGCAACGAACAGGTAGACATCCTCGAAGGACAGCACCATCGCCTGCTGCTGCACCAGGCCGGTGACGACCTTCAGCGCCGCCGTCTGGCTCTGCAGCATGTCATAGCCGCGGCCCTGCAGGAAGCCCTGGATGCCGCTGAGGAACTGCAGCGAATTGGGGTCATAGGCCCCAATGCCTTCCGCCAGGCGCTGGAAGTGGAAGTCGAAGCGCCGGTCCAGCACGAAGGTCAGCACGGCGATGCCGAGGCTGCCGCCGATCTGGCGGGTCAGGTTATAGAGCCCGGCCGCGCTGCTGACATCATCCTTCGGGATGGTGCCAAGCGTGGCAACGCTGAGCGGAATGAACATCAAGGGCAGTCCCATGCCGCGCCACATCAGCGGCCAGAAGAAGAACTCGGCGGTTGTCTGGCTGTTGACATGTGATAGGCGCATGATCATCCCGATCAGGATCAGGCTGCCGATGCCGACGAGGATGCGCGCATCGAAGCGGCTCAGCAGGATGCCGGCCAGCGGCATGAAGATCACCATGATCAGCGAACCGGGGATCATCAGTTCCCCGGTCTGGGTGGCGGTGAAGTGCAGGATGTTCTGCGTGAACACCGGGATCACGAAAGTGGTGCCGTACAGGCCGACGCCGAGCACGATGCTGTACAGGCTGCCGGCCCACAGCGGCTTGTACTTCAGCACGCGCAGGTTGACGGCTGGATTCGGGATGCGCAGCTCATGGCGCACGAAGGCGACCAGCGCCACGACGCAGACGACGGCCAGGGTGACGATGTAGCCACTCTGGAACCAGTCGTACTCGCGGCCCTGCTCCAGCAGGACCTGCATGCTGCCCAGTCCCGCTGCCAATAACAGGATGCCCAGCAGGTCGACGCGCCCGGTGGCCCTGCGGGGCTTGTCGGGCACGAACATCAGTGCCATCAGCACGGCGAGGATGCCGACCGGCAGGTTGATGAAGAAGATCCAGCGCCAGCCCATCATGTCGGTCAGGTAGCCGCCAAGCGTCGGGCCGAAGGCCGGGCCGACCACCACGCCGATGCCGAACAGCGCCTGGGCCATGCCCTGCTGGTGCGGCGGAAAGGTCTCAAACAGGATGGACTGCGCCTTCGGCAGCAGCCCGCCGCCGAACAGGCCCTGCATGATTCGCGCGAAAACGAGCATCCCAAGCGATGTGGACAGGCCGCAAAGCACGCTGCTGGCAACGAAGGCCACGAGCGTGAAGAGGTAGTAGTTGCGCTGGCCGAAGCGGTCGGACAGCCAGGCCCCGAGCGGGATGATCACCACGTTGGCCATCGCGTAGCCGGTGATCACCCAGCCGATCTGGCTGAGCGTGGCTCCGAGGCTGCTTTGCATGTGCGGCAGGGCCACGTTGACGATGCTGACGTCGATCACCTCCATCAGCGCCCCGAGGCTGACCGTCAGTGCCACGGCCCATTTGTACCAGGAACTCTCGCGGATGCGCTGCGCGCGAGCCCCGCCTGCGAGCACTGCCATCAACCGGCCCTGACGTGCACCACGACGGACATGCCCGGTGCCAGCATCTCGCGCAGGCCCTCGTCAATCAGCGCGTCGTCAAGCCGGATGCGCACGGGGATGCGCTGCACGACCTTGGTGAAGTTGCCGGTGGCATTCTCCGGCGGGATAAGGCTGAAGGTGGCCCCGCTGGCCGGGGAGAAACTGTCAACGACGCCGCTGAGCGTCACGCCCGGCAGGGCGTCCACCTCGATCTCGGCTGCCTGCTGCGGATGCAGGCGGCCCAGCTGGGTCTCCTTGAAGTTGGCCTCGATCCAGATCTCATCGGGCACGATTGCCAGCAGGTTCTGGCCGGGGCTGACCTGTTGCCCGGGTTCGACGTTGCGCCGCCCGATGTGTCCACTGCGCACGGCGTGGATCTCACAGTGCGAGAGGTCCAGCTTCGCCTGGGCGACCGCCGCCTCATGCACCTCGACCGTTGCCAGCGCCGTCTCATACTGCGCCTGGTTGTAGCCGACCTGCCGCTGGGCGGCGACTGCGGACTTGCGCCCGCCGTCACTGCTGGCCTGCAGGGCGCTGGCCTGCTCAATGCCGGCCTGAGCCTGGGCAATGCGCCCCTCGGCGCTCTGCAGCTCATCATGGGCCGCGTCGACACGGGCCTGGGCGGTGTCACGGGCGGCCGTGGCGTCATCAAGTTCCTGGCGCGAGACGATGTTGGCAGCGAACAGGCTGTCCAGCCGGCCAAGGTGCGTCTGCGCCTGGTCAAGGGCGGCCTGCAGCTCGCGGATGCGGGCCGCGGCGGCGTCACGGGCGGCAGTGGCCTGCTCCAGCGTGGCCTGCGCACCGCTGATCGAAGCACTGGCCTGCTGCTCGGCTCCGTCCGCAGTGCTGTCCATTGCGCCGGCCTGGGCCGCACTGACGCCGACCATCGCACGGGCGGCATCCGACTGCTGCTGGGCCACGTGCAGCTGGGCTTCGGCCTGCTGCAGGCGGATCTCGAACGGTGCGGGGTCCAGCCGCACCAGCAGCTGTCCTTCCTCCACCACGTCATTCTCGCCGACCAGCACCTCCAGCACCTGCCCGCTGAGCTGGGTGCTGACCGGCAGCACGTTGGTGTTGATCTGTGCGTTGTCAGTCGAGACGTACAGCTGCTGGTGCTGCCACCACTGCCAGCCGTAGACCAGGGCCCCGCCGACGATCAGCATGGGCAGCAGGAAACGCAGTGGCGAGGGACGGCCGTTGCCATTCCCGTTGCCCGCCTTCGGTTCCGGCTGCTTCTGTTCGTTACTCATCATGTGCTCCGTTGCTTTCCGATTCCAGCTGCGCGTCCGTTTCCACCAGCAGGCCCTCGAGCCACTCCAGCTCGAGCGCCAGCTTGCGCATCACATAGCCGCGCATGCTCTGCTGCATCGGCTGGGTGGCCTTGTCGAAGCTGTAGTTCATCCGCTCGCGCAGGGCGTCAACGCGCTGCTGGATCAGCTGGCGGCGCTGGGCCGGCTCGAGCCGGTCGCTGAACCACATGCGGGTCATGAAGCGCGCCTGGGCGTTGACCCAGCTGTCGTTGGCTTCCTCCGTCATCAGCTCCAGCCAGTACGCGCGACCGGCCTCGGTGATTTCATAGACCGTGCGGCGCCCGCCGCTGCCGCTCTTGCGGACCAGTCCGCGCTCCGTCAGGCGCTTCAGCAGGGGGTAGATCGCGCCGAAGTTTGCGCTCAGCGCGGTCCCCATGTAGTGCTCGAGCCACTCCCTGAGCGCATAGCCGTGCATCGGCTCACGCAGGAGTGCCCCAAGTGCGGCGAGTTCCAACATATATCAGATTGATATATTACTCCTCGCCGCTGATTATTCTCATTGGAGGGAAATTCTCTGCATTTCGCAGGAATCCGGCTCAGCTCACTTGTTGTCCTTTCCCAGCCCGCGGGCCAGCATGGCCACCTGCAGCTCCAGGCGCTTGATTTCGCGGGCGGTGGCATTGCGCTCAATCTCCAGCCAGAACCATAGCTTGAGCATTCCCACCGCCATCATGCCGAAGGCGGCCAGCATCGCCCAGCTGATCAGCTCCTTGGTGTTCTCCGCAGCGATGTAGCGCGTGATGCACCAGACAGTGGCCCCGAAGATCGCGAACATCACAATGCTCGCAAAGATGCTCAGCAGCCTGTTTCGCCCGCGGAAGGTGTCAAGCACCATCTCGTCGATGCGCTGCTCGCCGCTGAGCTTCTCCCAGTCCGCGCCGTACTCCTGATCCAGTGCCTGCTTCAGCCTGTTGTCAAAGTCTTCCATGTCAGTCTTCCTTCAGCATGCCGCGCAGCATTTTCCTCGCCGCGAACAGCCTTGATTTCACGGTACCGGCCGGCAGGCCCAGCAGGCGGCCGACCTCATTGAGGGCATAGCCCTCGTGGTAATGCAGCAGCAGCGGCTCACGCAGCTCATCCGGCAGTGCGCGGATCGCGATGCGCATGCTGTCCAGCTCGCCATCCGGGGATCCGGCAGGCGGCCCGGCCTCGTCGCTGAGCGGCTGCAGGCTGCCGCGTTCGCGCTGGCGCCGGTGCACTGCATCCGCCGCCAGGTTGCGCAGGATGTGCAGTGCCCAGGCCGGGAAGCCCGCCGGGTCACGCAGTGAACGGATGCCGCGCGAGATTGCCAGCCAGCAGTCCTGGCCCAGCTCGCGGGCCTGCTCCTCAGTGTCACAGAGCTGGCGCGCGCGGCGGGACAGCAGGGGCTGCCACAGGTCCACCAGCTGCCCGAGCGCTTCCGCATCGCCGGACTGGCAACGCATCACAAGCAGCTCGCTTAAGACAAACTGTGCAGATCTGGCCATTACCGCTTTAGAGGTCTGTTGAGGACAGTGATCGGTTCATTGTGGCAGGCAGAAACGAAAAAGGCTCCCCATTGCGGGGAGCCTTGTTTTTTCGATAGATGTTGTGCGGCTTCTGAAACTTGCAGACAGCGAGAAGCTTTGTTTTGAGCTGTGCTGCAGACCGTCGAGCCCTCGGGCGAGACGGCAGAAAGAATCAGATTCCGCCGGACGGCGTACCGTCGCCGCGTGTACCGACGAACTGATCCACACGGTTGAGCACCTTGTCGGAGAAGTCGGTGTTCTGCTGCTCCAGCAGCTTGAAGTCGTGCGGGCTGGAGGCCGCGGCCAGCGCGGTCTCGTAGGTGATCTGGCCGAGGTGGTACATCTTCAGCAGGTAGCGGTCGAAGGTGATCATGCCCTCGTCCTCGCCTTCCTCCATCGCAAGCTTGATCAGCTCCGTCTTCTCCTCGTCCTCGATGAACTCCTTGATTCGGCCGGTGACCTTCATGATCTCCATCGCGGGGATACGGCCACCACCGACCATCGGCAGCAGTCGCATCGAGATGATGGACTTGATGGTCTCGGACAGCATCAGGCGGGCCTGCTTCTGCATCGTCTCCGGGTAGAAGTCGATCACGCGGCTGATGGTCTGGGTCACGTTCAGGGTGTGCAGGGTGGACAGCACGAGGTGGCCGGTGAGTGCCGCCTGGAAGGTGGCGTTGACCGTCTCGCGGTCACGCATCTCACCGATCAGGATGATGTCCGGGTCCTCTCGCATGGCGCCGCGGATGGCGTCCATGAAGGAGTTGGTGTCAACGCCCAGCTCGCGCTGGTTGATGATCGCTTCCTTGTCCTTCAGCACGTACTCGATCGGGTCCTCGATCGTGAGGATGTGCACCGGGCGGCGGTTGTTGACGTAGTCAATCATCGACGCCAGCGTGGTGGACTTACCCGATCCCGTGGTTCCCGTGAGGATGATGATGCCGCGGCGCTCGAGGGACAGTTCCTCGAGGATCAGCGGCAGGTTCAGGTCCTCAAAGCTCGGCACGATGTCGTTGACAAGTCGCAGGGCAGCCGCGACCGAACCCTTCTGGCGGTAGATGTTCACGCGGAAGCGGCCGGTCAGACCGTCATCGCCCTTGTAAACGTAGGCGAAGTCGATCTCGTTCTCCTCCTCCAGGCGGTACTCGCGCTTGGGGGTGAGCAGCTGCTTGGCGAAGCGCTCCATCTCCTCTTCGTCGAGGATGTCCCAGTCGGCGGGCATCAGGTCGCCGTCCAGTCGCAGGAAGGGCGGACGGCCGGCGCCGAGGTGCAGGTCGGAAGCACCCTTCTTGATCACGATTCTCAGCAATTCGTCAATATGCATCTGTGCTGACTCCAAGCGGATTACATGGGGAAGTTGGACCCCTACGGCCGGATGCGTGCCCCGAATTCCGGCGGTACAGAATTATAGCAATATACCGGCGCGCATGCACATATATAGAGATTTTGTGCAAGACCGGGATTTCAGGGCTGCACGTTGAAGGTCATGGTGCGGGTGGCGTAGCCGTTCCCGACATCGGAAATCTCGACGCGACAGGTGAACTCGGTGTCCGGGCTGCCGGAGTTGCTCCAGACCACCGGCAGGGAATAGCTGCGGGTGTCCACGGTGTCCCAGACCACCCGGTCCTGCACGCCGCCGCTGAAGGTCCAGACCACGCGGAAGGGGGCTGTGCCAAGTTCCCAGCTGACGTTCATGGTACCCGCCTCGCCGCTGACGGGCTGGGCCGAGCCACTGCGGATCTCGCCGATGTCCGGGCGCCGGGTCGGCTGCTGGGCAATCGGGACGTAGTGCGAGCTCGAGCAGCCGCCGGAAAGCAGCAGCATGCAGGCAAGCACAAGCGGGAAAATCCTGTTCATCACTCTCATCATGCCCCAGACCTTACTGTCCAGCCATCAGGTTAGAATGTAGCGGACGTCGACCAATTCTCGATAGATTCTACCGTGAAGATAAACGCGGAGGTGAGCACGGTGCAGCCAGCCCTGATTGATTACCTGTGGGTGACCGCAAATCCCTATACCTGGATCTTCCCCGCCGCCGGCTTCTTCCTCGGGATCTGGGTCTGGCATGACGCCGGCGACAAGACCGACTACGCTGCGGTGTGGGGCATCCTCACCATGCTGTGCTTCCCGGTGTTCTTCCCGCTGTACTACTTCGCGCTGTTCGCCCACAGCCGCACGCCGCGCACCCGGCACATGGCGGAGGAGATGGAGATGAAGCGCATGCCGCAGGTGCTGGGCAAGACGGCGATGGACCGCGAGTACATGCTGGCCAAGCTTACTGAGGGGCCGGGCACCGTGTTCGACCCGCAGTCCGGCATGAGCCGCAAAATGGGCGGGCACCGCTACCGCGAACTGGCCACGGCCGAGGACCTGCAGGTGACGGACCCGCAGGGCGCCTGGGACTACCTCACCGACCTGTACGAAACCTCCGAGCTGGAGAACGATACGGAAACCATCGCTACCTGCGAATGGTACATGCGCCGCCTGCCGGATGGCGACAAGCGCTTCACGCATTGGCTGAAGCACCGGCATGATCCGCCGCCTGAGGATGAGGAAGCGGAAGCGGCGGCCGGCAGCGCCTGAGCCTGCGCTGCGCTAGAATCGGCTGATGCATGTTGACGACGCCCTGCGCCACTGGTCCGCCTGGCTGCTGACCGCGCGCGGACGCAGCCGCAGCACGGTGGGCAGCTACCTGCGGGACATGCAGCAGTTCGTGCAGCTCAGCGGGCTGGCGGAACTGTCCGGGCTGGACCGGGCACGGGTGGTGGACTGGCTCAATGCATTGGCCGAGCGGGAGATGGCACCGCGCAGCCGGGCCCGCAAGCTCAGTGCGCTGAAGAGCTTCGTCGGCTGGGCGATCGAATACGGCCACCTGGCGCAGGACCCGGTGCCGGCTGAACTGGCAACGCAGCGCGGGCTGGACCTGCCGCATGCGCTGACCAAGGGCGAAGTGCAGGCAATCCTCGATGCCACGCGCGGGATGGATCCATTGTCCGTCCGTGACTCCGCGATGCTTGAAACCCTCTACGCCTCGGGGATGCGGGTCAGCGAACTGACAACGCTGCGCCTGGCCGACCTGCACCTGCCGGAGGGTTTCGCGATCGTGACCGGCAAGGGCAGCAAGCAGCGCCTGGTGCCGCTTGGGCACTACGCGATCGAGGGACTGAAGGAATACGTCGGTCCGGTAAGGGAGTCGATCTGCCCGACAGCGCCCCTGCATCCGGAGGTGTTCCTCACCCGGCGCGGGGCGATCAGCCGCTCGATGGTGTTCCGGCTGGTACAGAAGTACGCCCTGCTGGCCGGGGTGAAGAGCCATGTCTCGCCGCATACCTTCCGCCATTCCTGTGCCAGCCACATGCTGGAGGGTGGCGCGGACCTGCGCCTGGTGCAGGAACTGCTGGGACATTCCAGCCTGACCACCACGCAGATCTACACCCATATCGACAAGCGGCGGCTGCGGGAGGTCTACGACCGCGCCCATCCCCACGCGTGAAACGATTTCATGCACCTAACCGGCCCGGGTTGTCAACACGCAGCAGCCTGGCAGGTTGATAAGTCCGCCATCCACTGTTGACAATCTGTGCGCCGGATTGCTTTTGGGAATTTTCCGGGACAGCCCACGCAGCGGCCGGATGTCCGCCAGGCCTGGTATCCCCGTATGCCCTGTCCCGGACTGGCCCCAGGGAGATGGCAACCAGCCACATGCCCGTCAGTTGTGCCGATCTATCAACCAGTCAGGTTGACAACACAGTCCCGTGGTTGATAAGTGAAGGAAATCCAGGGAATTTCAGAAATTACCCGGATTTCTTATTGACAACGGCTTGCTGGGGGAGTATCATTACATTGTCAAGGCAGTGATGCTGATGGCGGAAACGCCGGAGTCACCGCCCTCCAGCGAGGCCCCCGGGTCACGCTGGGGCAAGACAGGCATGCGGTTGGCAACAACCTCGTGCATCCCGCGGTGGCCCGTCCACCGTCGGGGAAGAGGCGGCTTCTGGGTGGCAACACCCAACTGGCCAGCCTGGGACCGCGCCGCAAGGCAGGTCCATGGCATGCCGGGACGTCTGGTGGCAACACCGGGCGGGTGCAGTGGCAACACCGCACTCCCGAGATGGTTAGGCTTCGGTTTAACCGGAATGCCGCAGGCCGGCGGCAACGGTGGCAACACCGATGCTGACGACCGAAACGGTGGCAGGTTCGCCTGCTGCCACCCCCGCCTTGTGCGGGGGCCGAAGCCCGGAGCAATCCGGGCTTCACTTTTTTCTGCCCTCTCACGCAAGCGCTCGAGGGTCTGCGAACCGGAGCGAAGCATAGCTCCGCTCCTCTCGCAAGTTACATTGAAGCCCCTAAAGGTGCATCGTGCAATCTGTGAGAAACTTGTTTCGAGCTGTATTGCAGACCGTCGAGTGCTCGCACGAGACGGAAGGAGAATTCGGTCTGGCGCTGCGGCTGCGCATTCGCGCATCCGGGTCGCGCTGAAGTTGCATTGCTGCCTTATGGACGGGTTGAGCCGCAGGCGAAATCACGCCCAAGGCGTGATCGTCCTGAAGTTTGATGCTTCTGCAATGACAGTAGAGATTTGTAGCGGCGGCGCCATGCGCCAATTGAAAGGGCATCTCCCGAAGTTACCTTGTCCAGTACTACATCTCTCTTGAATTGGAGTTGAACGGGATAAGAACCTGTCCCCATTCTGATTGGTCCATAAGCTGCAAACCCGTAACAGTCACTTCCTGTTGGCGCCAGGCGCCACCGCTACCCTGACTATTCCTGCTGCCTTCTGCGTTTTGCTTTCTGCCCTTCGTTGTCAGACTTTCGTCTGACCTCCTACTGACCATCGCCTACTGCCCACTGATTACTGCCCACTGACCACTCCCTAGGGGATCCACAGCATCAGGCCTTCGTTCGTCAGCACGATGCACTGCTGGCCCTGATCGGTGTCCAGCACAACCGAGCCCTGGATGGTGCCCGCCGGGCGGCTGCCTGCCCTTTCGTTCCCCCCAGCCTCGAACACGCGCATGCCGTGGTCATTGCCATAACCACCCGGCGTCACCAGCAGGAAGGAGCGCAGCGTGCCCGGCGGCCGGTAAGGCCGGACCTGGCAGCCGTCCATGTCCCGGCTCCAGTTCAGCTTGAAGGCGGTTTCCCCAGCAGTTGCCGGATCGGTCCAGCCACCTGTCCAGAACAGCTCGCTGCAATCATCACCACTGATGTCAAAGGCAGCCAGCAGTTCACGATCCGGCAGTCCCAGTTCAGTAGCGGACTGACCCACTCCCAGTGAAACCAGGCTGATCGCCTGCTGGTCCCATTCAAGCACTTCCGCCAGGCCGTCCCCATCCACGTCGCCAAAGCCGCGAAATGCCAGGCCGCGGCCCTGTCTCAGATCTGCATTGCCGCTTATCACCTGCCGCTCCGAGCCAAGCAGTACGTAGCCTGTGCGCGACTCATCCAGGCACAGCAGGTCCTCCAGCCCATCGCCGTCGAAGTCCGCCGGCGGCCAGTTCAGCAACGGATGGCAGGCCGGCCTGAGCTGGCGGGCGATCCCGGCGTTGTCAACGGTGAATCCACCTGAGGGGTGGTCCAGCACCAGCAGGTCACGTCCGTCACCATCCGGGTCCCAGCCGAAGAGAATTCTCGCCTTGCCATCCTGGCCACGTTGCGGGCTGATGCTGCCATAGACCTGCCAGCTGGAGGGATTGATCCAGCTCAGGAGCATCCGTTCCTGGTTGAGTACGATGATTTCCGCTTCGCCGTTGCCATTCGTGTCCGCCAGGCAGATCGATGCTGAGTCAGCGAATTCGAGGGATTCGAGCCGGCGGCGCATCATCCAGTTCCAGCCACGCTTGAGTTTTGCAGGTGCCTGCGCATCCTCGATGGCCTTGTCCCGCCACTTGAAATGGAAGTCATCTGCGCGACCGTCCGCTTGTTCGGGCTGCTTCAAAGCAGGCTGCTCTGGCAATTCGGGTGCTTCCGCGACAGGCTGGCGTACTTCAGGCTTCCACACCTCATCCTGATACGGATGCACTTCTTCAACGCCTCGGATCTCCGTGCCACCGAGGCCATGGAAGATGATCAACCAGAGCATGGCAACCAGCAACATCGAACCACCGCAGCCATAGGCCACGACGTCCGGCATCAGGCGGGGTATATCCTCCGGCCGGGGTGGTTGTCCATTGCCTTCCGTGCGCCATCCGCTCACGGATACACCAGCACCTTGTCAAAGGCGCAGACGACGAGGTGCTCCACGCCGTCGGCATCCTTCACAACCTCAAGCCCGGTGCAGTACTTCTCCAGTGCTTCGTGGTATTCCACGCTGCCCAGCGGGCCGTAGGCCACCAGTTCAGTGCCCATCTCGGCCTCCGGCACGGTCCACATCGACTTCCGGCCGTCGCCATCATGGTCGAACACCGCCAGCGGGATGCGGTACAGCCACATGTCGCTGAACATGCTGCCCTCGCCGGGGTTCTGCAGCTCGCGGATGCGGCCTTCGGTATGCTCGTAGAAGTAATCGCCCCAGCTCGGCAGCAGTTCGGTCACGCCGTCGCCATCGATGTCCGCCACCATCTCGAACAGCGGCCCCATTGTCATCAGCGGGTCGTCCGGCAGGGTCAGGCTGCTGCGCTTGCCGTCAACATGCACGATCTTCTTCACCGGGCCGTCACCGAACAGCACTGAATAGCGCCCGTCGCCGTCCATGTCCACCAGCAGGCAGTCCTGCTGGAACACCCCGTCGCTGTCACCGTCGCTGTTGGCAATGCTGAGCAGCTCCGTACCGCCCTGGTTGTACAGCCGGCAGTGCGAGTAGTCCGGTTCGTGCAGCAGCAGTTCCATGTCGCCATCCCCGTCGCAGTCCGCAGTGGCGCGCCAGTCCGGCAGCAGCATGCCCTCGAAGGTATGCAGCGAGTTCATGTCAAAGTCAGCCACGTAGGTGCGCGGAGCGCTGCCGTCCTCGTCGTCATACACCACATCGTCGCAGCCGTCCCCATCGAAGTCCCAGAACTCCACACTTTCGTTGTCAATTTCCGGCATCCAGTGGTGGCGGCGGATGATCTTGCCGTCCAGGCTGACGATGTCCACGTTGGCATCGCCGGAACTGTCCCAGAACACCAGCTCCTGCAGTCCGTCACCGTCGGCATCAATGCTGCGCATGTAGGTCACGGGTACGAAGATGTTGGCCGGGTGGTAGTCCAGCTCGCGCCAGGCCAGCTGGCTGCCGCTGAGCATGCCGGCCTCGCGCACCTCCGGCCGGATCTCGTCCACGGCACGCTGGATGCTCCAGGCCATGAAGCCGATCAGCACAACGAAGAGCAGCAGGCAGCTGCCGCAGCCCACCAGCCAGGGCGTGTAGTTCGCCTTCGGCTTCTGGTAGACCGGCGGCGTGTAGCGCACCGGATCGTGGTAGCTCCCTTGGTTCATGGCTGCTCCCCCTTGCGGGTCCGCTTCAAATATATCAGCAGCCTAGCCGAAGATCAGCGTGCCGATCAGGTTGGCGACCGCCGCCGTGCCGCCGATGATCCATGCTGGCTTCCAGTCGCAGCTCAGCACCATCTTGGCGGCGAAGGCCGTCCCGAGGAACAGCACCGCTGCACCAAAGGCAGCTGACAGGAAGGGTACGAACAGCATCGGGGAAAGCAGGATGCCGAGGATCAGCATCACCACGAAGCTGACGATGGCGACCACCAGGCAGCGCCAGATGTCCACGTATTCCAGCTCGGCGATCGAAGCGCCGATGTAGATCATCACCACATGTCCAATGAAGAAGAGCACAGCTGACCCCCTTGTCAGTAACGCTGGTTGGACGCATGCCCGCTGCGTGCGGTTTCATGGTGGGCGATGCCTCGTTGCGCTATGATCTATCCGTGCAGCGGGTGCCATACACACTGATCAGCGCGGTGCAGGACCTGCACGAGATGTACACGCGCAGCTCGCCGGCCGGCCCCTTCCGGCTGGAGCTGTTCCATGACGCGCTGCCCCGTGACCCGAAATGGCCCGCCCCCGTTGCCGCCTCCGCCACGCATATCGACGCGCTGATCCGTGCGATTTCCTGCCTGCTGGGCAACAACCTGGCGGAGGGCGCGCTGCCGGTGATCGCCGCACTGTGGAAGGCCGTGCTCAGGCTGTCCGGCGAGATGCACAGCGACGTGCAGCCGACGGCGGAGTACTACCGCTTCCTGAGCTATGAGATGATCCGGCCGCCGGGCGACCCCTCGCAGCTGGCCTACCGCATGTTCGGGGAGGTGCTGGCGGCCTACCTGTTCGTGCTGGCCGGTGCCACGCAGCTGCAGGTGCCGGGCCTGCGTTCACGGGTGGAGAAGCTGCGCCGGCAGATCGTTCAGAGCGCTGAGCTGCCGGTGGAATCCGGCTCAGGCGGCGCGCTCTCTGACGACGCCGGGGCCTGAGCCTCGCTGCCGCTGGCAACCTTGTCACCGATCCGCACGCCGGGGATCTGGCTGTCTTCCTTGTGCCCGTTGGGCTGCGCCTCGGGTTCCTTGAGGGTCGGCACCAGGCCTTCGGGGATCTCGTTGATCATGTCCTCCAGCCGGCGGAAGGTCTCGCGCAGGGCCAGCAGGCGGCGCTGGGCCTCGGCCTTGTCATTCTCGACCACCACGGGGTCGAGCCCCTCCATGTCAACCAGCTCCTCGCCCATGATGCGCTGGCGGCGCCGGCGCGACAGCTGCTCGGCGTACTTGGCATTGATCGGCGGCAGCGCACGGTACAGCCCGAGCGCCGTGCGAAACAGCTTCATCGCCGCTTCGCGCTGGAAGATCTTCTTGCCCTCGCCCCAGTGACCGCTGCACTCGCCGAGCATCTTCTCCAGGTTGGCACCGATGTTGGCAAGCATCTTGTAGTTCTCGTTGGTCTGGTGGATCCAGTAATGCGTGGTCTCCAGTTCGAAGATCAGGCGGTTGCTGGCATCCAGCAGCTCGAGCACTATCAGCCTGTCCTGCAGCAGCAGGTTGCGGATTTCAAGCGAAGGGTCTGACATATCTGAAGCTTACCACGCCCCCTGCCCGCAGGCAATCATCCCAGGCCGGACCTGAGCAGCAGGCCGCGCACGGCCTCGAGGATGCGTTCGCTGGCGCGGCCATCACCGAAGGGGCTAGGTGCATGGGGGTGGTCGCCACGCAGCAGGCGCGGCAGCTCCTCGCGGGCGGCATTGCGGATCTCGGAAGCGGCGGTGCCGACCACGCGGGTGTAACCGGCGGCGACCGCCTCGGGCCGTTCGGTCTCGCGGCGCAGCACGAGCGCGAAGCGTCCGAGCATTGTGATCTCCTCCTGGATGCCGCCGCTGTCCGTCAGGATCAGGTCGCTGACCCGCATCAGGTTGACAAAGGCATCGAAGCGCGGTGGGTCAGACAGCAGCACGCGGCCGTGCCCGCCGAGGTGGCTCCTGATCTGGTTGCGCAGCTGCGGGTTGGGATGCCAGCAGAAGCAGGCCATCGCCGTCGGGTGGTCGGAGAGGATGCCCTTGATGCCCTCGCAGATCGAGTCCATGTTGCTGCCCCAGTTCTCCCGGCGGTGGCTGGTGACGAGCAGCTTCGGCCCGACATGGCGGGTGTAGTCCTGCAGCTCATCCGGGAAGCGGTAGTCATCGCGTGCGGCAACACGCACCGCATCCAGCGCGGTGTTGCCGGTGACGTGCACCTCGCCACCGAACACAGCGCGGTTGGCAAGGTTGGCAGCGGCTTCGCTGGTCGGGCAGTAGTACTGCGCCGCCAGCATGTCAACGGCGCGGCGGTTGAACTCCTCGGGGAATGGTTCGTGGATGGTGCTGGTGCGCAGCCCGGCCTCCACGTGCCCGACCGGGATGCGGCGGTGGAAGGCCGCCAGCGCGGCAGCGAAGCTTGTGGTGGTGTCTCCATGCACCAGCACAAGGTCCGGCTGCAGGCGGTCCAGCGCGGCCCCGACACCGTTCAGCACCCCAGCTGTGATGTAGTCGAGGCTCTGCTCCTCCTGCATCAGGTTCAGGTCGACGGCCGGGCTGAGCTGGAACAATTCCAGCACGTCGTCAAGCAGGCCGCGGTGCTGGGCCGTGACGATCAGCTCGAAGTCGATGTCCGGGTCGTCAATCAGCAGCCTGACGACGGGCGCCATCTTGATCGCCTCCGGGCGCGTGCCGAAGATGCTGGCAACCAGCGGTCGTTTCATGCCCTCGTCCCCACGAGCACCGCGATCAGTGCGAAGATCGCGGCGAATCCGTAAAGTGACAACACGGTGTTGCGGTGCGCGCGGCTGCGCAGCAGTTCGTCACGCAGTGCGCCGTACTCAGCCTCCGGCATGCGCGCGCGGTAATCGCGGCTCAGGCGGGCCAGCAGGCGATGGTGGATGTGCTTGTCATCCGCCTGAGTGATCGGCCGCCGGGCCAGCAGGCGCCGCCCGATGGCGAACAGGGTGTCGCCGATCGGCAGGACGAGGATCAGCACCGGCAAAACGAAGCTGATCAGCGCGGCCTGCTTGTAGAGGCCGACGAGGCTGATCACGGCCAGCATGTAGCCAAGCGAGAAGGCTCCGCCGTCCCCGATGAAGATCTTCGCCGGGTGGAAGTTCCAGGGCATGAAGCCGATGATCGCCCCGGCCAGCACCAGGCAGAGCGCGAGGCTGAGGATGGCGTTGGGCAGGTCCGGGCGGAACATCGCGATCATCATGAAGGCCAGCGTGCAGATCAGCCCGATGCCGCTGGACAGGCCGTCGAGGCCGTCAATCCAGTTGAAGGTGTTGACCACGCCGACGATCCACAGCACGGAGACGAGGATCGACAGCCACTCCGGCAGCACGTAACTGCCGAACACGGAGCCGATGCGCAGGCCGACCGCGCCGCCCTGCAGCACCACGAAGCTGGCCACCACGAGCTGCATCAGCAGGCGCCATAGTGCCGGGATGCTTTTCAGGTCATCAAAGAAGCCGATGAAGAAGAAGCCGCACAGCCCGGCGTATATCAGCGGGATCATCCGGGCCTGGCTGGCGCTGAGCTGGATCAGCTCGCCCCAGACGCCGAAGGTGGTGAGGGTCATGCCGACGGAAACGGCGGTGAAGATCGCCACGCCACCCAGCCGCGGGGTGCCGGAAGTATGCACCTTGCGCTCGCCGGGCATGTCCAGCAGGTCGTAACTGCGGCACAGGCGCACCACCAGCGGAGTGATCAGGGCGCTGAGTACCATCGATATGATGAGCAGACCGGCGAATACCGCTGTGGGCATGCGCGCCTATCCTAACACCTGCGGCGGTTACAATAACGCGCTGTGGAGCTGTCCGGGTATTTCAGCAGGTTCAGGTTCTTTCGGCAGCTGGGTGCGCTGCTGGGCAACCGCAACATCAAGCTGTCGGACAACTTCTACCTCAACCTGCTGGCCGTGATCACCGGAATCCTGGTCGGCCTGCTGGTCTATGCCTGGAGCTGGATGCTGGAGGCCGGAAACGGCTTCCTGCGCGGGGACGGGGACTATCCGCAGTGGCCACTGATTGCAGACCACCACTGGCTGGTGCTGCTCTTCCCGCCGCTCGGCGGGCTGCTGGTGGGCATCCTGTTTCGCCACTGGGGCCGGCACCGCCGCTTCCGCGGGGTGAGCGCCGTGATCGAGAGCGTGGCGCGCCGCGGCGGCCGCCTGAGCCTGCGCAAGAACGGCGTTGAATTTGTGGGCAGCACCTTCGGCATCATCAGCGGACTGTCCGTCGGGCCGGAAGGCCCGATCGTGTCCGCCGGGTCCACCATCGGCTCAAATGTGTCGCGCTTCTTCGGACTGAGTGCGGCGCGTACCCGCGTGCTGCTGGCCAGCGGTGCCGCCGCCGGCATCAGTGCCGTGTTCAATGCGCCGATCGCCGGCTTCTTCTTCGCACTTGAGCTGATCCTCGGCGACTTTTCAAAGAAGGCCGTGGCCGCCATCGTGCTGGCCAGTGTGAGTGCCAATGTGACGATGCTCGGACTGATGGGCGAGCGCCGCATCTACGAAGTGGAAGCCTACGGCAAGGTGCCGCTCGCGGAGATGTGGGTGTTCATCGTGCTCGGCCTGGTCTGCGGCCTGGTGGCGGTGGGCTTCGCCGAATGCCTGCACTTCCTCGAGAACCGCTTCAATAACTGGCGCATCCTGCCGCCGGTCAAGCCGATGGTCGGAGGCATCCTGGTTTCACTGAGCGCACTGTTCTTCCCCGAAGTGATGGGTACCGGCCATGACACTGTGGAAAGCCTGATCAACGGCACCCGGCTGCCTGACCCGCAGCTGCTGAGTGCGATCAACTGGCTGAGCCCCGTGCCCTACCTGATCCTCTTGTGCCTGTTCAAGGTGATTGCCACCTCCGTCACGCTGGGCAGCGGGGCAGCTGGCGGCAAGTTCGCACCATCACTGTTCATGGGGGCCACACTCGGCGGGGCCTTCGGCCTGCTGTTGGCCAGCAGCTCGCTGGTCGGCACTGCTGAGCCGGGCGTGTACGCCATCGTCGGCATGGCGACGATCTTCGGCAGCATCGCCCAGGCACCGCTGTCCGTGGTGCTGATGGTATTCGAGATGAGTGGCAACTACACGCTGATCCTGCCGATGCTGATCGCCGGTACCCTCAGCCAGGTGATGTTCTATTCGGTCCGCAAGAAGGGAGTGTTCACCCACAAGCTGGCCA
>JAGRNR010000020.1:0-58386 GCA_020440645.1 bacterium | reverse complement strand
GAGCAGAGCGTTGCCAAGCTCCACGGCGGGATATCGCCAGTGGATCGGGGCCTTGCAGTCGCGGCACTTACCCCCCAGCCTGAGCCAGCCGATCAATGGTATGTTGTCATACCAGCGGATCGGGGCGCGGCACTTGGGGCAGTTGCTCGGGGTCTTGATCCACTCATGGTCCGTCTTTTCCTCCTGGGGCCAGCGATGGATGCAGACATTGAAGAAGCTGCCGAACACCAGCCCGAAGACGAATACGACTACATAGATTGGAATTGGAATGACCATGTCCTAGTCCTCCCGTCCTTCGCCGCCGGAGGGATCAATATCCCTGAAGACGCGGCCGAACTGGCGATCCTGCCGCCAGAAATGGTTCACAGGATTTATCCCGGCCCCGAACACCTGCGCATTGGCAATCGCACCGGTGATGTATTCCTTGGCAAAGCGGAAGGCATCCTCCAGCCTGTCCCCGATCACCAGCCGGGCTGTGATTGCTGCACTGAATGTGCAGCCGGTGCCGTGGGTATGCACGGAGTCGATGCGCTCCTTGCTGAGCATCAGCTCACCGGCTTCGCCAAGCAGCAGGTCAGCCGAGTTTTCGGTGCTGTGCCCACCCTTGATGATCACATTGCGGCAGCCCAGGGCGAGGATTGCCTGGGCAGCACTGTACATCTGCTTTTCGCTGCTGATTTCATGCATGCCAGCCAGTTCGGCGGCCTCATGCAGGTTGGGGGTGACAACCGTTGCGAAGGGGATCAGATGGTCGCGCAGGGTCTTCAGTGCTTCATCCGCTATCAGGCGATAGCCGTGCTTGCTGATCATCACGGGATCAAGCACAAAGGGCAGTTCCGGGTGCCGTTGCAGAAATTCCGCAACGATGTGGATGATGTCCTCATTGCCAAGCGCCCCGCTCTTCATCGCCCCGATCACGAAGTCGGACTCCACTGTACTGAGCTGGCCGCGCACGAGTTCGTTGGGCACCGTCTCCACGATATCCACGCTGCTGGTGCTCTGGGCGGTGACCACCGTCAGGACGGTCAGTCCGTATACACCAAGTGCACTGAAAGTCTTCAGGTCGGCCTGGATCCCGGCACCCGCACCGCTGTCGCTGCCTGCGACACTGAGCGCGACTGGCTGTTGCTGGGGCATTACAGGATTATATCTCCCAGCAAGCTGACTGACTGCCGGTTCAAAACGCTGCAAAGACACAGCATGTCGCCATTGAATTCTGGCAATATGGTACAGAAAATACTGAATATCGGTAGGGAAATTCTATACTTTAGCCACTTAATCTACCTTAATCATTATTCATTCTCCGCTTGTTTGCTTTTTGCCAACAAGTTAACCACGCAATTTTCCTCCAAGTTAGAATCCTACTAGTCATTTCTGTAGGGATACTCTTATGCCATACACAAAAAAGGCGATTGCTACTAGACGAAGGATTGTCGAGAACGCAGCCAACCTGATTTTCAGCCAGGGCTATACACGCACGAAGCTGGAGCAGGTACTGCTTGCGGCAAACGTCCAGAAGGGCAACTTCTATTACTACTTCGAGAGCAAGGATGATCTCGGGCTTGCGGTGATCCGCGAGTTCGGACGCAGCAAGGTGCTGGAATGGCTGGAGTCCGTCGTCACGGATGATGCGGACCCCTGGGAGAACATCACCGAGCTCGTCATGCAGATCACCCAGTCCCCGGAGGTAATCAAGGGACACGGCAATCCTGTCAGCAACCTGGCCCTTGAGCTGTCAGGTGTTTCCGATGACTTCCGCCGCGAGATTGACGGCGTTGTCAATGCAGTGATCGACGTGTTCGCCGACCAGTTTGACAAGCTGCGGCAGGCCGGCCGGCTCGAGCCGGGCAGTGATGCCCGCGAGCTTGCCAGCTACCTGTTCTGCCTTGTCGAGGGTTCGATGATGCACTACAAGGTCACCCGCAACTCGGAGATCCTCAGGAGCAACCTGCAGCTTGGCATGCGCGTGATACGCAACAGCATGCAGCGGGTCAGCCAGGATTAGCGATCAGATCAATAGCAATTCCGGTCACATGGGCCGGAATTGTTATTGATTTACTAAAACATAAATCTGAAAATCCCTACAAATGCAGCAAGCCTATTGCTGCTTTCCGGCCTTGAAACCTGCCTGCAACAGGGTGTGGATGTTGATCATTCCCAGTGGCCGGTCTTCTCCATCCAGCACCGGCAGCACCATGATCGGGCGCGGCCTGTGGTTTTCCATCAGCTGCAGCGCGTCATAGGCCAGGTCATCACCCCGGATCGAGCTTGGTTCCCGCGTCATCAGCTCGGACACTGGGGTCTGCATCACTTCCGCCACAGTGCTTTCGCCTGAGCTGGGGCGGCGGAATACCCGGCGCACATCGCCATCTGTAAGGATCCCCGCCAGCCGACCGTCAGCTCCGACGATACTCGTGCCTCCCAGGGCATGGCTGGTGATCACCTCCAGCGCATGGCTGAAGATGCTGTCATGGCTGATCACGGGATTGGTTTCATCACCACGCAGCAGGTCGGCCACCCGCAGGGTCAAGCGCTTGCCCAGCATCCCGCTGGGATGGAAGACGGCAAACTCCTCGGGCGTGAATCCACGCATCTGCATCAGTGTGATGGTGAGTGCATCCCCCAGGGCCAGCGTGAGCGTCGTGGATGTGGTCGGAACCAGGTTGTGCGGATCTGCCTCCGGGGCGTCCGCCAGCAGCAGCAGGGCATCGCTGTGGCGCGCCAGCGTGCTTTCGGCATTGCGCGTGATCGCAATCACGGGTACACCCACGCTGCCCACTGGTCCAAGCAGGCTGGTGATCTCAGCAGTTTCACCGCTATTGCTGATCGCCAGCAGCAGATCATGCTTGTGCACCACGCCAAGGTCGCCATGCACGCCCTCCGCCGGGTGCATGAAGTGTGTGGCGATGCCCGTGCTTGTCAGGCTGGCGGCGATCTTCTGCGCGATATGGCCGCTCTTGCCCATGCCGGAAATGATCACGCGCCCGCGGCAGTCATAGATCAGCCGGCAGGCGCGGCAGAACTGCTCATCGATCAGGTCCCGCTGGAGCAGCAGGGCGCTGCTTTCACTGGCCAGCACATCACGCGCCATCTGCTGCAGCTGCTCGTCGGTTAAGGACATGCGCAGATTATAGACAGCGCCGTGCTTCAGGTGGCGACCTGGATCAAGCAGCTGCGCTCATCCTCGTCCTGGCAGGCACAGCTGGATTCCTTTGCATCGAAACCGCGTATCCCTGTTTCGTGGCCGAGCTGCTGCAGCCAGCCGACGTAGAAGCCGCACAGGCTGTTGAGCGAGAACCGTCCTTCAGCGAAGATGCTGTTGGTGATGCGCAGCATCAGCACACGGCCCTTGATCTCGATTTCGAGGCTGGCATCGCCCAAAAGGGGGAGCAGGCGCTGGCCGATGCGGCGGGCCAGCAGGGGCAGGGGCTGGCGGCGGAGATCACCGTCGCGCACGCACTGCATGCTGTAGCAGTTGCGGCCGGCGAGGTTCATGATGTCGTCGTAACGCTGGTGGTGGTCAAGCGCGTTGAGCACCTCGCCAAGCTGGCCCGGGCCAAGCATCACCGACTCACTGGCCAGCTCGAGCAGGCCCTCCTGGCTGACGCCAAGCTGGTCCGCCAGCTGGTTGGCAAGCTCTGAGTCATAGCGAGTGAGGGCTTCGAACAGGTTCAGGAAGAGCAGGGGATCCAGCCGGTGGAGCTGAATTGCTTCAGCTTCCACATTTGGACTGTCAACCGGGGCGGTATGCAGGGCGCTGAAGAATTCCCTGAAGCGCTGGATCAGCATCAGAACAGCTTGTCAACGATGGTGGCGGCGTAGAGCACATAGCGCGCCATGAGGGGCAGCATCAGGATTCCCAGCAGGCAGCCGGCCAGCCTTGAGATGATCATGTGCAGGTTAAGCCTGACTGCGTCTTCCTTGGGCCGCTTGCCGGAGATGCAGTCGTCAATGATCAGCGAGGCCGGTGGATCCACAAGGACGAACAGCAACATGGTGGCGATGCCGTTGACGATGCCGGACAGGTTGGCGCAGGTTGCCGCGAGGTTGTGGTTGTGGCTGCCGGCTAGCGCGGTTGCCATCACGCCGATGCTGTAGAAGCAGGTGATGAACACGTTCCAGAACAGGATGGATTTAGGGATGCTGCCGGGGCTCAGGTTGCGATTGATGCTTGCGAAGTTTGGACGGCGCAGGTAGCTCGGCAGGCGGCTGATCTTGACGATGCCGTATGCCACCGTGCGCGGCAGGGTGCCACGCTCGCCCATCACCACGATGCCGCGCTTGAAGATTGCTATGAATGACGGGGTCAGCGATGCACCGACCAGCACTCCCAGCACGATGAACAGCAGGTCCACCCGCAGCGCACTCAGCACGTCGTGTGCGGTATAGTCACCCTGGTAGACACTGTCCGCGAAGTTGCCGATGATCGGCGCCTGGAACATGTTGCTCAGGCGGCTGACGATCACCACCGCATTGAACAGCGAGAGACTGGTTGCCAGCCTGCCGGCGTACACACCGGCGGTGCGCACGCTGTAGGCCAGGGTGTCAACGATGCTCATGATGCACAGCAGGGCCCCTGCCGTGATCATCGGGTTGATTATTGCTTCAGGGAACAACTCAGCTGACGTTCAGTGTGAATTCAATCCGCACCGGATCTGGCTGGATCTTATGTTCAGCAATCACCCACAGGGCCCGGGGCACGAATGTCGGGTCAGTCTTGCGCGGGTCCCAGAGCGCCTCGAAGTTCAGTGTCTCACCGGGGTTGATGGTCTGCTTCTCCTCCGTCTGCACGAAGAACCGGTTGGAATTGAAGTTCCAGACCAGGTTTTCACCGTCCATCACGAGGAAATTGCAGAACTCCGAAGTCGGATAGCTGAGCGTGGCACGCTGCGCACCGGTGTTCAGCACATCCAGCTTGAAGCGGTAGGTGCCGATGTCCCGTCCCGGCAATACGGTGAAGTTGTAGACCAGGCCGTCCCGGTTGACGGTTTCACTGCCCATCACCTCAGGCAGGCTGCCGCTGCTGACCGGGCGAACGTCGTCAACAGTATCCTCGACGCGGCTGGTAGCCTCGTCAATCGTGCTGGCTGCATCATTGCGGATATCGTCAACCTGCTCGTTGACATCATTGCTGATGTCATCCATGCGGGTGTCATCAAGCTGCACCGGCGCTTCGTCATCCTCGATGATCGGGTTGCCGTTGCGGTCGTAGCGGGTCAGGTCACTGTTACCCGAGACAGGTGGAGGCGTATTGGTCGCGGGCTCGTAGTCATTGCTGCTGCCACCCGGGATGTCATCCGTCACCGGGCGCTGGTTGACCTCGTCATCCAGCGGGGCATTGTCCTGTACCGGCTGGGCACTGGCGGAGGAATTGTCATAGGCCGGCTGCTGGTTGCTGGCCATGTACTGCGGCTCGTCATCACGCACCACGAAGTTGATGCGGTTGCTGAGGATCGCACTGGCTGGCTGGCCGCTCTGCAGGGTGTCCTGCACCATGTCGCGGATCAGGTAGCCGGTATTGCGCCGGGTCTCGATCGTGCCCAGCGTCGAATAACCGAGGTTGCCGTTGGCCAGGTAGTCGGATGTCGCCAGGCGGTAGGTGGCGAACATGTCGACAGGCTGGCCGTTGACCATCACGTCATAGGCACGGGAATTGGCGATGCCGAAGCTCAGGCCGCTGACCTGCGGGAAGCCGGGCTTGCCGATGTTGCCTGCCCCCTCGGACAGCACCTGCACCAGTTCGGCACCGGTCAGGGTCAGTACCATGCCGTAATGGTCGTAGGGCAGGGCAGAGTACAGCTCGCTCAAGGTGATGTCCCCCTGCGGCAGGTCACCGCGGAAGAATGCCGCCGGCAGCAGGGAAGCATCAGCGCTGCTGCGGGCCTTGAGCACATCACAGACGTAGTTGCCAAGTTCAGTCTCGCTGCTGAACACCTTCAGGTTGCTGAAGCGCTGCTTGCTGGTACCGGCGATGCGGGACAGGCGCTCACCAAGCTGGGCCTGGTACTTGGCCAGCCAGTCAACGTAGTCGGAGTTTTCGACCCACTTGCCGCTCATCGGCTCAAGCAGGGAATCGAAGTACTTGTTCTCCCAGTCAGCCCCGGTACGCTGGAATGACAGCTTCAGCAGGCCGACGTTCTTGCCGAATTCACCGTCATGCACGATCAGGGTACGCCCGACCTTCATCGGCACCTGCAGCTCGGAGTGGCTCATACCGCCGACGATCACGTCGATTTCCTGCAGCTTGCTGGACAGGCGGATGTCCTCATCAATCCCGAGGTGCGTCAGGGCCACGATGATGTCGGACTGCGCCGCCAGCTGGGGAACCAGCTGCTCAGCCGTCGCGATCGGGTCCAACACCTGCAGGCCTCGGAACTTCTCCGGTGGCAGCTGGTCGTCAATGTCAGCGGTTGTCAGGCCGAGGATGGCAATCCGCAGGCCACCGCGCTCAATGATCTCGTAGGGCTTGGCAAAGGGCTGGCCGTCGCTGGCATTGACGATATTGGCGGACAGCATCGGGAATTCCGCCTCACCCATCAGTGCGCGCAGCCTTTCAACGCCGTAGTCGAACTCATGCACACCGAGGCACATCGCGTCATACTTCAGGCGGTTCATTGCCACTACATCCAGCCAGCCTTCGAAGGCATTGCTCAGCGGAGTGCCGGAAAAGGCGTCACCACTGTCCAGCGTCAGCCAGATCATGTCGGTATGGCGCCGTTTGTCCTGGAAGTAGATCGCCCGCTTGGCCACGCCGCCGACCGGCTTCTTTGAATCGTAGTAGAAGCTCGACAGGTGCCCCTGGGTATCTCCCGTGTACAGGATCGAGAGATTGTGCGTCTCGGATTGCGCCGATGCAGGCTTCCCCTGTGACAGCACCGCCGTGAACAGCACCAGGCTGAGCAGCAAGATTCGTTTCATTCTTTCCATATGCATTCCATCCGGGAGGGACAGCGGAACACTTGATAAACCCACAGCCCTTCACTGGCCGGGAGCGGACGCACATATGCGCGGCCGAAACCGGCAGGATGTCATATAATCGGAATGGTCAATAGTGATCACAAACATTTCACCATAACGCAAAGCGACACATGTCAAGCAAAGACAACAAGGGGAATAAAGGCACACTGCAGCAGGACACGAAGCCGAATCCCGGCGGCCTGCTGCCATTCATGCTGATCGGCGCAGTCATCCTTGCAATAGCTATCTGGCAATTCATGGATTTCAGTTCCAGCGAGCGTGAACAGCTTGCCGAAGTGCATCAGCAGGTACAGCAGAAGCAGGACCTGCGCAAGCTGCATGAGGAATTCGTCAAGGATGAAGCAGCCAAGCGTGAGCAGGCGAAGGAAGCAAACATCGCGTTAGGGCTGGACCCCGAATATCCCAGCTGGTTGTTCCCGATCTACGAGGGAATGCAGATCAGCGAAACCAGCCGGGAGGATGCCACTTCATCACTTGGTGAGGCGATGGACAAGTGGCATGTGAAGGGAACGGTGGATGCGGAGCTGAAGGATATCCAGCAGTTCTACAAGGACAGGCTGCAGGAGGCGGGTTTCCGCCAGACCCAGTACATCTCCATCCCCAATGGCTACGCCTTCAACTACGCGAATGAGTGGTATGACACGGCATTCGAAATCGAGAAGAAGGAAGGCGATGAACTGCCCGGAGTGGACATCACGATCTACCGTGTGCGCGATGATTCAGTGAAGTTCAGCAACTGATACGCCGACGCCGCCTTCATTCATTTCCGCGAAGCGCACATTGCGCACATTGCCATGCTTCTTCAGGTAGGCCTGCACGAAGGCGCGCAGCCGGCCTGTGCCGACACCGTGCATCACTCGGATCGTGCCGATGTTTCCCAGCAGCGCCTGGCTGATGAACACATCCAGTTCCGCAGTGGCTTCCTCAACGGTATGTCCGTGCAGGTCGATGGTGTCGCTGCTTTCAGCGGTGCCTTCGCGGAAGTTGCGCTCAGTCCGTGAGCGGGCCCGGTCGAGGTACTCCAGCGCTCCGGCCTTCTTCGTTTCCTTGTTCTGGCCGGGGGCCAGGCTGAGCTTTGATACCTTGATCGTCAGCTTCTTGCCGGCCACGTTGATAATGCATTCGCGGCCGTTCTTTGTGAACTCCAGCAGCTCGCCGCGCAGGGCTGAGCCCTCGATCATCACCTGGTCACCGAGCTGCAGTTCGCGGTCCGGCACCGCCACGTTCTCCACGGGCAGGCCGTGCTCGGCCAGGATGTCCTGGAATTCCTGCTGAAATTCCTCCTTGCGCAGGTTGGCAATTCGCGCTGTCTTGCTGGCGGCCTTGACATAGTCATCCTGCTTCTTGACGCTCTTGCGGGTCCGCTCGCGCAGCTTCTTGTTCGTGCTGCGCAGCAGCTCATCCATCCGCTCCTCGAGCTTCTGCTTGAGCTGCTCGGCCTGCTTGCTGACCTTGCGGCGGGCCTCCAATAGGTCCGCATTCAGTGCAGCATTCTCATCGCGCAGCTTGGCAAGTTCGGCTGCCTGCGTACGAGCCTCGCTGCGTTGCTCATCAGCATCGCGGCGCAGCAGCTCGATCTCACCGATCGCACCCGACATCTTGCCGGCCTCCTCGCTGATGGCGGATTCGGCGATCTGCAGCACGCTCTCGTCGATGCCCCAGTTGCGTGCGATCTTCAGCGCATAGGAACTGCCGGGCTGGCCATCCAGGACGCGGTAGGTTGCTGTCAACTTCTGCTGGTCGAACTCGAGGCTGACGTTCTTGACGTCACTGCGCTCAAAGCCAAGCGTCTTCAGCAGGTCGTAGTGCGTTGTCACCGCCACAAGCACGGGCTTGTCAAGCAGCGCACGGATCAGGCCATAGGCAAAGGCACTGCCCTCGGAGGGCTCGGTGCCAGTGCCGATCTCGTCAATCAGTACCAGCAGCGGGTAGTCCCGGCTGCTCATCTCAGCGAGTCGATTCCACAGCTCGCTGATGAAGTGCAGGTGCCCCGTGAAAGTGGACAGGTTGGCAATCGTGCTCTGGTCGTCGCCGATGTCGGCCATGATCCCGCTGATCACCGGTAACTCGGCCTGACCCGGAACCAGGCAGCCCAGTGCGGACATCAGGCTGTAGATTCCCAGCAGCTTCAGCAGCACCGTCTTGCCGCCGGCATTCACGCCGCTGACAACAAGCGCTTTCTCTGATTCGAAGTACAGGTCCTCCGGGATGAAGTCCTGGTGGAGCAGGGGATGCACCGCCCGTTCAAGCCGGTAGCCGCCACCACTGTTGATCCGCGGCCGGTTGCCACCGATGCTGCGGCTGAAGCGTGCGCGGGCAATCACGAAATCAACCTGCGCGAGGATCGACAGGTTACTGGCAAGCACCTGCCTGCGCTGCGAAACCTGCATTGCATAGTCGCGCAGGATGCGGCCGACTTCCTGGGCCTCTGCCACGAACAGGTGTTGCCGTTCCGCATTAAGATGCGAGACCTGGGCCGGTTCGAAATAGATGCTCTGGCCACTGCCTGACACGTCAACGATGCTGCCCTTGAATGAGCTGGCCATTCCACGTGGCATCACCACCACGAAGCGGTTGCTGCGGATGGTGACCATCGGCTTCTCGCCGCTGCCCTTTTCCACACTGGACAGCACATCGCGCAGGCTGTTTGACACCTCGCTTTCGAAGCGGCGCAGCTTCTGGCGGATGCGGTCAAGCTCCGGACTGGCACTGTCCCGTACCTCGCCATCCTCGTTGAAGACGCGGGAGGTGAGCGAGACCAGGTCATCGAGGCCCTGCCAGGCAGCCCAGATCTCACTGAGCCGTGGGTAGCGCTCAAGGCTGAAATGCCGGCGCCAGTTCTCGAATTGTTGCGTCAGCGCAAAAAAGCGGATCAGCTGGCGGGCCTCGGACTGGTCGATCTGGGCGCCGCTGGCCATTGCGGCCCACAGTCCGTTCAGGTCCTCCAGGCGGCCAAAGTCCGGCCGGTCGATGCTTGGGTTGCTGTCCACGAAGCGGATGTATTCCTCAGTCTGGTCGAGGTTCTGCTCGATTCGCGAGGGGTGGAATACGACATCAATGCCGCGGATCAGTGCGCGCGTCAGCTCGCTGCCTGCGAATCCGGCAATCCGGTCGAGCAGGCGGTCGAACTCCAGGCTGGCATATTGATGGGCGGCGCTCACGGCTATGAATTCTACCCGCCGCGGCTATTCATATCGCAGGGCGATGATCGGATCCAGCTGTCCGGCCCGCCAGGCGGGATAGACACCGAAGCCCAGGCCCATCGCCAGCATGGCGATTCCGACGATTACAACCCACTGCAGTGGCACGCTCGGCTGCCAGGAGACATCAAGTGCGTTCTTCATGATGATCGAGACCACGCCGCCCTGTGCGTAGCCGATTGCGATGCCGAGCATGCCGCCGACCAGGGTCAGCGTGACGCTTTCCACCAGGAACTGGATTGCGATCGTACCGGCGGTGGCCCCCAGTGCCTTGCGCAGGCCGATCTCGCGTGTCCGTTCCTGCACGCTGACGAGCATGATGTTCATCACCCCGATGCCGCCGACAACCAGTGCGATCAGTGCGATCACGCCAAACACCATGATCAGGGAATTGACGAATGTGTTGGCGAACTCGGCCCAGTCATCCGGCGTGGTGATGGAGAAGTCGTCATCCTTGCCGCTCTTGATGCGGCGGCTGGCACGGAGGCGCGATGAAATGTCCTCCTTGGCCTGCTGGAGGTTTTCGCTGTCAAACAGCTTGACAGACATCCAGTAGATGTCGTCGCTGCCGAACACGCGGGAGGCCGCTGTCTGCATCGGGATGTGGATGCTCTTGTTGAACTGGCCGCCGCCGGTCATCGCGCTCTTGCTCTTGAGCACGCCGACCACCCTGTAGCGCGCTCCCTCCACCGTGAGGTAACTGTCGATGATCTGTTCCTGCGGGTCGTACAGCTCCTTCTTGATGTCAGCGCCGACGACGCAGACCATTGCGCGGCCCATTTCCTCGCCGCGTGTATACAGCCTGCCGTAGTCAATCTCGAGGTTGTCAATCGGGAAGTAGTTGTACGGTGATCCGTAGACCATCAGGTTGGCACTGCGCCAGCCATGCTTCACCAGCGCGCTGTTCTTGATATTGCCGCCGATCACCCCGGAAACATACTCGGACTCTCGGATCGCATCCATGTCGCGCATCTTGAACAGCTTTATACCGGTTGGCACGCGACCCGGTTCCATCGGCGCATCCGGCATCACGAACACCACGTCGCCGGTCGCCATGCTGGCCATGTTGCCCTTGAACACCTCGCGAAGTCCCTCACCGAGCGAAACGATGGTGACAACGCCGCCAACGCCGATCAGGATGCCGAGGATCGTCAGGAAGCTGCGCACCTTGTGCTTCATCACCTGGCGCAGTGCAAGCCGGAACACTGAGAAGAGGAATGAACTAGTCAAAGCGCATCGCCTCCACAGGATCGAGCTTGCTGGCCTTCCAGGCTGGGTAGACGCCGAACACCAGCCCGATGAAGATCGACACGAGAACGCTGTAGACCAGCCATTGCATCGGGATCACGGCAATCCATGTCCCGTCAATCGTCTTCTCGAGCATGATGGCAGCCAGCTTTGCGAGTCCGTATCCGCTCAGCACGCCGAACATGCCGCCGGTCAGGGTCAGCATGATGGATTCGATGATGAACTGGGTCAGCACGGCGGGGCGGGGTGCCCCCAGGGCAAGCCTGAGGCCGATCTCCTTCGTGCGTTCGGTCACGCTGACAAGCATGATGTTCATGATGCCGACGCCACCGACCAAAAGCGAGATGAAGGCAACGCCGCCGAAGATCGAGATCAGCACGTTGAGGAACTGGTTGCCGATCTCGAGGAACTGGTCAGGGCTGATGAACTGGAAGTCGTCATCGGAAGCGTTGCGGATCCTGCGGCGCTGCCGCATGATTGTGGCAACCTCCTCCTTCGCTTCCTTCACGTCCGCGCCATCTGCAAGGTATAGGCTGACCCAGAACACGTCATCATTGCCGATGATGCGCTTCTGCACAGTGCTGACCGGGCTGAGGAAGCCCGTGTCAGGGTTCGGCGCTCCGTCAAAGATGTTCTTGCGCTTCTCGATCAGGCCGATGATCTCGTAATTTGTTCCGTTCAGGCGGACCTGGCTGCCAACGGCATTTTCATAGTCCTCGAACAGGTCGTCCATTATGTCGTGGCCGATGACGACGACGCGGGACGCGCCATTCACTTCGGCCTGGGTGAAGAAGCGGCCCTGTTCGATCTTCTCCGGGATGTCATCCATGTAGTCAGCCGCTACTCCGAGCACATGCCCGTTCGTCGTGTTGTTGCCATGCTTGGCGGTGACTCCCACGTCTATCGCCGGTATCACGTCGCGCACGAGGGTGGTCTGTTCCTCGACGGCGCGCATGTCGTCCATCGTGAACATCTTCATCGGCTGGCGCGCCTGTCCCGGCCGCTTAGGCGCGACAGGTGTCATGAAGAACACGTCACCACCCATCGATGTGATGTTGGCAGTGAACTGGTGCCGCAGGCCCTCACCAAGGCTGACGATGGCGATCACCGCGCCGACTCCGAGGATGATGCCCAGCAGTGTCAGCAGGCTGCGCAGCTTGTTGCGCATCAGCATCCTGTAGCCGATCACCAGGCTGAGCCAGATCGTCCGCATCAGTCAGTTGCCTTCCTAGTCGAACTTGATGGATGTCTCGAAGCCCCGGACCTTGACGTAGTCTCCTTCCTCAAGGCCCTCAAGCACGATGATGTCGTAGTAGTCAGTGTCGCCGAGCTTGACCTCAACCTCCTCGGTTGCGGCCTTCTCGCTCGTGATGTCCTCGCCCTCCTTCAGGCGGAAGACCATGTTCGTGTCCGGCTTCTCACCCGCGCGCGTGGCGCCGAGCGGGATCAGCAGGACATCCTTCTTCACGTCGGCCTCGATCTTCACACTGGCGGTCATGTTGCCGAGCAGCAGGCCCTCATTGTTGTCAACCTCGATGATCACCACGAAGTTGATCAGACCGCTGCCTGCCTGCACACCCTGCGGGTAGATGTTCGTCACCTTGCCGCTGAACTCCTGCTCGCGGAAGGCGTCGACCTGCACGGTGGCAGTCTGGCCGACCTTGATCTTGCCGATGTCGATCTCGTCCACGTATGTGCGCACCTTGATGCGGCTCAGGTCGGCGACCTTGATGATCGTGTTGCCTCCGCTGAATGAGGAGTTGATGCTGATCACGCTGTCACCGATGTCCAGCAGCTTCTCCAGCACGATGCCGCTGATCGGGGAGGCGATTTCGCTGTCCCCGAGCTGCTTGCGTGCTTCCGCCAGCTGGACGCCGGCGGCGTCATAGCTCAGCTTGGCGAGGCTGATGTTGTTGCTGTTGCTTCCCTCATCGAAGGCGCGCAGGTTCTCCTCAGCGAGGGACAGGGAAGCCTCGCCATTGGCAACAGCCGTGCGCATGCTGATCAGCTGGTTGCTGGCGTTGTCATATTCCTGCTGGGTGGCCCAGTCCTTCTCGTAGAGCGAGCGAATTCGCTCAAAGCTGTCTATCTGTGTCTGGAGGTTGCTTTTGGCGTTGTCCAGGCTGTTGCGGGCATTGGTGAGCTGGGTCTCGAGGCTGGCCCGGGTGGTCTCGCTGTTGGCGTTGCGGGCCTCGTCATAGCGCAGCTGCGCCTGCTTGAGCACGATCTGCTGCTGGTCAACGACGAGTTGCTGGTTGCGCTGGTCGAGCCGGCAGATCACGTCACCGGCCTGGATCATGTCACCTTCCTCGACGAAGAACTCCTCGATGCGGCCGGTGGCCTCACTCTTGACTTCGATGTCGGTGACGGGCTCTGTGGTACCGGTGGCCTCGACGATGATCTTCAGGTCACCACGCCGGGCCTGCTCGAAGTATTCGGTGGATTCCTCTGAGTCCTTCTTTTCACCGCTGCTGATGAAGCCCTTGCCATCCTTCTGCTTGATGACGATCGCGGCCGCGACGCCCAGCAGCAAAAGGACGAGCACAATGATTCCAACCCTGCGCCACATGATCTTCCTCCATACCCACTTATCCCCCGCTCTTGCGGTAGGGCGTTGGACGCATGCCCCTGTGAAGTGGTTTCAGCTTCGATAAGCCGATTGACCGGCAGCTGGACTGCCGGTTGCAGCACAATATTATCAGACTGGTCCTGTAGTCAGTGAGTGATTCCGTCACCGGTTGCTGCGGTTTCCAAATGAATTTCAATCTCACTGGTGATGCTGGGCAGCCACCGCCTTCCGGCAGGATGACGTCAAATTAACAAATAGAAGGCGCGTGCGTTGAAGGGCAACTTGTCTTGCAATGCAGGGTCAGCTCCAGGGATAAGTTAGCTAGGTAATCCAGCAATCCAGGAGCTAGGCGATCAGCTCAGGTTGCCAAGTCGCTGGAACAACTGCCAGATGCCGGTGATGACCAGCATGCACAGCAAGAGCATCGCAACGCTGGCAATGATGCCCTGGCTGCGTTCCGCCTTGAGGAAGTGCCTCAGGCCCAGTGCCAGCAGGATCAGGCTCCACAGACCGAATACATCAAGGTAACTGGCGGCAACCCAGTTGAATTCCAGCGGATGCCAGTTGCTGGCAATCCAGCTGACCGGACCAATGCTGATTCCGCGGAACTGCAGTGGTGCTTCAAGCACCTGCGGGATCATTGCAGGATGCAGCAGCTCAAGGCAGAGCCGGCCAAGGAAAGTACCAAGCACGAAGGGCAGCATTCCATAAGCTGTCCAGTGCAGGAAGTCGCTGTATGAGCGCGGGATGCCAAGCAGCCTGAAGAACAGCCAGCACAGTCCCGCAAAAGCAGCGTTCATCAGCAGGGTGAGGGGGATGAAACCGATTAATACTCCGAGCGGCACCAGCCAGGCTGCACTGCCTTCCCGCGGATTGCCCGCCACCTGCAGCATGACAGGGCTACCCACGATCTCCGCCAGGCTGAGCAGCAGCCATTGCCAGAGCAGTGCAAACAGCAGCGATCGCCTGTCAGCAAGCTGTTGCCATGTCAATACGGGCCGCACCATCAGGTGCCATGGCTGGGCTGCTGCGAGGATGGTTTCAGAAGCCAATTGGCTGCCTGCCTCAGTCGATGGTGATCAGCTCACCGAACTCGGGGATTTCCTTCTTGATTGCCGTTTCCACACCCATCTTCATGTGCACGGTGGAGATGGAACAACTCTGGCAGGCCCCCATCAGCCTGATCAGTGCATTGTTGTCCTCGATTGCAACCAGTTCCAGGTCGCCGCCATCCATCTGCAGGAAGGGGCGGACCTTTTCCAGGGCGGCCTTGAGGCGGGTTTCAAAATCCTCCTCGGCACCTCGCAGGGGGCCGGCACAGCCACAGCTCGGCCCGCAGGGCTCCACTGCACGGTTGTAGTCGGTCTGCGCACGCGCCGCAGCGATTTCGTCCAGATGCTGGTCGTTCACCTTGCTCATGCCTGTTGTCACGGCTCCCTAGATAAGCTTACGTCTGACGAGGATGACCCTGCCGAGGATCTCCACCTCATCCGGGTACTTGAGGACCTGCGGACGGTAGTTGTGGTTCGCCGGCTGCAGGATAACCGAGTCATTCTCGAAGTACACCTTCTTTACCGTGGTCTGGCGACGGTTAACCTGCACGACGGCGATATCACCGTTGTTAACCTGGCTGGCCGGACTGACGATCAGGGTGTCCCCGTCAAGGATACCAGCCTCCAGCATGCTGTCACCCTGCACAATCAGGCCGAAGCTGTTCGGGTCAAACATCATTTCTTCTTCAGAGAGCACCAGCTTCTCAACGTCGGCATGCGCCTCGACCACGTTCGCATCCTTCAGCAGGCCGGCGGGTACGGTGTCATAGACGGGCATCGCGCGGCGGGCTGTGGCTACGGCTGAGGAGCCATTGCTGCCGGCAGGCTTGCCCTGAATACCCGAGATCAGCTGCTGCAGCGCATGGGTGGTGGGATCGTTGCTGCTGGGCTCGCTGGGAGTGGACTTGACGAAATCCTCACTGAGGATGCCGCTTGTCACCACCAGTTCGTCATAGGGGAACTGCAGGATCTCACTGAAGCGCTTGAGGATCTTGGGGCTCGGACGTCGCTCACCATTCTCAATACGTGAGAGGTAACTGTTGTTTATTCCTGAGGCATCCGCCAGATCAAACTGACTCATGCCACGACGAAGGCGCAGGTTCCTCAGCAGAGTACCGATCTCTGCATAAGGTTTGCCCTCGTTGCTTGTGATCTTGGGCATACGAAACTCCTAAAAATGTAATCACCATTGAAACTTGAGGTGATCGGATAACTTTTAAGGCAGGTCAAACTGACTCAGCCTGAGTTAATATTATCACAAATCGTTACAAAATTCATTTTATTTGAAAAAATTGAGCAAAACCCGTCCGACAAACCCGCGAATTTCAACATTTATCCCCAAAAGGTCAACACTATGGGGATAATCTGCCTTTATTTTCCTGATGGAAAATCAGGGTTTTGACTTTTCGGCGCGCTGCCTTGCCCGGCGTTCCTGGCGGGATTCCGCTCCACCAAATCCGCTGCCGCGATTCTCAACTTCGCGCCGCGCCGCATCCCATTTGCGCAGCTGTGTGTAGGCCCAGATGCACACGAGTATGAGGACAATGTCAACGATCTGTGAATATGTCAACGTGATGCTGCCAAACAAGGGGATCCTGTGCTGCTCAGACACATGGCGGAACGGATCCTCGATGGTGGTCCGCAGCAGGCTGTAGCAGAACACGAAGGTGATGTAGTTGGCACCGCGGGGAAGGACCTTGTCAATGTATATCTTGCGCCAGACAACGTAGCAGACGAAGAATGTGATCACGCCGACCAGCAGCCCGTACAGCTCCGTCGGGTGGCGCAGGATGATGTCCTCCTGGCTGGCGCCGGGCATGCGGTGGTATTCGTCGTAAGGAAAGTTCATTGCCCAGGGCCCATCCCACTTGAAGCCGAGGATGTCGCCGTTCATGAAGTTGCCGATGCGGACCAGGATCACGCCGATGGCAACTCCTGGAGCGAAGCTGTCCATCACCTCGATGAAGTTGATCTTGTGCCGCCTGAAGTAGAAATAGGCTGCAATCACACCCGCAATGATTCCACCATGGAAGGAGAGGCCACCGTGGTCAACGCGCAGGATCTCCTCGGGATGGGCCACGAAGTCACTGATGTTCGTCAGTACATAGACGAGGCGAGCACCGCTTATGCCGGCCAGGATGATCCAGACTAGTCCGTCCCATATCAGGTCGCCGGGCCTGCCGATCTTCTTGAGCAGCTGGGCACCGATGTAGCTGCCCAATAGCATCGAGATCGCCATCATGATGCCGTACCAGCGGATCTGCAGGTTGTCGGTTATTGCAAATGCAATCGGGTCCATTCAGTCTTCCTCGCCCTGGAGTGAGGAGATTCTAGCACCACCACGTGGCGGATCAGGACTGGTTTGCCAGCATCTCCTATGCCTCTCCTGACGCATGCTTGCCAGGCTCTGGTCAATAAATTTGACGGAATTTGCCGCAAAACCTTTACAGGCGTTTAGTTTAGTGCTAACATCCAAGTATTGCCTGTTGATTACCTGCCCATAGCGGGGGAGGTCCTCGGGACAATCTATTCTATAATTATCAACGAGTTTGGAGCTGGTGATGTCGAGACAGCAAACAGATGATCGCTTGAAAGCTCTCCAGATGGCTACGGACCAGATCGAAAAGCAGTTCGGCAAGGGTTCGATCATGAAGCTGGGGGACCGTGCGATACGTGTCGAGGATGGTGTGATTCCTTCGGGAAGCCTGTCCCTCGACATTGCGCTGGGTATCGGAGGCATTGCCAGAGGGAGGATCGTTGAGGTCTATGGACCTGAATCTTCCGGAAAGACGACACTTGCTATGCACATGATGGTGGAGGCCCAGCGTCTGGGTGGTCGCGTGGCGATCATCGACGCAGAGCACGCCATGGATCCTGAATATGCGGCCAGGCTTGGCCTTGATGTGAATGAACTGCTGATCAGCCAGCCCGATACGGGTGAGCAGGCGCTGGAAATCGCCGAGATGCTCGTCCGCAGCGGTGCCCTGGACATCATCGTAATCGACAGTGTGGCGGCCCTGGTTCCCCGGGCGGAGATTGACGGGGAAATGGGAGACAGCCACATGGGACTGCAGGCCCGGCTGATGAGCCAGGCCCTCAGGAAGCTTACAGGAATCACTTCGCGTAGCAAGACCGCGTTGATCTTCATCAACCAGGTACGAGAGAAGATCGGAGTGGTGTTCGGCAACCCCGAGACCACCACGGGTGGACGGGCGCTCAAGTTCTACAGCAGCATGCGGATAGAAGTGCGGCGCTCTGACAGCATCAAGATGGGAACGGACATCGTCGGCAACCAGGTGACGGCCAAGGTCGTCAAGAACAAGCTGGCGCCTCCCTTCAAGAAGGCCACCTTCGACATCATCTTCGGCAAGGGTATTTCAAAGTCAGGCGACATTCTCGATCTCGCCGTGGACAACAAGCTGGTCGCCAAGAGCGGCAGCTGGTACACGATGGGTGACGAGAAGCTCGGCCAGGGACGTGAGAACGCCAAGCAGTACCTTGAGGAAAATCCCGCTCTCCAGAACTCGCTCGAGAACGAGCTGCGAAAGATCTACGGCCTGCCCCAGCTGGGACAGGGCGATGCCGCAAAGGATGTCCCCGCGGCTGAGGAAGCATCGTAGCTCCGAAGCGTAAATAAAAGCTGGAGAAGACGATGAACCCCACAATGGTAATCATTGTCACGGTGGTATGCGGCCTCGCCGGGGCCGTAATCGCCTATTTGGTTTCAGCAAATGCCCAGGCCAGGAAGGCCGCGCTTGCTGAGCAGAAGGCCGAGGCACTGCTAAAGGACTCACAGGACCGCGCGGACAAGCGCGCATCAGACCTGCTGGCCGAAGCCCGCAAGGATGCGGAGCTGATCACAAAGAAGGCCAATGACCGGGCCAGTGAGAGCATCCAGCGCGCCAAGGAAGGCGACCAGGAACTCAGGCGCCGTGTCAAGGAATTCGAGAAGCGCGAGGAGCTGCACGTCAAGGCTGAGCAGACCCTGACCGAGCAGCTCGACAAGGTGGACAAGCGCCGTACCGAACTGGACCGCCGGGCTTCCAACCTGGACAAGCGCGAGCAGAAGATGGAGGAACATGAGGACCTGATGCGCATCGAAACCGAGCGCGTCGCCAACATGGACCAGGAACAGGCCCGCCGCGAAGTGCTGGCCCGCATTGAGGACGAGGCGCGCTACGAATCCGCCAAGATCCGCAAGGAGATGGAGGATGAGGCCCGCAACGAGGCGAACGAGATCGCCCGCAAGCTGATCCTCAAGGCGGTGTTCCGCTGTGCCGTGGACCACTACAGCGACAGCCTGATCACCACGGTCGAGATCAAGAATGACGAAATGAAGGGCCGTATCATCGGCCGCGAGGGCCGCAACATCCGCGCGATCGAGGCCGCCACCGGCGTGGACGTGATCATCGACGACACCCCGAACGTGATCATGCTGTCCAGCTTTGACGGCGTGCGCCGCGAGGTGGCCCGCCAGGCCGTGGAGCGCCTGATCCAGGATGGCCGCATCCATCCAGCCAAGATTGAGGAAGTTGTCAGTGATGCCCAGAAGGCGGTTGACGAGGAGATCTGGCGCGCCGGCCAGGAGGCCACCTTCAAGGTCGGTGTGACCGGCGTCAACCCGGAGATGATCAAGGGTCTTGGCAAGCTGAAGTACCGTACCTCCTATGGCCAGAACGTGCTGGCGCACTCCATCGAGGTTGCCATCATGTCCGGCGTGATCGCCGCCGAACTCGGCATTCCGGTCAAGAACGCCAAGCGCGGTGGCCTGTTCCACGACATCGGCAAGGGTGCCGGCCCTGAGATGGAGGGCAGCCACACCGAGGTCGGTGGCATCATGGGCCGCAAGTACGGTGAGAACTCGGTTGTGATCAACTGCATCGAGGGTCACCACGGTGATGTGGAAATGACCATCGAAGCCTGCGTTGTGCAGGTCGCTGACGCGATTTCCGCCGTCCGTCCGGGTGCCCGTGGTGAAGCCCTGACCAGCTACATCCAGCGCCTGCGCCAGCTTGAGGACATGGCGATGAGCTTCGCTGGCGTGGAGAAGGTGTTCGCCATCTCGGCCGGCCGTGAGCTGCGTGTGATGGTCAAGCCCGACATGATGGATGACATCCTGACCTACGACCTCAGCCGCCAGATTGCCAAGCGGATCGAGGAAGAGATGGAGTATCCGGGCACGGTGAAGGTGACGGTGATCCGCGAGACCCGCGAGATCGCCACCGCACGCTAGGGCCTGGCGGGGGTGCTACAGTAGTGGCATCCCATTGCCAGGAAACTGACCATGCGCATCTGCAAGCCGCTGCTGGCATTGCTGCTGTTGCTCATCTGTGCAACGGCCGGTAACGCCGCGGGTGACCCGTACCTCGGCGTCGGGCACGAGCCAAGTTCCGACCCGCCAGGGTTGCTGATCAATGTCGTGCCGGGCAGTCCGGCGGACAGGGCGGGACTGCGGTCGGGCGACGTAATCACGGCAATTGATGGCCGCCAGATGGCGGATGCCCCGGATGGCAAGTATGACGCACTGCTGCGTGAGGCACTTGTCGGCAGGGAGCTTGGTGACAGCCTGCTGTTCAGCATCCACCGCAGCATCCCGTCCGTTGTGTTGCATGATGCGGCTGGTGACGCGGTGCCGGATTTCCCGCTGGACGAACTGCGGCCTCGCATAGACAGCCTGCAGGACGGGCAGAGCCTCAGGCTTGATGCCAGCAGGATACCGGAGGAGCTCGAGATCAGTGTTGTTCTTGGACCCCGACCGGACACGATGGGTGAGCCATTCCCAGCAAATGATGAACTGCCCTGCCGGGTTGACGACTTGCGTCCTGGCCTGAACCAGTTCCGTGACGAGCTGATTGCCAGGGCAGGCATAGCTGCCGACTGTGAGGATCTGGCAATGCGGCTGGACCGGCGCGCCACCCCTGATGACGGTTACCGATTCCAGCGCACCGTCTACCTGCTGCGTGATGGTTTCAAGGGTGAGGCGGTCACGCGGTCCATCACCGGCAAGCTGACCGAAAGCATGGTGGCCGGCATCAGTGGTTACAGCCAGATCCAGTACACCAGTGCGGAACTGATGGACCTCTATGGAGAGGACTTCCCGCAGCTGGCTGACAACAAGGATGGCACGCTGGATGATGACCTGCAGCTGCTGAAGCAGACGCTGGAGGACAGTGATGCCCTGGTCCGCAAGGCCTTTGCCTCGTTCAGCGATGAGGAACTTGAGTTCCTGGACCGCCAGCGTGCAGAGCTGACGGAGGCCTTCCGCCAGTGGCACTATATTGACAGTGAGGACAGCAACGCGCGCCGGGTGGCTGACAACCTGCGCCTGATCGAACTGGCCAAGCGTATCAACTACGCCAGTCTGCAGCAGGCCCAGCTGAAACTGAGCAGTCTGGCGCAGATCAATTTCCTCAAGCGCCTGGAGCAGGAACTGCTGGCCAGCTATGCTGGCAACCTTTCTGACGATGAGCTGCTGCGCATGGAGACTGCAGCCGGTGACATAGTCGTCAATGGCACGGGCCGCAGCTGGCAGCGCAAGGATGATGCAGTGCTGCGCATCGACCTGGGTGGCGACGATTTCTACACCAATGCGGCAGGCAGCGCTACCGGGATCTCACATCCTCTGGGCGTGCTGATCGAGTTCGGTGGCAACGATGCATATGAATCAACCACGCAGCATTGCCAGGGCAGTGGCTCAATGGGCTGTGGGCTCCTGATCGACATGTCCGGCAATGACCAGTACATCGGCCTGCAGTGGGCCCAGGGCTGCGCCTTCCTCGGATGTGGAGCACTTGTAGACTACAGCGGGGATGATATCTACCGCGGTGAGGAACTCTGCCAGGCAGCCGCGATCTTCGGCAGCGGCATCATCTTCGACATATCCGGCAATGACCGCTTTGAGGCACAGCAGAAGAGCCAGGCTTTCGGCGGTGCGCATGGCATTGGCCTGCTGCTGGATGCGGAAGGTGACGACTACCGCTATGCCAAGGGCAAGTATCCGACAGGCTATGGTGACGCCGGCATCTTCGATTCCTGGAGCCAGGGCTGCGCCCAGGGTTTCCGCAACCGGGCCTCCGGTGGAATCGCGGGCATTGTGGACCTTGAGGGTGAGGACTACAACGAAGCCGGCAATTTCAGCCAGGGCGGCGGCTATTACTTCGGTTATGGCTTCTTCCACGATGTCGGACAGCAGGATGACCACTACATCGGCAGCCGTTACAACCAGGGTTTCTGCGCCCACCAGGCGGTCGGTGTGTTCCTTGAGGAAGGTGGCAACGACTGGTACCAGACCCGCCAGAGCGTGGCGCAGGGCCTGGCCTGGGATGAGTGCAGCACAGTGTTCATTGATTACCTCGGCAACGACCGCTATGAAGGCGGCGGCGGCTTCTCACAGGGAGCGAGCGCTCACAATGCGGTTTGCCTGATGTGGGACATGAACGGCGACGACGTCTATGACTATCCGGCCGGCCAGGCTCGTGCCGGTGGGAATGACTACCATGGTGGTACTTCGCTTTCGTTGTTCATTGATGCCGGAGGCGGCAATGACAGCTACAACTCGAAGGATGGCGCTAACGACAAGGTGAGTGGCTGGCCGACTCATGGATTCTTCGCCGACCTGCCGGGTTCACTGGCTGATGCCTTGCAGGGCCAGGCCTGGCAGCAGCTCTGGCAGGACCCGCCAGCCGCAGAGTGATCCGCCGCCCCGTCCGGCGGGCTTTGCTAAAATTTCTGCATGAACCACGACCTCTTCCTGCACCTCTGCGGGCTGGCCCGCCTGCGCCTTGATGAGCGCGAAGCCGCCGATTTCGAGCGCAAGTTCAACAGCATGCTCAAGATGGTGGACAGCCTGTCCGTGTGGGAACCGCAGGACAGCAAGCTGGCCGGCATTGATGGCGGCCTGCAGCTGCGTCCGGACAAGGTGGTCGAGTACGTGTGGCCGGAAGGCACCGTGCATGACTACCGCGTGCCGACCATCATCGACTTCGAAGGTGAAGGCTGATGCGTGAGTTGCTTGCGCGCACGGCGCACGAGCTGCTGGCGGATGTCAGCAGCGGAGAGATTGACCACAATGACCTGCAGGAAGCCCAGTACTCCTTCGCACGTGAAATTGACGGTGAACTGAACAACTTCACTGCCTGGGATGAAGTGGTGGAAACACAGGGCTGGGACCTGGACCTGAGCCCGGACAGGCTGCAGACATTCAGCCACATGCCGTATGCCGCCAAGGACCTGTTCGCCACGAAGGGCCTGAGCACGACCGCAGGCAGCAACATCCTGAAGGGATACGAGCCGAGTTTTGATGCCAGCATCGTCGCCCACCTGCGCCAGGAAAAGAACCACCTGATGGGCAAGACCAACATGGATGAGTTCGCGATGGGCAGCTCCGGCGAGAACTCAGCCTACGGCCCAAGCCGCAATCCCTGGGAGCTGACCCGCGTGGCGGGCGGCAGCAGTTCCGGCAGTGCAAGCGCTGTCGCGGCCTGCCAGAGCTTCATGGCGCTCGGCACCGATACGGGCGGCAGCATCCGCATCCCGGCAAGCTTCTGTGGAGTGGTTGGCTACCGACCGACCTACGGCCTGCTCAGCCGCTATGGCATGGTGGCCTACAGCAGCAGCTGTGACCAGGCCGGCACCTTTACGCGCTGCACGCTGGATGCGGCGCTGGCGATGAACACAATGAGCCATCCGGACCCGCTGGACAGCACCTGCCGCGTGTCCGAACGAATTGATTACTACGCAGATGCCCGGAAGCCGATCCACTGGAACAAGCTGCGCGTTGGAGTGATCAGCCAGTTCATGGATCCTGCAAGCGTTGACAGCGCCGTGCTTGCCAATTGCCAGCGTTCGATCGACATCCTGCGTGATGCCGGAGCCGAGATCATCGAGCTGGACTTCAATGTTGCGCAGTACTGCATCCCGGCCTACTACGTGATCACCGCAGCCGAATGCAGCTCAAACCTCGCACGCTATGACGGTGTTCGTTATGGCGACGAACCGCAGGGTGATGAACTGCTGGAGCGCTACCTGGATGTGCGCTCGCGCGGCTTTGGTGAGGAAGTCAAGCGCCGCATCCTGCTCGGAACTTACGTGCTGAGCAGTGGTTACTTCGATGCCTATTACAACCGCGCCCGTGCGATGCGTGCGGAGATCGCCCGCTGCATGTCGGAGATGTTCCAGAAGGTGGACGTGATCGTATGCCCGACCAGCCCGAATGTGGCCTTTGGCATCGGCGAAAAGACTGACGACCCGGTGGCAATGTACATGTCCGACCTGTTTACGGTATTTGTCAACCTCGCCGGGCTGTGCGGAGTGAGCATGCCCAACGGGTTTGCCGGCTCTGGTGGCAGCAGCCTGCCGACTTCCATCCAGTTCGTCTGTCCAGGATTCCACGACAGCCTGCTGCTGAGGATCTGCGCGCAGTTCGAGGAACTGAGCGAATGGCGATTCACGCCCCCGGCCTGGATCAAGGAGAAGCTGGGAGCGTGAACACTGGCAGCACAGCGGTACCCGGTGTGCGGCAGCAGGTGGATGCCATCATCCCTGCCTTTGATGAAGGGCCGCGCGTGCTGGCGGTTGCCAGGGTTGCGCTAGAGAGTGAGCTGTTCGCGCGGGTGATCGTGGTTGACGATGGCAGCCGGGATGACACTGCAGCGCGGGTGGAGGCTGAACCCGGGCTTGAGTTGGTCCGGCACGAGCGTAACCAGGGCAAGAGCGAGGCGATGCACAGTGGCTTCCTGGCCAGCAGCGCTCCCGTGATCTGCTACCTCGACGCCGACCTGCTGCATGTGAATGCCGGACACCTGCGGGCACTGATCGAACCGGTGCAGTATGGGCACAACCAGGCCAGCCTCGCCGTGTTCACCGGTGGACGGACCCTGACCAGCCTGGCCCAGAAGATCTCGCCGCTGATCAGCGGCCAGCGCTGCCTGCAGCGCCAGCTGCTGGAAAGCTTCGGGGACTGGGACAGCCGCTTCGGCGTGGAGACATCCCTGAATGAACACCTTGAATCACTCGGCGTGGAGCAACTTGTGGTGGAATGGCCGGGAGCGGCGCAGGTGATGAAGGAAGAGAAGCGCGGCTGCCTGGCTGGATTTGCCGCCAGGCTGGGAATGTACCGTGACATCGCTGCCAGCAAGATGAGAAGGCACTGATGCTGCTGCAACCTATAATCTCGGCATGCTGATTGCACTGAGCCAGCTCAATGCGACCGTGGGGGCGCTGGAGGGCAATACCGAGAAGATCATAGATGCGGCGCGCACGGCAAAAGCACGTGGAGCCGGCCTGCTGGTCACCCCGGAGCTGATGGTGACGGGATACCTGCCGCAGGACCTGGTGCTGAAGCGGCACTTCATCTCGGCCCAGCGCGATCTTGTCTTCGGACGGCTGTGCATGGAGCTGGCATTGCCGGCTCTTGTTGGATTCATTGACAATGACGAGAATGGTCACCTGTATAACTCAGCTGCCTATATTGCTGATGGCAGGGTGCAGCATATCGTGCGCAAGAGCCTGTTGCCGACATACGACGTGTTTGATGAGTGGCGCTACTTCAGGCCGGGGGAGAATCTGGAGCCGCTGGCGATTGACGGCCACCGTGTGGCGGTGACGATCTGTGAGGACATCTGGGACGACGAGTATGAGATCAAGGTCGTGCGCCAGCTGGCTTCGGCCGGCGCGGACATGATTGTCAACCTGAGCAGTTCTCCCTACCGCCAGGGCAAGCAGCGCCGGCGCATCGAGCTGTGCAGCAAGCATGCCCGGGAGACCGGGCTGCCGCTGCTGTACTGCAACATGGTGGGTGGCCAGGATGAGTTGATCTTCGATGGCAGCAGCATCGTGGTCGACAGGCGCGGGCGGCTGATTGCCACCGGCGAGTCCTTCGGCGAGGACATGCTGATGATCGACCCCTTCGCTGACAATCCTGAGCTGGAGGACACCCGCGAGCATGATGGCAGCGCGGAGATCTTCAGGGCGCTTTGCCTCGGCATCAGTGACTACTTCGGCAAGACGGGCTTTGAAAAGGCAGTGCTCGGGCTGAGTGGCGGGATTGACAGCGCACTGGTGGCCTGCCTGGCGGCGGAAGCACTCGGGCCGCAGAATGTCACGGGCGTTGCCATGCCATCGCGGTTCACTGCAGACATGAGCAACAGCGACGCGGAACTGCTCGCCCGAAACCTCGGGATGCCATTCCACGTCTTTCCGATTGAGGAAAGCGTGGCGCTTGCAGAGCGGCGCTTCACTGATGCAATGGGACAGTACAGGAGCGGATTGACCAGGGAGAACCTGCAGTCGCGTGAGCGTGGCAAGATCCTGATGGAGATTTCCAACGACCGCGGCTCGCTGGTGCTGGCAACCGGAAACAAGACGGAGTATGCACTGGGTTACAGCACACTGTATGGCGACATGTGCGGTGCGCTGGCCCCGATCGGCGACCTGTCCAAGCCGCAGGTCTACCAGCTGTCACGCTGGTACAACCAGTGGAAGGGCAGGGAAGTGATCCCGCAGCGCAGCATTGACCGCGAACCCTCCGCGGAACTGCGCGCAGGCCAGGTGGACCCATTCGAGTATGAACGTACCGGTCCGCTGGTGGATGAGATCATCGTCAGGCAGCGCAGTCGCAGTGAACTGCAAGGACTGGGTTATCCAGCGGATGAGATAGATGAGGCCTTCCGCCTGATCAGGCTCAACGAATACAAGCGCTGGCAGGCTGCACCGATCCTGCGCGTCACACGCAAGGCCTTCGGCAGCGGCCGCAAGATCCCACTTGTCAACGGATTCCAGGAGTGACAACACTGATGAGTTTCGATACCAGGAGTGAACCATGCTGAAGAAGATCGGATCAATCATGGGGGCCGGGTTGTTTGCCATCCTGCCGATGGTGATTACGCTGGCTGTGCTGACCTACCTGTTCAACATGATCTATGGCTGGCTCGGACCGGCCAGTGCCTTTGGCCAGTTCGTCAGCCGCCACGCTGACAAGCAGTTCGAGGCCGTGCTTCTGTATGTAGCCACCCTGGTGGTGATCCTGCTCCTGATCTTCATCGCGGGCCTGTTCACCCGCGGGGCAGCCGGCAGCCGCTTCGGCAATGTGCGCAGTGCCGTGGGGAACTACTTCGCCGGACATGTGACTGGCATGATCAAGAAGGTGCCGTTCATAAACACCGTCTACACGAGTGCTGAGCAGGTGGTTGACCTCTTCCAGAAGAAGGAAGAGGATGCAGCCAAGGCGATGAGCAACGTGGTGCTGGCCAAGTATGCCAACATGTGGATCCTCGGTATGCTGGCCAGCGCCAAGCCGATCGAGATCCGCGGTGAGAAGTACTACTACATCTACTTCCCAAACACCCCGATGCCAGCCACCGGTTTCAGCTACATCATCCCCTGCGATGACGTGGTGGACATTGACATGACTGTGGAGGAAATGACGCGGATCTACGTGTCCTTCGGCAGCCTCGGTCCGGGCATCCACCAGGGACGCCGGATGGTGGACATGGACCCGGCGCAGAAGGGCAGCCATTTCGAAAGTGCGGAAGGAGGCAGCTTCACAGATGCAATCGGTCCCGGCACTGCACCGGATGCCGGTGATCCGGCATGATTTTGGGCATGTGCTGTGTTATATTAGTTAGCCCGAATCCTCGGGGGTATAGCTCAGCTGGTAGAGCGCGTCGTTCGCAATGACGAGGCCAGGGGTTCGAATCCCCTTACCTCCAGATTCCCGGGACTTCCAGGCCCCCATCATGCATGGGGGCCTTTTTGCATCCCGGTCGCTCATTCGATATCGGGGCGCTCCTCGTTTATGCGGCGGACTTCCTCGGCATCCAGTTTGACCACCTCGCGGTCGTAGGTCAGCAGGCCGTTGGCCTCCACTTCCACATCTGTCACCTGCGTGTAGATCGCGGCACTGAGGCCAAGCTCCTGCGCCATCCACCAGAGCTGTTCATAGTATTCACGGAACTGTGCAAGCAGGGCATCTGAGTTTTCCGGTACGGCATAGCCCCAGTTTCGTTCATTCCAGACATGCCCCGGTACGCTATGGCCCAGCCCGCCGAATTCACCAAGCACCAGTGCCCGCTCGCCAGATTGCTGGGGCACCTTCGGTTCAGGGTAATTGTGGATGTCCTGCATGTCGCCACAGCCGTAATCAACCCAGCCGCTGGCACTGTTCACGAGCCGGGAAGCATCCAGGCTGCGAACGTATTCAGTGACGGATTCAGTGTCATGCTGGCCCCAGCTTTCATTGAAGGGCACCCAGACGATGATGCTCGGGTGGTTGTACAGGTTGCCAATCATGCGCTCAAGTTCATGCCTGAACTGTCCGGCAACATCCGCTGTCGGCCGCTGCTGTTCCTCCGGGCTGAGGCCGGACTTGTAACCGGATGGCATGTCCTGCCAGACCCAGATCCCCAGCACATCACACCAGTAGTAGAATCGCCGTGGCTCCACCTTCACATGCTTGCGCAGCATGTTGAATCCCATTGCCTTCAGGATCTCGATGTCGGACTTCATCGCCTCATCCGTCGGTGGCGTGTATAGCCCGTCAGGCCAGAAGCCCTGGTCCAGCACCCCGCTCTGGAACTCCGGCTTGCCATTGAGCATGATGCGCAGCTTACCGTCGTTCGAAGTGCCAAGGCTCACATCCCGCATCCCGAAGTAGCCTGAGACGCTGTCAACGACACCATCGCCCCGCTGCAGCTTGATCAGCAGGGAGTAAAGAAACGGGTTCTCCGGCGACCAGGCAATCGCATCCGGAATCTCGAATTCAAACTGTTCGCCGGACATCTTTGTCTGTACGGCAATGGTCCCTCCGTCCCTGATAACTAAGACCTCCACGGCGTGACTGTCGCCAGCATTGACGCTACTGACATCAATCCTGAGCCTGCCATTCCGCAGGTCCGGGACCGCGGTGTAGGACTCTATGTATGCCTCGGCAACCGGTTCCAGCCAGACAGTCTGCCAGATCCCGCTGCTTGGTGTGTACCAGATGCTGCCCGGACTAAGCACCTGCTTGCCGCGTGGTTGGCTTGCATAGTCAGACGGGTCCTGCACGCTGAGGATCACTTCCTGTTCTTCTCCTGATTTCAGGAAGTTCGTTATATCAAAACTGAATGGGTCATAGCCGCCCTTGTGTGATCCAACTTCCTGTCCGTTGACCTTCAGTGTGCATTGCCAGTCGACGGCCTCGAAATGCATGAGCACGCGCATTCCCTGCCATGTTTGCGGGACTGTAAAGCGATGCCGGTAGTGCAGGGTCTGGTCGGGCTGGAGTGACTTGCCAACGCCTGACAGCTGGGATTCCAGCGGGTAGGGAACCAGGATCCGCCCGTCGAACGCTTCAGGCGCCTCGGTTCCGGTGTAGCGGATGGCGTATTCCCAGTAGCCATTCAGGTTGAGCCAGTCCTCACGCACCATTGCGGGACGCGGATACTCCGGCCAGGGGGATTCCGGATCAACATCAGCCGCCCAGCGAGTCATCAGCGGGGCAGGTCTGGCGTCGGTAGCAGCGTCATCGGCCGCGTTTGCATCATCGGGAAGACCGCCGGCAAGGATTGCCATAAACACTCCGCATGCCGCCTGCAGCAGCAGTTTCCTGAACAAGGGAATGGATGAAATATAGGACACTCCATTACTGTATCCGAGGAGCGTATGTGAGTTCCGAGAAAAAAGCAGAGTCCCCGTCGCAGGCGGGGACTCTGATCTGTTTGCGGCCGGCTGGATGGCCGTGGTTCAGAACATGTTGATGAGGGCCAGTGTAGCGTCATGGATGTAATGACCGACCTGGCCGATGAAGCCGATCACGGCTGCGATGGCGCCGCCGATGGCATTGCCGATGCTTACTCCGAGTTGTACGAAACCCTGTTCAAATGCGTCGAAATTCATGGTGTTCACCTCTTTGGATTGATATCGGTTGGAATGGACTGTCGCTTGATCAGAACATCAAGGGCCAGCCAAGGTCACTGAGGGCGGCGGCGTAATTGAAGTCGTATGCTTCCTGGGCATCGATCTTCACCGCATCATCCGTCGCAGGACGGTTCTCAGAAGGGTCGGGAATCTCAATCAGTTTCCTGATGTAATCCAGAATGTTCATGTCGTTCACCTCATTCATTTATTTGGTTGAGGCTTCCTGATTGCCTGAACCATTTTTGTTACCCTACTGTGCTGGACGATAAACAGCTAACTGTCTAAAATTCGAAATATCTAATTACCACTGATAAGTTCCGGGATAACTGAGAGGATATGTATTCTGGTATGGGGCGGGGAATAAGTGTTACTGGAATAAGCGCGGAATCAGTCCGGTTTGCAGGAGAAAAAAACAAAGCCCCCGTCCCACACGGAGGCTTTTGTCTTGAACTGGTTTTTGATCCCTTACCGGACCATATCCGATACCCTGCAGGACGAGCGCTAAAACCTGTTTATTCAAACATTCCGGATGAATTCCTGAAGATTGGAATGAGTCTCCGTTATCAATCCATTCAGCGCGGAACCCACTGGGGCTAGAATCAAGTGGTGGCTGATTCCAAGGAACGGTATCTGATCCCGGCGGAAACGCATCGCGTTGAACAGGACATCCAGCGCAGCCGCTTCATTGCGACCATTGCCCACTGCTCAACTCGTGAGGAAGCGGAATCTTTCCTGCGTGGAGTACGGCAGGAATTCCCGGATGCCACACATAACTGCTGGGCATTCCAGCTCGGTGCACCTGGCAGCCAGCAGCATATCGGCTTGAGCGATGACGGCGAACCGCATGGCACGGCCGGCCGGCCGATGCTCACCGTCCTGACGCATTGTGGAGTGGGGGAGATTTCAGCAGTGGTCACGCGATACTTCGGTGGCACCAAGCTTGGTACCGGGGGCCTGACCCGGGCATATAGCAGCAGCGTGAAGCTGGCCCTTGAAAGCCTGCCGACAACTGAACGGATCGACTGGTGCCAGCTGGCTGTGACAATCGACTATCCGATACTTGAGCAGTTCCGCCTGCTGCTGGCACCACATGAGGCAGTCACGGAATCCGAGCAATTCACTGACAGGGTCGCCATTCAACTCATGTTGCCACGCGAGCAGCTTGATGCACTGCGACATGCAGTTACGGAGCTTTCAAGTGGTCGGGCCAGTTTTTCCTGATTGACTCGATCAGGGCGCCGGGTTGTAGACCGGCAGCACCAGCTTGCTGGGCTGCAAGGTGCCCATCTTCAGGCTGTTGTGCTGTTCCACGGCCGTGCCGGGATTGCTGGAGTCATAGTAGTCATCTCCGTTGCCAGGGTTGGGATTGTACTTCGGGAAGTTGCTGCCCTGGATATGCAGCTCAAGCTTGTGCCCAGCTCCGAAGACGTATGCCCGGCTGCCCAGGTTGAAGCTGATGTTGGCAGTCGACCCTGCAACATAGGCGGGATCTGAGAAGCTAAGCCGCATCACATTGTCACTGACGAGCATCAGCGTGCCATCCGGATAACGATCCACCAGCTTGACGCAGACATCAGTGTCCATTGCATCCGTTGCCACATTCAGGTCGACCATCACCGGACCTGCGATGCTGACGGGATCCACGATTTCCGGACCAGTGAACTGCAGGATGTCAGCATTCGGCAGCAGCGGTGCCTGGTCGTAGGGGCCGGCCAGCATCAGGCCTTCGCCGAAGGGTCCCAGCAGGAAATTGCCACCCAGGGTCGTAATCGGATTGGCAGGATCAAGCGTGAATGACAGCTCCTGCTCACCGGAATCAGGTGCACCGGCCAGTGTCCCGGAATCGGTCAGGAACCATTCCTCCGCGCTGAAGGCGGGCGGCCAGTCAGCAAATTCGTACCAGGTATTCTGCGGCGCTGTCGTGTTCCCTTCCTCACCGACGAAGTAGGCCAGCACGTGGTTGGCTGGCGCGGACTTGAGGGGGAAGGTCAGCAGGCCCGCGGCCCATTCCACCCCTTCCCAGGTTTCGCTGCCGACAAGTGACGGTGCACTGGTGGCATCATTGCGTCCGGTGGTCGGGAACACCAGGTCACCGGTGGTGTCCAGTCGGACCGATTCATGGTTCCAGGGGCCGATGATCAGCCACTGCTTTCCTGCGGCACCAACACCGCCGTTGTCATTGAGGGCCTGCCAGCTGTCAATCGTCGCATCCACCTCAACGTCCCACCAGCCGGTTTCGTGGTAGGCCGGGGACTGCACATCATCAGCGCGGTTGTCATAGTCAAACTGCTCAACGAACTGCGGATCGGAGAAGTTCGCCAGCACATACTGCAGCAGCTCAGCGGGATATCCATTTGTGCCGAGGAAGATCTCAACATTGCTCTGCTTGAGCACCCCGTTGTCAACCATTGCCCATTCGGCGACATTGCCGCAGGAAACCTGCGGGTACCAGCCAGCAAGCCTGTCCCCCAGTCCCGGGGCAGCCTGGTAGATCCACAGGCCGAGTGCGCTCGGGCCACTGGCTACGAGCTGGCCACGGTACCAGTTCCGTGCCTCCAGCCAGTCCACCGTGTCTATCGCGTCATAGTGTTCCGGGCCATTGTGGTCGTCGAACAGGCCTTCCGTGCCACCGCTGTCAGGCCAGCCTCCGCTGTCCGAGAGCCGACCACGGAAGTACTGCACCATCACCACCACATTGATGTCCGTCAGCGGTTTGATGATGCTGTTGTCAATGATGGCCTTGCTGTAGGGCGTGCGGATCAGTACGGCGGGATAGGGCGGGTCCGGGATGAAGGGGTTGGTTTCGGCATAGGGCAGGAAGATGTCCGTTGCCAGCAGGGTGCCGTCCGCTGCCTCAATGAACTGGTGGTAGTCAACCGGCTGGCCGGCGGAGGGGATGTCCGGCAGGATCAGGTCGATGGATTCGATGCGCACGTCACTGCCGTCCCAGGCCACCAGCCCGAACACGATGCTGCCGCTTTCATTGCCATGGTTGCCAGACATGCCTGCGGGCACGATGATCTTTGAGCCACTCTGAGCCTGGCCGTCATGCACCACCCAGCGATTCTTGCCGTAGTCCGGCAGCATCACATAGACAGGCCCAGCGTTGTCCGTGTTGATGTGGAGTTCGTAGGGATAAATGTACGGCACCTGCTTTTCGTAGATGGTTCCATCCGCGAACACCAACCGGTAAAGAGCGCTGACATGCTGCTTGGCGCCGGTGTCGATAACTAATGCCGTTCCGTCCTGGCTGAAGTTGCCGGATCCGTAGACGTTCGGGGTCCAGCCGCCTGCCATGCCCGAGATGTCGCTTGTGCCGCGGTACAGCGGGGTTGCCATCAGTGAATCACTGAGCGTGGGGGCCGGCAGCTCTCTGCTTAGCTCACTGGCGCTGGGAGCCGGGACCTGTACTGCAGGAATACTGGCAGGAACAGCCGGATTCTGGTTGCTGCCACCGCAGGAGACGAGCAGCAACAGACCAATGATGACAATGTGCTTATGCAGGAGGGACATCAGGACCTCTCAGTAGGAGCTGCCCTGATTCTATCTGATGTTTGCCCCGAGCCCTACAGGCCCTGGATGCTCTCCACTGTAGCGGACTGTTCAACCGCGGCGCGGCTGTCACCAGGATAACCCGCCGGGAAGCCCTGCGCGCGCTCAAGGTTCGTGTAGGCCTTGCGGATTTCCGCGATTGTGTTCAGGTAGAGCAAAGCCGCGGTCACGCTGTTATCCAGTGCATCCTGGTAATCGATGAAAGGTACCACGCCGGCGGCATAGCCGACTGCCGCACTGAGCAAGCCCTCCTGGCTGAGCTCGAGGTTCTTCTCAGCAACACCGATTGACTGGTGCGCTGCCACGAGACGGTTCCATGCGATGGTCACATCCGACTGCACCTGGGTCTCCAGCTCGAGGATGTCCTGGCTAATTGCCGCGAACTCGGTGTCGATCACATCCTGTTCAGCCTTGCTGCGGCCACCGTCATGCAGGGTCCAGTTCAGGCGCACGCCGATCTGGTAGTTCATCGATCCGCCGAAGCTCGTTGGATCAGTGTAGGCCGCGTTGCCATAGGCCTCGATGATCGGACGGTTCTCCGCCAGGCTGCGCTCCAGGTCCTTGCTGAACAGCGCGGCATACTGCAGCTGGATCTCCGGGCGGGTTTCCAGCGCTGCCACGATGTATTCCTCAAGGTCACCGGGGAACATGCCGGGCAGCAGCATGTCAGCCGTCGCCAGGGTAGGCACGTACTGGGCATCGTTCACCCCAAGCAGTGCGTGGAAGCGCGTGGCCACATTGCCGAGGTTGGCCCGGGCCTGCACCAGTGCCTGCTGTGCACTCTCCACGCGGGCTTCGGAACGGATCACATCCAGCCGCGGCACGGTGCCGGCATCATAGCGGGCACGTGACTGGCGCAGGAACTCCTCGGACAGCTCTACTTCATTCTTGCGGATCTTCACTTCACCAAGCGCCAGGTTGAAATCCCAGTAGGAATCGACGACGGACTGCACCAGCTGCTGCTCCGTCATGTCAACGGTCTGCACCTGGATCGCATGCCGGGCCTCAGCGCTGTCCACCAGGTCGCGGGTCAGCCCGAAGTCGTAGATGCGCTGTGTGATGCCGAGCGCGAGGTTGCGGATGTTCTTGCCCTCAGTGGAGGAGTTGCTGTTCTGGTTGGTGTTAGTGCTCTTTGCTGCGTTGTCAAACTGGAAGTAGGTGTTGGCCGACAGGCTGACCTGCGGGCGCAGCGCCGTCCAGTTCACATCAACTGCCTGGCAGGCTGCCTGTGCGGTCAGCCGTGCACTGTTCAGGGCATGGTTGTTGATGATCGCCATTTCGAGCGCTTCGCCCAGTGTCAGCTCGGGCAGTGGCTGTTCGTACTCACTGGCCAGGCTGAGCAGGATGTCACGCGGGTCCGCCGTTGTGCGCAGCTTGTCCAGCAGGCTGGAGTCCGGGGTCAGCTCATCAAGCAGGCGCTCGAGCTCGTCCATGTCCGGCTGCACTGCCGGGACTTCCTTGGAGACGGTTTCCTCTGCCTGTGACGGCGTTGCCAGCAGCAGCACTGCACCGGTTGCGGCGAAGATGCGCAAGCCTGCGCTGCACAGGATGCGCGGAAGTAGTGTAATCAGTTTCATGCCTTCCTCTGTAACGGGCCCCGTGGGCCAGGGACTGATTATATACCCACGTGCCAGCGGGCTTGGTTCAAGTTGGCAGCGGGTTTGTCGGCAATTATCCGGAATCGCTCAACAAAAAAAATGGCCCCGCCGGAGCGGGGCCTGTGTGTTCTGTGTTGAGCCTTGGCCTAGACGTACTTGCTGTAGAACTCGACGATGTAGGCCGGGTCGAAATTCTGCTCAGCCTCATCCGGGTTCGGCAGGCGGTCGACCTTGAACTTGAAGCCATCCTTGCCATCGCGCTGCAGCCAGAAGCCGGGATTCGGGTCCACCAGCTCCTCCTGCAGGGTCTTGTAGAAGGGCTTCGCAAGCTTGCCGCCCTTGACCTCGATCACATCCCCGACGCGCAGCTGGTAGCTCGGACGGTCCAGCGGCTTGCCGTTCACGGCGATGTGGCGGTGGGTCACCATCTGGCGGGCCTGGCGACGGGTGGTGGCCATACCGCTGCGGTACAGCGCGTTGTCGAGGCGGCGCTCCAGGCTGGTGAGCAGCACATCAGCGGTGTTCTCACCGGTGGCCTTCGCCTTCTTGAAGTAGTTACGGAACTGGCGCTCGTAGATGCCGTACATCATGCGGCAGACCTGCACCTCGGTGAGGTGAAGGCCGTAGTCGGATTTCTTGCGGGCACGACGGCGGATTGGGCCGCGGCGGCTAAGGGGATCCTTATCCTCGAGCTTCTGGTCAACCTTGCGGCCGAGGGCGCGCGAATACTTACAGCGTGAGCCACGGATATCCATGGTTCCACCTCAATCAGACGGGCTGGTTCGATGCATACACTAACTGCACGGGGCAGGGGAGCGGTCCCGGCTCCCACGGGGTCCTGCGGCAATCAAGCCATGGACTCACAGTACATCGACCGCGAGGGGGAAGTATACCACAACAGGGGGCAGGTTACCGGGTGCAGATTGCAGTAGTAATCAGTAACCTGCAACCAGCAACCTCAAACCTCGTTCTAGGTTTCCCAGGTGATGTTGTTGTCCACCCGGTGAAGGTCGGCTTCGACCATCTTCGTGATCATGTCCCGGAAGCTGGTGGCAGGCTGCCAGTTGAGCTGCTCCCTCGCTTCGCCGATATCCCCGAGCAGGGTGTTCACTTCGGCGGGTCGCAGGAAGCGCGGATCGATCTTCACATGGTCCTCGTAGTTCAGGCCGACAGCACTGAATGCCGTATCGCAAAGTTCGCGCACCGATGACTGCTCGCCGGTGGCGATAACGTAGTCGCGTGGCTCGTCACGGTTGAGCATCAGCCACATTGCCTGCACGTAGTCCGGCGCATAGCCCCAGTCCCGCTGGGCATCGAGGTTGCCGAGCGAGACACTGTCCATCTTGCCGCGCTTGATGTTGGCTGCGGCCCAGGTCACCTTGCGGGTGACGAACTCCAGCCCGCGGCGCTCACTCTCGTGGTTGAAGAGGATGCCGCTGCAGGCATACATGTCGTAGCTCTCGCGGTAGTTGATGGTCATCCAGTGACCATATACCTTACTTACTCCATAAGGGCTGCGAGGGTAGAACGGCGTGGTGCGCTTCTGCGGGGTCTCCCGCACCTTGCCGAACATCTCGCTGGAGCTGGCCTGGTAGAAGCGGATCGCCGGGTCCACCATGCGCACGGCCTCCAGCATATTAAGCACGCCGATTGCGGTCACCCCGCTGGTCGCCTCAGGTGCTTCCCAGGAGAATGGCACAAAGCTCTGGGCTGCGAGGTTGAACACGTACTTCGGCCTGATCTGCTGCAGGCTGCGGGTCAGGCTGGTAACATCCATCAGGTCACCATTGACCAGGTGCATGCGTTCATGCCCCGCCAGGTGGTGGATCCGCCAGTTGCTGGCACTGGCCTTGCGCCGGATCAGGCCGTACACTTCGAGCCCTTCTGACAACAGCAGGTCAGCCAGGTAACTGCCGTCCTGGCCGGTGATCCCCGTGATGAATGCCTTGTCCATCAGGTAATTCTAACCGTAGCCTTCCGGAAATCAGCCGGAACAGGTTACAATGTTCGGCCTATGCTTGCCCGGGGTGTATTCCGGTGCTAGCATAGTGTCCGCTTCAAATCCGATCGGAGATAGTAGTCAATGACAAACGAGTTTAACAACCTGCTGGAAGAGGATCTTGCTGGTCGATCCTTAGCAGTAGGTCAAGTTGTGGACGGTACCGTTGTCCAGATCAGCGAAGACGGAGTCTTCGTGGACATCGGCGCGAAATCTGAAGGCCATCTCGAGCTCGACCAGATTTTCCAGGAAGAGCTTGCGACCCTCAAGGTTGGGGACCCGGTAAAGGTCCGCATCATCAAGAAGAAGAATGGCGAGTACCACCTCTCAAAGAAGAGCGTTGACTACGAAGCCGCCTGGAACCTGCTCGTTGCCGACCGCAAGGAAGACAAGGTAATAGAGATTAAGGTCGTCGAGAAGGTCAAGAACGGCTACATGGCCGAGGCCTATGAGCTGCTCCAGGGATTCATCCACCACACGAACTTCAAGGGCCGTCCCAATGTCGGGGACACTTACAAGGCCAAGATCCTCGACCTCAACCGCAAGGCGCGCAAGCTGGTTTTCACCCGCCGCGACCTGCTTGAGCGTGAGGAAACCGAGAACCTCGAGCGCGACTTCGGCATGCTGCAGGAAGGCATGGTGATCGAAGGCCAGGTCGAGAAGCTCTCCCCCTACGGTGCATTCGTCAAGATCACCGATACCCTGACCGGACTGCTGCACATCAGCGAGTTCAGCTTTGACCACGTGAAGAAGCCGAGCGAGGTGCTCAAGGCCGGAGACATGGTGCAGGCAAAGATCCTGCAGATTGACAAGGACAAGAAGAAGATCTCCCTCTCCCGCAAGGCGACCATGAAGGATCCGCTGATGACCATGATCCCGGGCGAGGAGCTGGACGGCAAGGTGGAGAGCCTCGCCGAGTTCGGCGTATTCGTCAAGATGGACAACGGTGTCACCGGCCTCGTGCACATCAGCGAGATCAGCCACCGCCGCTGCAACCATCCGAGCGAGGTTGTCAGCGTCGGCGACCCGATCCGTGTGAAGGTGCTGCGCATCCAGCCGGAGGACCGTCGCGTCAGCCTCAGCGCCAAGGCCTGTGAGCGTGATCCGTGGACCGAAGTCTACAGCCGCTACAGCGTCGGCCAGCGTGTCGAGGGCAACGTCACCCAGCTCATGCAGAGCGGCATGGTGATGAAGCTTGACGAATTCTTCGAGGCTTTCATCCCGATCAGCGAGATCAGCGAGGAGCGCATCAACCATCCGAACGACATGTTCGAGGAAGGTGCTGAGACCGCCGGCACGATCATCTCCATCGACACTGCCAAGCGCCGCATCCGCGTCAGCCTGCGCCGCGTCGATGAGTCCATCACCGACTCCGGCGCTGCCGAGGTCAAGGGCATCAGCGATGCCGGTGGCATGGGCACAGAGATCACCGCCACTGCTGGCCGCGTGACCCTCGGTGACATCCTCGGCAGCAAGCTTGACCTGACCAATGTATCCAGCAAGGACAAGGATGCAAAGGCTGAGGAAAAGCCGGTCGCCAAGGCGGAGGAAGCTCCGGTCGCTGAGGCGCCGGTCGCTGAGGCTCCGGCTGAGGAAGCCGCGAGCGAGGCTGCCGAGGAGGAGACCGTCGAGACCGGTGGCGAAGGCAGCGAAGGCTGATCCGGTGTATCAATGATCCTCGGGATCACCGGCGGCATCGCCAGTGGCAAGAGCACCGTTGTCCGGATCCTCAGGGAACTGGGGGCCCGGGTGGTGGACTGCGATGACCTGGTACGCTGCCTGACCGATCATGAGCCTGAAATTCTGAATGCAATCCGCACCCGCTTCGGAGAGGAATACTTCTCCGGGGCGGGTGCTCTGCTTCGGGGACGGCTCGGGCAGCTGATCCTCGTGGATGACGAGGCACGCCATGACCTTGAAGCGATTCTGCACCCGCGGGTGATCGAGACCTGCACCCGGATCTCCGAAGACAGCAAGTCACGCAATGAACCACTGGCAATCTGTGCCCCGTTGCTGATCGAGGCTGATATGCTATATTTGGTCGACCGCACCTGGCTCGTCAGCTGTACAAGGGAGCAGCAGGTCGAGCGGCTGATGCAGCGCAATGGCATCAGCCGGGAACTTGCGGAGCAGTGGATTTCCATCCAGATGCCACTGGAGGAAAAACAAAAGTATGCCGATGACGTCTTGGATAACAGCGTTGATGGCATTGAGGGTTTAGCAGATGAAATATCCCGCCGCTGGAATGAAATCATCCGGTGAGTGGTTCCGCGCGGCTGTGCGTGGCCTGTCGGCCGGCCTGCTGCTGCTTTGCGTCACCCTCATGAATCCCGTCCCCGCCCAGGCCAAGCAGGAAATGAGCGCGGAAGAGGCCTACCGCGCAGTGCTCTCCTGGGCCACCCAGAACAACAACAAGGCCTACCTCGATGAGCTTTACCTGCAAATCGAGAGTGCGGCATCGCGCTACCGCATCCCGCCGGAGCTGGCACTGGCCGTGATTGGTGCCGAGGCGCGCTACGGCCAACGCATCAGTTACGCTCGCTATGACTCCTGGCAGCTATACGACAAGACCACGGGCCAGACCCGGGACAAGTACCCGGAAGTCACCGATGACCTGCACACCATGCTCAGTGAGCTCAGGTACATCATGAGCCGCAGCAAGACGATGGACCAGGCCATCCGTGAGTACTGGTGCGGTCCGAACAACGACTTCAACCAGGACAGCTACGAGCAGTTCAGCACCGCCTTCGCCAAGATCTGGAACGCACTGGAGGAATATGCCAAGGACCGCAAGCAGCCCACCCAGCGGCAGGATCCCGGTGACTTCACCTACAAGGGGGCACAGACCAGCTGGGAGCACCTTGAAGGCGGGAACATGAAGAACTGGAAGAGCAAGCTCGATCCGATCCCGCACAGCTACTCAGACCTGAAGATCTACAAGGAAGAAGCGGCCTACGCTTCAGTGATCCGCAAGATGAACAAGAATGTCACGCAGGCTGATGCGGACATGATTGCCAGGATCATCCTCAACTACTGCGACCAGGCGGACGTTAACACCGTGGACCCGCGCCTGATCATGTCAATCGTGGCGGCGGAAAGCCGCTTCAACAAGAATGCGCGCAGCCGGGTAGGGGCACTGGGCCTTGGACAGCTGATGCCGGCAACCGCCAAGGGCATGGGTATCAATGACCCGATGGATCCGGTGCAGAACCTCTGGGGTTGCGTGCGCTACGTGGAGCGGGAAATCCACCGCTGGGCTGACCATCCGGACGCACTGGACAGGGTGCTCGCGAGTTATAATGCAGGCCCCGGTGCCGTGCAGAAGTACAACGGCATCCCTCCCTACAAGGAGACCCAGAGCTACGTCAGGATCGTCAAGCGTTACTACGCTGACTTCACCAATTAACGAGGCAAGGAACACAGGAATGGCAATGGAGCATCACTCGGTAAAGCATACGGCGCTGCACACGCGCCACGTCAACCTGGGCGCCCGCATGGGTGAGTTTGCCGGGTTCATGATGCCGCTGTGGTACTCCAGCATCAAGGAAGAGCATGACGCGGTGCGTAACGGGGTCGGGCTGTTCGACTTGTCGCACATGGGTGAGTTCTTCATCAACGGCCCGCAGGCCTTTGACCTCTGCCAGTACCTGACCTGCAATGACGTGCGCCGCATCGGCGACGGGCAGTGCCAGTACACGCTGTTCCCCACGCCGGAGGGTGGCACGGTGGACGACCTGATCGTCTACCAGCAGAACCCGGAAAGCTACATGATGGTTGTCAATGCGAGCAACATTGACAAGGACTTCGCCTGGGTCACGAAGAACAACAAGTTCGACTGCGTGGTTGAGAACCAGAGCGATGACTTCTCACTCGTGGCGGTGCAGGGACCGAAGACCGATGCCCTGCTTGAGGCCTTTGGCTTCAGGAACATCTCGGCGATGTCCCAGTTCACCTGGAAGCGCACCAAGCTGCACAACCGCAGCGTGATCCTGTGCGGTACAGGCTACACCGGCGAGCGCGGCTTCGAGATCATCGTTGCCAACGAGGATGCCGGCTGGCTGTGGGACGGCCTGATGAAGGTCGGTGAGCAGTTCGGCGTCAAGCCGATCGGGCTCGGTGCCCGTGACACCCTGCGCCTTGAGATGGCATACAGCCTCTATGGCAATGAGCTGGATGACAACACTTCCGCACTTGAGGCCGGCCTGCCGTTCTATGTGCGTACTGGTCCTGAATTCATCGGAGTGGATGTGCTGCGCAAGCAGGAGCAGGATGGCGTGACCCGCAAGGTCTGCGGCCTGGTGGTGACGGAGGAGAAGCGCAGTGCGGCCCCGCGCCATGGCGCTCCGGTCTACAGTGCGGATGGCGAGGACATCGGTGAGGTCACCAGTGGCAGCTTCAGCCCCTCGCTGGACAAGGGCATTGCCCTGGCCAGCCTGAAGAAGGGCTACTGGGAGCCGGGAATGCATGTGCAGATCGAGATCCGCGGACGCCGCATGAACGCTGAGATCGTCAACCTGCCGTTCTACCGCAAGCCGAAGAAGAAGTCCAAGTCCTGAGTGGCGATCCTGCCTAGTGCAGGAAGTGGCGGTTCGGGGCGAAGATCAGCGGAACCTTCAGCTGGTTGGCCATCGCCACCACCTCTACGTCTCGCTTGGATCCACCCGGGGCCACCACGCAACCGAACTTGGCCTTGGCCGCCATTTCGATGCTGTCGGCAAACGGGAAGAAGCCATCGCTGACGAGCACCGCGCCCTTGCAGTCCTTGCCGGCATTCTTGATGGCAATCTCCGCCGCATCGACGCGTGACATCTGGCCCAGTCCGGCGCCGATCATCACGCCGTCCTTGACGACACACAGCGAGTTGCTCTTGAGGTGGCGGATGATGTTCAGCCCGAACAGGATGTCCTCACGCAGGTCGTCATCCGGCTTGGTCTGGCTGACGAGGTCCAGGTTCTCCCATTTCTCCTCAACGTTGTCATAGTCCTGCAGCAGCGCGCCGAAGATGTTGATGTTGACCTTCGGGCTCTGCTGGCGCACGCTGCGCACCAGGTCCAGGTCGACTTCCAGCAAGCGCCAGTTCTTCTTCTGCTTGAGGGTCTCCAGCGCATCCTTCGTGTAAGACGGGGCGATGATCACCTCGAGGAAGGTGCGCTTCAGCTCCTCCGCCAGGGCCTTGTCAACCTCGCAGTTGAGGCTGACGATTCCGCCAAATGCGCTCTTGGCATCAGCCTCGCGGGCATTGATGTATGTCTTGACAGCGTTGTCACCGATGGCGATGCCACAGGGGTTGGTGTGCTTGACAACGCAGGCCGCAAATGGCTTGGAGAAGTTGCCGGCAACCACCGAGACCGCTGATGCGGCATCGAGGTAGTTGTTGTAGCTCATGTCCTTGCCCTGGTGAACCTTGAAGGGCAGGGAGGGGATACCGGTCATGGAGTAGCGGGCGGCCTGCTGGTGCGGGTTCTCACCGTAGCGCAGCTTCTCACTTTTCTTCAGCGTGAGGGTTATGCGGTCCTCGAACATCTCGCTCGGCAGTTCCACCGTCATGTCCTCGCTGGCATCACTCAGGCCAACCGGTGCGGTCTCCTCGAAATAGGCCGCAATTGCAGCTTCATATTCATATGTCTTCTTGAAAGCATCACGGGCGAGCTTGAGGCGGTACTCCTCGGAGACATCGCCATGGTCCTTGATGTAGCGCACCACCTCGCGGTACTGCTCGATGTCAGAGACGATCACAACATTTCGATGGTTCTTGGCCGCAGCACGCACCATGCTCGGACCGCCGATGTCAATCAGTTCAATCGCTTCGGCCAGCTTGGTGACGCCGGCCTTGACCTTCTCGTGGAAGGGGTAGAAGTTGACCACCACCATGTCGAAGGACTTGATGCCGGCCTTCTTCATGTCCTTGACGTGATCCTCATTGTTGGGATCAGCCAGGATGCCGCCGAAGACAGCTGGATGGATGGTCTTGACGCGGCCGCCGAGGATTTCAGGGGACTTGATGGACTTGGACAGTTCCTTGACGGGGACATCCGCTTCCTTGATCTTGAGGAAGGTGCCGCCGGTCGAGTAGATTTCATAGCCAAGCCTGGCGAGGTCACGGGCGAAGGTTGTGACATAACGCTTGTCAGATACACTGATCAGCGCTCTTTTCTTGCCTGTCATTGACAGCCCCCGGAAAAAATATCGCGCATACTATACCACGCACGGCAAGTTGGCGCAGTTTTCAATATTCACTAACTCAGCTTCCAGCGGTATTTCGCTTACTTTTCGCGCTGCAGCAGGTGGATGCGGTTCTCCATTTCATCGCGTACTGCCTGGTAGAAGCGCCGGCGCAGCCTGCTGTTGAGCATCTCATAGATGCCAGAGGCCTGGCCGCAGGAGGGGCAGTGCAGTTCCCTACGGTCATTGAGCAGTTTCGCCTGCAGCTCAAAGCCCTCCCGGCAGGCCGGGCATGAAAGACTCACAAGCTCGGGCATCCTGACGTGGATCATGGATTCAGCCCTCCGGCTTGATATAGGCACTGAAGTGCTCAATCAGGTTCTGCTTAAGCATCTCAATGTTGTCGTATTCCACGATGTCATGCTGCATGTATCCCAGTACCGGCGGGGCAGCCGCGCCTGCGCTGTGGAGCAGGGCGCTGCGTCTACCGAGGCCGTAGTTGATGCCGAGCAGCATCAGCGAATTGGTGTCCCATTCGTCCAGGTTGAGCAGGGTATAGCTGCCCTCCTGGCAGTTCTCGCAGCAGCGGCAGAGCTTCTCATCATCGTCGATCTCCTCATCGATCCTGTAGGGATTGAGGTTCAGCGACTTCAGCGCCGGCTGGATCGCCTCGGTGAAGAGATAGTCATTCTGGTCGGTCTTGCGTAGTATCACCGTCACCTTGCGAGACTGGTAGACCGGAAACTTGCGGCACTTTCCCTCCGGGAAGCGCCAACAGCGGATCGGCGACAGCGGCGGCGCATCATCCAGCTGCACGCCGTAATCCATGCGGATGTCACGAGCCAGGTCGGATACCAGTTTGTCATCAATGTTGATGTTGATGCTGGCGGAGGTGGCAGGTTTGGTAATCTCTCCGACGATTGAAGGGACCGGGCTGCACAGCGAGCATTCCTCACAGGTCTTCAGGCTGTACAGGCGGATGTTGAGCGCTTTGCAGGCCATGCTGACCACCACGCGGCCTTCACCGCGGTATGGCTTCAGCTCAGTTCCAACGCTCAGGTAACGGCACTGCGGTTCGGCTACGATGCCCGGCACATCGCAGTTCTGGCAGGTGAGCGGATCCACCTCGCTGACGTATGAATCCGTGCTGATCGTGCAGCTGGCTGTGCCATGGCTGACCCGCCTGAATGCACAACGTGGCGTGTTGAGGAAGGTCTCCTCGCGAAATTCTTCAGTCTTCTGGTCCATGCACTTACAGCATATATGCAATATGTGGTGAAAGCGTCATTTAATGCCAAACCACGCCAGCGCCACAAGATTGAACCGGGCGCCGGCCTTGATTCAAGGGCGTATAATGGTCGCTTGAAGCAGGAGCAGCAGGTCAGGCGAATCATCATCATCGACTGGTCCATGATCGGGGACCTGGTCATGCTGAGCCCGGCGGTGGACTGCATTGCCGAGAACTACCCGGATGCAATGATCAGCATCCTCGGCGCCCCTGCCAGCATTTCCGTCTACAAGCACCATCCCCGCGTCTCTGAGCTGCTGCCGTACGATCGCAGCAAGGGTGACTGGGACATCGGCAACTTCCGTGCCGCTGCCCGCCAGCTGGCGGAGCGCAGCTTCGATCTCGGCTTCATCTTCCACAACAGCCTCGGCTCAGCCCTGATGGCTAAGCTCGGCAAGGTGAAGCGCCGGGTAGGCTACTGCCACGAAATGCGTGATGCCCTGCTGACCGACAGGCTGCACACGAGTGACATTCCCCAGCACCTGATCGAGACGAAGCTTGACCTGCTCCGGCAGTTCGGCCTGGAACCAAAGTCAACCAGTGAGATAGTGCACATTGACCAGGGCCGGGCCAAACGCTGGCTGCGCGAGAAGCTCGGACCGAACCTCGGCCGCAGCCGTCCGATCGTCGGGATCAGCCTCGGGGCAACCCGCAACTACAAGATGTGGACGGGACAGGGCATGGAGGCACTGATAAACAAGTTCCCGGTCAACAGTGTCGACCTGGTCTTCCTCGGCGCTCCCCATGAACGGGCACTGTTCGAGGGTGTGTACAGCTACAACAACACCGTGGTGGACCTGGTCGGGGAAACCACCATCGAGGAATTGACCTGGGTGCTGGACAAGCTTGACCTCTACATCGGTCCGGACAGCGGGCCGATGCACCTGGCCACGGCTCGGCAGACCCCGGTTGTCGCCCTGTTCGGTGCCACCAACCCTTCGGTGTGCGGTCCCTACTGCTATGAAAAGGCCCGTATCATCCGCAGCGAGAAGATCTGCAGTGAATGCGACAAGACACAGGGCAAGAATATCAATGCCTGCCTGCATACAATTGACGCTGCTGAGGTATATGATGCAGCTGTCGAACTGCTCGGGAAGTACGCGGCCCACTGGAAGGACTGAGCACCTGGCCATCAGGGATTTGGAATCTCCGTATTAATATATAATTGGCGTTATACACCGGGCAATGCGAAACCGATAAGTTAGCGTGCCAGCTGTCGCTGGCAAGGCGGAAGCGAGATGGGATACCGCCAGAGTCCATTGAGGGATTCACACGAGGTGAGAGTAGGAATGCTTGTCAATCGCACGCTCAACAATCTGTTTGCCATGGCGCTCATGCTTGTATTGCTTGGCGCTACGGGCACGAAGCAGGCCGATGCGGCCGGCGGCTGCCGCATAGACATCGGCAGCAAGGCACCATCGCTCGCCGGGACGGACCTCAGCGGCAAGTACCACAGCCTGGACGATTATCGTGGCAAGTGGGTCTACGTCGATTTCTGGGCATCCTGGTGCGGTCCCTGCATGCGTGAGCTGCCTGATGTCATCGAACTTAACCGCGAATTCCAGAATTCCAGTGATGTGGCTGTGCTGTCCATCAGCCTGGATGACCAGAGCACGCTGAAGGACCTGGAGAAGGTACAGCAGAAGTACATGATCGACTACCCGGTGGTGTTCGAAGGCACCGGCTGGGAAAGCGACAACCGCCAGAGCTGGTGCGTGGATGCGATTCCCGCCACTTTCCTGATCGACCCGGAAGGTAATGTCGTTTACAACGAAATCCGCGCCAGCCAGGCGATGAGTTTCCTCAAGCGCCAGCAGAGCGCAGTGCAGACCCTGCAGGACAGGGGGGGGATGGTCACACAGCCCGCCAGTACAGGCGTGGTAAGCAACGGTGGTGCCGTTAATCCTCCCAGCACCGGTGTCTACACGCCGCATAAGCGCATCCAGGTCCGGACCGGCGAAACGCTGCAGGAAGGTTCACCCTCCACCGGGCGCGGCAACTACCGCGACTTCGAGGTGATGGTCGACATCCTGGAGAACAGCCCGAACGTCAACCGCTACCAGCTCTTCATCAGCACGCTTGTGCAGAAGGACAACGGTGAGTACGACAACATAGACCTGCGCTATGACATTGACGTGACCAACAACCTGCAGGACCTGTACCACCCTTACAACGTAGAGATCAATGACCGCTCTGCCGAGCTAAACCTGGCCGGTGACGGGTCATCCCTCGTGCCTGGCGTACAGGTGATGGTGGACCCCTACCAGCGCAAGTACCGTTTCATCATCCCACTGCCGGAGCGGATACTCGACATCCACTACGTGCTGGGACTGTACGATGCCAACCTCGGTGAGTACATCCGCAACCAGCCAACCGTGGTCGACCTGAGCACTTTCGGTATTGAGTACTGAGCTGAATCCGGACTGGCCCCGCAGCAGCCGGCTATGGCTGGTGCTGGACCACGAAGCCTGCGCACCACGGGATCCAGCGACTGTATGCGAACAGGCAATCCTCGGCGGTGTTGATGCAGTGCTGTGCAGGTTGCGCAACATTGACGACAGTGCAAAACTGGATATCGCCCTGATGGCACGCCAGGTTTGTGGAAATGGCAATGTCCCCTTCGTCGTCAGCCACGACAGCGAGCTGGCCCGGCAGACCAACGCGGATGGTATCCAGTTCGGCAAGGCTGATGGCAACATGCAGCAACTGTCACGGCTGGCAGGGGAGGGCATGCCCTGGGGTTACAGCTCCCACTCCATCGAGGAAGCGCAGGAGGCAATTGCTGCAGGAGCCAGCTGGGTGTTCCTTGGGCCGTTGTTTGCGACACCGGAAAAACTCCAGTATGGTGATCCACTCGGACTTGATACAGCCAGAGAAGCCGTTCAGTGCCCGGATGCAAGTCGGATAATCTTCATCGGCGGCATCAGCAAAGCGAACGTGGAAAGGCTGGCAGAATTAGGTGCAGGTCGCATCGCAGTGATAACAGCAATCCAGCGTAATGCCGAACCAAGGCTGGCAGCGCAGGAGTTGAGCTTACGGCTACCTTCAGGGAATCAGCGAAGTGGTCCTGGTTGCTAGTTACTGCGTGTGAGGATCGGTGTGAAGCCGGCGGCCTTGAGCTTATCCACCCAGACCCGTGCTTCCTCACTCTTGTTGGTCTGGGTGACCTTGATCAGGAAGTAGGGACTCTGGTCAATGATGGTGCCCTTATAGCCATACTCAGCCAGTTTGCTGACGACATCCTTTGCGGCGGTCTGTGAGGAGACCTCAGCAGCGTATACATGGTAAACGGCATTGCTGATCACCGGTACCGGGTCCTCAGCCGGCTTTTCCTGCTTGGGAGGATCCTGCTTGGGAGCATCATCTGCCTTCGTATCCCCGGTGGAGACACTGGTGCTTTCCGTTGACGGCTCACGACTCTCTGCAGCCGCAGAATTGTTTTCGGCAGGCGGGTTTCCCTTGCGGCTCGGATCACCGGCCTCCAGGCTGACTGTGACCAGCGGGAAGCTTTCGCTGTAATCAATCTCTGAAATGTCTGTGTTGAGCTGGCTCAGCTCCTGAGGGTCAGTAGTTCCCGCGCTGGTGGCCAGTGCTTCCTCCATGTTGGAGGCGTCAGACTCAGCTTCTTCTTGCAGGTCACCGATGCCGGCATCCTGGCGGTTGGCGATCGCCTCACTAATCCGGTTCTCAGTCTGCAGCTCATTGAGCTCGTTGGCCTGGTCCTTGTTCACCGTCGGTTTGCCCTTGTTCTTCAGGGAGACACCAACAGTCTTGTAAAGGAAACTGCCCACGAACACGCCGGCCACGATCATCAGGCACAGGGCCGCGATGCGCCAGACGTTGGTGTACATCCGGTCGCGTTGTTTCTTGCGAATGTAATAATCAGGCAGATAACCGTTGTCGTCCATCCGAGACTCCAGAATCGCTTAAGCGTTGATCCTGACTGCGCGCGCGAATATTAGCACAAACGAGGGAAGCTGTCAGATTGTTCAATAACTGCACATAAGATATATTATGTTGAATTCATGCATATGGGCCGATGCCGCCATATGCCATGGATTTCGGGGATTGCGGATTCGGATCCGAAATGTATATAAGATTTCCCTCCCCCCAGTTCATCGGCAGGTCTATCATCGTTCCTCTGGCAAGTCCATCATATGTTGCCTTAGCTGAAACCAAAATGCCTGCGGTGCTATACTTACTGCCGTGTTTGAACCAGCACTAAGCCTGATGTGGGTGCCCGGCGGCCAGGAACTGATCATCATCCTGATCGTCGTGCTGATCCTGTTTGGTGGTACCAAGCTGCCGCAGCTGATGCGCGGGATGGGCACCGGCATCAAGGAGTTCAAGCAGGCCATCAAGGATGATGATGACAAGCCCTCCGACGAGCAGTCCCAGGACGACAAGAAGTAAGCTCCACATAGCTGAAATCTCTTCGATCCACCCCGATATTCCTCTCAGACACACAAAACCCTCGTACTTGCTCCTATTTGCTCACTGCTTAACCACATTGCATACCTAATCTCAAGCCGCCTTTTCATCACAGGTTTTTGGAGGTATGCATGGACGTGCACATTCAGAAGAACGCACTCCCCTTCCCCGGTATCGGCATCGCCCTTCTGGCTGCCATGATCGCCGGCTGTTCCAGCGGCAACAGCAGTGACAATCCTGATCCGGTATTCACCCCGCCGCTGAAGGCTTCCGTCAGTTCGCCGACAGTGCTCTATACGCAGGGTGATGGTGTGGAGGTTCGCAATGGCGGGTACGGCAGCGCGATTGCCAACGTACCCGGCAAGAAGGATGAGATCTACATGATGACGGACCGCGGTCCGAACATCGATAACCAGGCAGGTACCGGCAAGATCTTCCCGATTGCGGACTTCAGTCCGGCCATCGGCCATTTCAAGATATCGGACAATGGCCTGACAAAGATCAAGGACATCCAGTTCCGCCGCCCGGATGGCACACTGATCACGGGCCTGCCGAACCCGGCTGGCATGGGCTCCACCGGTGAAGTGGCTGAGGACCTCAGCGGACAGGCTCTTGGAACTGATCCCTACGGGATTGACAGCGAAGGCCTCGTTGCCCTGGCGGATGGCACCTTCTGGGTCAGTGATGAGTATGGCCCGCACATCGTGCACTTCGCTGCGGACGGCCGTGAGCTGGAGCGGATCAACCCCTTCGGTTCGGGCACCGGCGGGCGCAAGCTGCCGGCGGTCTATGCCACCCGCCGTGCCAACCGCGGTATGGAAGGACTGGCGATCACGAACGACGGCCAGTGGCTGGTCGGTGCGATGCAGAGCACCATGCGCAATCCTGACAAGGCTTCCACGCAGGATGCCGGCAGCGCGATAACCCGCATCCTGTTCTTCAATATCAGCACTGGTGCTACCCGTGAGTATGCCTATGTGCAGAATGAAGGCGGCCTGTCAAACAGTGAGATCCTCGCGATCCCCGGTCGCGACAGCGAATTCCTGGTGATTGAGCGTGACGGTGGCTACTTCGGGGACGGCGCGGCCTACAAGAATGTCTACCTGATCGACATCACCGGTGCCACCGACATCAGCGACCCGGCGGATGGCCCGAACGGCAAGCTCTATGGCGGCCAGACGGTTGAGCAGCTTGTGGATGCCGCCGGGCTGTCCGCCAACGGCATCGTACCCGTCAGCAAGAGCCTGGTCGTCAACATGCTGGATTACAACAACTACCCGCACGACAAGCTCGAGGGAATCGCCCTGTACGACGGGGACACCCTGATCTGCGGCAATGATGACGACTTCTCAGTGGATGACAACGGGAACGGTGCCATGGTGCAGAAATTGCTGCCGGCCACTTCCAAGCCCGACAACAACACCATCTACTACGTCCAGCTATCGACAGCCCTGTATTAGACGGGGTCTCTCCCAGCAAGTTACCCGGGTCGGCCAACAGCGTCGGCCCGGGTTTTTTTGTGATTTTCGCTGGATGTATTGACACCTGCTGAGTCGCTGTTATAATAGCCGTCTGGTGTCAATAGCGTGAGGGTCACACCCGGTCCCATCCCGAACCCGGAAGTTAAGCCTCACAGCGCCGATGATACTGCGGGGGCGACCCCGTGGGAAAGTAGGACGATGCCAGATTTTTTTTGCGCAAAATTCAGCGCTCCTGCAGGAATAGCACCCCTCTGGACTGGTCGATCGCGTAATTAAAGCGAGACAGGAAACCAGCCCCCAGTATTCCATCAAGCCGACCAAGTGCAGTCTGCTCCAGCTCAGCCTCGATGACCACTCCCGCAAGCATACCCTGCCTGATGCTGCCTGAGGCAAGGCCAGGCCAGGGCTGGGATACAAAGGTCAGTTCATCCAGCAGGAATTCGTTACCCTGGATGATTCCATGGAATCCGCTGTACGGTGTTGATTGCCTGCCGGTGTAGGTCAATGCCTGTTCCTGAATCCCGGCCGCAGGTTCACTGAGCAGGATTTCTCCTGAGTATCCGGTATCAAGCATCAGGAGCAGTTCCCCCTGCCCTGTCCGTGCCTGCACCAGCATCATGTCATGCAGCATGAGCAGTGGTACAGCTGCCGCTTTGTTGCTGGGCATGAATGAACCAGGTTCCTGTACGCGAATTTCCTGTGCATCGTTGTCAACCGATACGACATATTCACGAAGCGCTGTCAGCGCCAGGGAACCATCATAATCACTGGGCGGCTTTCCCTCGGCATACCTGTATATCCTGAAAGGCAGCCGCCGGATCCTTAGCTCACCACTGGAAAGCAGCGCTGCTTCGGCATAGCTGAGCGTGTGGTCCGGGTAATCCAATGGCCGTGAGCCATCAAGATCAGCCAAGGCAGCATCATTCCCGACATATTGCAAACCAGTCGGTTCATTTACATCCAGTTTAAGGACGGAAAGGCGGGTTCCTGAATCCAGCAACAACTCTAGATCCCAGTCTCCAATGCGCGCTGAAATAGTTGGGCGCTCTGGGTACTTGAAGGGAATTGTTGTTATGTCGGTGAGCTTAACCACGCGCAGGCGTACGGCATCAATAAATTCAATCAGTTGATTGGTTGGTTTTATATTGCCTGGTTCAAGGTCTTCCGCGGAAGCACTGACTACCATCACGGACAGCAATGCAAATACCAGCAAGCTTAATCGCACGGCTTGATTCTAGCCTGCAATGACCATCACTGGTTCAGGCGCGTGCCTTGAATGAAACCGAATCAGCCGGGCCGGTAAGTTTTGTTCCGACCTGGATTCCTGAACCGAAGTCGTTGCCAACACCGAGGAGTTTCGGCAGTCTGGCTGCGGAACTGATCGAATAATGGGCGCAGGCCGGACCGAGGTCATTGTCCAGCTTGCTGTATTCGCCCGTCATGCAGCGCACCGTATGGCAGCCCAGCCTGTTGGGGGTTTCAAAGTGCTTGTGGGGGTTGTTGCCAACCAATAGCACTTCGGAATGGCCCAGTCTCATCTGGGAGAGCAGTCCGCGAACGGCCCTTTCATCAGGCAAGCGGCTGCGCATGCCGTCAATCTCATCCGCAAATGCTACATGGCTGAAGTACTTGCCGCAGTCCAGTGCGGAAACAATTGACTTCTGGCTGTCCGTGTTTCCCTGGACCAGCAGGCTCAGCACATGACTGTAACGCAGCTGTTCCAGTGCATCGCGCACTCCGGGATACATGTACATGCTGCCAGGCTGCGGAGAGAACCGGTTCACCCAAGCATTGAAGGCACGGATGTTCATGACGGAGTCGCTCTGCCCGAAGCTCAGCAGGATATGGTTGTAGATACCGGCATCAGCACTGCCCGTCTGTTGGATGTATTCATCAATGCATATGGAAACGCGGTCAGGATCCATACCGAGGCTGGCTGCGGCGAAACACAATGCTGGAATGTGCCAGTCCTGCCTGTCGTAAAGTACGTCATCCAGTAGCAGCACTACTCCCTTTACATGAGAAAGTGCGCCAGAGCCATCCTGTGCGGCGATACCATCCATAACACTCATCCTCAACTCTAAAGAACGGCGCGCAAGGCAACCGAGGTTTCTATGTTTGAAACTAGTTAAATTTTATCCTACAGTCCATTTATTGCAAGTAGGATTCCTTACAATCCGAGCATTTATCGGTTGAATTCACAGGTTTTTCAAGTTATTGCCAAAGTATTCTCATTTATGGGCCTTGAGTGTCACTCTGCAGACGTCATCGCTACCGAGATCAACCTTCACGTACAGGGTGTGCACCCTGCCCTGCTGTTTTGTCAATGTGACGCCCTCAAGTATCCGGGATGCGTTGTCATCACTTTCATACCCAAGCCCGCCAAGGGCTCCCAGCAGGAATGTGGCTGTCTTCAACGCGTCCATGCTGGAACTGACCCTGACATCCAGGCCTGATGACAGGTCGCCCGATAACGACTCAATCGTGAAGCTGCTGTCCAGCGGCAACTCCCTTTCAATCGAGCGATCGAGCTTCGGTGCCACGGAAATGCCAGTGCTCGCAGCTGATGAACCGGTGGAATTGCCCTGGGTTTGAGCCGCGCCAGACTGTGCCGGACTGCCGCTTCCGGTCCGGAGCTGTGGACAGCCGGCCAGCATTATGCCCAGTGACAGGAGCAATAGAATTGAATGCAGGGATGCAGGCAGCTTACTGCTGTTATTCGTCCCCTGATTCGCCTGCATCGTCACTGGTGGACTCACCCGAATCCATGTCGGCATCCTTCAGGGTGCCTTCGCTCATCTTGTCGGCGATGCCAACGGCACCCTCACCACCAGCCTGGGTGGTGTCAGCGGTGTCCTTGAACATGTCACACGAGCACAGTCCGAGAACCAGTGCAAGCAGAGCCGCGAAAAGGTAACGCATGTCCAACCTCCATGCCCATGGGGGCAGGCTTGATCATAGCTGATTCAGCTGGCGGCATGCAAGAGCATGGCGGAAGGCTGCCTGGGAAAATGACGATGATTGCTGGAAGAAACTGATTGACATTAACCAATCCAGCAGGTATTTTATCCGGGCTGAAGATAAGCCGACTTAGCTCAGCTGGCAGAGCAACTGATTTGTAATCAGTAGGTCACCAGTTCGATCCTGGTAGTCGGCTTTTTTCCCGGTACGTTAACAACATGTTGGTGGGGTGTCCGAGTGGTTAAAGGAGGCAGACTGTAAATCTGTTCGGCTTCGCCGTACACTGGTTCGAATCCAGTCCCCACCACCAACTTCCTCAAGCGTACTTCCCCGGTTTCAGTCCCCCTGCCCTTCGTCCCAGGCTGGCAACTTCTCCCTGCATGCTGTGATATACTTCCCTTTCCCGGCGGGCGGGAGTAGCTCAATGGCAGAGCTCCAGCCTTCCAAGCTGGCTATGCGGGTTCGATTCCCGTCTCCCGCTCCATCCGCCATGTCGGACAAGCAGTTCCGGGTAGCTTTGCTGTCCGCGAAATCAGGGGAATTCTCGCGGATATTTATTGCATCTCACCATTGCGCGTGATAAACTTTTCGTTCTCAAGCCCACATAGCTCAGTTGGTTAGAGCGCGTCCTTGGTAAGGACGAGGTCACCAGTTCAACTCTGGTTGTGGGCTTTTCAAACCCTTGGGGTAGATTTTTTTTGCCCGAAGGTCTGTCCAACCGGCATGCCGGAAGGCTGATGTAATTAGGCCTGGGAGCAGGTTAGATCACTTAGGAGTCCGTAATGGCTAAGGAGAAATTTGATCGATCAAAACCGCACGTGAACGTCGGTACGATTGGCCACGTTGACCACGGCAAGACCACCTTGACCGCGGCCATCACCAAGGTTCTCTCAATGAGGAACAATCAATCCGCCAAGTTCACGAGCTTTGATGAGATTGACAAGGCTCCCGAAGAGAAGGAGCGTGGTATCACCATCTCCACCGCTCACGTTGAGTACGAGACGGACAACCGTCACTATGCGCACGTGGACTGCCCCGGACACGCCGACTACATCAAGAACATGATTACCGGCGCGGCCCAGATGGATGGTGCCATCCTGGTGGTTTCCGCCTCCGACGGCGTGATGCCCCAGACCCGCGAGCATATCCTGCTTGCCCGTCAGGTTGGTGTGCCCTACCTTGTCATCTTCCTCAACAAGGTCGACCTGGTCGACGATGAGGAGCTCGTTGAGCTCGTGGAGGAGGAGATCAAGGAAGTGCTCGCAACCTATGAGTACCCCGCAGACGAAATCCCCTTCATCCGTGGCAGCGCCCTTGCTGCCCTTGAGTCCAGCGATCCCAACAGCGAGCAGGCTGCCTGCATCATCAAGCTGATGGAGGCCCTTGACTCCTACGTGCCGGAGCCGGCCCGTGAGGTTGACAAGCCCTTCCTGATGCCTGTTGAGGACGTGTTCACCATCACCGGCCGCGGCACCGTCGCCACCGGTCGTATTGAGCGCGGCATGGTCAAGGTCGGTGAGGAAATCGAGATCGTCGGCATCAAGCCGACCCGCAAGACCACCTGCACCGGCGTGGAGATGTTCCGCAAGCTGCTGGACAGCGGTATGGCCGGTGACAACGTCGGTCTGCTGCTCCGTGGTGTTGAGCGTACCGGTGTCGAGCGCGGCCAGGTGCTGTGCAAGCCCGGCAGCATCACCCCGCACACCGTGTTCACCGCCCGCTGCTACGTGCTGAAGAAAGAAGAAGGTGGCCGTCACAAGCCGTTCTTCAAGGGTTACCGCCCGCAGTTCTACATGCGTACGACCGACGTGACCGGCTCCATCGAGCTGGCTGAGGGTGTCGAGATGGTGATGCCGGGCGACGAGGTGGACTTCACCGCGACCCTGATCGAGCCGATCGCACTTGAGGACGGAATGCGCTTCGCTATCCGCGAGGGCGGCCGGACCATCGGTGCAGGCCTGATCACCAAGGTGATCCAGTAAGCAGACAACCCCGTTAGTAACGTCAGGATTGGTGAACAGAGATGGCTAAGAAGAAAGGTGAAAAGCGAATCCCCGTGATTCTGGAATGCAGCGAGTGCCACAAGCACCGCTACCACACGAGTCGCAACCGCCTTAACACGCCTAACAAGCTGGAACTGAACAAGTATTGCCGCTTCGACAGAAAGGTGACTGTTCACAAGGAGACGAAGTAGTTCTGGCAAAGGCCCATAGTTCAATGGCAGAACACTGGTCTCCAAAACCAGGAATGGGGGTTCGAATCCCTCTGGGCCTGCCATTACTGAACGGGAATCAGGAATGAGCACCATGGCTAACAAGAAACCAGCAAAGGGGCAGGAAGAGGCTCCGCAGAGCAGGGGCGTAGGAGGCTACGTCCAGGATCTGCGCGCCGAGTGGAACAAGATCACGTTCCCGGACCGCAAGGACCTCACCCGCTCAACAATATCGGTATTCCTCATCACTGGACTGCTGATGGGAATCATCGTTGGTTTCAACGCCATCGTCTCGATCATCTTCCAGGCGATCCGGTAAGTAAGGGGTAGATCCAAATGCGCTGGTACGTTCTCCACGCTCTTAGTGGACATGAGGAAAAAGTTGCCCACACGCTCAGGCACATGCTTGATCAGGGCAAGTTCGGCAGTGATGTCGAGGAAATCCTCGTGCCCTTCGAGACCCGCGTCGAGAGTGTCAAGGGTAAGAAGAAGAACGTTGAGCGCAAGATGTATCCCGGCTACGTGCTGATCAAGATGAACCTGACGAATGAACTGCGCCACCAGCTCAAGCAGGTGCAGGGCGTGATCGGATTCATCGGCAGCGCTGATGCTCCCCAGCCCCTCACGGAGCCGGAGATCAGGCAGATCTTCGCCCGTATGGAGCAGGATGAGCCTGAGGTCGAGCTGGAATACAAGGTTGGTGACACCGTCAAGGTTGTCAGCGGACCCTTCGCCGAGGCGATTGGCAAGGTCCGTGAAATTGAGCTGGAGCGCCGCAAGGTGAAGATCATGGTTTCGGTCTTCGGGCGTGACACTCAGGTCGAACTCGATTTCGAGCAGGTCGAGGAATTCGAGCCCGAGGATACTGCTCAGAACGGCGTGCTTTAAGCGCTCCAAGGATAGATATATGGCTAAGCAGATCAAGGCATATGTGAAGGTGCAGGTTGAGGGTGGCCAGGCCAAGCCGGCTCCCCCGCTGGGTCCCGCGCTCGGTCAGCACGGCGTGCAGATCATGGACTTCTGCCGCGCGTTCAATGACCAGACCAAGGACCAGATGGGTGAGATCCTCCCTACCCTGATCACGATCTATGAGGACCGCAGCTTTGACTTCGTCGTAAAGAGCCCTCCGGCCGCAGTGCTGCTCATGCGTGCAGCCGGCATGGAGCAGGGCAGCAGCCGTCCGAGCAAGCTCAAGGTCGCAACCGTGACCTGGGACCAGTGCCGCGAGATTGCTGAGAAGAAGGCCAAGGACCTCAATGCGCTTGACACCGAGGCTGGAGCACAGATCATAGCCGGCACCGCGCGCAGCATGGGCTACATCGTGGTCGGCCATCCGCAGGGCCGTGATGACAAGTTCGCCGTGATCAGCAAGGCTGAGTTCGCCAAGATGAAGGCTGACCATGCCTCCAAGCCCGCCGTCGCCGGCAAGAAGAAGTAACTAAGTAATCTGGACCTGAATAAGGCAAACCCGCAAGGGTAACCCAGCTTTTTACAAGGAAGACAATCATGAGTGGTCGCAAGTACCTTGAAAAGCAGCAGGCCTTTGGTGACAGGAATGTCCCGAAGGCACCCCTGGAAGGGCTCGAGCTTCTGAAGAAGCATGCCCGGGACTGGGAGAGCGTGGATGTGGACATCCGCCTTGGCATCAATACGCGCAAGGCTGACCAGAACATCCGTGGCACTACCATCCTTCCCAGCGGCACCGGCAAGACCCCCCGCGTGGTCGTGCTCTGCAAGGCGGATAAGGCCGAGGAAGCCACCGCAGCGGGCGCTGACCATGTCGGCCTCGAAGAGCTGATTGAGAAGATCAGCGGCGGCTGGGTGGAGTTTGACATCGTCATTGCCACTCCCGACGTCATGAAGGACGTATCAAAGGTCGCCAAGGTGCTCGGCCCCCGTGGCATGATGCCCAACCCCAAGAGTGGCACCGTGACCAACGACCTGACCCAGGCTGTCGGGGAGAGCAAGTCCGGAAAGGTGGAGTACCGTGCCGACAAGACCGGCATCGTACACCTGTCATTCGGCCGTGCTTCCTTCAGCCTGGACGAGCTGCAGCAGAACCTTGACCACCTGATGACGGTGATCCTCAAGGCCCGCCCCAGCACCGTCAAGGGTAACTACGTGAAGAGCGTGTTCATCAGCTCAACGCAGTCCCCCGCGGTCAAGCTGGACCACAATAGTTTCTCGGCCTAGGTGCGTCATGAACAAAGATCAGAAGACAGCAAAACTTGAGAAGTACGAGCAGACGATCGCAGAGAGCGGTTTCCAGATCTTCACGGAGTTCAACAAGATCTCCGTTGGCAAGATGGAGGCCTTCCGCCAGGAGATCCGCGACCTCGGCGGCAGCGTCACCGTACTGAAGAACACCCTTGCGCGCATCGCCTTTGAGCGCAACGGTATCGAGGAAGTGGCAGAGTTCCTTGCCGGCACGACAGTGATGTTCGCCGGCCAGGAGGAGATTGCTCCCCTTGCCAAGGCCATCCAGGCCAAGGGCAAGGAGTTCCGCTTCCTGAAGGTCAAGGCGGTGGTGTTTGACGGAAAGGTGTATGGAGCCGACCAGTTCTCCTCCTTCACCTCAATGCCGACCAAGAACGAGATCCGTGCGAAGCTGCTGGGCGTCATGAAGGCCCCGGCGAGCAACTTCGTCCGCATCCTCAGCCCGGCCGGCCGTTTCGTCACCGTCCTGAGCCAGTATGCCGAGAAGCGTGCTGGATAGTCAACCCTGAAATCCACTTTCCGCAGGCTGTATGGACCGGCCCG
>JAGRNR010000001.1:0-203220 GCA_020440645.1 bacterium | reverse complement strand
CACCGATCGCTTCCTTTTCGAAGTAGGCCATGTCCTGCGGGGTGACATCGCGGCTGGCCAGCTCGCCACCGGCGACAGGAGGGGGTGCCTCCTCGCCGAACAGGCTGATCTGGTTGTCAGGGCCCTTGATGTAGCTTTCGATGTCGTCCAGGTTCTTCAGCAGCTCGATGCGGTCGGACTCGATGCAGTCGAAGGCGCCGGCCTTGGCCAGGCCCTGCAGCACTTTCTTGTTGACGCCCTTGCCCTTCATGCGCTCATGGAAACCGGCCAGAGACTTGAACTCACCGCCCTGGCGGCGCTCGTCTACGATCTCGAGCACGACCTTCTCACCGATGCCCTTGATGCCGCCGAGGCCGAAGATGATGCCGCCGTCACTCGTTGGTACGAAGTCGAAGCGGCCGGCGTTGACACTGGGGGGCAGCACCGGGATGCGCATCTTGCGGCACTGGCCGAGGATCTCGGCGAGCTTGGCGCTGTTGCCCATGAAGTTGTTGAGCATCGCCGTCATGAAGAAGCTCGGGTAGTGGCACTTCAGGTAGGCGGTCTGGTAGCTGATCCAGGAGTAGCAGGTACTGTGCGCCTTGTTGAAGCCGTAGGCGGCGAACTGCGCCATCATGTCCCAGATGGCCTCGACCTCCTTCTCGGCAATGTTGCGCTCACGGGCACCGGCGACGAATTTCAGCTTCTGAGCCTCCATCACGTCGTGCTTCTTCTTGCCCATCGCCTTGCGCAGCACGTCCGCTTCCCCGAGGGTGAAGCCGCCGAGCTTGCGGGCAATTTCCAGCACCTGCTCCTGGAAGAGCAGCACACCACCGGTGGATTCGAGGATCTCGCCGATGCTTGGATAGAGCGAGGCTGCCTCAGTTCCTTTCTTACGGGCTTCGAGGTAGCGGGCGGTATTGCCGGACTGGATCGGGCCCGGGCGGTTGGCAGCGTTGATCGCCGCAAGGTCCAGCACGTTGGCGGGCCGGCCGTCGATCAGCATCTTGCGCACCTGCGGCGCTTCAAACTGGAACACGCCGTAGCCGTCGCCGCGCTGCAGCATGGCATAGGTCTCGGCGTCCCCGTCCTGCAGGTCGCGCAGGTCGAAGTCCCTGTTTCCGCCAATCGTATGGATGAAGTCGACCGTATCTTCAATGATTGTCAGGTTGCGCAGGCCGAGGAAGTCGAACTTAACCAGGCCGGTGTAGGGAACGGTGTCCATCGCATACTGCGTCACACGAAGGTCGCTGTCCTTGTGCGGCTGGACCGGCACGAAGTTCGGCAGCTCCTCCGGTGCGATCACCACACCGGCGGCATGCACGCTGTGGTGGGCGGCGATGCCTTCCAGCGCCTTGGCATCCTCGATCAGCTCCCGCACCTCGTCATGGTCACGGATCAGGCGCTTCAGTTCATCACTGGCTGCGACCGCCTCCTCGAGCTTGGGGTCGAGGCCATGGATCTCCTTGGCAACACGGTCCACGAACTGGTATTCCAGCCCCTTGGTGCGGGCCACAGCCTTGACGACTGCCCGGGCCTTGAGGCGGGAGTAGGTCACGATCAGGGCAGTGCGGTCCGCACCGTACTTCTGCTTGACATGCTCAATCACCTCGTCGCGGCGGCGCATGCAGAAGTCGATGTCGACATCCGGCAGCTCGATGCGCTCGGGGTTGAGGAAACGCTCGAAGTAGAAGCCGAAGTGGATCGGGTCCAGATCAGTTATCTCGAGTGCATAGGAGACAACACTGCCTGCCGCCGAGCCACGGCCGGGACCGACCGGGATGCCCTGGCTGCGGGCCCATTGGCAGAACTCGGCGCAGATCAGGAAGTAGGTCGTGAAGCCCTTTGGAATGATCACCGACAGCTCGTACTCCACGCGCTCACGCAGTTCAGGCGTGATCTCGCCGTAGCGCTTGACGATGCCCTCGTAGACATCGCGGCGCAGCATGGTGTCAAAGCACTTCTGCTTCTCGGTGGTACTGGCCAGTTCACCTTCGGCTTCACTGGCGTTAAACAGGGCAACCAGCTCATCTGCGCTGACGGGATCCTCGACGCCGACGGTGCCGGCATCCTCAGGATGCTCCAGCAGCCAGCCGCGCAGCTTCGGGATGTCCTCCAGCGGGATAGTGAAGCGCGGGAAATGCACCTGCTCAAGGTCCAGCTCGAGGTTGCACATGTCCGCCACCACGCGGGTGTTGGCAAGCGCCTCCGGGTATTCGGCGAACAGCTCCTGCATTTCCTCACGGGTCTTGATGTAGTAGTCCGGGCCGGAGTACTTCAGGCGGTTGGTGTCGGTCAGCAGCTTCTTGTCACGCAGGCAGAGCACGCAGTCATGCGGCTGGGCATCGGACTTGTTTACGTAGTGGTTGTCATTGGTGGCCACCATGCGCAGACCGTAGTGGCGGGACTGGTCGGCGGCCCACTGGCGGAATGGCTCCTCGATGTCGATGCCGTGGTTCTGGATCTCGAGGAACAGGCGGTCCGGGCCGAAGATGTCGAGGTACTCGCGCAGCGCTGTATCAGCGGCGTTCTCCCCCTCACGGTGGAAGCGGCTGGCAACCACTCCGGCCGGGCAGGCTGTCAGGGCGACAAGGCCCTCGTTGTACTTGCGGATCGCTTCGACGTCCACGCGCGGCTTGTAGTAGTAGCCATGGGTGTGGGCGATGGAGGTCAGGTGCATCAGGTTGCGGTAGCCGACCTGGTTCATCGCCAGCAGCACGAAGTGGTAGCGGACGCGGTCCAGTTCGGCGTCCTTGTCGGTCAGGCGGCGGCTGGCAACGTAGACCTCGTTGCCGATGATCGGCTTGATGCCGGCCTTGTGCATCTTGGTGTAGAACTCCATCGCGCCGTACATCACGCCGTGGTCGGTCAGCGCATAGCTGTCTAACTGCAGCTCCTTGAGCCGGCTGGCCATGTCGTCGATGCGCGCAATTCCGTCCAGCAGTGAGTACTCACTGTGGTTGTGAAGGTGAACGAAGTCCGTCACTGATGCCTCTTCCTGCCTGTGGGGCGCACTGCCCCCGGGATCTCCATCCCGCTTTCCGCCGTGGCCGGCGGCCACTGGGGAAATTATAACCCGGGCGATCCGGCGTGCTGGCAATCAGGCTCAACCTGAAGCGGGCTTTCCCATATAATCAGCACAGGAGAGCAATGCCAGACCATGACCATAATCGTTGACAGGGAAAGTGTCCGCCGGCTGCTGGACCTTGATGATGCGCTGGAACTGACCAGGCAGGCCCATATCCACTCCGCGCGCGGCGAAGCCTTCATCGGCAGCGCCGGGCAGCTCGGCAGGCGGGTGGACGGCCGGCGCCTGCATGGACTGAGTGCAACATTCTCCGGGATACCGGTGGTCGGGATGCATTCCAGCTACGCATTCACAAATGACGTCGGGCGCCTGCAGACCCAGGGCTACATCCTGCTGCAGAACTTCAGTAATGGCCAGCTGGCGGCGATCGTTGAGGCATCGCTAATCAGCCAGCTTGCCAAGGCCTGCAATGCAGCGCTGGCCAGTGAGTACCTGATGCCGGCGGATGCGAAGGTGCATACGATCATCGCCGACCAGGTGAATGCCAGGCAGCTGGCGCGGGCGGTGGCCCGTGTGGCGAAACTGGAGGAATGCCGGCTGGTCAGCACCGACAGCGCTGACGAGATCGGGCTGCTGGCGGACTGGATCGGCAAGACGAGCGGGGTGCGCACGGTGCATACGGCTGACATGGCGGGGGCAGTCAGCGATGCGGACATCATCAGCCTGGATGGCAGCTCAGATGACTGGATGTTGAAGGGTACGCAGCTCCGGCCGGGCACGCACATCAATTCGCTGGGGGCCACGGAGGCTGGTGTGCGCGAGCTTGATACCTTTGCAGTGCAGCGCTGCATGGTGGTCTGCGACCATGCGGAGCACAGCCGCAGCTGCGCCGGTAACCTGCTGGCGGCGGTCGAGGAAGACAAATGGCAGTGGGAGCGGATGCATGCTGAGCTGGGCCAGGTGATCACAGGTGACGTGGATGGCCGGACCGAGGCAGAGCAGATCACGCTGTACAACGGCAGCGGGATGCCACTGAGCGAGGTGGTGCTGGCCTGGGAGGTGCAGCTGCGTGCGCTGGAACAGGGCCAGGGGCAGCAGGTCACACTGGGCTAGGTAGCGGAGGGACCCTGCCTGCTAAAATGCTGGCGGAGGGAGCATATGCGCCGATTCAACCTATCCATCCTGATTGCAACGATTGCATTGCTGGCACTGGCTGGCTGTCCCAAGCCGCCGACCGGCAATACCGGTTCGACAACCGGCACCAACACCGGCAGCACCGGTGGTGAGAAGCGTGCGCGCAACTACAACTTCCCGCTGCCGGCGGATGTGAAGAGCCTCGACCCGGCTCACATCACCGATACGGTGAGTGATTCCGTGGCCCAGCGCCTGTTCAACCGGCTCGTGAAGTTTGACACGGATGGCTCGGTTGAGCCGGACCTGGCCGAGAGCTATGAGATCTCGGAGGATGGCAAGGTCTACACCTTCCACCTGCGCAGCGGCGTCAAGTTCCACAACGGTGAGGACCTGAATTCTGACGACGTGATCTACAGCTACTCCCGCCTCGTCGACCCGGACACAGACAGCGAACGCTCCAACCTGATGAGCTATGTCGCCGGCGCGAATGACTACCTTGGCGGCAGGGCTGAATCGGTCAGCGGGTTGCAGGCACCAGATGAAGGCACCGTGCAGATCACGCTGACCGCGCCGTATGCCCCGTTCCTGAACGTGCTGTGCATGACGACCTTCGGCGTGGTGCCCAGCAGCGAGGTGGAACGTGACGAGCGCGGTTTCGGTGCCAACCCGGTCGGCACTGGCCCCTTTGTGTTTGAGTCCTGGACGCCGGATGAGCGGGTTGTGCTGAAGGCCAACCGCACCTACTTCGGCAATGTGCCGGAAATCGAGACCCTGACCTTCCGCATCATCGGTGATGAGAGCACCCGTTTCGAGAACTTCCGGAATGGAACACTTGAGCATTGCGATATCCCAGCAAGCAAAATCAAGACGGTAAATGACGACGCGAACCTGAAGGGCCTGATCGCCGGCGAACCGGCAATGGATATGTACGCCTATGGCTTCAACTGCGACGCGGCACCCTTCAAGGACAATGCCGCCCTGCGCCAGGCGCTGAACTATGCGGTTGACAAGCAGAACATCATTGACAACATCTGGGGCGGGCTGGTGACGCAGCAGAACACGATCGTCCCCGCCGGGATGTTCTATCACTATGAGGGCAGTGTCAGCTATCCCTACGACCCGGAGAAGGCGGCCGCACTGCTTGAACAGGCCGGATACCCGAATGGTGAGGGCCTGCCGGAGCTGACCCTCAACGTCGACCTGCAGGAGGTCAACAAGCAGGTGGCGGAAGCCGTGCAGGAGGACTTGTCGCGCGTCGGAGTGACAGTCAAGATCGAACGTACCGACTGGGGCCCGTTCCTGGACAAGGTCTATGCCGGCAACTCGCTGTTCTTCCAGAACACATGGCTCGGTGACTATCCGGATCCTGACAACTGGCTGTACCAGCTGCTCTGTTCCGACAACTTCGGCGATGCCGGCAACATCTCGCGCTGGAAGAACTCGCAGTTCGACCAGCTCGTGAAGGAAGCGCAGGTTGAGCCGGACCAGCAGAAGCGCAGCGACCTCTACCGCCAGGCGGAGGACATCGCGCTCAATGAGGCTCCGTGGCTGCTGCTGTTCTGGAAGAACAGCTCCACCCTGGTACAGCCCTACGTAAAGGGCCTGACAATCACCAAGATGGACCGCACGCCGCAGCTCAACAATGCGCCGATTGAGGAAGTCACCTACACGGACTAGCAATTGAGTGAATCCGCCAACAGCGGGCAGGCCGCAGCGGGGCAGGGCCGCAGGCAGGGAGAGGGTTCCGCCTTCTGGACCTACCTGCTGAAGCGCCTTGGCGCGGCTCTGCCGGTGCTCGTCGGCGTGACCTTCATCTGCTACGCCATCCTCTCAGCGGCACCGGGCGACCCGGTGCGGATCCTGATGGGGCAGCACTACGATGAGGAAGTTGCCAACGAGCTGCGCAGCAACATGGGGCTGGACAAGCCCTTCATCGTGCAGTACGGCATGTTCCTTGGCCGTGTCAGCCGGGGTGACCTGGGGCGCAGCTATGTGAAGAACCTGCCGGTGGCGGAGTACCTTGCACCGAAGTTCTCAAACACGATCCAGCTCACGCTGGTGGCAATGTTCATCGCGATCGTCTTCGGCGTCAGTGCTGGAATCATCTCGGCCGCCTGGAACCGCAGCTTCTGGGACTACACGCTGATGCTGCTGGCCGTGGCAGGAATCTCGTTGCCGGTGTTCTGGCTGGGCATGCTGCTGCAGCTGCTGTTCGCCACGCACCTGGGCTGGATGCCGGTGTCCGACATGAGCTATTCCGGCAACCCGGAAGCGCTCTGGAATGAGGTCGGCGGCAACTACATGCTGTGGCTGTGGCACATGTCAATCAAGTTCTACGTGCTCCCCGGCGTGACGCTGGCCACAGTGCCGATGGCAATCATTGCCCGCCTGACCCGCTCCAGCATGCTGGAGGTGATGAAGCTTGACTACATCCGCCAGGCCCGTGCCAAGGGGCTGGGCTACTCCCGCGTAGTTGTGACGCATGCACTGCGCAATGCACTGATCCCGATCATCACGGTGGTTGGCAACAACTTCGCCGTGCTGCTTACAGGAGCTGTGCTGACGGAGACCGTGTTCCAGTGGCCCGGCATGGGCCGGGCGATGGTTGAGGCAATCAACCAGCTTGACTACCCGGTGGTGCTGGGCGGTGTGATGATCATGGCGGTGGTGTTCGTTATCGTGAACCTGATCGTTGACCTGACCTACGGCCTGGTCGACCCGCGGGTGAGGTACGGCTGATGAAGCAGTTCCTGCGGCAGATCTTTCGCCATGGTTCAGGCTTTGTGGGTCTTGTGCTGGTTATCGTGGCCGTGGTGTCCGGCACCTTCTGCGGCACCCTGTCACCCTACAGCCCGACTTACCAGTACCGCGGACAGGAGAAGTTGCCTCCGGGCAGCGTGATCAGCGGGGATGAGGCGAAGCTGGCAAGCTATGAGGACAACGGCCAGCGCAGCAGCGGCAGCTTCATGTGGGGCACTGACAGCAGCGGTCGAGACGTGTACAGCCGCGTGCTCTACGGCGCACGGATCTCCCTGCTGGTCGGGGTGATCTCCACTGTGATCAATGTGCTGATCGGCTTGTTGATCGGCACCGTTTCCGGCTACTTCGGCGGCTGGACGGACACCCTGCTGATGCGCCTGACGGATACCTTCTTCGCCTTCCCGGGTGTGCTACTGGCAATCATCATCCTTGCCACGCTCAACAATGACGAGGTCAAGAGTGTGCTGGGCAGCATCAGTGGCAGCATTGATCCCGGCATCTGGGGACTGTTCATCGCGCTGGGCCTGACCGGCTGGACCGGTATCGCGCGTGTGATCCGCGGCACGGTGATCTCACTGCGGGAGAAGGAGTTCATCGAAGCGGCGCGTGCGGTCGGCTGCAGCAATGCGCGCATCATCATCCTGCACATCATCCCGAACTGCATGGCACCCTTGATCGTGCTGGCCACAATGCAGGTGGCCTACAACATACTCAGTGAGGCTGGCTTGAGTTTCCTCGGGCTGGGTATCCAGCCACCGAATGCAAGTTGGGGCGGGATGCTGGCCACGGCCAAGAACTACTTCGCGGAAATGCCATGGTGGGGAATCTTCCCGGGCCTGGCACTGGCGCTGACGGTGCTGGGCTTCAACCTGCTGGGTGATGGACTGCGCGACATCCTTGATCCGCGCTTGAAGGTCCGAACCTGAAAATCCTTCGTGAAGTCTTACTGAATATAAGGTCAGTTTCACACGGATTTGTAGCCTATACGCCTGTTTCACCCTCAGGGGGCGGGGGTATATTAAGGCGTGGAGGATGATGGACCGGAACCAGCAGGTTTTGTTCCAGAATCAGTGAGACTTCCTCAGGAGAATCAAATGGTGAAAGTAATGGATAACTCGGTTGAGCTGAAGGTTCCCACCAATGCGGACTACGTGTCCGTAGTGCGGCTGCTCGTTTCCGGCCTTGGTAACAGGCTGGGGCTGCCGCTCGATGAGCTGGAGAACCTGAAGCTGGTGATCGGGGAGGCATTCATCACCGTGGCGGAGAAGTGTACCGGTGCCAGCGGCCTGATCAACCTCAGGTGGACGCAGGATGAGTCTCACATCTCCGTGTCGATCTCCGATCCCAGCGGCAAGCACAAGAGTGTCACCAACGCCGCGAACCTGGCCGTCCTCAAGTCCCTGGGTGGCGAGTATAATTCCAGCGTAATCGATGGCGTGGAACACCTCGACATCGGTTTCGATATCAAATACCGGGAAGACAGGCCATTCATCTTCGATGACAGACAGGACGGACGAGCCTAACCAGCTTTACGAAACTGAAGAACGTGAGAAGGAGCGCGAGGAAGAGCGCGCCCTTTTCGCGCGTTATATCGAAGACCCGACTCCGCTGAACGAAGAACGCATTGTCGAGAAGTTCAAGCCCCTTGTCTACCGCATCGTCCATAAGTTCAAGTACCAGCCTGACCAGTTCGACGACCTTGTTCAGGTGGGCAGCTATGGCCTGCTGCTGGCGGTGCGCCGCTTCGACCTCGAATACAACTACCGCTTCTCGACCTACGCCTGGCAGACGATCCAGGGCGAGATCCAGCGCTACTTCCGCGACAAGACCTGGGCGATCAACGTCCCGCGCGACCTGAAGGAACGTTCGCTCAAGGTGTTCAATGCGGTCAATGAGCTGAATGCCGCTTCCGAGCAGGAACCGACCGTGGCGGACATCGCTGGCAAGACCGGTTTCTCCGAGGAGCAGGTGCTGGAGGCGATGGAGCTTGGCAGCGCTTACCACCCGCAGAGCTTCAAGGACAATGAGCGCGAGAGTGACATCAGCTTCAGCATGTCGGATGATGGCTCGGCGGTCACCAGCCACGACCTGAGCAACACCAAGCGCAGCATCTTCTGGGAGAGCATCCTCTCCAACCTGACGGAGACGGAGTCGCGGGTGGTCAAGCTGTACTTCTTCGAGCAGAAGACCCAGAAGGAAATCGCTGACATCCTCGTCACAAGCCAGATGAATGTGTCACGCCTGACGCGCAAGGCACTGGGCAAGCTGCGGGGAATGCTGGCGCCCGAGGACCTCGAAAACCTCGCAATGTGAAACACTTGCGCCGGTTCCGCTATAATCCTATTTAGTGGAAAGATTCTTCCTAAACCCGCTTGCACTGGCCTGGGGGGCATTGGCCGGCGGTATCATCCTGCTTTACATCCTCAAGCTCAAGCGAGTGAAGGTTGATGTCAGCTCAACCCTCCTGTGGGAACAGGCACTGGCGGACTTCCGGGCAAACGCCCCATGGCAGAAGCTGAGGCGCAACCTGCTGATGATCCTGCAGATCATCGCGCTGATCCTGCTGGCCCTGGCATTGTCACGCCCCTTCATGTTTGACAACTTCATTGAGCGCGGCAAGACAATCTTCGTGATTGACGCCAGCGCGTCCATGCTGGCGAAGGACGGCAGTCCGGACCGGCTGGATGATGCGATCCGGCTGGCGGATGACGCCGTGACCGGCTTCCCGCGCGGGGCGGAAGGGATGGTGATCGTGGCCGGACCGCAGAGCCCGATCACGCTCAGCAGCTTCACCAGCAACAAGAACACACTGAAGAAGGCGATCGCCAGGTCGCGGGACTATGCCGGCGGGCAGGCTGACCTGGACAGCGCAATGCGCTTCTGCTCAAGCATTTCCGAGGGCGAGGGCCAGACCCAGGTGGTGATCTTCTCCGATGGTGCCGTGGACGACCTCAGTCCGGAAAGCACGACGGACCTGAAGATCCACTTCTTCCCGGTCGGGCAGACGGCTGACAATGTGGCGATCGTCGGCGCCGGTGCGCGGCTCAACCCTGCGAATGACAACTATGAACTGTTCGTGGCGGTGCACAACTTCTACGGCACGCAGCAGGACTTTGAGCTGACCCTGTTCCGCAATGACGTTGACAGCGTTACCGAGGAGGTCAGCCTGCGTCCGGGGCAGCGCCGCGAGATCGTGATCGACCAGGTGCCGTACTTCCCGGACCCGCTCAAGGTGGAGATCAAGGTTGACGACCCGCTGGCGGAGGACAACACCGCCTGGATCGTGCTGCCGGAGAAGCCGCGCTACAAGGTGGCGCTGTGTACCCAGAGTGACAGCATCCTGCTCAGGGCGCTGCTGCAGAGCCTGCCAAACATCGACTACTACGAGTATGACGGTTCGACCTTCACGCAGATCATCACTGATGACAGCGGCGAGGCGACGGATGACAGCCAGCCGACCAGCACGGACATGGACGTGTGGGTGGTGGAAGGGGATGCGCCCTGCATCAACGACCCCTCAGACAGCTACCTGTTCATCAACTCCACGAGCAACTCATTGCTGCCGGTCAATGCCGGCGAGGAAGTGGAGAAGGACTACCAGGCAGACCCGCCGATCTACCTTGCAGTGGTAGGCGAAAGCGTATCGCACCCCGCCACACGCATTGCCCGCTTCAATACGCTCAACCTCAACAGCCAGCGCCGTGTGCAGCTCAAGAGCTTCGCCCGCAGCATCGTTGACACAAGCGAAGGCGCACTGATCGTCGAAGGTGACAACAACGGCCAGCGTTCGATCTACATGGCCTTTGACATCTACGACAGCAACTTCCCGGTGCTGAGTGCCTTCCCGCTGTTCATGATGGACACCATCAGCTATCTCGGCCAGTCCAGCGCCGGGGCGGCCGGCAACAGCATCAGTGCAGGACAGCCGGCTGAGCTGCTGGCACCGGTGGAGGCGATGAGCTACCGCCTGAAGCGCCCGGATGGCAGCGTGGAGAATGAGGAGCTGAATTCACGCCGCTTCGCAGTGAGTGACACGCGCAAGATCGGCATCTACGAAGTGGACTACCTTGATGAGGGTGGAGGTCTGGTGCTTGCCAACCTGCTGCCGGTCAGCCTCGTCAACGAGTTTGAGAGCAACATTGCACCATCCACGACGCTGCGCACCGAGAATGCGGAGGAGTACCTCGCCAGCAATGGAACGGAGGGACTGGGGGAGATCAAGGGTGTGCAGGAAGTGATGCGCAACCGCGAGTTCTACCCCTGGATCATCGGGCTGGTGCTATTGCTCGTGACTGTGGAATGGTACCTCTACCACACCCGTATCTTCTGATCAGCGGCGCTGTTCCTGTGTCTTTGCCTGCTCATAGATTCGCATAAGCTGGCGTGCCAGTTCCCGGTTCAGCTTGTGGCCGCTGAGATGAGCGGTGATGTCCGCCGTCCATTCGAAGGGCAGGATGTAGAGGTCACCCAGCAGGTCAAGTACCTTGTGGCGTGCGAATTCATTCGGGAAGAAGAACGGCTTGTTCGGCATCCCCTCGCGGATCACCAGTGCATCTTCCTCATGCTCATTGTGCAGGAAACCGGCACTGCGAGCCATCGTTGCTTCTCGCTCGGTAATGAAGGTGCGGGCCGGCAGCAGTTCGTTGACAGCCATTCCGCGGTCCAGCTCTGAGATATAGAGCTGCTCCCCGAGTTCCGGGTGGGCGAAGCTGTAGCTGATGCGCAGTTCATCGCAGGGCTCGAGCCTGATATAGCTGTCGCCATCGCTGACCTCGAGGGTCTCACCGAGGGTGAACTGCGGCCTGCGCATCCCGAGCGATTCGTCAGGCACGGATACCAAGGCGTCATACAGCGTGGCTGCTCCGCCGTCGTGGTTGGGCAGCTCCGGGCCATGCACATGGATCTCGGCGCTGTCGATCCCGGCGGCCCACATTGCGGCCTGGATGTGCTCAGTGACGGCGATGCTCAGCCGGCCATTGCTCAAAACGGTGCAGTTCGGCTGCTCGTGGAAGTTGTCAACCACAGCCTCGATCGGCAGGCCCTCGCGGAAGTATGTGATGCCGGTGCCCTCATAGCGGGGCACGATCACGGCGCGGCACATCAGGCCGCTGAACAGGCCGCGGCCGTCGATGATGACAGGTTCACTGACAGTTGCAGAAAACATCTTGCTCTCCGTCATCTGATCAGCTCCGTCAGCAGTTCGCGCATGGATCTCGGCGACATGGATGCTCCGGAAATGTTCCGTGGGTCAGATATATTACCGAATACATCGTCAAACAGGCTCTTCTTTTCGCTGAGGATCCTGACCAGTCTTTCCTCAACAGTATTACGGCAAATCATGTTGACTACAAATACAGTTTGCTTCTGGCCCAGGCGATGGGCCCGTGCGATGCGCTGGTCGAGCTTGGCCGGATTGAACGGGAGGTCATAGTTGATCACCATGGAAGCGCTTTGCAGGTTGAGTCCGGTACCCCCGGCATCGGTGGAGATGAAAATCCGGTCATCTCCCCGCTGGAAGCGTTCAACGAGCTGCTGGCGCTCCTCCGCTTTCAGCCCGCCGTGCAGGAATGCACAGCTGTAGCCGGCTTTTGTGAGCAGGCGCAGGATGATCTCACCCATGCGGGTCCACTGGGTGAAGATGATCACCTGGCGGTCCAGGGTGCCGACCTCGTCCTCGAGGATCGCTTCCAGCTCGTTGAGCTTCTGGCTGCTGGTGTACTGCGGGTCGATCAGTTCAGGGCTGTCACAGACCTCACGCAAGCGCTGCAGCAGCACCATTGCATTCTGCGTATGCGTGCTGTCCCATGCTTCCTCGCTCAGCATCTCGCGGGCCTCGCCACGCAGTTCCCTGTAGATCGCCTTCTGCTCATCAGTGAGATCGAGACGGGCGTATGTGGTGACGAGGGCGGGCAGGTCCTCGAGGGCTTCCTCCTTCGTGCGGCGGAGGGTGATGGTGGCAATCTTGCGGGCCACTTCCTCGACATGCTGGTAACCCCGGATCGAGCCGAACTGGTCAGTCAGCACATAGCGGTCCCGGAAGGCGATCGGGTTCTTGCCCAGTGCGCGGTCGTCAACGAACTTGAGGATCGTGAACAGCTCCATAAGCTGGTTCTCCAGCGGCGTGCCGGTCAGCACGAACACGTTGGCTGCTGGGATGGAGAACACGGCCTGGGCGGTCTTGGTACGGAAGTTCTTCACGCGCTGCGCTTCATCGAGGATCAGCAGCTGCGGGTTGAGCTGCATCAGGTGCTCGATGTCGCGGTGCACCAGCTCATAGTTAATCACACTGAAGAAGGGGGTGTCGTCAAGGCCGAGCAGGCCGCCGCCGCCGCTGGTGGCCGCTTCATACAGCGCCATCCGTTCCTGCTTGCTGCCGCCGATCACCTGCACACGCTCACCGGTGAACTTGCGGATCTCCGACTGCCATTGGTACTTGAGCGAAGACGGGCAGACGATCAGCACCCGCCTGACATCACCGACATCCTTGAGGTAGAGGGCACCAGCCATCGCCTGCAGGGTCTTGCCGAGGCCCATGTCATCAGCCAGCAGCGCGCGGCGGTTGTGCACGAGGAAGCCGACGCCCTCCCGCTGGTAGCCGTACAGGCTTGCCTTGAGGCGGTCCTTCAGCACATTGGCAACCGCCAGGTCATACTCGGAATCGCTGGCAACCTGCCGCAGGCGGTTGTAGTGCTGGATGATGTCGGCTATGCCGGGATCGACCCGCAGCTTTGCTCCCGCCTTGTCCAGCGCATCAATCATCCCTTCCAGCTGGGTAGGGTCAGCTACGGTATGCACGCGGTCAATGTGCGGGGCGATGATTGCCAGCAGTTCGGGCCTGAGGAACTGCGGGTTGTGGTAGACCTGGATCTGGCGGAAGAAGCTCAGTGATGGTTCAACGCTGACGGCATCGGTGGCAAACACCTTCAGCACCGGGATGAAGTCCGGCGAGAACTTCACCTTGGCTGCATGCCGACGCAGCAGCTTCTCCACCTGCCAGATGTCGTGGTTGTGAAGGAGCCGTCCTTCGGCATTGCAGTACTCCGTGCGCAGCTGGCGGATGCGCAGGGCGCAATCCTTTACAAGGGTGCGAACCTCAAAGAAGGGACGGTCTGCTTCGATGCCCCCGTGGATGAGCACGGAGAAGCGCTTCATCTCCTCGTCGTAGAAGCTGTTGAGAGCCTGCCAGTCAGTGCCCTCAAAGGTTTTGTGGGCATTGACCTCGGCCAGTTCCCTGAGCAGCGCCGGCCACTGGGAGATGTCCTTAAGCGTGTTCCAGTTACTGAAATGGCTGTTGACCACAGCGCGGATCATGGCCGGCAGGTACTTGCGGTTGCCGCGGAACACCACGGAACGTCCGTCCTTGCCTCCGATTTCCAGCTTGGCCCTTGCCACGGCTAAGTACTATAGCTTACATCCGTATAGTAACTGGCCGGACGGTGGCCGTGCGCTGTAACGAGGGCCGGATAGCGCTAGAATCAATACATGTCTGCAATCAAGGAATCCCTGTTACCGGGAGTCAACATTGACGAGGTCACCCGCGCTGCCCAGCCGGACGTCGTCAGCAACCGCCGTTACCTGCATGAGCATCCCGAGGTCGGGATGGAAACACATGAGACGGCCACCTACATTGAGAAGCAACTCACGAGTTACGGCCTGGAAGCGAAACGCTGTGCCGAGACCGGCGTGATCAGCATGATAGACAGCGGGGCCGAGGGACCGACGGTGATGCTGCGCGCGGACATCGACGCGCTGCCGATCACCGAAGAGAACACGCATGGATATGAATCAAAGACCGTGGGCAAGATGCATGCCTGCGGGCACGATACGCATACCGCGATGCAGCTGGCTGTCAGCCGCCGCCTGAAGGAAGAGGGCATCAGCCGCGGCAGGATCAAGCTGCTGTACCAGCCCGGCGAGGAAGGGCACCACGGCGCACAGAAGATGATCGCTGACAGTGCGCTCAAAGGGCCGGACGTGACGGTCTGCTATGGCCAGCATATCTGGGCCGGTTGCCCGACGGGCAAGATCCAGATCAGCGCCGGACCGGTGATGGCGGCGGTGGACACGGTGCACATCGTGATCCACGGCAAGGGTACGCACGCTGCATTCCCGCATGGTGGAAACGACCCGATCTACTGTGGAGCCCAGATTGTCACTGCTCTGCAGAGCGTCGTGTCCCGCAATATCGACCCGCTCAAGAGCGCGGTGATCACGGTCAGCGAGTTCCATGCCGGCACCGCACACAACATCATCCCGCCTTTCGCCAAGCTCACCATGAGCGTGCGCGTGTTCGAGCGTGATGTGCACCAAATACTCAAGCGTCGCATCCACGAGGTGGTGAACGGAATTGCAGACTCGCTTGGTTGCAATGCCGACATTGACTACTCCCATGAGCAGGTTGCCACTGTGAACGATGCACGGGTGGCGGAGCTGGTGCGCGAGGAGGCGATCGCGATCGTTGGTGCGGAGAACGTGGCGGATGACCAGCAGACGATGGGTGCCGAGGACTTCAGCGATTTCCTCGCGGAGGTGCCTGGCGCATTCGCCTTCGTCGGTGCCGCCAATACCGAGAAGGAATGTATCTATCCGCACCATCATCCGAAGTTCAACATTGACGAGGATGCAATGGCCATCGGCAATGAGCTGATGTACCGCGTGGCCAAGAGGCTGCTCGCCGAGTACTAGGAATTGCTGAGTTTCCCCTCGCCGCGGATGGGGCAGGCCGGCCTCGTGCTGGTGGCCCTCGCGCTGGTGGGATATTTCTGGCAACCGGCCTTCGGGATCGTCAGCATGCTCGGGCTGCTGGCGATCATGGTGGCGGTCGTCGACCTGCTGGCGACACGCAGCATGCTGCGGGGCAGGATCAGCATTGATCGTGACTTTCCCGGCACTGTGACGGTTGAGCTGCCGCGCAGCGGCGTGCACCTGCTGAGCAATGGCAGCCGGATGCCCATCCGCTTCCGCGTGTTCGAGGACAGCTTCCCGCAGTTCCGCAAGAGCGTGGCCCCGGGCTGGGCCAGCGCGGCGGCGGGTGAGACCTGTGAATTGCCCATGGTGGTGCGCTGCCTGGACCGTGGCGAACAGGACCTCGGTGGCATCGGCCTGCGGATCCTCGCCGGACTGCAGCTCTGGGTCAACCAGCTGCGGATCGAACCACAGCAGAAGGTGCGGGTCTATCCGCTGATCGAGGAGCTGAAGGGCGGGGACCTGTTCGCGCACCGCCGTAAGCTGTGGGGCATCGGCCAGCACCATAGCCGCAAGTACGGACGTGGCACGGACTTCGACCACCTGCGTGATTACACGCCGGACGACGAGTACCGCAGCATGAACTGGAAGGCCACCGCTCGGCGCGGCAAGCCCGTTGTCAACCAGTTCCAGGTGGACCAGAGCCGTGACCTGATGCTGCTGATCGACTGCGGCCGCCTGATGCACACGGAGATCGCCGGCCGGCCACGGCTGGACCGTTACCTTGATGCGGCTGTGCAGCTGGCCTACCTCGCCCTGTCGCAGAAGGACCGGGTGGGCCTGATGGCATTCTCGAGCGAGACCAGGCGTTATGTGCCACCGGCGCGCCGGCCGCGACAGCTTGATGCGATCATCGAGTCCGTGTTCGACCTGCAGGCCGAGTTCGTCGAGAGTGACTATGCACGGGTACTGGCCATGCTGCGCTCCAGGCACAGCAAGCGTGGGCTGGTGGTGCTGTTCACGGACCTCGTAGACAGCGTGTCCAGCAAGCGGGCGGTTGCCAACCTCAGTCGCCTGGCGCGCACACACCTGCCGGTGATCGTGATCCTCGACGACCCGGAGATCGAGCGCATGGCGAGACAGCGCACGCACAACCAGGATGATGCATTCATCAAGGCCAGCGCAGAGGTGCTGCTTGAACAGAAGCGGCGCTCTATCCAGGAACTGCGCAGCCGCGGTTGCCTGATCGTCAACGTGGCTGCGGAAAAACTCAATGGGGCCGTGGTGGACCAGTACCTGCAGGTCAAGGCCCGCAACCTCATCTGACGATGGACTGGTGCAGTTTCAAGTAGTCAAAGGCCTGTGTCCAGGCCTGGTTGCGGTGGCTCAGTTCATTCTTTTCCTGCTTGCTCAGCTCAGCAAAAGTCCGGCCGCTGCGCAGGTCAATGAAGATCGGGTCGTAGCCGAAGCCATTGTTTCCACGCGGTTCCTCGGCAATCGCACCGGTCACGCTGCCGCGCCAGCTATCCACCAGCACGCCGTTGACAGCGAGCGCAGTGTAGGCCAGGAACTGGGCACTGCGATCACGCTTGCCGGACAGCCTGTCAAGCACCATCCAGTTGCGTTCCACGTCGGTTTCGGCAATCCGAGCACTGTGCACACCGGGCCAGCCCATCAGGGAGAAAACCATCAGCCCGCTGTCCTCGGCAATCACCGGGGCAGATACATCGTGCGTGCGCTTCAGCCAGAGGCTGTACTTGACTGCCTTGATGACTGCGTTCTCCTCGCAGGTGGTGCCGTCCTCGACAACATCCGGGCAGGCATCAAATGCGGAAATCGGGCGCAGGTCCAGGCCGCTGGCGGCAGGCAGGGCGGCCACTTCGCGCACCTTGCCCTCATTCTGGCTGGCAATGATGATCACGGCGCTATTCTAGCCGATACTGGCTGCTGCCGATGGTCAGTGTGTCGCCACGGCTGATCTGCTGCGACATGCCGGGCTGCAGGCGTTGACCGTTGACACTGGTGCCATTACTGCTGCCATTGTCCACAATGCTGGCGGTGTCCTTCGTCAGTGTGACCACGCAATGCCTGCGGCTGACCTGCGAATCCTGACCGAGGACGATGTTGCCTTCGGTGCGGCCAATAACATTTTCACCTTCAGCGAGTTCGAAGCGCTGTCCATCATAAGGACCACCTGAACCCAGCATGGCTGATGGTTTGCCGCCGCTACGGGCTGATTGCTTGCCGGACAGCATGTCCTGCTCGGTGATCTGCCCGAGCTGTTCCTCCCGGTAGTAGCGGGCTTCCTCAACCCGGCCTTCGCCTTCCCGCAGTTCCTTTTCGTTGAACACGAAACTGGTGGTGCCTAGCATGAATGCGTCGCCACTGCGCAGGAGCTTCTTTGCCAGCAGTGCGCCGCCGAAGAGGATCGGAGAATCGGGATCGCTGACTTCCAGCAGGTAGCCATCACTGGTCTCGCGGATGCTGGCATGCATCGGCAGCATGCCGGGGTCACTGGCAACACGAAGCTGGCAGAGTTCGCTGGTGCCGATCTCAATCCCGTCCGTGCCGATCACATAATCCTTGCCCTCAAGCGCCGTGATCTGCATGGTCAGCCATACTCTCCGGCTGATCTTGTAGATGGTGGCAATGACCAGCAGCACCAGTACAAGTGCAATGGCGACCAGTCCCGGGATCAGGGCGCGTCCTAGCGCCTGGGCGAGGCCGGGGCTGCGATAGGTGTACTCGCCGGGGATCGTGCTGCGCACATTGTTCAGGCTGGCGGAGATGTCCATGATCTTGCCCTGCTCAGCTGCGGCAACAGAGGTGTATTCGATCAGGTACTCATTCTGGATCTGGTTGAGGATGCTCTGGTAGACCTCATTGAGTTTGTCAGCAGTCGGGCTGTCGAGATGCATGCCGCCGGTGCGCTTGGCAAGCTGCTGCAGGGCAGAGCGATTGACCTGGTCGCCAAGTGCGAGGGTGTAGATCGAGAAGCCCTTGTTCTGGCTCATCGCCTCAGCTTCGTAGAGCTGGATCACGGTCTGCAGGGTTTCGAGGCTGTTGGTGTCAACACCGTCCGACAGCACGATCAGCGCCTTGCGGGCCTCAGTGGTATCCGCGTTTAGGTCCTCAATGCCGACCTTCAGGCCGTCCCACAGCGTTGTCTGGCCCCAGGCTGCGAGGTAGTCCAGCTCCGCCAGTAGCTGCTGGTGGTCACTGGTCATGCGCACAGGGGAATAGGCTGCATCAGAGAAGGTGACTAGTCCGACCCTGTCGCGTGCACTGAGCTGCGAGACGAACTCGCGGATGGCTTCCTTTTCGAGGTCCAGCGGGGTGGGTACGCCTTCCTGCGGGTTGATGCCAAGCATGCTGCCGCTGACGTCGACAACGAACATGATGGAAAGTGGCAGGTCAAGCTCGTCCCGGTTGGCAAAACGCACGTTCTCCACTGGCTGGTTGTTCTCCGTGATTACGAAGTCCTCAGCCTGCAGGGTGCGCACGGGAATGCCGCCTTCGTCAGCCACAGAGATGAAGGCACGCACTGTGGGGAACTCACTCAGCTCAATCTGCGAGATCCGCAACTCCACGTTTTCCTTGTACTGCAGGTGCGGATCTGAGTTGCGCCTTGTACCGCGCTCGCTGGGAGCGCCTTCGTTCTCTTCCTTGGGGCTGGGTTGCTGGGTAGCCGGATCCTGTGCATGGACTGGCAGGTTTGCCAGCAGCAGTGCCAGCAGGAGCAGGCTTAGGCGGAATAACCGCATCAGGAACGGCCCTCCACGCGGAACTGGGTGGTGCCGATGCGGATCACGTCCCCGGGGCAGAGATCTGTTTTGTCCACCTTCTGGTTATTGAGGAAGGTGCCGTTGGTACTGCCGTTGTCATGCAGGCTGGCCATGCCGGCATCGTCAACCGTGATGAATGCATGGCTGCGGCTGACCTGGTTGTCCTTGTCAAGCAGGATCGGCGCATCTGCGCGGCCGATTCCATGTTCTCCGGTGCTTAGCTCAAACTCAGAGCCGAGGTACAGGCCGCCGATGCCAACTAGTTTTTTGACAGGGGCAGGGGTCCTGTCAGCTTGTGCAGGAGCGGGGGTTGTGGCACTGCTGGATGAAGCAGCAGTGATTGGTGAACTGTCCAGCGGGATCGGCTCCAGTTCGGCAGGTTTTTTCATTGCAGATGCGGCACCAGTGGAAGCTCCGGCCAGCACCTGGTCCATGCGTTCGGCGGCATTCGGCAGGCGTCCGAGGTTCTGCTTATCGCGCACCAGGCGCATCACAAGGATCACGAACATGAACAGGCTGAGCAACAACGCCAGCATGAAGCCGAGTGTGACGATGGACATCCCCTGCGGTCCACCGGGCAGGGCCCTGAGCGTCGGGCCGTCCAGCACGAATATCCACTTGTAGCTGACGCCGCAGCCAAGCAGCATGCAGAGGCAGGCGAAGGCCCGCACATAGTGGTTGTCCACCACCTCTGCAGTCAGCATGATCAGCCACGCCGCGATCACGAAGCTGATGATTGCGAAGGCATCAACCATGCCCTGCCGGCCGAGTTTGGCACTGGACAGGGCGAGGTACTGCCATGTGGCCAGTCCCACTCCAATGCCGCAGATTGCCACGAGGATCCGCAGCAGGACTTTGTTATATAGGAGAAACACCATCGTGAGTATCATAAGTTATGACCCCTGCAGGGGCCTGCTGGTTGCACCGGGAGTGGAAAACGCTGGCTGATATGCTTCTGCGATGATGATTGACATCAGCAGGCTGATGCGTAGCGGCATGGCTGGCTACCCGGGGGACCCGCCGTTTGTGATGAAGCGCGGTCCGAACGTGGACAGGGGGGATGAATACTCGTTCACGAGCATCAGCATGCACAGCCATTGCGGGACTCACCTGGACGCTCCCCGGCATTTCATTGCGGGCGGGGCAGAAATCGGTGACTTCCCGTTGGAGGCATTCAATCCGCTGGCAGAGGTGATTGATTGCAGGGGCTTGCTTGGTATCAGCGCTCGGCATCTTGAGGCGTGTTTGACCCGGGACGATACTGCAGTGCTCCTGCTGACGGATGCATCTGAGTTTGGGGATGGCGAATATGTTGCAGAGCATCCCGCCCTGACAGTCGATGCAGCTCAATTCCTTGTATCCAGGCAGGCCAGGCTTGTGGGGATTGACTATCTGTCCGTAGAGCGCGACGGGGATGGAAGCTTTCCGGTGCATCACGTACTTCTTGGTGCAGGCTTCCTGTTGCTTGAGCATCTGTGCCTGGCAGGTGTGAAGCCGGGACTGTACCGCCTAACCTGCCTGCCGTTGAAACTCGACGGTGCCGAGGCAGCACCATGCCGGGCAGTGCTTACAGGCGTAGCTGAGAAACAGTGATTTCCGGTTCTGCAGATGTATTGTCAGGATTGTCCGATTCCTGCTCATCGGAGGCGTCCGGACCTGTACCGGGCATATAGCCCAGTATCAGCAGGATCAGTGAAAGCAGCAGCAGTACCGCCAGCACGCGATAGATACGGAAGGCCTGCACACGGTTGAGCGGAATGCCGAAGTCCTCGCTGTAGAAGCCTGTCGACTGGAACAGGGAGGCATATTCACGTTGCCAGTTTCCCTCCAGCAGACCTGATTCCAGCAGGGCCAGGGACTGGTCATCGAAACGGTAGTAGCCACCATCTGAATTGAGCAGTATCAGCTCTGGCCGGTCCGGGTCATGCAGCAGGCTGCTGTCAAAGTGGCGCTCCAGTGCTAAGTCAGCCAGACTGACGGTCACAAGCCGCATGGCCCGCTTATCCTCATCCTGTCCGGCATGGATCTCGATGCGGTGCAGGTAGCGCTGGGCATCCGTAGTGATGTAGAGCGTTCCTGATTGGTACTGCTCGCCGAGCAGCTCATCCGTATAGCAGTGCGCATCCTTGAAGGGCAGGTACTGGTGGCCGGGCAGCAGCACAATCGGGTCCGGGGCATCCTCGGAAATGAAGCGCAGCTGCAGGTTGTCAATTGGGGGCTCCTCGTAGTGAGTTTCCTTTAGGCTGCGGATATCGGCCTCGCCCGACTCATTCAGGACCACACCGGTATCGGTCCTGTCATTCGCTGGCTGCTTGCCGCGCAGGCGATGAGAGGAGTGGCGGATCTTTTCCAGTGTCAGCAGGCCGGGCTTGATGTCCAGCACCACGCCGATGGTGCGGTACTGCGAAGAGATCGAGGGATTGCTGTCAACGTGAACACCGCTGAAGAAGTCGTGCTCGCGGTACGCGGACAGTTCAAGCTCGCGGTCATAGCCGTACTTTGACATCCTGTCCACGTAACCCCTGCGCTCAAGTACCAGTTCCCGTCCCTCAGTGATGTAGGCCCGCTGGATGCCGAACTCACTGTTGGGGAATTCAGCGGAGATGCGGTTGCGCCTGATCAGTCCATAGGGAGTGAACAGGTTGGCAACGCAGAACAGAAGAACGAGGATGGACCAGACCCGCAGCCGTCGCAGGTTCAGGCTGCGGCGCTTGCGCTCGCTGTAGAAGCTTTCAGGCAGCTCGTAGTTCATGTGAAGAAGCAGTGCAGCACGAGCCGTGATGCATCGAGGATGGAGAGGCTGCCATCAGTGATGACAAGGTCGGCACTGTCCCGTGTGAAGGCCTGTGACTGCCAATTCTCGTACATTCCTGTCCTCCCGAGGCGCTCACATTGCGCCCGGTAGCGGGGGTCGAACTGCATGCGCTGCCAGACAGCCTCAAATGGCGGATCCAGCAACACGAGGTATGAAACCTCGGCCATCGCCTCGACCGCCTCCTGGTACAGCTCACTGGCGCAATCCAGTGCAACTACCGTCTCCCGCCTGTAGGACAAGTCAGAGATCAGTTTTGTTTCCACATCCTCCTGTTCAGGCTTACGGCCGATCCTGGCAATGGTGTAGAGGTTCAGCCGGCTGCGTCGTTCCACCTCATCGGAAAAATCAGCCAGCTGCCGGCGCATGCGCCTGGCGACCACATGCGCCACGGAGCTCTTGCCGGTTGCATGGAAGCCGCAGAAGGTGATGTTATGCCGGGGGTTTGACCGTCCGCTCAAGGCTCTGATTCTAGCTCAAAAAAAATGGCCGCCCCCATGGGGACGGCCGTGTTGGTCGGATGTGATTCCTAGGTGATGTTGTTCGTGCTGTTGGAGTACATGTCGCAGAACTCGATCAAGCCCACGAACTGCTTCTTGCGCGTGTTGTGCTTGAGCTTCTTGAGCGCCTTCATTTCGATCTGGCGGATGCGCTCACGGGTCACATTGAACTCCTTGCCAACCTCCTCGAGGGTGCGGCTGTGGCCGTCCTCGAGTCCGTAGCGCAGGCGGATCACGCGCTGCTCACGCTGGCTGAGCGTGTGCAGGATCTTGTAGATCTTGGTGCGGGTCAGCTTGTACATCGTTTCCACTTCGGGGCTGACGATGTTCTTGTTTTCCTGGAAGTCCTGGAACTGGCTGTCCTTGTCGTTGCCGATCGGCTTCTCGAGGCTGATCGGCTTCTGCGCGACGCGCAGGATCTCGCGCACCTTCTCCACGGAGATGCCCATTTCCTCGGCGATCTCCTGGTTGCTGGCCTCGCGGCCCTCACGCTGCTGGATGTCCTTGCTGGCGCGGCCGAGCTTCGTGATGGTCTCAACCATGTGCACCGGCTTGCGGATCAGCTCAGCCTGGTCGGCCAGCGCGCGGCTGATCGCCTGGCGAATCCACCAGGTGGCGTAAGTGGAGAGCTTAAAGCCGCGGTCGACCTCGAATTTCTCCACGGCGCGGATCAGGCCGATGTTGCCCTCCTGGATCAGGTCCAGGAAACTCATGCCGCGGTTGAGGTACTTCTTTGCGATGCTGACGACGAGGCGCAGGTTGGCCTCGATCAGCTTCTGCTTGGCGCGGCTGGCACGGCGCACCTTGTCCGGGTCGTTGCTGTTCTTGTTGTCGTGGTACTCGTGAGCCCAGTAGACCTCTTCCTCCGGCGTAAGCAGGGGAATCTGGCCGATGGTCTTCAGGTACATCTTGACGGAGTCATCAAGGCGCAGGTTGTCCGCATCCTCGATCTCTTCCTTGGTGAAGAAGTCGCCGTTCTCGCGACGAGTGTCATCGGTTTCATCCTCGGACTTGGAGGCTTCCTCGATCTGGACGCCCATTTCCTGCAGCTCATCCAGCAGCAGTTCCACCTTGTCGGCGGTCAGGTCCTCGTTCTGGGTGATGATCTCGTTGAGTTCCTCGCGGGTGATCACGCCATTCTTGAGGATCAGCTCATGGATCTGGTCGTAATACTCACCCGGAATAACTTTCTGCGGTACAGCTCTCTGATTTGCCAATCTATCTCCTCCGTCCTGCAGTTGCAGGTTTAGATGTGAATACGCGCGCACGAACGTGACGCGATTCCTCTTCTACGAATTCAATGCGACCCACCGGAAAATCTTGCTGGGGTTCATAGTGTCTGTATAAGACAGGAGACTGTGACCCAGTGCTTCAACCCTACCCAGGAGATTTTCGATTGTTCATTAATCCCATTTAACCAGTCCCAAATGTCTTTGGGACAGAACTTTATACCAGCGAAACAAGTGAAAGGCAAGCTGATGTATCAACTTTCTCTCCAAGTGCACGCCATGCGGCAACCATGCCCGCAGCCTGGCCGGTCGCCATCGCAATCGGCAGCACCCGCGCGCTGGCAAAGCCCTCGCGATCAGCACTGATGCAGCGGCCCGCTGCAAGCAGGTTTCCATTGTCCCGGGACAGGATCGCACCGAGAGGTATGTCATACCATCCATGCCCACCGACTTCATCTGTTTCCAGTACGGAACTGCTGGCGCCATGTATATCGACGGGATAACAGCCACGTGCAATCGCATCAGGAAAGCTGCTTCCTTCCGTGATTTCCCGGACCGTGAGGCGAGCCTGGCCTTCAAGGCGAAAACTCTCACGCTGTCCAATCTGGTCAGCGATCCTGCCAAGCCGTGCTTTGGCAAATCCGGGCACATGTTCCGGTATGAACCGCGAAAGCTCATTGATCTGGCGCAGGCCTTCTGCATGCGGGTAGTGATGATCTGCGGGCACCCGCGTCGTATTGATCAGCACCTCTCCAGGATTGGGAGTGCTGAAGAACAGCAGCCGGTCGCGGGGCAGGGTCCATGCACCGCGCGCAGTGGCGTCCCGCACAAGATCAAAGAAGCCGCTGACAGCGATGTGCTGCGCGGGGAGCTTCTCAAATGCCGGATGTAGTACGAACTGGTCTGGATGCTCAAGCTGGTAATCACGCACTGCGGAACAGTCAACGCCGGTCATGGTGAACATCCAGGTCATCGGCTGTGGATTTCCCGGCGTGATGTACTCCGCACCCAGCCCGCGTGTCGCTGAGGCATTGCCAGTGGCGTCGACAATCTGCCGGGCTGTCTTGGAGAACGCAGGGTTGTACTCGGTGCCGAGTGCCAGCGGCACACCTTCAGCCTCAAGCTTCTCAACGAGGTAGAGTTTCAGGCGATCCGGGTCTACCGGGGTGATGCTGCCCGCAAAGCCGATCGGGTCAACCAGATGTCCGGTGCTCGCACCGATGGAGACCAGATCATCCACGAACTCCTGGGCGATTCCACCGATTACCTGCTGCGGCAGGCTGCCGTCCAGGTTGGCAACACAGGCATGGTAGCTCTGCCAGGGGGCGACCATCGCACGTGTGGCATTGCCACCGGGGTAGTTGCTCTTCTCAATCAGCAGTACGCGTGCTCCGGTGCGTTTCGCCGCGATAGCCGCGCTGCAGCCCGCCATGCCGGCTCCGACAATGAGCACATCAATCAAGTCGGAGTAGTCGAGTATGTCTTTAGAGCTCACGTGACCACCTCGGGAGCACTGGCCTCGATTTCGAAGGTGCGCTCCCAGGGAAAGCTGAACTGAACTGCATGTGCGGCCCTGGCACTGATGCGGCTGCGCTCCAGTACTGGAATACCAGGTCCCTCGATCCAGTCCAGCCAGGTACGACGAGCAATGTTGAGGCATTCCTGCTTCTGCAGCATATGGGCACTGCTGAAGTTCAGCACATCCAGCTCCTGCTTCATCAGGTAGCGGATCACCTGTGCGCGGCCCATGCTCTGGTAGACCACGTCGTCAGCCAGGCGTTCCAGCAGGAAACGGCGCTCCGCCAGGTTGTTCTGCCCGAGCTGCATCAGCTTGAGCGTGGCCGCACTGACACCAAGGCTGTTGAAATTCGTGTTGAAACCGACCAGACCGTTGATCCAGCAGTCCGGCATGCGAGAGATGTGCTGGCTGATCAGCGGGTTGCTGCCGTTGCAGTAGGCGAGGTCAGTGATGAACAGTGGTGCCTTGCCGACGATCTGCTTCGGCAACAGGAATGGGTTGTCACGGTATTTGTTCTTCGGAGTGAGGAAGTAGTCGGGTTGTGGCTGGACCCCGTGGATCACCAGCCAGTGCAGCGGGGCGTCTTCGTAGACATATTCCGTATGCAGCAGCTGGCCCAGCGCCACCAGTCCGTCCCCTAGGCTGCGAGACTCATAAAGGCCGAAGTACTGGTCAGCTCCCGGTACCTTGGGATGGACCGTTAGCTGCAGCTGATTGACCTTGTTGCCGGACAGTTCACTGGCAGCCTTGGCAAGCAGCATGCAGGCGCATTCATCCGCCCCGTCAAAGAAGGAGAAGCTGGTTGGCGTGCCGTCTGCGGCAAGCTTCAGCGAATGCTCCTTCAGTTCCCGTTCCTCACGCAGGTGCGGGCCCTGGCGGGCGTTGTCTTCTATGGCTACATGCAGGTGCCGCATTCCGAGTCCGGCTGCGGCTGCCATCGCTTCAGCGACGTTGCCACTGTTGCGGCGGCGCCAGCGCAGCAGGGAATCAGCTGAGTCAGTGCCGAGCTCGTCCATCAATTCAGCTAGCCGCTTGTCCGCGCCGGCATCATTGCCACCGCTCTCCGCGAGGATGAAGTACTCTCGCACCGTTTCATGGGTTGCGTACTGCTCGGAGCTGGCAACGGATATGCCGAGCCGGGGCAGGGTGGCATAGCTGTAGCCGCGCACCTTCTGCCAGTCAACGGTGGAAAGGATGCTGCGGATCTCCTCGACCCCGTTGAAGCTCCTCTCGGGCTGGCGGCTCTGGATCAGGCCACCGTACAGCAGGGCATCCCAGGAAAACACCACGGCATCGCAGTTGCCTGCATTGGCAGCGATAAAGCGGGCAAGTTCGATCCCGTCAGCACCGCTGTGCAATCCACCGAGGCTTGTGCGCGATGGCATCAGCAGTTCGAAGCCGCCGATGTCAGCCAGTCGCAGGGGAAACTGCGTGTTGGAAGGTCGGCTGTCTAGCGGTACGAGCAGGATCTTCATTGTTTTGCCCTAAGCAGGTTGCTGGCCGTTGCTGATGTCAACAGCTCCTTCGGCCACTCCGACCGGTATGTTTGGTGTGCTGGTGGCCCAGGCCCGGTTGCCAGCGGAGTCGATTGCAATCAGTCCGGCGAAGCCATTCACCTTGTCAGTCAGGTGTGCGATGCTGCGGCTGGCTGCTTCGGCGACCGGAACTCCCTGTTCCAGCAGGTCGTAGCAGTACTTGGCCAGGCAGACGCGCATGATCGCCTCTCCATGCCCGGTACAGGCCACCGCTCCGGCAGGACCGGCGTAGTTGCCAGCTCCCGGCATCGGCGTGTCACCGATCCGGCCAGGATACTTGAGCATGATGCCGCCAGTGCTGCCGGCGACCGCCACATTGCCTTCCTTGTCCACCGCGCAGGCGCCGACGGTATCCATTGCGTCCTCGTCAGTCAGGTCAGCTGGGTCATCGCTCGCTTCCAGCTCCGGGTCGACCATGAATTCAAGGCCGCGGTCCATCATCTCCTGCCAACGCCGGCGGCGGCGGTCGACGATGAGGGCGTGCGGGTCAATCTTCTCGATTCCGTGTGCATCAGCGAGGCGATTGGTGGAATCCCCGGCGATCACGTGGTGCACGGTGTGGTCCATCACGATGCGGGCCAGCCGCACGGGGTTCTTAACATTTGTGACGATGGACACCGCGCCGATGCGCATGTCATTTGTCATCACGAAGGCATCGCACTCCACCCGGCCGTCCAGTGTCAGGCAGGAGCCTGTGCCGCAGTTGAACACGGGGTTATCCTCCATGTTCACCACCGCTTCAATCACTGCCTCGAGGGCCGAACCCCCGCGGTTGAGCACCTGCTGCCCGATGCAGGCCGCCACGTGCGCGCCATCGCGGTATGCGGCCCACAGCCTCGGACGGATGGTGCCAGCGCCTCCGTGCACTATGATCTTGGCGTCACTCATTGCCAGATTTTAGGGCATGCCACGGTGGCCCAAGGGACGAGAAATGCACATCCTCAGCCTGATCCAGCAGCGCAAGTCGGGGGAACCGCTCAGTGATGAACAGATGCAGTGGCTTGTATCGGCGGTCGTGGACGGAGAAGTCCCGGATTACCAGCTGGCGACCATGCTGACGGTGATGTGTTATGAAAAGCTGACGGGACCGGAAACGGTTTCCATGACCCGTTCATTCGTCGCCAGCGGGGACAGCCTCAGCTGGGAGGGGATAGGACGTCCCGTGGTGGACAAGCACAGCACCGGTGGAGTGGGGGACAAGGTCACACTCGGGCTGGCACCGCTAGTGGCCAGTGCCGGACTGGCAATGCCCAAGATGAGCGGCCGCGGACTGGGGCATACCGGCGGGACGATCGACAAGCTGGAGAGCATTCCCGGATTCCGTACAGCGCTTGGAATGGATGAATTCCGCAGCATCCTGTCCACCGTGGGCTGTGCGATTGCGGGGCAGACGGCGCACATGGTACCGGCGGACAAGATCTTCTATGCAATGCGGGACGCTACTGACAACGTGCGCGAACTGGGGCTGGTGGCAGCCAGTGTGATGAGCAAGAAGATTGCAGCCGGGGCACCGCACATCGTGCTCGACGTAAAGTGTGGCAGCGGTGCATTCTTCCTCGACGAACAGGAGGCCCGCGCCTTTGCCCGGCTGGCGATGGACATCGGGACCCCGCTGGGCCGGAAGGTGGCCTGTGTGATCACGGACATGGACCAACCCCTCGGACGGGCTGTCGGCAACCGGATCGAGGTGCTGGAGATCCTGCGTCTGCTTGAGGGTTCGCCGGACTATCCCGATCTGCGGGAAGTGATCGTGGCACTGGGCAGTGTGGAACTGGTGCTGACGGGAATGTTCGGTGATCCTGAAACCGCGGGCGAATACCTGCATGGCTTGATTGACAACGGTGATGTGAAGAGCAAGTTCCGGGAGTGGGTCCGCGCACAGGGGGGGCAGCTCAGCCGCCTACCGGCAGATGAGTCGGAACTGCAGGGTGTGCAGCAGGTGTCCCTGAAAGCGGATAAGCCAGGTGTAATAGAAGGGATGGACTGTGCGGAAATCGGCAATGCAGCACGGCGCTGTGGTGCCGGAAGGCTTGAGAAGGACGATGTCATCGTGCCGGATTCGGGACTGCTTTGCGATGTTTCGATCGGGGACCGCGTGGAAGCCGGTGATGAACTGGTACGCTTCTTCATCGGCAACGAACAGTTCGAAGAACGGGACGAAATCCTTGCGAACCTCCGTGAGGCGATCCATATCAATGACGGAGAGCCTGTGCCGGCTCGCCGGACCGTGATCGATATCCTGTTGCCCTAGTCAGCAGTGTCGCCGGTCGCTTCCTGCGAATAGCGGTCAACCACTTCCTGGACGGAGTTGGCAAGTTCACCGATTTCGCCCTCATCGGCAATTGCCACGGTGATTGTCCCGCCACTGCGGCGGAAGTCCTGCAGCTTGCTGATCATGATGCGGATCGGTGACAGGATGCGGCGGCCCTCGAGGCTCGCCATCAGGAAGGCGATCAGCAGGCCGATGACCAGTCCGACACCGGCGATCAGGAACTTCTGCTGCGAAACTGCCAGCTGCTCATCCTTCTGGCGGTTGGTCAGGGCGATGCTGCGGCTCTGGATCGTGCCGGCCAGCAGCCAGTCCAGTCCTTCCACTGGTGTCAGCACGAAGTAGCGGCCTTCCCTGGGCGGATCCAGCACGCGGCCGCTGCTGCGGCTCTTGTCAACTTCGCCAAGCACCTTGCGCATCTCGTCATTGCCACGGGACTCGATGTTGGCTTCATCGCGGATTTCCTGCTCCGGATGCTTCTCGGACGGAAGTTCCGCATTGCCAATCGGAATCACGCGCAGGTAGTCCACCGCACTGGTCTGGGCGCTGAGTAGGGTGCCATCCGCTCGTTGCAGCCAGCTGATGCCCCCCGGGCCGATGCTGAAGCTGAGCAGCTCATCCATCATCCGCGAGACACGAACCTCGCAGCCGACAACGGCGACCTGGGTTGCCCCCTCGCCGATGGCAACCTGGCCGAGGCAGGCCACAACCCATTCGCCTGACAGGTGGCTGACATAGGGCGAGGTCCAGACCAGTCCGCGGTCATTGGCCTTTTCCGGGCTCCATGCATACATGGCCGGTTTCGTCAGGTCCTTGTCCGCCGGCCAGCCTGACACATCTATGAATGGATACGCCCGCAGCATGCTGTCTGAGGTGACGATGAAGGCATGCGAAACCATCTGGTCATAGCGAGTCGGTCCCTTCAGCAGGGAATCCAGCCTGGCTGTAACCTGCATCTTCTGACGCTCATAGCGTGTGAAGTCGCGGTTGGTTTCCGGCTTGCGGAAGAACAGCACGGAGCCGTTGTCATCAATGATCTTGCGGATTGCCCCATCGCTGCCCTGGCTGTAATAAATTGGGTTCTCAAGGTACTGCACCGGCTTGACCGCGTCAGTACCTGGCTTGCCTGGCGTTGCGGTTTCCGCTTCAGTTGTGCCAGCGGACTGCTCTGACTGCTCAGTATCGCCGCCGGCCGGATCATGCCAGGGGTCCTGTGCGTAGGCATCCTGTGATGTCAGCAGGTCCGTGGCATATGCACGCAGCAGCTCAACGTTGTAGCCGATGTTGACGAGGCGCTGGCTGATCTGGTCGGCCTGGGCTTCGGTGGACAGGAGGAACTGGTCCTGCAGCTCCTGGCGCACGTTGTTACTGAGGTCTGTGGTGAAGACTGCGCCGTTATCGGACAAGGTGAACAGCAGGATAGCGATCACTGTCACTGGAACTATGGCGCTGATAAGTGCCGACAGCAGTATCCGTCGCCAGATCCATGGCCTGTACCTGCCGGAATCACGCATGATGGGCCTGAGTATAGCACCGCTGGCTGTCAGTCCATTTGCAAAAAATTTAAGAAAAAACCAAGTGTTTTTAAGGGGAATGTGTGGTGGTTTGTCCAAACCTCAGCTATAATCCCCCCCAACTCGCGTGCTGAAGAGATCAACTAAACGCATTCACTTCATCGGCATCGGCGGTGCTGGCGTCAGCGCACTCGCCCACCTGATGCTGGACATGAAGAAATATGAAGTGACAGGGTCGGACAAGCAGAGCAGCAAGGTAACTCGCGCTCTCGAGGAAGCCGGCGCGCAGATCTGGTATGAGCATGACGAGCGATATGTGCGCCATGCCGATCTGGTGGTTCGCAGCACCGCGATTTCCGACGAAAACCCCGAAGTGAACTATGCCAAACAGCACGGCGTGCCGCTGCTGTCCCGCATCGAGTTCATGGCCTACCTCGCTGACCCCAAGAAGAAGCGCAGTGTGGTGGTCAGCGGCAGCCACGGCAAGTCAACCACCACGTCAATGGTGGCCAGCATCGCCCTCGCTGCCCAGCTTGACCCGAGCTTCGTGATCGGATCCGTGCTTAAGCGCGGCATTGGCTCCGCGCGCCACGGTGAGAGCGACCTGTTCATCTGTGAAGGTGATGAGAGCAACAACTCGATGCTCAGCTTCGCCCCTCATGTCGCCGTGGTGACAAACATTGATTATGACCACATGGACTTCCATGGCTCTCTGTCCAACCTGAAGAACAGCTTCGTGGAGTTCCTGAACAGTCCCGGACGTGATGGCTTCAGCGTCGTCTGCCTGGACGATGAGAACGTACGTTCCATCATGCCTATGCTCAAGGGCCGCGTGATCACCTATGGCACGCATCCCGAGGCCGAGTACCAGGCAGTGCGCCGCCGGGTACATAACGGTGGCTTGTCCTTTGAAGTGCACCATCGTTCCGAAGGCCCGCTCGGTGTGGTCAACCTGGGTTTCCCGGGTGACCACAACATGCAGAATGCGCTGTGCTCGCTGGCGGTATGCCGCAGCCTCGGCGTGACGACCGACACCTGCAGCTACGGGCTGGAGACCTTCCCGGGAATCCACCGCCGCTATGACATGCTGCATGCCGGTAATGTGCATGTAATCGACGATTATGCCCATCACCCGACGGAGATCCAGAACCTGCTGGGCAGCGTTCGCGAGGTCTTCAAGGGCCGCCTGCGCGTGATCTTCCAGCCGCACCGCTACACCCGCAGCCGTGCACTGGCCCAGCAGTTCCCGCCGGCCTTCATCAATGCGGACGAGATAATCCTCGCACCGATCTATACCGCCAATGAGAAGCCGATGGCGGGCATCGGTCTCGACTACCTCAACCGCTTCTTCCAGTCCAAGTACGACGAAATGAAGCTGCGCTGCATCGATGACCTTGATGCGATCTACCAGTACGTGGTGGATTCCAGCCGCCCCGGTGATGTCGTGCTGACGGTCGGGGCAGGTACGGTCAACACGATCGGTTACCGCCTGGCTGAGACCTTCGCCCGCCGTGATGCGGAGCTGGTATCCGGAGTGGACCTCGATCGCATCGCCCAGGAAATGAGCGAGGCCAGCTTCCTGATGGACGAGCAGAACTAGTCCTCCTCCACTTATCCCCAAACTATCCACAATTTACGGCTTGATGATATAATCCTGCCTGACCTTTGGAGGGTTGAATTGTCCTTAGAGCAAGTTCGCTCCCGGCTTAACGCGCGCCGTCAGGAACTGCTCGGAATGAATGTACTGGTCCTTGCCGGAGGATCAAGCAGCGAACGTGAGATCTCGCTCAAGAGTGGGAATGCGGTTGCTGCCGCCTTGGCAAACAAGGGATACAGGACCGCATTTGCCGTCATCAGCGAGCAGGGGATTGCGCTCGACTACTACAAGGCGCTCAGTGACGGTAATTCCATTTCAGACCAGACTCCCACGCACGTGCAGGCTGACAACAGCCTCAATACCCTCGGCGGCCATGATGTGGTGTTCACGATGATGCATGGCAACCTCGGAGAGAACGGTACATGGCAGGGCCTGCTGCGCCTGGTGGGACTGCCGTTCATCAGTGCAGACGTCAAGGGTAGCGCGGTGGCAATGGACAAGGTGCTGACGAAACGCATCGCCAGGACGCTCGACATCCCCACACCCATGTGGTGGACAGGTTCGTCACGAAATGTGGCGGCACTGGGCGAGATCCGCCAGCGCGTACCTGCAGATATCAGGAAGCTCGTCGCCAAGCCGGTGGACCAGGGCAGCAGTGTCGGTGTCGCCATCTTTGAGAATGACGACGCCGGCTGGGCTGAAGCGGCCCGGATCTGTACCGGGATTGACAACCTGATGGTGGAGCAGTTCGTCTCCGGACGTGAACTGACATGCGGCTGGATCGGGCTGCGGGAGGACCCGGTCGGACTGCCTGTGGTGGAGATCCGCCCGCGTGAAGGCTTCTACGACTACCGCGCCAAGTATACGAAGGGTGCCTCGGAGTACCTCTGCCCGGCACCGATTGACGAGGTCATCGCCGAGACGGTACGGACTGCGGCTGGCAGTATCTACCGAGAGCTTGAACTTGAACCGTTTGCCCGGATTGACTTCATCCTGGATGAGGCTGGGCAGCACTGGTTCCTTGAGGCAAACACACTGCCGGGCTTCACTGAACTGTCCTTGCTGCCAATGGCGGCTGCGGCGGTCGGGGTTGACTATGCCGAGCTGCTGGAGATCCTGATGCTGTGTGCCGTGGAACGTCATGAGCGGGAAGGGGGCGGCCGGTGAGCCAGGGCAGGATCACGCTGGGCTTCAAGCCGGAGGTGCTGGAACAGGTGCGCGGTGTGCGCCGCCCGCTTGTCAGCGCCGTGCTGCTGCGCAGCCTGGGTGTGTTGGCTGGATTGATTATCGTCGGCACGGCCCTTGTGCTGACAACTGACATCGAGGAATTGCTTTACCCGCGCACCATCATCCTGCGTGGCAACAGGCTCAGCGCCGCTGCAGAGGTGCTTGAAGTCAGCAACATGCCGCAGGCGATCAACAGCGCGATCCTGCTGCCCGGATCAAAGGAGTTGCCTGAAGGCAAGAGTCGCTGGATCAAGGGCTACAGCACAAAGATGCTGCCCGGACGCCGGATGCTGCTCAGCGTTGACGAGCGGATGCCGCTGCTGCCGCTTGAAATTGCCGGCAACGCATACTGGATCTGCAGTGACGGCGAGGTGGTGCTGCGGGATCCCGAGAAGGACACCGCAGGGCATTTTGAGGAATTGAACTCCCTGCCGCTTGTCAGCATGGAGGACAGTGGGATTGATGCTGACTACGCAGTGACGGATACGCTGATCCTCGTTTCAGGGCTTTGCCATGAGATGCTGGACCGCCGGGTGACCGGTATCGGGGTCAGCTCTTCCGGGGATTTCACCCTGCGCACCGACAGGGGACTGGATGTACTGCTTGGCACTCCGGGTGACGAGGAGGAGCTGCGGCACCGGATCAGCGCCCTTTCCAAGGCAATCCGGATCAGCGATGAATACAGGGACGCCACTGCAATAGATTTGCGAAATGGTAAGGTTGCTTACCTGAAGACGAAAGGACACGAATAGTCTTTAACGGCCTCTGGCCGTGCTTGTGCACGACGGGAAATGGCAAACAGCAGGATCATACTGGGAATGGATATCGGGTCGACCAAGATCACTTCGGTGGTCGGGGAGGTCCATCCTTCGCGCGGACTGATCCTGCGTGGCCTGTCCAGCGTGCCGACCGAGGCTGTGATCCGCGGTGCGATCCGCGACCTTAACCAGGCGACATACGACATCGACAAGAGCTACTCCGGGGCCATGTACAGTTCGGGACTGGCCACCAATGAGGTGTTCGTCGGCATCACCGGCAAGGACCTCTATTCAGTCTCACGGCGTGCGTCCGTGAGCATTGCCAACGAGAACGACGAGGTGCTGGACCGGGACCTGGACAAGGTGATGCGCCTGACGATGCCGACGGACCTCGCCGAGGGCCAGCGCATCGTGCACAGCATGGTGCGTGAATACTCGCTGGATGGCGTGAGCACCATGCGTAGCCCTGTGGGCATGATCGGCAACGAGCTGGAGGTGGAGAGCCACATCGTGATCGGCTCCTCCAACCAGATTGCCAACATCGAGCGGGCGCTGAACCGCGTCGACCTCGAGGTGAACAGCTTCGTGTTCAACCTGATCGCGGCCGGTGAGGCAGTGCTCAGCGCAGAGGACAAGACAGCAGGCTGCATCCTGATCGATTTCGGTGGCGGAACCACGAATGTCGGCATCTATAACGGCGGCACCCTGAGCTACAGCCACTGCATCGGCATTGGTGGCAACAACTACGACAATGACCTCAAGCATGGCCTCGGAATCTCCTTTGATGAGGCCCTGCGCATCAAGAAGAGCTACGGCCGGGCCTGGGTCGATGAGGACAGTGATGAACTGGAGGACTTCATCGACGTGAAGTTCTTCGGCCGGCCGGACTACGACAAGATCAAGCGCCGCAAGCTGTATGAGATCCTGCAGCCGCGCACCGATGAGCTGGTGGAGCAGATCATCACCGCGCTGCGCGAGAGTGGCCAGCTGGAGCGCATCAGCGGTGGCGTGGTGATGGTCGGCGGCGGCTGCCTGCTGCGGGACCTGCGCAAGTACCTGCAGAAGCACCTGCAGCGCCAGGTGCGAGTCGGGATCCCGACAGGGATCGCGAACCTGCTTGATGAGTACCGCTCACCAAGCTATGCCGCGACCCTTGGGCTGCTGTTGTACGGAGCCCGTTACGGCGGGCAAAAAAAAATTCGTGAGGAATCGCTTTTCAACGAGGTTCTCAGTGTCTTCACCGACATGGTGCAGGGCCTGATGAAACGCGTGAAAGGCGGAAGCAGACCTTAGATAGTGTTTTAAATTTCGTGCCTGAATTGTTGATAATGTGATGATGGGCATGGACATGCACCTTTTCTCGGACTCTCAGGAGGAACAGATGGACGTGACGACGATCGACTACAAGTCGCACGATCTGCAGGCCAGGATCAAGGTCGTCGGTATCGGCGGCGGCGGTTGCAACGCACTGGACCGCATGATCGAATCCGGCCTTGAAGGCGTGGACTTCATCGCGCTCAATACGGATTACCAGGCGCTGGGACGCAGCCAGGCCGCACACAAGGTGCAGGTCGGGCAGAAGCTGACCAAGGGCCTCGGTGCCGGCTCGAACCCGGAGATCGGGCGTCGGGCCGCCGAGGAGAGCCGTGCGGAGATCGCTGAGCTCGTCGAGGGTTCCGACCTTGTGTTCGTCACCTGCGGCATGGGTGGCGGTACAGGCACCGGTGGCAGTGCCACCGTGGCCAGCATCGCCCGTGAGGCCGGTGCGCTGACCGTCGGTATCGTGTCCCGTCCGTTCAAGTTCGAGGGCCGTCGCCGCGGCAAGGTGGCGATGGACGGCATCAACCAGCTGCGCGAGCAGGTGGACACGTTGATCGTGATCCCCAACGACCGCCTGCTGGACATCGTTTCCGAGACAACCAGCCTGCAGGACAGCTTCCTGCTGGCGGACGACATCCTGCGCCAGGCAGTGACAGGCATCAGCGAACTGATCCTCAAGCCCGGCCTGATCAACCTGGACTTCGCAGACGTGAAGATGGTGATGGAGAACAGCGGCACCGCCCTGATCGGCCTTGGTGAGGCCTCAGGTGAGAACCGCGCCGTGCAGGCCGTCACACAGGCGATCCAGTCCCCGCTGCTGGAAAGCAGCATCGACGGCGCCCGAGGCGTGCTGATCAACTTCATCGGCGGCCGCGACATGAGCCTGCAGGAGGTCAACCAGGCCGCCGAACTCATCAGCGACCGCGTGGACGAGGATGCCAACATCATCTTCGGCGCCACGATGGATGAGGAGAAGCGTGACCGCGTGCGCGTGATGATCCTCGCCACCGGCTTTCGCATAGAGCCCTTTGAGGCCGGCAGCAAGCCGCGCAGCACCAAGATCAACAAGATGAAGCCGGAGCCTGAGTCGCCCGCCGTCAAGCTGATCTATGAGGACAGCTCCAGCAAGGTCAGCCCGAGCAAGTCCGCCGAGGGCAGCAGTGCCTCCTCTTCAGCCGCTTCCTCGAGTGCAGCGGACGACGATGAGGACCTCGACATCCCGGCCTTCCTGCGTCGCATCAAGAAGTAACGATTGGCAATGAAAGATGCCTCGCGGATAGCGGCAAACCTGCAGGCTGTCCGCGAGGATATCGACCGTTTCGCCTCCGGCGGGAAGGTGCGCCTTGTCTGCGTCACCAAGTACGCCGAACTGCACCATGTACGCCTGCTGCTGGACGCCGGTGCGGATGAGCTCGGGGAGAACCTGCTTCCCACTGCCGCAGAGCGCTTCAAGCAGCTAACAAGCGGCGGATACTGCTTCATCCGCCACCTGATAGGTCCCCAGCAGTCCCGTAAGGTCGGGATGATGCCAGGTAACTTCGACATGTTCCAGGCGCTGGACCGCATGAAGGTGGCGCTTAAGCTGCAACAGGAACTGTTGGATGCTGGTTCCAGCATGGAAGTGCTGTTGCAGGTCAACATTTCAGCAGAAGAGCAGAAGAGCGGCTTTGCCATCGATGAAACTGCATCGGCAATTTCACGGATCAGGGAGGAATGTCCAAGCCTGCTCATCCGTGGCCTGATGTCAATTCCAGCTGGTCCGCAGTCATTTGCCACTGAAGCTGAATTTGAACGTGAAACAGCCCGATCCTTTGGACAGATGCGGGCTCTGTTTGATAGAATATCCGCGTCATTTCCGGCGGCTATGCCGTTCGATGTCCTCTCCCAGGGGATGAGCCATGACTACCGTCTGGCTCTTGTGGAAGGCTCGAACATGATCCGGATTGGCAGTGCCCTTTTTGCAGGGCTGGAGGGAAAATGAGTTTCTTGAATGGGGTTTGGCGCATGCTTGGCGCCGAGGATGAACACGAGCATGAAACGATGCTCGAGTATCCCGGTGAGGCATCTGCCATCACCAGTGTGGAATCTGGAAAAGAGGCTGAGCGGATCATCAGCATGCCCGATGCCGAGAACGCGACCCTGTTCGTCGTGCGCCCGGCTCTGGATGACAACGGCGGCAGCAACTTCAGCCTGAAGCAGTATGCCGGCTACCTGATGACCCGCCAGGCGATGGTACTGGACGTGAATGATCTGGCCGCAAAGAACATGGACGAGGCCCGCAGGGTGGTGGACTACCTCTGCGGAGTCGTTGCGGCCGTTGACGGCACCGTCTGGGAAGTGACGAGGAACATCTTCATATTTGCCCCGAGCACCGTCGCCCTCGCCGGCGACAAGATCAGGCAGATAGAGGTCAGCTGATTAATGAACCAGACGGACAGCCTGCGCTGGATGAGCATCGGCGGGGTCGGCGAAATCGGCAAGAACTGCTATGCACTGGACATCCAGGGTAAGCTGCTCCTGATCGACGTCGGCATGTCCTTCCCGGATGCGCATTCCTTCGGGATCGACATCGTGATCCCGGACTTCACCCACATCGTGAAGAACCAGCACCGGCTGAAGGGCATCCTGCTGACGCATGGCCACGAGGACCATATCGGTGCGCTGACCTACCTGCTGCAGGACCTGAAGAGCCCGCCACCGATCTATGGCAGCCGCTTCACACTGGCCCTGCTGCGGCGCAAGCTTTCGGAGTTCGCAATTGACAACGTCAAGCTGATCGAGTTCACGCCCGGTGACGACTTCGAGGTGAGCGGGATCCAGGTGGCGACTATCCGCGTCACCCACAGCATCCCGGACAGCTGCAGCATTGCGGTCAAGACCCCGCAGGGCTGGTACCTGCACAGCGGTGACTTCAAGTTCGACCCCTCACCGGTGGACGGCAAGCTGACGGACTTCGCCAAGCTGGAGCGCATCGGACGCGAGGGCGTGATGGCGCTGTCAATCGATGTGACCAACATCGAGCAGCCCGGGCACTCCAAGAGCGAAACCTCGATCTTCGAGAACCTCGACAACTACGTCGCAATGCATGACGGCCGCGTGCTGATCACGACATTCGCCAGCAACATCCACCGCCTGCAGCAGGCGATTGACGTCGCCGTGCGCCAGGGACGCAAGGTGCTGGTGGTCGGACGCACGATGGTTGACAACGTGCAGACCTGCCAGGACATGGGCTACATGAAAGTGCCGCCCAACACCCTGATCAACCCGAATGACATCGACTCGGTCAAGCCGAACAAGCTGATGGTGCTGCTGACCGGCAGCCAGGGCGAGGCGATGGCCGCGATGGCGCGAATCGCCAACCAGGAACACCGCTTCATCCACGTGATGGAGAACGACCTGTTCATCTTCAGCGCGCGACCGATCCCCGGCAATGAAATCGCGATCTTCTCCGTGATTGACGACCTGTTCCGCCAGGGAGCCGAGGTGATCTACGGCACATCAACCGGCGTGCATGTCAGTGGTCACGGCTACCAGGATGAGATCCAGCGCTACGTGCAGATGGCGGACGCTGACTACCTGCTGCCGACGCATGGCTACTTCCGCCACCAGATGCGCTTCAAGAAGCTGGCAATGCACTGGGGCTACGATGAGGAGAACATCATCATCTCCGAGCTCGGCAAGATCTATGCGATCCACCCCGGGCAGTGGGAGCTGGATGGGACCTTCAAGGCCGGCGAGGTCTACATCGCCGGTGAAGGCGCGGATGTCTCACGCCGTATCCTCAACGAGCGCCTGGCCCTCGCTGAGGACGGCCTGCTGCTCTTCAACGTGGTGCTGAGCGCCGATGGCAGCGAGGTGATCAGCGGACCGGAGCTGATGGGGCGCGGCTTCCTGCAACCGAGCCAGGCGCCTGACCTGTTCGAGCGCATCGAGGAAGGGATTGTCAACTCGATCCACCGCAACAAGATGCGCAGCCCGGAGTACCGCCTGCAGTTAACCAACAACGTGCAGAACGTGATCCAGAAGATCATCTTCCAGCAGACCCGCATCAACCCGGTTGTGATCGGAATGGTTGCCTATGCAGAGAATGCAGAGGCCAAGGTCAGGGGCTAGCGGAGGTGCGACTTCAGTCGCACAATGGAGCTCAGCTGTAAAGCTGACAACGGGGGCACAGAGGGTTTAATCACAGAGAGCAGAGAGATCTCTATACTTCATCCTCAAGAAACAACTCAATCGCTTCCTGGATATTGGCGAGTGCTTCCTCGCGGGTCTTGCCCTGACTATGGCAACCTGGCAGTGTTGGTGCTGAAGCCACGATCCATCCGGATTCACCGTTCCTCAGGATTGCAGGGATTTTCATATCCTGATTATAACGAGCAACAGCCTTAGCCACCACTGACGCTCAGGCGCTTCTGGCCGCCCCACTGCATGATCTGTGAGAACAGCACAAGGAACAGCACCCACAGCAGGCTGTTGAGCACGATGATCCAGGCATCATGCTGTGACACCCGTCCGAGGTAGATCTGCATCGGCTGGTAGAACATGTACTGCGTCGGGAACAGCTCGAAGAACTTTCTGATCGTGTCAGGGAAGTATGCCAACGGGATCACCATCCCGCCCGCGATACCCATGATCATGCGGATCGCCCAGCGGATGCCCATGTTGAAGCCGATGTAGAAGGCAATCAGGCCGATGATGTAGTCCATCGTGAAGTTCAGCAGGTAGCCAAGGATCACCGCAGGGATGAGCATCGGCAGGTAGCCATCAGCCGGGGCGTTGATGCGCGTGATGAACAGGAAGACGAACAGCAGCGGCAGGGTGGCGAACACGGCGCGGAAGGCCGTGCGGCCGAGGCTCTGGCCAAAGTAGATCATCATCAGGTTGACGGGCTTGATCAGGTCCATTGCCACCTGTCCGTCGCGCACGCGGGCACCGAGCGTACGCCCGGTAGGTGTCATATAGAAGGTGTTGAGCAGCCAGCTCACGGTGACGTAGGTCAGCATCGCCTGCAGGTCGTAGCCGGCAAGTTTCTCCGCGTTGGCATACAGCGCCTGCATCACATAGCGGTACATCATGATGATGATCGGGTAGGAGAGGAACACCATGAAGATGCCCGCCGGGTATGCGATGTAGCTGGCAAAGCCCACGCGGGCCATTGCCAGCAGGATGCTTACCTGGCTGCTCAGTGCGGCTTCACGGTTCATCCGCCGGCGCTCTCGCTGCCCCCGCCGAGGATCGCGTTCAGTTCAGGGTAGAGCGGCAGGGAGCTTGTCAGGTCCTTGACTTCACTGTTGATCTCATCACGCAGGCTGTCAGTCATCTCGTTCTTCAGCGCCTTGATGATCAGCGCTGCCACACGGCGGAACTCCGGCTCGCGGAAGCCGCGGGTTGTCAGCGCCGGTGTGCCGAGGCGGATGCCGCTGGCGATGAAGGGCTTCTCCTGGTCAAAGGGGATGGTGTTCTTGTTGAGGGTGATGCCGACGCTGTCCAGGCGCTCCTCAGCATCCTTGCCCGTCAGCCCGAAGCTGCCCTTCACGTCGGCGAGGATCAGGTGGTTGTCAGTGCCGCCGCTGACGAGGCGCAGACCCTGTCCGCTCAGTTCGTCAGCCAGCTCCTGGGCATTCTTGACAACCTGGCGGGCGTAGGCCTTGAACTCGTCCTTGAGCGCCTGGCCGAAGCAAACTGCCTTGGCGGCGATCACATGCATGTGCGGGCCGCCCTGGTGGCCGGGGAAGACCGCCATGTCGATCGCCTTGGCATGCTCCTCACGGCAGAGGATCATGCCGCTGCGGGGGCCGCGCAGGGTCTTGTGCACGGTGGTGGTGACAACGTCGGCATAGGGCACCGGGCTGGGATGCACGCCGCCCGCCACGAGTCCGGCGATATGCGCCATGTCAACGAACAGAAGCGCGCCGACCTCATCCGCGATCTCACGCATCGCCTTGAAGTCGATGAAGCGCGGGTAAGCGCTGGCGCCGACCATGATCACCTTGGGCTTGTTGTCCTGAGCGACCTTGCGCACCATGTCGTAGTTCAGGCGCTCGGTCTCCGGATCAACTCCGTAGGCCACGATCTTGTACAGCTTGCCACTGGAGTTCAGCGGATGGCCATGGGTCAGGTGACCGCCGTGGCTGAGCTCCATCCCCATCAGGGTGTCACCGGGATTCATGAAGGCGGCATAGGCAGCGCTGTTGGCCTGCGCGCCGCTGTGGGGCTGGACGTTGGCATGGTCCGCGCCGAACAGCTTCTTGGCACGGATGCGGGCGAACTTCTCCACCTCATCGACGAATTCGCAACCGCCGTAGTAGCGCTTCTTCGGGTAGCCCTCGGCGTACTTGTTCTGCATCGGCTGGCCCAGGGCCTCGAGCACGGCCTGATCAACGAAGTTCTCGCTGGCAATCAGTTCCAGCTTCTCATGCTGACGCCAGGTCTCGTCGGCAATCGCCTTGAACACGTTTGGGTCTGATTCACGCAGTGCGGAAAACCATTCCATGGTCATCTCTCTCCTGAGCGATCTGCTCATGGATATTGTAGGGGAGGCGGCGGGGAGGGCAAATCAATGGCAGGAAGATGAAGCCGGGACAATCAGGCAGTATCAGCGATTCGCTTGAGCATGTATTCATAAACGTTCACACAACAGGCCCGGCGCTTGCCTTCGACAAGCTGGTCTAACGTCCGGCTGATGCGGCGTGCCCTTGTCTCCGGCTTGGCCGCGCCAGCTATCCAGCGAATCCAGTCCAGCCGGTTATGGATATTGAGTGAGTCCCATACCTTGGATGCAGCTACCGAAGCATTGAATGCAGACTGCAGGTCAGCCGGCAGTTGCGGTTCAGGTTCTGGACCAAGCAGTATCAGTTCGGCAGTATCGCCTGCGGTGACACATGCACCGCGAATCATCGCGTCATTCAGCCTGATGCAGATCGGCCCAGCGCTGGAGCTTTCCAATGCGGCGCGGAAGGGATGTCCATTGATGGTGCCTTCAACCCGCTCCCAGGACGCGGTTGAGTATTCGTTTGCAATACGAGCAGGCAGCTCCACAAATGATTCATTGCGTCTGCTTCTGCCGTCTTCCATGAACTGCACTGTTGCGCTGAAACGCAGCACCACTGGAGCCTGGGAATCCACCGCCTTTCCTGAGCCTGTCATCAGCTCACATCATACCTGAGCACAACTTTGCCGGACTGAGAATCCCTCTTCACAAAGCCGGAAATTGTGTTATCATCATCGTCCGCGCGGCCCTATCGTCTAGTGGCCTAGGACGCCGCCCTCTCAAGGCGGAAACACGGGTTCGAGTCCCGTTAGGGCTGCCAATCCCGGCAGGAACTTCCAGCTGCACCGCGCGTTTCCTTCAACTAATCCAGATGCATCAGATGCTGTCGCTCAATGACTCCAATCAGAAATCCTCGTTGATCATTTCATGGTTGATGAACGCACCAGCCTTGGAGCCCGCTCCGATGGCGTTAGCCACGGAGCGCAGGGCCCAGCAGTTGTCTCCCGCTGCAAACACTCCCGGCACGGAAGTCCGCTGCATTTCATCAACATTGATCAGGCCATTATCATTCAGGTCGCAACCAAGCTCCACTGCCAGTCCGCTTTTCTGTTGAGTCGGGACACGTGCAAAGATGCTGTTGATCTCCTGCCGGCTTCCATCATTGAATATGATGGATTGCAGCATCCCATTGTGATGTTCAAGTCTGGCAATCTTGCGCTCATCAATGGTAATCCCATGTGAAGCAAGCAGCGCTGCATCCCCTGCGTCCAGCGTGCTGGTACCGTTTGTGAACAGTGTCAGGGATTCCGACCAGTTATGCAGCAGGCGTGCCAGGTGCAGGCCGTCCGCGCCATTTGCCAGCAGGCCGATTGGTGTGTCTCGCACTTCATAACCGTGGCAGTAAGGGCAGTGCAGCACTGATATGCCCCAGCATTCCGCCAGGCCGGGAATGTCCGGCAGCATATCGCGAACACCCGTTGCCAGCAGCAACTTGCGTGATTCAAGAGTCTGGCCATCTGCCAGCCTGACGGAATATCTGCCTTGAATTTTCTGTGCACTGACAGCCGTGGCGGAGATGAAATTGACTGTGTCATAGCGCTGCACCTGCTCGCGAGCCAGAGCTGCAATCTCAGCAGGAGTGTTGCCATCCTGGGTGAGGAAGTTATGTGAATGCGGGGTCTGTCGGTTGCAGGGATCACCGGCATCAATTACGAGAGTACGGCGCAGTGCGCGGCCCAGTGACATAGCGACCGACAGTCCGGCATAACTGCCGCCGACGATGATTACATCAAACGATTCCGGTTCATCAGGTCCTGATTGCATGGCAGTCCTCCCTCATCAGTTGCTCTGCGGACATCTGAAAAAAATGGTTAGCAGAGGTGGTATCTGGGATAGGCCGATTTGCATTCATGTTTGCCAGGACTTCCTGCAGAAAACCGGACTCATTGCCGCAGGATCTTCTCCATAGCCTTGCCCTTGGCCAGTTCGTCCACCAGCTTGTCCATGTAGCGGATCAGCTTGTATGTCGGTTCCTCGATCTCTTCCACACGCACACCGCAGACCACGCCGGTGATCAACTCTCGGTTCGGGTTAAGTTTGGGAGACTTGGCAAAGAATGTTTCGAGATCGATCCCATCGGCAATGACTTTATCCAGCTGCTTCTGGCTGTAGCCGGTCAGCCAGCGGATCACTTCGTCCAGCTCGGCCTTGCTGCGCCCCTTCTTTTCAGCTTTAGCTACATAATGCGGATAGACCCCGCCAAATTTCATTGCATACACTCGTTCAAGCTTCATACTGGTACCTGTGGATCCGGCAGATTACGACCGGACGATTATATAAGCCTCGGTTGCTCAGCTGGAATCTCACTTGACATTAAATCCTAAATAGGATACATTCCTATTCACGTACAAACCGCAAGTAGGAACCATGTTTAAAGTAGAGAGTCAGGAAGTGGAGCGCAGGGTTGAGCTGTTCAAGGAGGCTGCAAAGGCCGCCGGGATCAAGCTCACCCACCAGCGCATCGAAATCTTCCGCGAAGTCGCATCCAGTGTTGACCACCCCAGTGCGGAAGCCGTCCACAAGGCGCTCAGCCCGCGCATGCCGACCCTGTCGCATGACACGGTCTATCGCACGCTGTGGCTGCTGACCGACCTCGGCATGGTTTCCACACTCGGACCCAAGCGCGAGAGCATCCGCTTCGATGCCAATCCCGAACCGCACCATCACTATGTCTGCCTGCGCTGCGGGCTGGCACGTGACTTCAGGAGCAGCGAACTGAACGAGCTGCGCATCCCGGAGGCGGTGTCGGAATTTGGCAGCATCAATGCCACGCAGGTGGAAGTGCATGGCATCTGCAATGACTGCCTGCAGAAGCAGCAGGACAACTAGCCAACAGATCTTTCAGACATCCAAGGTGAAGAGAAAGGAGTATTCATCATGACTGAGAATGGAAAGTGCCCCTTCCATGGGACATTCGAGCATGCCGCCGGCGGCGGTACCACTAACCAGGACTGGTGGCCCAACCTGCTCAGGCTGGACATCCTGCACCAGCACTCCTCCAAGTCCAACCCGATGGGTGAGGACTTCAACTACTCGGAGGAGTTCAAGAAGCTTGACTACCAGGCGCTGAAGGCTGACCTGAAGGCGCTGATGACTGACTCCCAGGACTGGTGGCCGGCGGACTTCGGTCATTACGGCCCGTTCTTCATCCGCCTGGCATGGCACAGCGCCGGCACCTACCGCGTCGGTGACGGCCGTGGCGGTGGCGGCCGTGGCCAGCAGCGCTTCGTCCCGCTCGGCTCCTGGCCTGACAATGCAAACCTGGACAAGGGCCGCCGCCTGCTGTGGCCGATCAAGCAGAAGTACGGCGACAGCATCTCCTGGGCCGACCTGTTCATCCTGGTTGGCAACGTGGCCCTTGAGGACATGGGCTTCAAGACCTTCGGTTTCGCCGGTGGCCGCGAGGATGTGTGGGAGCCTGACAACGACGTCTACTGGGGCAAGGAAAACGAGTGGTTCGGTGACAGGCGCTACACCGGTGACCGGGCCCTCGAGAACCCGCTGGCGGCCGTGCAGATGGGCCTGATCTACGTCAACCCAGAGGGCCCGAACGGCAACCCGGATCCCCTGCTGGCAGCGAAGGACATCCGCGAAACCTTCGCCCGCATGGCGATGAATGACGAGGAGACCGTTGCGCTGATCGCCGGCGGCCACAGCTTCGGCAAGACCCACGGCGCCGGTGATGCCGCGCTGGTCGGTCCCGACCCCGAGGCTGCCCCGATCGAGCAACAGGGCCTCGGCTGGAAGAGTGGTTACGGCAGCGGTGTCGGTGCTGATGCCATCTCCGGCGGTCCTGAGGTGACCTGGACCACCACCCCGACGAAGTGGAGCAACAACTTCTTCGAGAACCTGTTCGCCTATGAATGGGAGCTGACCAAGAGCCCGGCCGGTGCCCAGCAGTGGAAGCCCAAGGACGGGGCCGGTGTTGGCAAGGTGCCCCATGCCTTCGATGCCGACAAGACGGTCGAGCCGATGATGCTGACGACGGACCTGTCGCTGCGCTTCGACCCGGCCTATGAGAAGATCTCCCGCCGCTTCCTGGAGAACCCGGACCAGTTCGCCGATGCCTTTGCCCGCGCCTGGTTCAAGCTGACCCACCGCGACATGGGCCCCAAGGCGCGTTACCTCGGTCCCGAGGTTCCTGCGGAGGAGCTGATCTGGCAGGACCCGCTGCCGGCCCGCGACTTCGATGTAATTGATGCTGCCGACATCGCCGCGCTGAAGGACAAGATCCTGGCTTCCGGCCTGTCGGTTTCCGAACTGGTGGCAACGGCCTGGTGCTCGGCTTCCACCTTCCGTGGTGGTGACAAGCGTGGTGGTGCCAACGGTGCCCGCATCCGCCTTGCTCCGCAGAACAACTGGAAGGCATTTGAGCCGACGCAGCTTGCCAAGGTGATCGTCACCCTGGAAGGCATCCAGAACTCCTTCAATGATGCCCAGTCCGGCAACAAGCGCGTCTCCATGGCTGACCTGATCGTGCTCGGTGGTTGTGCCGCTGTCGAGAAGGCTGCCAAGGCTGCCGGCCATGAAGTGTCTGTGCCCTTCAGCCCCGGTCGTGTGGATGCCAGCCAGGAGCAGACTGAAGTGGAGGGCTTTGCCCCGCTCGAGCCGATGGCCGATGGCTTCCGCAACTTCCTGCATGCTGAGTTCTCCGTCACAGCTGAGGAGCTGCTGCTGGACAAGGCCCAGCTGCTGACCCTGACTGCCCCGGAGATGACGGTGCTCGTCGGCGGCATGCGCCAGCTCGGCGCCAACCACGGCGGCAGCAAGCACGGTGTGTTCACTGACAAGCCGGGCACGCTTGCCAACGACTTCTTCGTCAACCTGCTGGACATGTCAACAGAGTGGAAACCCACTGCTGACAAGAACGTGTTCGAGGGCCATTGCCGTAAGAGCGGTGCCCAGAAGTGGACCGGCAGCCGGGTGGACCTGGTGTTCGGCTCCAACTCCCAGCTGCGTGCTCTGGCTGAGGTCTATGCCTGCAGTGGCAACGAGCGCAAGTTCGTTGAGGACTTCGTCGCAGCCTGGGACAAGGTGATGAACCTGGACCGCTTCGACATCAACTAACCAGACTTCCCTTGGAAGTAGGGCGCCCGGGTCATGGATGGCCCGGGCGTCTCCGTTTTCTCAGCCTGAAATGGTGAGCAGCGCGGACAGGACTGTCATTCAGGGAGCGCGCAGGACTTCCGCTTCCTCGCTCATCATCTGCTCGACGATCGCCTCAGCCACCGTTTCCACGGATTCAACCGACATCCCTGGTCCACCGGCCCGTGAATCATACTGGTCAAGCCCGCGTGTGTTCTGGCCGAAGTCCGTGGCAGTCATCCGCGGGCAGAACAGGCAGACACGGATATTGTCTGCGGCAAGCTCCTGCCTGGCCGTGCGTGAGATGTTGTTGAGCGCATGCTTTGTACAGGCATAACCGGCCAGTTTCGGCATGTTGATTGTTGACAGCATGCTGCTGATATTGACGATCAAGCCACCGCCCTGCCTGCGCATGTGCGGGATCACCTGCTGCATGGCGGCCACCTGTGCCACGACGTTCAGTTCCAGCAGGTAGCGGATGTCCTCCAGCTTGATATCGGCCACAGGGCAGCGCATGCCCTGGCCGGCATTGTTCATAAGGATGTCCACCCTGCCGAATTCATCAATCGTGCGTGCCACCATGCGCTCGATGGCAGAGCTGTCCATCATGTCAGTGGCAATTGCCACAGACCCGGGAAGCTCAGCTGCCAGCTTCTCGAGTTTATCTGCACTGCGGGCAGCCAGCACGAGCTTTGCGCCTTCGTCAGCCAGGCGGCGGGCGGTGTATTCCCCGATGCCGGAAGAGGCACCTGTAACTATTACGACTGAATCCCTGAGTTCCATAAAGTGACTATAGGCGATGAATTGATCAGATCCAGCTACCGAACATCACGAGGAAGTCTTCACCCTGTTTGAAAAACTGCGCTGACATCAGGCCTCCGGCTGCGGTCTGGAAGCGGATGTACTCAGGATCCACTGAGTATCCCGGTACCTTGAACTGCAGCGGTTCAGCCCAGTTATCGCCATTGATGTCCTGCGCCTGCCAGATCATGCCTCCGAGTGCAATAGCAGGTGTGCCTCCGCTTTCGATCACCTGAGGCCGGACCCAGTGGGAAAGACCAGTCAGGTTCGTCGGACCGGCTTGATGCAGGCTGAAGCTGTCACCATCGCTGTCGAGCCAGTACAGCTGGCCGTCGCTGTGCAGGGCAATTGCCGGCTGGCCCGCGAACTCCGCCATTTCAACGGACAGTCCGGACGGGTCACCGGTCATCGTCTCAAGCGGAAGATCAATGGCCGGCATGAACTGCTTGGCAGTGGTATCCCAGCGCCTCAGCTTGACGGCGCTGTCAATGTCAGGAGCCGCAGGATCGAACATCACGAGAAACAGTCCATCCTGGCCGGGCAGGCTGACAATCGATGGGTTGACACCGGGACCAAGGGACTGTGGAACTGTGAAGTTGTAGTCCGTTCCGAACTCGTTCCAGCTGAAGAAGATGTCAGCATCTGTTGGATTGAGCTTTGCGTAGACGATGAAGTCATCCTCATCGTCATTCTGGATCAGCTCAAGCTGGCCTTCGTCGAAGTCGGCAGAGGTGTCTATCGTCTTGTTGTAGTTGTCCCAGTTCAGCAGGTCATGTGATGTCTTGAACTGTAGGTTTCCATCTCCGTCATCAATGATGATTGCCGGATAGCCGTACAGATCTGCGCCAGCCATCATCTCTACCGCAGGCAAGGTATCAACCACCACGGGAGTTGACCAGGCACCTTCCTTACTGTAGATGGAGCTGAAATTGATGTTGGTGCTGCCGCCTTCTCCGTCTGTTGCGAAGATGGTGCTGAGCCGGAATCCCTCACCCGGGCCGTAGTCCCGTTTCCACATCCGCGGTTCAAGCTTGCGTTGCACTCCGGACTGATTGGTAGTGAAGTCAGGCTGGTCATAGAAGTGGTTGATGCGGAAGGGTATGTCCTCCCCGAGGCTGGCGGAGATGTCGGTGCTGCCGGTATATCCTGAGCTGGTGGAGTAACTGATGTTGATGTTGCCAGACCAGACCGGCATTGTCAGCACGAATTTCCATGGATTGGCTGGTGTGAATGTGGCAGTGCGGGAGAAAGGTTCAACAACACCATCAATCTCGCTGGTAACTGTTATGTCAACACTGTTGCTGCCGCCCAGCAAGAGGTAATACCAATCGAGGTTGAAGTGGATGTCACATGAGTGCATGTAGTCGGGAGTGTCCTTGAAGGATTGATCCACGTTTGCGATTGAATCCCGGTTAGCAAGCAGAAAGCGCTTCGGGCTCCAGCCACCGATGCTTTCCACGCCTTCTTCCGTTGGATCAACATAGACATAGTGGTAATACTTGTTGTCTTCCACTTCAGATTCCCAGATGTCATCCCAGAAGTGCCAGTTGCCGGCCCCCGCCATGACATCAATGTCGCGCAGCATGCCAGGAGTGCTGATCACATCAAACTGGCCAATGCTGCTACCCGGTGTTTCCGCGTTGACATTGAACGGTGAGGTCCGTGTCCAGTCGGCCACCTGTCCGTCACCATTGAAGTCGTAGCGTGAGTACTGGCCTTCAGGAGTAACATTGGTGAACTGGTTTGCAGTTGCCACATCAGTGGGATGGGAAGGCACTACTGGCTGGCCATTACCTCCACCGGTACTGATCGCCCCGTCAAAATTGTAGTCCTTCTTGTAGTGTGTGACTGAGCCGTCCAGCTTCACTGCCAGGGGGAAGGTGGCCGTGTTCTGTGCCAGCCAGGCGTCCCGGTATGTGCGGAAGTCCTTCATCCCCGTCTGGTTGTCACCACGCCTGCCGTCAAAGGTGCGGATTCCGTCTGGATCAGGATCGGGCGGGTTGTCATATCCCGCATCATCCAGGACGCGCGTTCGCAGGTTGCCATCACGGGTGCCGTCATCCACATCAACAAGTGCACGTTGAATATCCTGGTTGCCCTGTTCGAGGTCTATGCCGATCACTGCAGCAAATGCGTCCACCATCGGTGCTGGATCACTTACGCCAGACGGCATAATGGCCCCGGGCTCCAGCTGGACAACACGCGTGTAAACATCCTCTGTAACCAGTCGCTTGAGCTCTGCGGGGGTCAGGTCAGGGTCAATGCTGGCAAGGTAGCTGATCAGACCTGCAACCATCGGGGTGCTCATGGAGGTTCCGCTGAATGTGTCATAGTCAGCGTAGGGATTTCCGTTTCCGTTCAGCATGTTGCTGCCCACAGTGCTCAGGATTGCAGTTCCCGGACCGCTGCTGTGCCCACCGACATTGCTGAAGTCACTTTTTCGATAAGACCATGCATTGGGTGTGGGGCTGGTATCTGGTACCACGCAGGTTACGCTTTCCACTGCTATCACATTTTCAAGTGGTCCGATGACCTGGCCGTTCACGTATTCCACTTCCTCTGGATCCTGTCCAGCCCAAGTCATGGGGCTATTCCAGACTGAGTGCTGTTCCGCAGTGAAGCCATTGCTGTTACTGCTGCCATTGCCCGTGGAAACACAAAGCAGGACATCGGGACGCAATGAAAGCAGGAATCGCAGCAGGATGCCCTGTCTCCTGACAACATCCTGCGCTGCCTGGCTCGTGCCGGTATCAATATTGTAATTGTCCCAGCTATATCCCTGGCTGGTGTTGACGACTACGGTGTCCTCCCATTCGTTGATGGCAAAGAAGACATCGGCGAGCGTGGTGTAGTACATGCTTTCATTGCGCTCGAAATCATCGTCACCAGTCCGTGACCTGGCACGCCTGCTCCAGCCGACCCACAATTCATCATCAGCATCAACCCACTGATAGAGGGGGTTGATACCTGCGACGCCGACATTGTTGTAATGTGGCGCGCCGATGATGCCTGCAATGTGAGCACCATGGAAGGAGTAACTCAGTCCAGCGACCTTTGCACCGTCTTCCCACTGCCGCAGTGATAGGTTGTCCAGCTCTCCGTCCGGATGCGCATCATTGAAGCCGGCATCCATGATGACAACCCTTGCGGGATCATTGACACGGCGGGCAAGGCCCAGCAGGTTCCAGGCCATAGGTGCCCGTACTGCTTCCATACCCCAGTTACCGTTCACTGCGGTGCCCGTTTCAGAAGGCGGCCAATCCCACAGCCAGGGACTGGGCACCTGCTGGTTGGTTATCGCAGAGCTGGCACCGGGGTCATTCGCACTGCTTGGATTGTCAAGTGAATCCTCGCTGAGCAGGGTATCCTCTACCACCAGGTAGATCTGCGGGCTGGCTGCCAGGCCATCCATTGCGGCATGCAGCTTGGAGAAATCGCCTGAATCCTCCAACTGCAGGATCATCACATATAGTGGCGGCAGGCTGCCGACAACACTGGCCCCGTATTGGCTGAGCAGCTGGTTCATCTGCCCAACCGTCGTGCTCAATTCTGGCACTACGGTGATGATCGTTCGAGATACGGGCAATCCACTACGATCGCTGTCGATGTCAATGCTGTCATAGTCAGGCAGTGGAGGCAGGATCCATGGCAAATGCTCAAATACGGGATCGTCTGCGGGACCGGGCAGTGTCTGCAATGAAGCACCACCACCAGCGGAAACTGGCTTGCTGAGTGCTCCGGATCCATTCTGGGCATCGTAGGGTTGTACAAATAGCAGTCCAGCAAGGGACATGCCAGTCAGGTCGGCTTGAAAGGCAATCGGTTGACTTCCTGGAATTGACAGGCTGAGTGGGATGTCAGCGAGCTCAGTGAATGGACCTAGCTCGGAATCCGCTGTCAGGACCTTGTATCCGCTTACATCTGACAGGTAGTTCTGTCCGATCGGGGTGATGTCGCCAATATTGACTTCACCATCACCGTTGCCATCAGCACTGCGTGCTTCGTACCAGTCTTCTGACAGTGTGTTCTTCTGGTAATTGATGCCAATGTTGGTCAGATCATTAATGGTGACCTGACCGTCTCCGTTGTAATCGCCGGCATTCCTGTAGGTCCAACTCAATTCTGCATCGGCCAGAGAAAGCTCCGTCACCCTGCCGGCTATTCCGCTGGGTGCGGAACTGCTGATCCTGTCAGGGTAGTTTGCTTCGATGTATGCTGCAAGGGCAGCCTTCAGTTGCTGGTGGATGTCCGGGTCGACTCCCTGGGGAACAGGTGCAGATTCGATTTCGGCCAATACCTCTTCAACAGTGGTGGAGCCATGAGCAGCATCCGCTGTGGAAGGAGGATCAATTGCGCTAGAATTTCTGCTCCCGCATGCTGTTGTCATTGCGATAACAAGCAAAAGGACTGCAAGCTGATTATTCCTGTATGAGTAAGGCTGCATGGAAACTCCCTGGTCCGGACAGGATGAGTAATCATTCCCTGGTTAAAACTAGATTAACACCTGTCTCAGGAAGTAGTGCTGAAGCTGTTCACTTCAGCTCGAAGCTGTATTGCTGGTCCGGTGTCAGCAGGTATGTGTCATACAGTGGTGAGTAGCTCTTCACCTGCACGCTGCCATCCGGGCGGAATTCCAGCAGGCGCAGGTAGCATTCTCCGCCCAGCTCCCGCATCTGGTAGTTGGCAAGCATCTGGTGGACCGGTGTGCCGAAGTCGTTGAGGTCAACCCTGTAGCCAGTGCCGTCACCGAGGATATGGCCACTCAGTACCAGCGGAATATCATGGCTGCGCACCAACTTGTCCCATAGCTGCTGTCCATCATTGATGCTGCCTGGTGTGCGGTAGTCATGCGGATTGTAGTTCTCTGTGCCCTCAGGCTTGGTGTGATCCGTGCGAGTGTCATCGTTGTACATGAAACTGTGGGTGACCACTATCCCGCGCCGTCCCGGATTGCTTTCCATCACATTCGCAGCCCAGTCCACAACAGCATCCCACGGAGCCCATTCAAGCGCAAGGATCAGCCAATCCGTGTTACCGGCACTGAACAGGTGGTAGGTGTTGTCAAGCTTGCCATCCTCGAAAGACCCGCCAAAGCCAGGCAGAGCAGACGCCAGTTCGAATTCAAAGTAATCATTGAACAGAGTATCCCTTGTTGACGCATCACCGCTGGGCCCATAATCGTGATTGCCAGGTGCCATGATGTAAGGCACCTTGCCGTCAAGCAGGCGATGTGCCTCGCGGGCATTGAACCACTCCGCCGGCGTGTTGTTATTGACAATGTCACCCTCGTGCAGTACATAGCGGATGTCCAGCCGGCTGGCGTTGTTAACGATCCATGCAGCCTGGGCCAGGTATTCACCGGGATAGCGCAGGGAGTAGACCTGTGTATCAGGTAGTACGGCAAGGGTCCAGCTACCCGGGACGTAGTCCTCCACAGTGCGAGGGGAAGGAGTTATTGCCAGCGGTGCAGTGTCCAGATTATTTACATCAATGGTGTGCTTGTATAGGTTGGCAAAGAACTGTCGGCGTACAGTCTCATAGTTCGCGTCCTGCACTTCGTCACTGGCATGTCCGAGGTTCGCCTTGTCCAGTGCCATCGCAGCGAGCAGGATGCGGCCCTGGCCATATGCACCTTCCATCAGCGCCGGGAACTGGGCGTGCTCATCAGCGGCGAGCAGCACCTCGAAACCTGCCTGGAAACGGAAGCATTCCCAGACAGTCCGGTCCCTGCTGAAACTGACAGTGCCGTTTTCTGTATCAAGCCCCTGCACCATAGGATGCTCAGCTGATAGAACGATTGCTTCCGCGAATTCGTCATCGGCACGTCGTGCACCCTGGGTAGTAGGCAGGAAAGGCGGGTTCTCCTCCAACTGGTCAGCTTGCGTGAACTGCAGCAGCAGGTGGCCATGGTCAACGTAGTTGTACAGGTCCGCAGCATACGCCTGCATGTAATCTGCGTAGCCGGGATGTTCACAGGCAAAGGAGCCGATCACGATCAGGTCAGCGTCGAAACTGAAGGGAGATTGGTCGAGTGGCAGTGACGCAACTTCAAAGCCTGCTTCCTCCAGCAATTGTGAGGCTTCCGCGCTGCCGGTCCATTGGTCCTCAAATTCATAGACCAGCGCCAATGGCCTGTCCTGCTTGGCTTGCAATGTTGTTGCCATTCCGCAAAGGGCGGCAATGATACCTGGTATCAGCCATGTCCGCATGCTGGCAGTATAGCAATCCAATGTGTGGGGAATGTGAGTGATCAGCTTGGCATGCATTGAATGAATCCTGCCTGAAAACCGGTATTCCTGCATTATTCCCACCAAGGACCGGGAGAAGAACATGTCAATCAGGCCAGTCAAGCACATCAGCGAAGCCCAGCACACCCTTGAAGGGGCCGGGGTACACCTGCACCGAGCCTTCGGGTTCGGCAAGACGAAGGACTTTGACCCATTCCTGTTGTTTGACGATTTCCGCAATGAGAAGCCGGAGGACTACCTGGCTGGCTTTCCCTGGCATCCGCACCGCGGGATCGAGACCGTTACCTACGTGCTGGCGGGCACAGTTGCGCATGGGGACAGTATTGGCAACAGTGGAACCATCTCAGCCGGTGATGTGCAGTGGATGACCAGTGGCCGGGGAATCTTCCATCGTGAAATGCCGCAGGGCGATGCACAGGGCCGGATGCATGGTTTCCAGCTGTGGGCCAACCTGCCGGCCAACCTGAAGATGACCGAACCGCGCTACCAGGAGATGAAGGCAAACGACATACCGACTGTCACTGATGACGACGGCACACATGTCCGGCTGGTCAGTGGCAGCTTCTGGGGCCAGCGCGGTCCAGTTGAGGGGATTGCCGCCGACCCGGTTTACATAGATGTGAGTATTCCTGCAGGCAGGACGAAGCACCTGCCGGTTGATACGGACAGCCATGCCTTTGCCTACGTGTTTGAGGGCAGTGGCAACTTCCGCGGTGCGTCCGACCCGCAGGGTGTGATGACTGAAGGGACAAACCCGGGAGACGAAGCAGTGCTGGTACCCGCAGGCAACCGCAGCCTGGTGCTGTTTGACAGCGGCGATGAAGTGGTGGTGACTGCTGGTGAGCAGGGCATTCGTTTTTTACTAGTAAGCGGCCGGCCGCTGCGTGAGCCGGTGGCCTGGCACGGTCCGATCGTGATGAACCGGCCGGAGGAACTGCGGCAGGCCTACCAGGAACTGCAGGACGGAACATTCATCCGTTGATTTTGAAAGGTAGCAATACCGCGGTATTAGAATAGGCAGATGGCTTTCCGGCTTGTGATCCTCTTGTCCATGCTTGTCCTGTGCTCATTGAGGCCAGCACTGGCTGCGCCTGGTGACAGCACTGAGGTGCGCTTCGCCCGAACGATGGGTGACGAAGGCACCATCGCATTCCTGTCTGCAGCCATGCTTGTCCCGCTCATCCAGAAGGGGGAGGCGGGTGAGGGCCAGGCCTTGCGCACAAGTGATGCAATTGCGGCATCGCTGATAGCTTCCGAGGGCCTGAAGCTGGTGGTGCGCAGTGACCGGCCTGATGGGCTTCCGGGGTACAGCTTCCCCAGTAACCACGCCACGATGGCATTTGCGGCGGCCACTGTTGCAGCAGACCATGACCCTGATCAGGCCATTCTCTGGTATGGCGGGGCATCACTGATTGCCTGGTCCAGGGTCAGGGAGAACAGGCATCGCACTGAGGATGTTCTGGCCGGCGCAGCACTCGGCTACGGCATGGCCAAGCTGGAGCAGCAGCTGCCACGCGGCATCCTGATTTCCCCGTTCTTCAATCCCGAGGGACACGGCGGCGGCGTGGATTTCATTGTGAACTTCTAAGAAGTTCTTCTTGCCTTAAGGGAGTGCCGGTGTGAAAGCATACGAGAATCCATGGGGCTTTTACCTGATCGGGATTCCGGTCAGCTTTGCAATAGTGACTTTGCTCGTTTGCCTGATCCTGTGCAGGTCTTCAGGAACGAAGCTGAAATCCGCTGAATGCCGTTCCCTCTTCATGACAATTTACCTGATCTGGATGCTTCCGTGCCTGACCTACGCCTATGTGATGATTCACCAGCTTGATGTCGGCGAAGGCGGTCCGACAGCTGTGGCACTCTGGCTGCTCATCGAAACCGCGGTATTGAACCTTTTCATGCTGATGGCCATTCGGCACCAGCTCGTACATCGCCTTGCGGTTGATAAGCGCAGGGCTGCACTGATAACATTTGGAATGTCCTTCCTGATTCCGTTGTTGACTATCGCAGCTTATGTAATGGGTGACTTTCTAACATATGTAGATATGTCCACCCTTTATGACTAGTAGAATTGAACTTCCTGTTTAGACTCCTGACCCAACGGGTAACAAGTTTGGTTTGGAAATTCCGGACCAAAAACTATTCCGGTTTAGCTTCATGACCGGCCAAAGGAGTCAATTTTGAAGCGCCTTGATTCTTACCTGATCTCCCTCTTCATCGTCATCGTCGCCGCGATGTCCGCATCCTGCGGTGGCAGCAACGTGGGCATCGAGCAGCCCACGGACAACAACGACAACGGCACGCCCTCAGTCGAGGAGCAGCTGGAGCAGAGCGAGATCCCAAGCCTTGCTGAACTTGACAAGCTGTTTGGAGGAGAGGAAGCCGGACAGGAAAAGGGTGCCAGCTGGATCAGCCACCCCAACCACCTCACTCCCGGTATCAGCTTCAATGGTGGCATCGACGCCGGTGACCCGAACTGCTACCTGCTGAAGGGCTTCAAGGGTGACGTGCCCGGTGCCAACGGCGGTGCCCAGATCGCCTTCGCAATCTACCAGATTCCGCTCGGTGCCCTTGAGACCGACCTGCTGGACATGAAGGTCGCAGCCCAGGTCAGCAGTGCCACTGAAACCTATTACGCGGCCATCGCGGACTTCACCGGAATGCACTGGGACTTCTACGGTCCGATGAACAGCCCGAGCTGGTACACCGACATGACTTCCCTCGGTTACGACTTCACCAGCGCCGCAGGCCACATGTATATCGCGCTGATTGCGATGCCGGATACCAACCTGCACATCACCGACATCAGCCTGAACTTCAAGGATCGCGAGAAGCCGGTTGAGGAGGATCCGACCTGGTGGAACGTCTGGGGCCAGGCCTACGAGGACTACGTCACCGGCAGCCCGCACGCCGGTTACCAGGTCAGCTTCGAGAACCTCAGCACCGGCGTGGTCTACACCACGATGACCGCTGCCAACGGTGCCTGGGGAATGAACCTGCCGAGCGGCCACTACAAGTTCGGTGTCGACAGCAATGAGATGCTGCTGGACGTGAGCGGTGCCCCCGCGATGATCGACTACATCTACGACGTGAGCGGCTTCGGCATCAAGATGGACCTGGCCTTCCCTGGCGAGTTCACCTACGTCGATGACAACGCCGCCTACTTCGGCAGCGTGGTCCCGATGCCGCTGATCACCGCCAACAACTTCTAGGCCACGCAGGCTTTACGAAGGAAATGAGAGGCCGTCCCCACGGGGGCGGCCTTTTGCTATTCTTCCCTGCGGACAAGCTTGCGCAATTGCCAGCTGCGCTCCCAGAAGAACAGCACAGGGATGATGAACAGCACCATGATGGTGGAGCTGGCCAGTCCGCCGATCAGCGGGGCCGCAATCGGTTTCAGCACATCACTGCCGATTCCGGTGGCCCACATCAGGGGCAATAGGCCGATCAGGGATGTGCTGACCGTCATCAGCTTCGGGCGCACGCGCCGCCCGGCTCCCTCGATGGTGGCCGAGTAGATGTCACCGGGCCGCAGCCAGCCCTTTTCCAGGCGCTTGTCCAGCGCTTCCTGCAAGTACACGATCATCAGCACACCTGTGTTGACAGCCATGCCAAATAGCGCGATGAAGCCCACCCAGACCGCCACTGAGAAGTTCAGGTTGAGCAGGTGCAGGTACCAGATGCCACCGGTGAAGGCGAAGGGCAGGGAGATGTATACAATCAACGTGTCCCATAGGCTGTCGAAGGTCAGGTACAGGAAGATGAAGATGATCATCAGCACCGCCGGAATCAGCAGCGCCAGCCTGGCGCGGGCGCGCGTGATGTTCTCCCACTGGCCAGCGATGCGGAAGTAGTAGCCCTGCGGCAGGTCCAGCTGGTTGTCCAGAGCGGCTTCCAGCTCCTCAACTGTGCCGCCGATGTCCCGGTCACGGATGTTGGCGAACACCACAGTGCGCAGCAGGCTGTTCTCACTGGCGAGGTAGGGCGGACCGCTGCTGTAGCGCATCTTAGCTACGCTGCTCAGTGGGATCACACCCTGGTGCGGGGTCTCGATCAGCGTGTCCTCCATCACCTGTACGTTGTCACGGTAAGCGCTGGCATAGCGCACCTGCACGTTGTAGCGCTCCCGTCCCTCGACGGTGCGGGTCAGTTTCATGCCGCCGATCAGCAACTCGATCTGGTCCTGCACGTCGCCGACATTCAGGCCATAGCGGGCGGCCGCTTCGCGGTCGATGTCGACATCAAGGTAGCGTCCGCCACTGAGCCGCTCGGCGAATACATCCTTCACGCCGGGAACCTTCTCCGCGATCCGGCTTGCTTCCACGGCCAGCCTTGCGAGTTCCTCGGTGTCGTCACCGTAGATCTTGATACCGATGTCCGTGCGCACGCCGGTTGCCAGCATCTGGATGCGGTTGATGATCGGCATCGTCCAGCCGTTGGTCAGGCCGGGGACGCGGATCGCCTTGTCCAGGTCATTGCGGATGTCACCGATCGTGTAATTTTCGTATTTCGGATCGATCTTGCCCCAGTCCTCGCGGGGGTAGAACTGCACGAAGGTCTCGATCATGCTGACGGGGGCCGGGTCAGTGGCCGTATCCGCGCGTCCGACCTTGCCGACGACATTGGCAACCAGGGGGTGCTCGTACATGATCCTGTCCGTCAGCTGCAGCAGGCGCTTTGCCTCGGTTACGGTCACGTTCGGCAGCGTGGTGGGCATGTAGACCAGCTCACCCTCGTTCAGGTTGGGCATGAATTCGTTGCCCAGGGACTTGTATACCGGCCAGGTGGCGAAAAGACTGGCAATCGCGACTGCAACGGCGAGCCAGCGCAGCTGCAGGCAGAACTTCAGCGGGCCCATGTACAGCCAGTTGAAGAAGCGTGACAGCGGGTTGCGCTCCTCCGGCAGCATTCGGCCGCGCATCAGCAGCCGCATCAGCACCGGCACAAGCGTGACTGCCATCACGGCGCTGGCAAGCATCACGAGGCTCTTGGTGTAGGCCAGTGGAGTAAACAGCTTGCCTTCGGAGCCGGTGAGGAAGAACACCGGGCCGAAACTCGTAATGATGATCAGCGTGGTGAAGAACACCGGCTTGCCGACCTGCTGGGCGGCATACTTGATTGTCTGCGTGATTTCCGTCGGCGTGGGTTTCCGACCCTGTTTCTTACATCGCTCCCACAGCTTCGCCAGGTGTGCGTGGCAGTTCTCGACCATCACGATGCCGTCGTCAACGATAACGCCGATCGCGATAGCGATACCGCCGAGGCTCATGATGTTGCTGGTGATTCCCAGCGCATTCATGCCGATAAAGCCAATTAGCACAGCGATCGGCAGGGTCAGCACCACGACTAGGCTCGGCCGCAGGCTAAGCAGGAACAGGATGATCACGATCGTGACCACCACCGCCTCCTCCCGGAGGGCATGCTTGAGCGTCTCGAGGCTCTTGCCGATCAGCCAGGAACGGTCATGCGCGGTCTCGATCTTCACTCCGGGCGGCAGGCCGCGGCGAATGTCGTCAAGCTTTTCCTTAACGGCGTCAATCACGCTCTGGGCATTCTGGCCGTACTGCATCACGATGATGCCCGTCACGGCTTCGCCCTCGCCGTTGTGGTCGATCACACCGCGGCGTACGGCGGTACCGAGCTGCACCATCGCGATCTGTTTCAGCAAGACCGGCACACCTTCCTTGGTATGAGAGATCACCGTATTGCCGATATCCTCAATCACCTGTTCCGGGCTGACGAACTGCCCGTTGCGCTTGCCGAAATAGCCCTCACTGCGCACGAAGAACTCGGTGTCGCTCTGTTCCAGCAGGCGGCCACCGACATCCATGTTGTTTTCCTTCAGCGCTTTCGTCAGCTGCATCAGGTTTATGCCGTAGCGCCGCATCTCCTCGGGCAGGATGTCAACGTGGTACTCACGCTTGAAGCCGCCGCCGCTGGCCACCTCTGCCACGCCGGGCACCGTTGCCAGCTGGTAACGGATGTACCAGTCCTGAATGCTGCGCAATTCCGCAAGATCATGTTTAGGGGTTGCCGGGTCGTCGTCATTGGTCACAAGGTACCAGTAGACATGCCCAACGCCTGTGCCTTCCGGTCCGAGTCTGGGCACGACGCCATCCGGCAGGTCGGAGCCGATCGTGGTCAGTCGTTCGCTGACACGTGTGCGCGCCCAGTAAATGTCCACGCTGTCATCAAAGATGATATAGATCATGCAGAAGCCGAAGTTGGACATCGAGCGGATATCGGCAACATGGGGCAGGGCGGACAGCGAGGTGGTCAGCGGATAGGCCACCTGGTCCTCCATCACCTTCGGTCCGCGGCCCGGCCAGTCAGCCAGCACGATCACCTGGTTGTCTGACAGGTCCGGCAGCGCATCCAGCTTGGTGTTGCGGATGGTGCTGTAGCCGAGCAGGGCCACCAGCGCCACGCACAGCAGCACGATGAATGGGTTGTCGACGCAGTAACCGATCAGCGACGGGAAGAACCCGTGAAGTTCAGCCCTGCCGCGTTGTTCATTGGTTTCTGGCTGCTTGTCTGTCATAACTTTGCCAATCGTCAGTGCACGTGACCGGCACTGTGAGCATCGCCAGCCATGCTGTCGTCTGACATGGCGTCATCATCCTTGCGCGGGATGCCCTTGATCTGGGCTTCGCTGTCCAGCAGGAACACGGCGGTGGAGGCCACGCCCTCACCTTCGTCCAGTCCGCTGGTGATCTCGATCATGTCGCCTTCCACCAGCCCGGTGGTCACAATGCGCGGTTCCCACATTCCGCCATCGCGGGCAACATAGACAATCGCGCCATCGCCGGTCTGCAGCACCGCATTGCGCACCACCATCAGGGCTTCATGCCTGTCCATCTGGAAGCTGTTGCGCACCAGCATGCCGGGTCGCAGGATCATGTCCGGGTTGGCAACCCTGACCCTGGCAATCTGCGTGCGGGTCATGTCGCTCTGCATCGGCTCGATGAGCTCCAGTTCGCCGCTGAACACCATGCCGGGATGCACAGGGCAGTCCAGCTTGATCTTCATGCCGGGTACCAGGCCGGCGCTGTCCTCTTCAAACACTTCCATCTGCACCCAAAGTTCAGACAGGTCGGCCACCTGATAGAGCTTGCTGCCCTCCATCACGTAGTCGCCCTCGTTGACGTACTTGCCGAGCACAATGCCGTCATAGGCACTGCTCAGTGGAATGTGTTCACTGGTCTGGCGGGTTTCGGCAAGGGCAGTCAGCTGTGAGGCGGTGAAGCCCAGCCTGGTCAGCCGGGACTCGGCACTGCTCAACAGCTGCTTGCCACTGTCGGCAATGTAGTCATAGCTGCTGTCGCCCAGTTGGTCGCGGGCGCGCAGAGCGATCAGGTATTCCTCCTGGGCGCGCACCAGTTCCTCGCTGTAGATGTCCATGATGTGCTGGCCCTTGCTGACCCGCACACCGGTCTCGGCCAGTTCAAGGTTGTCAATCCGGCCGGGTTGCCAGCTGACCACCATGTTGATTCGGTCCTGCGGCACCTCGACTTCGCCTATCGCGTCGACACTGCGGCTGACGACCCGGCGCTCAGGCATCGCCACCTGCACATCGGCCAGCAGGCCCTGCAGGGGGCTTATCTTGACCGCGGCGACACTGTCGGCCACGGCCGGATCAACCCCTGCGTCGTCATTGGCCTTGAGCACGAGCTCCATTCCGCAGATCGGGCAGGTGCCTGGATGGTCCTGCTCGATCTGCGGATGCATGGGGCAGGTGTACACCTGTTCAGCGACCGCGGTGGTGGTCATGCTGGCAGGTGAGTCGAGTTCCACAGGCATCATCTCCATTCCGCACACGGGGCAGTCCCCCGGGTGGTCGGACTCGACGCAGCGCATCGGGCAGGCGTACTTCACGTTGGCAGCGGGTGCCGCCGCCTGTGTGCCGTCGCCAGTGCCGTATGCGCCGCTATCCACCAGCGAGCGCTGGTAGAGGATTCCGGCAATGCTAAGCAGCAAGAGGCCGGTCAGGAATGTCATCAGTGCCGGTGAAACCCGCATGGATTGCTCCTACTTGTCTTCCTTCTTGACCAGCTGCATGCCGCACTTGGGGCACTCGCCGGGCTTGTCACTCTTGATGTCGTCACAGCAGCCACCGCTGCAGGGGCAGATGTAGACGTCGGCCATCGCGTGCATCTCCTTACCGCCACCGTCGTGCCCATCATGCTTGCGGTCTTCGTCATCGCCGACCATCTGTGCGGCCATGCTGTCGTGGTCCATCACTTCCCCGCCGAGCTCATCCTGCATCGAAGCAGCCATGTCCTTTGTTGCGAATGCTGCGATGAAGGGAGCCATGCTTCCCTTCAGCCGGCTTGTTCCCACCAGGTACCAGGCCTCGTGCGGATCGAGCATCTGCTCATCGTCCGTGCCGAAGGTGCTGTAGTCCAGGATCATGGCATTGGCAACCTTTATTTCCTTGGCGCCGCCTTCCTTGAGTTCAGCCATCTTGTTGAAGACACATCCGAGGGATTCAAAGTGATAGAGGCCCTTTTCACCATCGATGTTGAGTTCCATCTGCATCCGCGTGCTGCTCTTCTCCCAGAACATTCCGCAGGTATCGCAGCGGATCGGCTCATCTTCCTTCTGAGCCCAGGCGGCGGTTGCGAAGATGGCCATTGCCAGCATGGCAATCAGGTACTTGTACATAACAGTCTCCTTGGATGAATGCTATTGCTGCCACATGGCAGCCAGCCCGTTGAAATCGAGCAGTTGGCCACCCAGGCCTGCCTGGGCGTTTTCGGCATCCGCTCGGCTTGCGAATCCCGCCACGTATGGCGGCATCGAACCCTTTACGGTGTCTGTGTCGTAGAGGAACCAGGCGTTCCTGGCATCAAGCCAGTGGCTGCCTGGGTTGTCAACGTCATAGGCGGTGAACTCGATGGCATCGATGCTGCGAGCCTCGTCCGCCATCAGGTTGAACACGCAGTCGAAGCTGTCGTGCTGCGTGTAACTGCCGTCCTGCCAGCGCACGACGACATGAGTCATGCTCTTGTCAGCGAACATCCCGCAGTACTGGCAGGAGAAGTCACTGAAGCCGGCCTTGTTGTACAGGCTGCTGGAAGCGGTACCAGTGCTGGAGTCCTTATCGGCAGCCGGCATTGCCTTGTCTGCACCATCCATGGCTGCATGGTCGTGCCCACTGTGGTTCATGCCTTCCAGCGCGTCATCCATCTGCGTCTCACCGGCTGCGTCCTGCTTTGCCGGATCCATGTCCATGTCGCCATCCATGGCAGGGGCGGAACTGGAGATGCCCAGCTCTGCCAGCAGCGCTGCATAGTCCATCACCTCGCCGCCGCGCTTTGGGTCATCCTTGGCCATTCCCGGGGTGGCATATGCTGCCACGAAGGGAGCCATGCTGCCGTTCAGCTTATCGGTGCCATAGCGATAGGCTGCGCTGGCAGCATCGATCCACTGCGGATCGCGGTCGGCACTGGCAATGTCGCGTACTTCGACAGTCGTCAGCGTGGTGGAATGCTCATTGGCCCAATTGGTCACGCAGCCCCAGCCGTCGAAGTAGCCACTGCTGCCGTCGGCAAAGCTGGCATGCACTGCCGCAATGCTGCGCATGGAATACATGCTGCACTGCGGGCAGCGTTCATCGTCCATCGCAACCGCCTTGGTTTCCTCAGCGGGAGCGGCGGCCTGCTCGGTGCGGGGGGCGCGCTTGAGGATGTCGCCGAACTCCATGCCGGGGGTCAGCCAGGCATAGCCGGCATAACCGATGACGACCAGTGCAATCAGGGCTACGAACACCCCGATGCCTTCAGCGATGCTGCTGCGGGGGGCTTCTTCGTAGAAGAGCTCTTCCTGTGTCTCGTCGTGGCTGTCAGTCACTGCCTTCTCCATTGCCACCATCGCTGGTGTCGGTGTTGTCGTCGTCGTGGTAGCTGATCGGCGGGATGTCATCCGGAAGATCAAGTTCCTCGATGAAGGGATTGACCTCCCTGGCAACCGTTTCATCGGCGGTGCTGGCAGCGGCCTCGCGGGCCAGCTCACTCACGCCATCCATCAGGTCAGAGAACGCCGGCTCGCCAAGCAGGTAAGGTGCCGGGTCGAATGCCCCGGCGGTCAGGATCTGCAGCCTGGCCAGGTTGGCGAGGTAGCTGATGTTGCGCAGTTCCAGTTCCTGTTGCAGGTTGAGCAGGCCGAGCTGGCTCTTGAGCAGTTCATCCAGCTGTGCACCTTCGGCGGCATAGCTGCGCAGCTCACTCTCCAGGCCGAGCCTGGCCTGTGGCACCAGCACGTCGCGGTAGAGGTCGATGATCTCGCTGTCCTCCGCGAGTGCCAGTTCCAGTCCTGTGATCTGCGTCTCGAGGTTGTTGGTAAGCTGCGCCTTTTTGTCATCCACCAGTGCACGTTCAGCACGGGCCTCCTGCAGCTCAGCATCCTGCCTGTCTTCCTTGTTGGTGAAAAGCGGCATGGTGATGCCGGCGGAGACCATGTTGCGCATGCCCCACTTCAGGCCGATGCTCGTGCTGATCGTGTAGTCCGGGCGGTAGCCGCGGGAAGCCAGCTCCACCATCAGGTCCTGCTGGTACTCCATCAGGTCCAGCTTGAGGTAGTCCGGCCGGCGCTCAAGGCTCTCGCTGAAGAGCTCGGCATTGTCAAATCCGGGTGCATGGGTAATCGGGTAGCTGGCGGACAGCTTTAGTTCCATCGCATCCAGTCGCGGGTCGTTGCCAAGCAGCCCGGCCAGCCGGTTGCGCTGCTTGGCCAGCATGGAGTTGAGCAGCACGCGGCGTTCCGTCATCTTGCTCAGCTCAAGCTGGCTGTCGATCAGCATCGCCTGGCTGGTGTAGCCGAGTCCGGCTTTCACACCGGCGAGTTCGATCAGCACCTGCATCAGCTCGATGTTCTCCTCGAGGATCCGCAGCCGGGCTTCGGTCTCCATCATCTCGAAGTACACATCGCTCACCTGGCCGACGAGGTCCAGCTCACGCTGGGCCAGTGAATACTGGGTGAGCTGCTCCTCGAGGTTCCTGATGTTGCGGCGCAGCTTGCGCTTGCCATAACCTTCGAAGCTCTGGCTCATGCCGATCTGCACCATCGTCATCGGCGTGTCGTCAATCGGCAGCTGCGGGGCAGGGAAGTTCATCAGGTTGAACATCAGCATCGGGTCGCGCATCGCACCGGCCTGCCGTGTACGTGCAGCCTGGATGCCGAGTTGCGTGCGGTAGGGGCGCAGCTCTGGGTTGTTATCCAGCGCGATGTTGACCAGTTCCAGCAGTTCCTCATGGTTGACGACACGGGACAGCTCCTCGCTGTCCAGCTCCGGTGGCAATGCATGCAATGCCGCCAGCAGCTCATCCATGTTGCCGATCACCGTGCCGATGCGCGCATCCAGCGCTTCATCGTCTGGCAGGTAGTGTTTCGGCTGGCTTGTGGCCTGGTTGCGCAGGTACTGGCGTGTGCTGCCAATTTCCACTGAGGTGTACTCGCTCGCTTCAGTGCGAAGTGGAAGGATCAGCAGCAGGATCAGCCCCATGAGCATTGCCAGGCGCAGGTCAGTCTGCATCCGCTTGCTCTCCTCAGGCCGCACACTGGCGGCCCAGCTGTCACGTGATGATACGTGATGGGTCAGGGGTTGCTGGCGTCGACCAGGCGGCCTAAAGCAGCAGCCGGACGCAGGAGAGTAGGGAAGTCGGGGATTCTGATCGTTCAGGTAGCGGTGGAGGCAGGTCGGCCATGTGCCGTGCCTCGCTCCAGTCAGCAGATACCAGCTCGGTAAGGATTACCGGTCCAGGCAACTGCTGGCTGGCCAGTTCCCACTGTGGTGCGGCCAGCTGCGGTCCAGCGCTGGCGATCAGCTCAATGCGGAAATTGTGGCAGCAGCCCTTGTGGCTGGGTGTGTCTTCTTTGGAATTGGAATCACTCTTGTTGCAGCAGGAATGACCAGTTGTCTCCGCCTTGGCGTTTGTGGCATCTGCATGGATATCGGAGCAGGCGGAGCATCCACCCTTGTGTTCACCGGGCAGGTCACAGGTACAGCTGAAGCTGTAGCTCATCCGGCCGTTGTCCGCCAGGCAGACCACGGCACCACCAGGATCCAGCTGCATGAACAGCAGTCCTGCAAGCAGGATTGCCATTATGCGAACTGTTCCTGAAATCCTCATCGCCTGTCGATAGCCTAGCACATTACCAGTACAGGTGAATGTCAGGCATGCATCTTGGACGCAAATCGTCCTTTTTTGTTTAATGATATCGCTATATCAATTACAAAAATCAATATGTCTATCGTTAAGTCCGTGCACACTCCGGTCCATGTAGAAGCCCCGCGCTATAATTTGCGCGGCAAAACCCCCAGACAGGACCTGAGATGAAGATCCACGAGTACCAGGCACGCGAAATCATGAGCAAGTTCGGCATCCCGACCAACCACGGGGAGCTGGCGCGTACGCCGGAGGAAGTCAAGGCCATCGCCGAGAAGATCGGCCGCATGGTGGTCGTCAAGGCCCAGGTGCATGCCGGGGGCCGAGGCAAGGCCGGCGGCGTCAAGCTGGCCAAGACTCCGGATGAGGCTTTCACCGTGGCGCAGAACATCCTCGGGATGGAGATCAAGGGCCTGACCGTAGACCGCGTGCTGGTGGCCGATGCAGTGGACATCGAAACCGAGTACTACCTAGGATTTACGCTCAACCGCGAGGACAAGAGTGTCGTACTAATCATCAGTGCGGCTGGCGGCGTGGACATCGAGGAAGTCGCCGCCAGTACCCCCGAGAAGATCACCAAGGTCAACATTGACCCGACCGTCGGCATCCAGGACTACGAGATCCGCCAGGCGGTCTACATGAGTGGCGTGGACACCTCAAAGGCCCGCGCCATTGCCAGCTTCATCGACAAGCTGTACGACTGCTTCATGGCGACAGACGCTGAAATGGCTGAGATCAACCCGCTGGTGATCACCAAGCAGGGTGAGGTGGTTGCCATCGACGCCAAGATGAACTTTGATGACAATGCGCTCTATCGCCAGAAGGAGATCGCCGAGCTGCGTGAAGCTGGCTCCGAGCTGGATGAGTATGAGGTGCAGGCCAAGGAAGAGGGCCTGACCTATGTGCACCTGCCAGGCGGCAACGTCGGCATCTGCGGCAACGGTGCCGGACTGGTGATGACCACGATGGACGTCGTGAAGCGCGCCGGCGGTACGCCCAACAACTTCCTCGACTTCGGTGGTTCCGCAACAGCGGAAGGTGTGCAGAAGGCATTGATCGCCGTGCTGCGTGACCCGGATGTGAAGGGCATTTTCATCAACGTGTTTGGCGGTATCACCCGCACCGACCTTGTCGCCCAGGGCATCGTGGATGTGTACGACAAGCTGGAGCGCAAGGTGCCGATCGTGATTCGCCTTACTGGTACACGTGAAGAGCTGGCCAAGGAGATCCTCGAAGGCAGCAACAAGCCGCTGGTGTTCGTGGACAGCATGTGGGCCGGTGCACAGAAGATTGTGGAGCTGATCAACGCGGAAGCCGCCGGGGCCTAGCTCCTGCGGCTGTTAATTTGCAGGATATAACGGTATAATTCCTGTCCCCATGCGGGGGTAGCTCAGTTGGTTAGAGCGCCAGATTGTGGATCTGGAGGCCGTGGGTTCGAGACCCTCCCCCCGTATACTTTCCCCCTTTGAATAACCAGGCCGCGGGGATCTGGGCGCAGGCCTGCGATCGCGACTGTTCTGCTCTCAATGATACAAATGAAGGCCTGATCTGTGTGGCCAACGGCCTCAGTGTAGGGATCTGGCCACAGGTCTGCGGCCTGTTCATGTTCTGTCTCAATCACATATCGCGAAACAAAGGCCTGCGCCCTGGACCCAGTGGCCATGTACGCCTGATCCCAATGCCCAGTGTCCTTCCTCCAATGTTAAATTATTTGACTGAACTTTACAGAAAGGGATAATACCTAACATCAAGCGCTTGATTGGTGTGATGAGCGGCAACGGTCATCACAGGCCGGATGGACTACGACTCTCGGTCGGGGATTTCCAGTCCCACGGAGCTGCGTTGCGGAGGCGAAGCCGAAGCTGCGCAGGGAGGCCAGGCTGTTAGCTTGGCTGGAAGGCAATGAGCAATGAAAAATGAGCAATGAGCCTGACAGGGTTCGGAGGTGACTTCGACCGCCAGGATTTTCATTACTCACTCTTCATGACTCATTGCTTCTCGGAGTGCCGGATTTCCGGCATGGCCATGTGGCCTTCGGGCCACACTCCGGACTATTGAAGAATGAAGATTGAGCAATGAGCAATGATCCTCGGGGGTGATGAGAAGAAAAAATACAAGCTATCTGAGCAGTGCAAACTTTGAATGAGATACGAAATGCAGAATGATCTCATTGCTCACTCTTCATCTCTCATTGCTAACAGACAACTGCCCACTGACAACAGACAACTATTCCCTACGCAGGCCACCAGTCAGGCTTTGTTGACGGACGGCTCGGTTGTGTGCGCATCACTTCGATAAGCCTTTCCTCGTCCCAGATTTCAAGGCCAAGGCTTTGCGCCTTTTCCAGCTTGCTGCCGGCCCCAGGACCTGCGATCACAATATGTGTTTTCTTGGATACGCTGCCCGCCGCCTTTGCACCATTCAGTTCCAGCCATTCCTTGATCTGGTCGCGGCTGGCGAAACTTATGGTCCCGGTCAGCACCACGGTCTTCTCATCAAACAGGAGCGGACCGCTGTCCGAGTCACCATCGGCTTCCTCACCCATCATCAGGCCGGCATCAGCCAGGCCGTTGACAAGCGACATGTTTCGCTCATCCCTGAACCAGCCGGCGATGTCTTCAGCCATCACCTTGCCGATCCCGCTGATCTTTTTCAGGTCCTCGGTGCTTGCCGCTGCCAGTTTCTCGATGCTGCCCAGCCTGCGTGCCAGCAGCTTGGCGGTCTGGCTGCCGACCTGGCTGATTTCAAGTGCGCAGATCACACGCCAGAGGGGCTGTGCCTTGCTGGCCTGGATGGCATCATAGATGTTCTGGGCCGATATCTCGGCAAAGCCTTCCAGCTCACTGAGCTGGGCAGCGCTCAAGCCGTACAGCTCGGGTAACTCACTAACCAGACCTTCCTGCACCAGTTTGGCAGCTGTCTTACGCGAGAAGCCTTCGATGTCCATCACAGCCCGGCTGGCAAAGTAGGCGATGCGCTCCACCAGCCGGCCCTGGCAATCGCGGTTCGGGCAGCGCAGGTTGTGGCTGCGCTCGCTGTCCATCTCCAGCACGGTTTCGCAGTACTGGCAATGCGAGGGCAGGGGAATTGTCCGCTCGCTGCCGTCACGCTCCCGCCGGCTGCGACCGATGATCTTCGGGATCACCTCGCCGCCACGCTTGATGAACACTTCGTCGCCAAGCATGATGTCCAGCCGTTCAATCTCATTGAGGTTGTGCAGGGTGGCCCGCGAAACGGTCACGCCTTCCAGCTGCACCGGTTCCAGCTCCGCCACCGGGCTGTACACACCCTGACGGCTGATCTGGAATGTGACGTCGTTCAGCCTTGTTGCCACTTCCGCTTCCGGCCATTTGTAGGCCAGCATGTAGCGTGGGTACTTGGCAGTGAAACCGAGGCTGTTCCAAAGCGTGATGTTGTTCAGCTTGACGACCATGCCGTCAATCGCATATGGCAGGCTGACACCGTTGACACTGCCTCCACCTCGCATTACCGCTAGGTCATGATGAAATGCCAGGACTTCATCTCGTCCACTGCAGACATGGCCGAGCGGGTTGACCGGCAGTCCACAGTCCCGCAGGTAATCGATCACGCCGGACTGGGTTGTCACACCAAGCTCAGTGGCTTCCACCAGGCTGTAAAGGTAGATGGACAATGGACGTGATGCCGTGATTGAGCTGTCCAGCTGGCGGATGCTGCCGGCTGCCGTATTGCGGGCGTTGGCGTAAAGTTCCTCACCGGCTTCCTCACGAGTGCGGTTGAGTGCCTCAAAGTCCTCCGCCTTGATGAAGATCTCGCCGCGCACCGTGATGCTGACCGGCTTGCGCAGGCGCAGTGGAAGGGAGGAGATGGTCCTGACATTGGCAGTGACGTTTTCACCGACACTGCCATCGCCGCGGGTTGCAGCAAGGCTGAACACACCATCGACATAAGTGATCGATACGGCAAGTCCGTCCAGCTTCGGTTCGCAGAAGTACTCGTTGCCAAACATTCCGCCTGCCTGGCCCAGCATCTTCGAGATCCTTTCGTCGAAGGCGACGAATTCCTCCTCCGTCAGCGCGTTCTCAAGGCTGTACATGCGGGAGGCATGCGTGACAGGTTCGAATTTCGAGATGATCTGTCCGCCGACCTTCTGCGTGATGCTGTCAGGCGTCACGAGCTCAGGATATTGCCGCTCGAGTTCCTCCAGCCGGCGGTGCATCCGGTCGTACTCGGCATCGCTGATGACGGGCGCGTCGAGTACGTAGTAGCGGTAGGCATGGTCCGCCAGATCAGCCCTGAGCTGCTCTACTTCTTTGCGGACAGAGTCGGGAACCTGCGACATCGGCAGATTATATGACAGGCCCCTACAGCTTCAGGCCGCTCCTAGTTCATGTCCTCGATGCCTAGCATCAGATGGCTGGACGCCTTGTTCCACAGGTCGCGGGTCTCGGTTCCGACATTGCGGCTGCTCACAGCCATGCTTGTGCGTCCACCGGTTGCTTCCTTGTTGAGTTGCGTGTTCCAGGTCTCGTTCGCGAGTTCAAAGTATTCAGCGGCCTGGCGCAGCTTCTGGAAGCTCATGCTCTGCAGTTCATTGGTGTCCTTGTACAGCACATCGAACTTGGTCTTCTCTGCCATGATGCTTACAAGCTGTGCTTCGTAGTCCTCATGGCTGATTCCCATGTCCACCGCGACATGCAGGTTCAGCAGCTTGTCTGCCAGATTACGGGCATCCTGCTCGTAGGCTGTCTGGAAGGGCCAGTTGGCGTTAAGCCGCATGCCGAGTACGAAGGCGAAGATCACGAAGACCAGCAGCAGGGCGTCCTTTGCCAGGCTGATATAGCGATGGATGCGCTTGAATCGTGACTCATCGGTGGATTCGATGGTGTGCTGCAGCGCGGCGAAGTCGATGTCCGGCAGTTCCTCAGCCCGGAAATCGCGTCTGTAGGCACAACCCTTGCAGTGCGTCAGCTCATCGGTATTTGTCGTACCGCAGTTGTCGCACAACCAGGTTGTCCTCTCCTGTACTTCCTCCGAAACCTGCAGATCTCTCATGCCGTTGTCATCATTCATGGCACTCTCCAAGTTGGATTCTCGTACACACCTCTGCAATGAAACTATAACGATCTGGCTTAACAATTGCAATGTATGTCAGAGAAATGGAAAGCACATCTATCTGACATGCCGGAGTTTTACCGAAAGTAAAGAATTCAATGCTGGACTAAGCTCAGGTGAAAACAATGATGCTCAATCCTGCTATGGGCTTTCCAATAGCAGTGAAAGTTGGCTGTTTGATCCGCCAATAGAATCAATGGAGATGCAATTCAATCAGGTAATTCTAGCGATCATGTTCGCGAAGGGATATGTAATGCGCAAAGGCCGTCTGGCACGCACTGACCCTCGGCCAGTTGCGGAAGATTCGAAGCAGCACCCAGGGCAGTATCAGATAGCCGACAAGCGCGTAACAGGCGAGGCTAGTCACAAGGGCCAGCAGCAGGTTGAGTACCATGTCTTGGCGAATCAGCATTGCCATTGAAGCATGTTCCTTCCCAAGTGCCTTTCGATGGAATGTGTCATGGTACAGGGCATAGAATGCAGCCAGTTCATTGATCGACTCACCTCCACGATGCGAAAGGGTTTCAGGCAGGACCGCTCGCTTCATGTCTGCAGACATCTCCCGGGCAGTGTTGCTGTCGAGGATCAGCATGGAGAGGGTGCTCCCTGAAAGCAGCTGGGACGAGGATTCCAGCATCTGGTTGTACTGACGATCTGCCAGCACATTCGTGAGCACTATGAAACCGAGGCTGATGATCAGCGCCGCAACCATGTAGATGCTTCCATGCGAGTCCATAGCTGGTACCCTGAATAGCTGGCCATTCAGGGGTGCATTCAGAATGTCAGCCAAGGTGCGGGACAGGACCAATGGCAAAAGACCGATCGGAATGGCCAGCAATGCTGCTGCAATGTAGCTGGCATTCGCCCTGCCACGCTCATATTGTTGCGCCATGCGGCTGACTGCCGTGCTTGCAGCATCAAACAGTGGCCCCTGGGGTCTCAGATTAGCCATGGACTGTCCGCCCCTGATGTTGAAAGAAGCTCGATGCACATGGGATATCGGACCCCTAGTATGGCATTTCTCCGGTCAGGCGGTACAGTATCCGCGTGGCAGGGTTTCGCTATTTGTGAAGCCGGGCTTCAATCCTGTTATAAGGCTTGCGATTGTTGATCGCAGGTGGATAATTAGTGCGCCATGTCAGATTATGATGTGATCGTTATCGGCTGCGGCCCAGCCGGTCAGAAAGCCGCCATCAAGTGCGGAAAGGTCGGGGCCAAGGTTGCGGTCATCGATGAACGTCAGGTCGTGGGCGGAAACTGCCTGCACATCGGCACCATCCCCTCCAAGACCATCCGCTCCGCCATCATCTACCTCAGTGGCTACCACGAGAAGAAGATGTACGGCGATAACTACCGCGTGAAGGAGAACATCACTTCGGATGACCTCCTGTACCGCTGCAACCGCATCATCCGGCGTGAGATCGACGTGATCCATTCGCAGCTGGTGCGCAACCATGTGGACGTGATATCCGGCCATGGCCACTTCCTCGACCCGCATACGATGCGCGTCGAAGACACCGTTGGCACTGAGGACTACACCGCCAAGAACTTCATCATCTGCAGCGGGGCCCGCAGTTATTCGCATTACAACCCGCCATATGACAACGTGCATATCTTCAACACTGACGACATCCTGGAGATGCGCTACCTGCCGAAGAAGCTCTGCATCATCGGCGGTGGTGTGATCGGCCTCGAGTATGCTGCAATGTTCTCACTGCTGGGAATCGAGGTGCATGTCGTCAGCCAATACAAGTCACTGCTGCCCTTCGTCGACAGGGAGCTGATTGAAGTACTGAAGGGGCACATGGTGCGCCACGGAGTGGTGTTCCACATGGAGGAGGAGTTATCCGACATCCATGTCGCCGGTCCGAAGGACGTGCGGGCCACCACGCGAGCCGGGGACGAGCTGCAGTTCGACATGATGTTCATCGCCGCCCAACGCTGGGGCAACACCAACACTCTGAACCTGTCAGCTGCCGGCGTGGAGGTCGAGGACAAGGACTACCTCAAGGTTGATTCAAACTACAAGACCAACGTTGACCACATCTATGCTGCAGGCGACGTGATCGGTTTCCCCTCACTGGCCGCCACTTCCATCGACCAGGGCCGCAAGGCTGCCAACGCCATCCTGCAGATTGACGACATCCCTTACGAGCCACTGTTTCCCTACGGCATCTATACCTGTCCCGACATTTCGATGATCGGAGAGTCGGAGGAGAACCTGAAGAAGGCCGGCACCCGCTATGAGACCGGCGTCGGTTACTTTGGCGACACCGCCAAGGGGCAGATGACGGGCAACTCTGACGGCATGGTCAAGCTGCTGTTCGACCCGGAGGACCACCGGATCCTCGGCGTACACATCATCGGATTCGAAAGCACGGAGCTGATCCACATCGGCCAGTGCGTGATGATCAACGGCGGACGGCTGGACTATTTCATCGATACGGTGTTCAACTACCCGACGATGGCTGAGGCCTACAAGATCGCAGCGCTCAACGGCTTCAACAAGCTGAAGGTGAGCATGCCACGTGAGCTGACGACCACCAGCTGATCCAGTCCGCCGGATTAACTCTCCGGCCTGATTTCCTCGATGCCGAACTGGCCGACGTAACGCACCTCAGTCTCCATTTCGATGCCCAGCTTCTCGCGCACGCCGCGCTGGACCATCCGGCAAAGTGCGAGGATGTCATCGCTGCTGGCGGCATCCTCGTTGACAAGGAAGTTGGCATGCATCGGGGACAGCTGCGCACCGCCGACCCGGCTGTCGGCCATGCCGGCATCAGTGATGATGCGCCATGCGGACTGCTCACGGGAGATGTTCTTGAAGAAGGATCCGGCGCAGCGCGAGTCATGCGGATGCTTGCTGAGCCTGAGCTGCAACTCCTCCTCGACGGCTTCAAGGGTTGCCAGCGGGTCCGCTTCCTGGAACTGCAGGCTGGCACTGACCACCATGCGCAGCGGGTCGTACTTCAGGCGGCTGTGGCGGTAGCTGAATTCGAAATAGTCCGGCTCGGCGGTGAACATCGTGTCAGTTTCAATATCGTAGATCTCAGCTGAGATCAACATGTCATCGATACTCTGGCCATAGCAGCCTGCGTTGCCAACCACAGCCCCACCGACAGCCCCGGGGATGTTGCCAAGGAAGTCAGCACCGCCGATCCCAAGGCGCGCCAGGTTGCGAATCAGCAGTGGCAGGTCCGTACCGGAGGAAACATCAACGACCAGGGAGTCAGGGTCAACATTCCAGCCGCCGCCGATCAGCCTCACAACCAGCCCGCGGAAGCCCCGGCTGTCGAAGAACAGGTTGCTGCCACCGCTGTAGGTGAAACAGGGAAGCTCTCGCTCACGTGCGAAACGGTAGGCCTCGCGGATGTCCGCAGCGCTGCGTACTTCAACAAACCAGTCAGCCGGCCCGCCGACACCGAAGCGGCAGTGCTTGGCCAGTTCAACGCCCTGGCGGATGCGTACTTCGTCTGATCCGGCGAGCGGGATGCTCTTTGAGTCAGGCATCAGGCTGACCCCGCCAAGGAATGCTCGGCCTGCAGGCAGGCTTCGAGGTGCGTCAGGAACTCATCCAGCTCAGTGAGTTTCGTATTCCAGCCCAGGCTGATGCGCAGGGTGGCCTTGTCCAGTTCGAGCGGTACACCCATTGCGCGCAGCACCCGGCTGCCGTTGGCAGCACCCTCGTGGCAGGCGCTGCCGGTACCGACAAAGCATCCGCGTTCACTCAGCCAGGGTTGCATGAATGCCGCAGTATGGCCCGGGAAGGCCACGCTGGTGATATGCGTGGCGCGGATCGCACCGCTGCCGTGGATTACACAGTCCGGCCAGCGGCGCAAGATCTGCGTTTCGAGGTACTTGCGCAGAGTTTCCACCTTGACTGCGTGCTCACGGTCGGCGAGCTTAAGAGCAACGGTCAGACCGGCGATGCCAGCCAGGTTTTCCGTGCCACTCCGCAGTCCATGCTCGTGGCCTCCGCCAAATGAGTAGGGTGGCAGCATCCGCCTGCGGTCTATCAGTACACCGCAGCCGCGTGGTCCACCGAACTTGTGCGCCGTGCCATTCAGCAGGCCGATGTTTCCATCCGTGATTATTTCTTCAAGGCCATGCCCGACCACGCGGACGCAGTCGCTGTGGAAGGGAATCTCGTTTTCAGAACAGATTGCTGCCAGTTCGCGGACGGGTTGAACCACGCCAGTTTCATTGTTCACCGCCATCACACTGACAGCATCAGGTCGCTCGGACAGCAGCATGTCCTCGACGAACTCGAGGTCGGTCTCGCCATGCTCGTTTACCGGAGCAATGCTGAGCTTAAGACCACGACGCTGCAAGTGATGCGCCATTTCCCAGACGGCTTCATGTTCGATGGCACTGATCAGCAGGTGCTTCCCACTGGGATCACTGCCGAGCATGCCAAGCAGGGCGTGGTTGTCGCCCTCCGTGCCACCGCTGTTGAATATCACGCTTGCTGGATCGCATTCGAACCTGCGGGCTACCCGTGCCCGGAAGTCATTGAGCCGGGCCTTCACCTCGCGACCGGATGCATGTGCGCTGCTAGGGTTGGCCATCAGCAGCGGGTCACAGTGGATTTCATGCATGGCCGCTGCACCATCGGGATGCACGGGAGTGCTGGCTGCGTGGTCGAGATAAATGGCCATCTTAACTACTTTACAACTTCCTTTGAGTATATATAGAAGCCTGTGAGGGTAGCACCCGGCACACAGGTTATCGTTGATACTGCTATTTCATTAAAGGAGGTCGCATGTCCAGGGAACTGAAATCAGTCGCCCGCGCCGCTGGCGGTTGAGCCGCCAAGATGGGTCCGTGTGACCTCGCGGAAATGATGGCACAACTGCCGGTGATGACGCACAATGACCTGCTGGTAGGGCCGCTGCACGGGTCTGACGCGGGCGTATTCCGCCTGCGCGATGACCTGGCGATCGTGCAATCCACCGACTTCTTCCCGCCGATGATCAGCGATGCACGCAACTTCGGCCGGATTGCCGCGGCCAATGCCATTTCGGACATCTATGCAATGGGTGCCACTCCGGTGACAGCCCTCAACCTGCTGGCCGCGCCGAAGGATGAGGACCAGTCAGCGCTGGTTGACATGATGGATGGCGCGCGCGAAATCGTGGAACAGGCCGGGGCGGTGATCAGCGGCGGGCACACCATCCTCAACAACGTGGTGATGTTCGGCCTGAGTGTTACCGGCACTGTGCATCCCGATCGCCTGTTGCGCAATACGACGGTAGAAGAGGGCGACGTTCTGGTGCTGACCAAGCCGATTGGTACCGCAGTGGTCGTGCATGCCTACAATGCCGGCAATGCGACGGAAGAGGACATGGCAGGTTGCATCTCAGTGATGACAACCCTCAACAGGATTGCCTCCGAGCAGCTGCATGCCTGTGGAGCGCACGCGTCAACAGATATAACGGGCTTCGGCCTGTTGGGCCATGCCTCGGACATGCTGTCCACGACTGAGCTTGGAATTGAGATTGATGCAGCAGCCATCCCGCTGATTGGTCGTACGAAGCAGCTGGCTGCCGAAGGCAACATCTGCGGTGGTACAAGCCGTAATGCTGAGTTCACGGACGCCTTTGTGGAATATGAAGCTGGCAGCGAACACTGGCGCATGATCCTCAACGATGCCCAGACCAGTGGCGGACTGCTTGTCTCAATACCGCCAACGCAGGCGGACGTATACATCCGGCGCATGCGCGATGCAGGATACAATCTAGAAATTGCGGAAATAGGCAGAGTCGTGGCAGGGAGGCCAAGGCGGATCAAGGTACGTGGATAAAGAGATGAATGACGTCAATCGCAGGCTGAGGGAGTTGCCGCACCTTGAAGCGGTGCTCAGCAGTGCGACGGGAATCCAGCTCCAGCAGCAATACCAGCGCACTGTTGTTGTCGGCCAGGCCCGGGAACTGATCTCTGAGATCCGTGGAGGCCTGCTGGCTGGAAGCTATGCCGGGCCGACTGATGAACAGTCGGTGGCAGCAATGCTCAAGCATCGGCTGGAGAGGCTATGTGCCCCAGCGGTCAAGCCGGTGGTCAATGCGACCGGCATCCTGCTGCATACCAACCTCGGCCGGGCTCCCTTCACTGTTCAGACCCAGCGGGCGATCACTGAAGTTGCCAATGGCTATTCCAGCCTCGAATTCGATCTCGATACCGGTAAGCGCGGCAAGCGCGACAAGCAGCTTGCACGACAGCTGGCGGCCTTGTTTGGTTGTGAGGATGCGACGGTGGTCAACAACTGCGCCGCCGCAATGATGATCGCGCTGAACACGATGGCACGCGAGCGGGAAGTGATCACCAGCCGCGGAGAGCTTGTGGAGATCGGTGGCAGCTACCGGGTGCCGGATGTGATCCCGGCCTCCGGCTGCAGGTTGCGCGAGGTCGGGACGACCAACCGTACCCGTGCCGCTGACTATGAAAAGGCGATAACTGAGTACACCGGCCTGATCCTGAAGACACATGCCAGCAATTACCGCATCCGTGGCTTCACCGAGGAGGCCAGTGTGGCTGAACTGGTGGAGATCGGCAGTCGTTATGCGGTGCCGGTGCTGGTGGATCTTGGCAGCGGCTACCTGCGGCAGCAGGGACTTGGCAAGCTGGATGAACCTGAAGTGCAGGAAACGCTGGCAGCCGGCCCCGACATTGTCTGCATCAGCGGTGACAAACTGCTGGGTGGCCCACAGGCCGGCATCCTGCTGGGCAGCCGGGAATGGATCGATCGGATCAGGAAGAATGCCCTGTGGCGTGTACTGCGGCTGGATAAGCTGTGCATTGCTGCATTGAGTTCAACCATCACACAGTACCTGCAGAACTCCTCACAGTCAGCCGTCAGTCTGCTGGCAACACAGCTGGACCGAAAACTGGAAGATCTTGAGGCATTGGCAGGAGCTCTGGCAGCCGGCATCAGGCAGGCCAGGCCTACATGGTCCATCGAGGTTGTGGCAGGCACTGCCAGCGTAGGTGGTGGCTCCCTGCCTGACCAGGATTACGAATCCCGTGCGGTTGCCATTGTGCCGGATGACAGGTCTGCAGAGGTCCTCGAAGCCGAACTGCGACATGTGAGCACCCCGGTGATCGGTTATGTCAGCCAGGGCAGGCTGCTCTTGGATGTTGCCAGCCTGCTGGAAGGTGACAGCGACAGTATCCTGGCAATGTTCGGTGAGCTGGATGGCTGAGCCACGTTACCTGGTGCTCGGTACCAGCGGTCATATTGATCATGGCAAGACATCCCTTGTGCGCGCCCTGACCGGCGTTGATACTGACACCCTTGCAGAGGAGAAGCGCCGCGGAATCACTATCAACCTCGGCTTCGCACACCTTGAGCTGGGTGATGAGCTGCGTATCGGCATCATTGACGTGCCGGGACATGCGCGCTTCATCCGCAACATGGTTGCCGGAGCGACGGGTATCGACCTGCTGCTGTTGGTGATTGCCGCGGATGACGGTGTGATGCCGCAGACAACGGAACACTTGCACATCGCCCGCATGCTCGGCGTGCGCCATGGCCTGGTCGCACTGACCAAGGTGGACATGGTGGAGGAGGAGATCCGCGAACTGGCAATCGAGGATATCCGCGAGGTTGTCAGCGGTACCTTTCTTGAGGGCTGCCCGATCGTGCCGGTCAGCAGCATCAAGGGCATCGGCATGGATGAACTGAAGGAGCAGATCCGCACGGTTGCGATGCAGGTGCCGCAGCGTGCCAGTGAGGGTCGCTTCCGGATGGCAATCGACCGTGCATTCAGCATCCATGGGGCGGGAACGGTAGTGACCGGAACCACGGTGTCCGGCAATGCCAGTGTTGATGACGAACTGATGCTGTATCCAAGCGGCAAGCGTGTACGCGTACGCGGTATCCAGATGCACGGTGAGGACGTGAGGAACATCGGGGCCGGGATGCGTGCCGCGATCAACCTCGCTGGCGTCAGCCACGATGAGATCTCCCGTGGCGAAGTACTGGCGGAGAAGGATGCGCTGGAAAGCTCATTCATGCTTGATGCCGAAGTCGAACTGCTGGATGGAGCATTCACGCCTTTGCGTCGTGGCAGTGAGGTGGAACTGCATATCGGTACCGTCGAACTGACGGCAAAGGTCCATCCCCTTGACAACGAGCTGGCAATCCCCGGAAATACATCATTGGTGCAGCTCAGGGTCAGTGAACCACTGGCGATTGCCGCCGGTGACCGCTTCATCCTGCGGGCCAGCACCGGCCAGCAGACGATCGGTGGCGGCGTCGTGCTTGACCCGCATCCGACAAAGCACCGCCGCAAGCGCGGTGAAGCGGCGGAAAGGCTGGAGGACCTGCGCGAGGAAAGCCTGGAAGCACGGCTGCTGCATGAGGTTGGCAAGAGCCAGTACGGCGCCAACCGCCCGGACCTGTTGCCGCTGCTGCTTGTGGATGACACTACGCTGGAGGCGGCCATACAGGCTGCCCTGAAGGATGGCCTGCAGGCCTATGGCAGTGGCAGGTCGCAGATCCTGAGCACCGCGGAAAACCGTGAGCGGATTGTAAAGCGCGCAATGAAGATGCTGGAAGGCTTCCACGATGACAATCCCTTGACACTGAGGGGTATGTCTGTCTCCGCGTTTGCCAACGGCATAACGGCAGGAGCTGGCTCACTGCCGGTGGAGCTGGTTGAGCAGTCACTGAACGCAGGGGTGCAGGACGGACGGCTGCTGAAGCAGGCCGGCACCTTCGCCCTGCCGGGTCGTGCGGTCAAGCTGACGGCCAAGGATAACGAGGCCCTGAAGGAGCTGCGGGCGCGCATGCTGGACAGCATCAAGCCTGACCAGCCGGATGACATCGTGAAGGATGTACCGGTGGACAAGAAGCGCCTGCTGATGCTATGCAAGCTGCTGGCGGAGGACGGTGAACTGGTGGTGCTGCCGGGGGCCGTGTACTTCGATACGAAGATCGTTGAAGCGATCTCCGGCCGCCTGCGTGAGCAGCTTGCCGGTGATGCGCAGATGACCGTGAGTGACTTCAACCAGTTCATCGGGACATCACGCAAGTACGGCATCCCGCTGTTGCAGTACTTTGAGCAGAACGGCCTGTTGAAGCGGGAAGGCGACTTCCGCAAGCTTGCCTGAAGTCCACTGGCCACAGGCGTGGAATGCGCTATAAATGTTGCGGAGAGGATCGGGGCTGGTGTCCCGTCTGGTCTTCAAAACCAGTGGCGGGCAGATAAAACTGTCCGTGGGGGGTTCGATTCCCTCTCTCTCCGATACTTCCTTCCTACTTCACCACATGCCGCGGGATGTCCGCCGGCAGGCGGCTCAGGAACTCCGTGTTCAGGGCTGAACTGAACTCCGAGAAGCTGCGGATGGTGATTTCGTTGTTCTTCTGGCGGCCGACCAGCACCACCTCATCACCGTCGTCAACGCCGGGGATGTTCGTCACGTCAGCAAAGCACATGTTCATGTTCACGAGCCCGACGATCGGAGCGCGCCGGCCCCGGATCAGCACATTGCCGCGGTTGCTCATTTCGCGCGGATAGCCGTTACCGTAACCAATCGGAATCACGGCAATCTTCGATGCCCGCGGTGCCTGGTAGCTTGTGCCGTAACCGACGAATTCGTCGCGGTCCACATTGCGCACCTGCATCACATTCGTCTTCCAGGAAATGACGCGGCGCAACCGGACATCCTCGCGGTTTCGTACACCCAGCAGCATCGTGTTGTGCACATCCGGGCTGGGATAAAGCCCGTACACGGCTGTGCCGATGCGGACCATGTCGAGGCGCACCTCAGGGCGGATCATTGCTGCGGCACTGCTGGCGACATGGTAGATGGGTTGCCGGCTGCGCCTCAGTACCGGGCGGCGGACACGGAAGAATGAATCCACTTGCCGGTCGATGCGGAACTTGGATGACAGGGATTCAGCCCCCGCCAGGTGAGTACAGAAGCCAACAAGCTGCAGGTGCTTTCGTTCGCGGTGGATGATCGCCAGTGCCTCACCCAACTTGGCCTGTTCGATACCGGTGCGGTTTCCACCGGTCTCAACCTCAAGATGTATCTTTGCAGTCTTACCCAGTGCAGCGGCAATACTGGCAACTTTTTCTATCCGGCGCAGGCTGAACACGTAGAACTCAATCCCGTTCTCGATTACCCAGTCAATGTCGCTGTCATGCAGGATGCCCATGATCATCACGCTGCTGTCGGTTGACAGGGATTCGAAGGCAATCTGCGCCTCACCACTGGATGCAACTGCAAAGTGCCGGATGCCGCATTTTTCGGCCATCGGCACGAACTGCTCGACACCATGGCCATAGGCATTGGCCTTGACTACTACGTTGATAATCGGGTGGTCGCCAACCGTGCGGCGAAGGAAGTCCAGGTTGTGCCTGAGCGCCGACTGGCTCAGTTCCAGTCGCGAACTGTGATGGACCCTGCTTGTCATCTATTCGATTCTCCGAACGATTGACGGACACTGATCACACAGGCATGGATGAAGCCAGCATTGATGCTGCTTCCCGGTCATGCAGGCCGCGCAGACGGCATGGGATCAGGCATCAGTGAAGTGCTGGAATTATAGCAGGCAGGACTGCAAGGAGCATTCCGCAGCATGCATATGGATGCTAATATGCGCCTCGCACGGGGAGAGGTGCGACATGGCAATCGAGTTCAGGCAATGGGATGTATTCACGGACCGGGCACTGGGTGGCAACCCGCTCGGGATCTTCCCGCACGCGCAGGACATGGACACGGAAATGATGCAGGCCCTGACCCGCGAGATGAACCTGTCGGAATGCACCTTCATCTGCGGTGGAGGTGATGGTCGATACAAGGTAAGGATCTTCACTCCGGACCGGGAGATGATCTTTGCAGGCCATCCCGTGGTGGGGACGGCTGCATACATCTTCAGGAACCTCGAACCCGCAAGCGATGAAATAAGCCTTGAACTGATGCGCGATGTCGTCAGCATCCGCCGGCTGCAGCATGACGGGCAGATGCTCAGCTGTTTCACCTCGCCGCCGGTGCGTTGGCATGGGGAGTTGCCTGACCGCCAACTGGCAGCGCGACTGTGTTCGTTGGCGGAAGACAAGCTTGATCCGCGCCATGCCACCGGGTTGCTTGATGTTGGTCCAACTTACTGCATCGTGCCAGTGCGCGATCGTGATGCCCTGGAGTCTGCCTGCTGTGACATTACGGCATTGCGGGAACTGCACGCCAGTACCGGCTTTGATCAGCTTACTGTGGTGTGTGATGGGGGCTATGCCGATGGAGGCCAGTTCAGCACTCGGATGTTCGCGCCGCTGCATGGAGTGATGGAGGATGCCGCGACCGGGTCCAGTGCGTGCTGCCTGTCGGAGTACCTTGCCCTGACCGGTAGGTTAGAGGGAATGGCAGGCAGGTTCATCGGCCTTGACCAGGGTTACAGCATGCACCGTCCGTCGCGCATCTGGTTCAACGTTGCAGGCGGCAGTGACAACCGTTTGATCAGGATCGCAGGAGGCGCGCTGGAAGTTGCCAGCGGGGAGTTCAGGATTGACTGAAAACGAACATGGGCAGTTGCCGGTGGAGACCGTGGACTGCCGGATTGAACGCCTGGGCTGGGGCGGACTCGGGATTGCCAGGCATGCAGATGGACGGATCATGCTGCTCCGGCATTCCACTGCACTGTTCCCGGCAGAACTGGTCAGGGCGGAAATCACATGGAAGGCACGGCATGCCGAAGGGCGAGTGCTGGATGTGCTTGAGCCTGTTGCTGAGCGTGTTGTGCCAGCATGCCCATGGGCCATAGAATGCGGTGGATGCGACCTGCAGGGTGCAGCGGGCTTTGGCAGTTCCCTGAAGCAGCAGATGGCGACTGATCTGATTGCAAAGCAACTCGGTCGCGATCTCGAATGGAACTGGACTGCGGCGGACGATTACACGAAGCGCAACGTGATCCAGCTGCACTATGCCGACGGCCGGCTTGGATACCATCAGCGTGGCAGCCACGAGCTGGTGGAAGTCAGACACTGCATGGCCGCCAGGCCTGCGCTGTCAGATGCAATCAATGCCTTGCGCAATTCAATTGCGGATGGGTCGATGCCGGCTTTGCCAGGCCGCTGGGAACTGGCCTGTGGCAATCCGGAGCAGCCGGTGATCGCCTGGCATGAAGGAGACAGCACGCGTTTCTGGCAGCTGGGGGAGGGAGGATGGCAGGACTCGGATGGACGACTCTCCTTCCTGCTCGTGGATGGCGAGATTGCCAACCTTGCCAGCGCATTCTTCCAGACAAGTGGCGGGGCCGCGATCCGCTGGTTTCGTGCACTGTTCACGCGCTGGCAGCTGGGTGGGGACAGGCTGCATGACCTGTACGGAGGTTGCGGATTATTCAGCATGATACTCTGCGACAGTTTCCGCTCATTCTCAGTGGTGGACAACTCGGCCGAAAGCATCACGAATGCTGTTGCCAACCTGAAGGGGCAGGACGCGCGTTGCTTCCACCGGGACGTGTCCAGCTACGTTGACCGCATGAAGAGCCGGCCGGATGACGTAATCATCCTCGACCCGCCGAGGAGCGGCCTTGGTAGGGCATTGTGCCTTGCACTAAATGAGCAGGGAGCGGGAACGCTGGTGCTGATCGGTTGTGACGGAGCGGAATTCTGCCGCGACCTGAAGCTCCTGTCACAGAACTGGCGGCTGGAAAAGCTTGAAGCTGCGGACCTGTTTCCCTGGACGGTGCACTGCGAGTTTGCTGCGCTTCTGAGCAACCGCGCGATCTAGGAGCAATCTCAGGCGTTGCTGGCGATCTTGTACTCGTCCTGGCGGGTGACCTTGCTGTCAGTCAGGCTGTATACACCCATCTTTACCAGACGCGGTGAGTAGATGTGCAGGGTGACCAGGTCTCGGTTGTCCGCTTGCAGGTTGCTGATCTGGTGGATGTCCATGTCCTGCGCCGCGCAGACACAGCCCTCATTGAGCATGCTGGTGCGGGTGGGATAGATCATCCGGTTGTCTGACCAGTCGAAGACCGTTTCGGTCGCGGTGCCACGCAGCACCTTGACGCCGCAGCTTGAGCCGACGTGGTCGTGGATCAGGCTGCGCTGGCCGTTGAGCCAGCAGATTACAAGTGCCTGGTAGGCCGGACCGTCATGCAGCAGGTTGCGCTGGTAGAAACCCTCATCGAAGATCAGCTGGTCCTTCACGCAGTCGCATGTGATTTCAACGCGATTGAGGGAATCCTCAAGCACATCCAGCGGGATACGGGATTCATATTGGTCAAGGGTGTCCAGCAGCTGCTGCAGGTTCATTCGTCCATCCTCAGAAATCGCAGGCTTTGAGACCTGTCATGTATAAGCTAACACACTCGTGGCTGTAATTGAAGATCACATCGCCTCTGCCCTGGAATCAGTGTGAGAAGAATTCTGCGAAAGTGCGTGAGAGGCTCCTGTCCTGCCAGTGGAACCCGCTTTGCTCCAATGCCTCAGGCTGCACGCGTTGGCTGGCCAACAACAGCAGGCGTGCCATTTCTCCCATCGCAATGGTCAGTGCCCATGCAGGCGCGGAGAAGAACAGTCCCCTGCCAAGCGCCTGGGCCAGTTGCTGGCTGAACTCACGGTTAGTAACAGCTTCCGGTGCAACAGCATTGATCGGTCCGGCCAGTTTTGGTGTATTGATGGCATGCCTGATCACAGCTAGATAGTCCCGCAGGCTGATCCAGCTCATGTACTGCCGGCCGTCCCCAAGCACTGCTCCCAGACCAGTCTTGAAGGCGGGCAGCATCTTCTCAAGTGCTCCACCGTATGGATCCAGTACTATGCCCGTGCGCAATGCGATTGTGCGTGTCTGGATGTCCCTGAGAGGTGAGAGGGCATTTTCCCAGCGGCGGCAGACATCCGCCACGAAGTCATTGCCAGGCGAGGATGATTCAGTCAGCAGATCTGCCCTGCGGTCACCGTAGTATCCGATCCCGGATGCATTGATGAACAGCTCCGGCGGGTTCTCCATAGCCTGGACAGCGCGAACAAGGGTTCCGGTACTGCTGATCCGGCTGTTGAGGATCTCTTGCCGGTTCTGCTCCGTGAAGCGCACAGCAATCGAGCTGCCTGACAGGTTGATTACCACTCGCAGGCCGGCTGGAAGGGCTTCCGGATCCAGCTCTGAACCCGGGTTCCACTGGATCTCGCGGTCAGAGGAAGGGCTGCGCCGGACCAGGCGGTAGACTGCATGGCCCTGTTCCTCCAGGAAAGGCACGAGCGCTGTGCCGATGAAGCCGGAGGCACCGCTGATGACGATTTTCGATTCTTGCTGCACTGGACATCCTTTTCCGGTAAACTATTGACTCGCGAGCGATATATGCTATCGTATTCGTTCCCGCCTGCGCGGCCGCACGACGGCTGCGGGCAGAAAGAGGAATAAGATGATTGCAATTGTTGAGATCAAGGGCAAGCAGTACCGTGTCGAGAAGGGCCAGACCATCCGCACGCTGCAGGTTGCCGGAGATGCCGGTGGATCGGTGAACGCCGACCGCGTGCTTGCCACCTACGAGGGTGACAAGATCAGTGTGGGCCAGCCCGCATTGGACAAGGCGTCGGTTACCTTCGAGATCGTGAGGCACGCCAAGAGCCCCAAGATCTACGTCGGTACCTACCAGAGCAAGAAGCGCCAGTACTCGAAGAACGGGTACCGCGACAAGATCAGCTATCTCCGTGTTACGGACATCAAGGGTTAAGTCATGGCACATAAAAAAGGTTTAGGAAGCAGTAAGAACGGTCGCGACAGCCAGCCGAAGTACCGGGGCATCAAGCTCTACGGTGGGCAGGTCTGCAACGGCGGCAGTATCATCGTTCGCCAGGTCGGCATGCGCATCGTCCCCGGTGACAATGTCGGCATGGGCCGCGATTTCACCCTGTTCAGCCTGGTGGATGGCACGGTTGGCTACAAGATGCACCGTGGCCGCCGCACGGTCTTCGTGACCCCCAGGGCCTGACGATCAAACCAGCGAATCCAACGGCGCAGTATCCATCGGATGCTGCGCCTTTTTTGTTTCAAGTGACGAGCGATGCCTGAAAGATTCACAGACAACCTGCTGGTAAGCCTCCGCGCCGGAAAGGGTGGGGACGGTGCCGTGCACTTCGACAGCCGCAAGTACGAGGCCTTTGGCGGGCCGGATGGCGGCGATGGCGGACATGGTGGCAGCATCTACCTCGTCGGTGACAAGAACATCGACAACCTGCAGGCGCTGGAATACATGGACCTTTCCGCCTCGGATGGCGCCAACGGGGCCGGTGGCCTGAAGAAGGGCCGCGATGCGGACGACTTCGAGATCCGGGTACCGATCGGCACCCTGGCCTACGAGTCCCGGACAGGTGCGGAGATCGGGCATGTGACCAATGGTGATGCCCGCCTGCTGGTGGCCCAGGGCGGCAAAGGAGGCAAGGGCAACCCGAAGTACGCAACAGGCAGCCGCCGCACGCCACGTATTGCACAGGACGGCGAGGAGGGGGAGCAGCTCGGGGTTTCCCTGCGCTGGCGGATCTATGCCGAAACGATGCTGGTTGAGCCGCACGAGACCGTGATGGAGGAGGACCTGCTCCTGCCGCGCATCATCGGCAAGGACCACGTCGAGATTGAGTTTGAACTGTTCCGCCGCAAGCCTCGCTGGCTGCGCATCAAGGGCCTGTACGAGATGTATGACGTTGCCTACCTGCCGGTGGTGCTGTTCGATGACGGGGAGATTGAGCAGGAACAGCTGCACCATGCCTATTGGGCGAGGCACCTGTTTGTCAACCTGCAGCCATTTGGCGACGATGTTGAAGCGGCATGGGAGGGACTGGCAAGGCATCTGCAGAAGGTGACATATCGCCAGCTTGAGATGCTCTTTGTCTGTGCGACTGTGGATCTGCCACTGGATGGCCTGAAGTTTGACGTGGAGAATGCTGAGCAACCAGCGCTGCGCATGCTGAAGGCTGCGAGCGCTGATGAGGCATTGGAACACTTTATGGGACAATTGACCGGTGGAGTCGTCAACTGACAGCATCGGCATCTTCGGGGGGAGTTTCAATCCCCTCCACATCGGCCACCTGCTGGTAGCGCAGGAGGCCTGGTTCCGCTGCCGGCTGTCGCGGGTCGCCTTCGTGCCATGTGCCGGCAATCCCCTGAAGGACCAGCCGGCGGACAGTGCAACTGACGCGCAGCGGCTGGCGATGCTGCGGGCAGCAGTGGAGGATGACCAGAGATTCTATGTGGACGCCCATGACCTGCGGCGTGGCGGAACCACATACAGCGTTGACACTGTGATGCGCTTCAGGGAGAACCACCCGGAGGCCGAACTGTACTTCATCCTGGGGGCCGACAGCGCTGAGCAGCTTCACCGCTGGAAGGATGCGCAGATCTTCATGCAGCTCTGCCGGCTGGTGATCTATGCACGGCGCGGTGCCCACGACTTCTCCTCGGGATTGCCGGATCAGTTGAAGGAATTCACTGTCAACTGGGAGTTTGTCAGTGTCAACCCGGTTGACATTTCCAGTTCGGATATCAGGGCGCGCCTGCGACAGGACCGGCCAGTCCGCTACATGGTGCCTGACAGCGTTGCGGATTTCATCCACCGCAACGGGGTATATGACCCGCTCAGCCGCCGCCAACCAGAGTGACTAGTTCCAGTTCATCTCCGTCACGCACCATGCTTTCAAGGAATTCAGCCACTGGGATGATCTTGCCATTGTGCTCAATCACGAGCGTCTTGGCATTTCGGTCGAGCTTCTCGAGCAGTTGAGAACCGCTCAGTTCCTCATCGAACTGCAGGTTGCGTCCGTTCACGGTAAGGCTGATCATCTGGATTGCTGCCTCCTCGGCATGGCAGCATTCTACCGTTTGAATTCCGCAGCCAGGTTCTTCACGCTGCGGCGCGCCCGGAACGGCCCGATGCTGCAGAATCCAGCTGCACCGGTCTTCAGAACTGAGGCACAGTTGTCCTCCTGGATGCCGCCGATGCCAACCACTGGAATTTCCACGCTGCGCACGACCTTCTCCAGGCCACGCAGGCCGATCACCGGAGCTGTTTGCTTCGTAGTGGAAGCAAATACTGCACCGGTACCAATGTAGTCAGCGCCATCCATCTGGGCCTGCTGGGCGTCGGCCACATTTCGAGCGCTGCGACCGATGATCAGGTTCTCGCTGATGTGGCGGATTTCCTGCACACTGAAGTCATCTGCACCCACATGCACGCCGTCCGCGCCACTCATGAGGGCGATGTCAACGCGGTCATTGATGATGAGCAGGCAGTCCTTTTCCCGGCAGATGCTGTGCAGCTTGCGGGCAAGGTCCAGATATTTGCGGTTGCCAAGGCTCTTGAAACGGGTCTGCAATACCTTCACGCCGCCTGCCACGGCATCGAAGGCGACGCGAATCGGATCCCTGTTCTTGCACAGGGAGGAATCGAGGATGAAATACAGGGGATGCAGCGCAATCGCACGGCTGAAGCGGTCAAGGTGGTCATGCGACTGTTCCGTGCTGTTGTCAGTAGTACGCAGCACACTCATTGCACGGCCGGTCATGGCAACGCTCTTGCGCTCAAACTCATAGAAGTCAAAGCGCATGTGCTTGTAGAACTGGGAGACGTTCTCAAGCTTGAAGAACTTGAAGTATTCCTCCAGTGTACGGCAGTATTCCTGGCAGGCACGAAGTTCACGGATGATGCGCTCAGCCAGCTCATCTGCGGGAATGCCACCGAGCAGTTCCGGGTTGTAATCCCTGATGCGCTTAACTGTGCCGCTGTCTATCCCGAGCCGCAGGCGGATCATCTTCTCTTCGAGGTTGATACGGTGCTGCATGCTTTCAAGCGGCTGCAGGATCGGTTCAGTTTCCGGATGCGCGCGGTAGAGCTGCCCAAGCATCTCCAGCTTCTCACTGAGGCCCTTCAGGCAGCTGTCTATTACTCCGAATAGCTGGCCGCTAGACAAGCGCGATGTTCCTCTTTTCGCTCAGTACCCGGTCGTAGAGCGCCAGGTACTTTTCCATGATGATTTCCACCCTGTAAGAATCTACCGCGCGGGTTCGCGCCGCCTGTTTCATTTCAGTTAATCTTGCCGGGTTGCGCAGCAGCTCGACAACCCGGGCGGCCATGCCGTCGATGTCGTCCTGCTCGCAGATGTAGCCATCTATTCCGTCACGTACCAGGTCAGGCAGGCCACCGGTGCGGGATGCAATCACGGCTGTTTCGCAGGCCATCGCCTCCAGGGCTGCCAGGCCGAAGCTTTCGCTCTGGCTGGGCATCAGCAGGATGTCGCTGGAGGCCATCAGGAAGTTCACATCCTCACGGTTTCCAAGGAAACTGACCTTGTCGTGCACTCCCAGTTCGCGGGCAGCCTGCATCGCGGTAGGCAGGTCCGGGCCGTCACCGACCATCAGCAGCCTGGCGGGAACATGCTTCAGCACCTTTCCAAACACGCGTATGACATCAGGTGCCTTCTTGACCGGGCGGAAGTTTGAGACATGGATCAGGTTCGGCAGGCCTTCCTCGCAGTAATGGCGGCCGGCCCATTCACGGCCGACTTCCGGGCTGAACTGCTCTATGTCCACGCTGTTCTCTATCACGTCTATGTCAATCGTCGGATTGAACTCACGGATGGTTTCCTGACGCAGCCATTCGGAAACTGCGGTGACAGCATCATTGTTGTTGATCGCGAATCGTGTGATCGGATGCAGGCTGGGATCATTACCAACCAGGGTGATATCCGTCCCGTGCAGCGTCGTGACCACCTTGAATCGTCCGTCCAGCATCTCCTTGGCGAGATGCGCACTGACGGCGTGCGGGATCGCATAATGGACGTGCAGCAGGTCCAGGCCGTAGCTGTCCACCACTTGCGCCATCTTGCTGGCAAGGGCAAGCGTATATGGCTCGTGTGGGAACAGCGCATAGTTCAGCACGTTGACGCCGTGGAAGGAGATATCGGCGTCCAGGCTCTTCTGCAGGCGTACAGGCAGGCGGTTCGTAATGAAGTGCACTTCGTGCCCGCTGTTTGCCAGCGCAATTCCGAGTTCCGTGGCGACCACGCCGCTTCCACCAAATGTGGGGTAGCAGGTGATGCCGATTTTCAGTTTGCGATCCATTAACAGAGCATATCCCGCTTAGGCCAAAAGCGTTTCAATTCCGTATATTCGGATTTCAGATATCCGGCGTGGAATCAGCTTCGAAGTAGTTTGCGGCGCTGATCACGATCTTACTGATGATCTCCCACTTTCCCTCACCGAGGTGGCGTGCCACGATCAGGTTACGGCGCTTGTCTATCAGCACCCGGCCGCTATCGGTGAACTTCAGCCGCGTCAGGTACTCAAGGTGGCCAAAGCCGGTCTCCCCAGCATAGAAATCGCGGATCACATTGAGCTGCATGTCCAGCAGCTCGAATTTCTGCATGTCCTTGACCATCTTCTCCTCAAGCTGCTGCTTGTCCTCTCCCCAGTGTGTATCAAGCTGGACTGAGTAGTAATCAGTCGCGAAACCGGCAAGGTAGGCGGGCAGGTCACGCCTGACATAGCTCTGCTGTGTATGCTGCATTTGGGCAATGAACTGGGAGGCAAAGGGGTGGCTGTTGGGCATGTGGCCATTATAGGAGCCGTGCTCAATGGCGGTGCTAGAATGCCCCGTTGCAGATCCTTGACTTCATCATCCTCGGCATCATCCAGGGCCTGACAGAATTCCTGCCTGTCAGTTCCAGCGGCCATCTCGTGCTGGCGCAGAACATCCTCGGCATGAACCCGCATGGTGTTACCACTGAAATCGTGTTGCACCTTGCCACCTTGATCAGTGTGCTTGTGGTCTATGGCCGTGACCTGCTGGACCTGCTCAGGCAGGGTCGCTGGAACTACATCGGGGCGATGGCACTTGCAACGGTGGTAACAGCCGCGCTTGCACTGCCATTCAAGGACAGGATTGAGGCAATGGTGGATGGACCGCAGGCCGTGCACTATGTCGGGATATTCCTGCTGGTGACAGCGGGACTGCTGCTGCTGGCGGAGTTCGTGGAGAAGCGCCTGAAGGCAGTTCCAGGACCGGATCCGCTGGAAACACCGGGCTGGGGCAGGGCGCTGGCTGGCGGCATTGCCCAGGCTGTGGCCGTGATGCCCGGCATCAGCCGCAGTGGCAGCACGATCAGCATGATGCTCCTGCTTGGACTGGACTATGGCCGGGCTGCTCGCTTCTCCTTCCTGTTGAGCGTGCCGGCAATCCTCGGCGCAGTAGTACTGAGCCTGCCGGACATGGCTGCCGATACCGCCAGCGGCAATGTGCCGTTTGCCGGACTGCTGGCTGGTTTCATTGCCGCGGCTGTCTGCGGCGTGCTGGCAATCCGCTTCCTGCTGACCCTGCTGCGCAAGCGCCGGCTGTACTACTTCAGCATCTACTGCGCAGCCGTCGGCATCTGGGCACTGCTGGCTAACTAATCCACTACCGCTAGAATAGCTTCGTGGCAAACAAACCCGTCAGGCCCGTTGGCAGCATGCACATCCACCTTGCCGTCTCAGACATGAAGACGAGCATTGACTTCTACACGACAGTGCTGGGTTTCTTCTATGACCACGGGATCAGCGAAATCGCCTGGCTGACACGCTGCAACCTGATGCTGACCCTGGGGCAGGGTGAGCCACCGAAGGATCCTCAGCTTTATTTCGGCTGGGCCGTCGAAAGCATGGCGGAACTGGAGGAGCTCTATGAGCACTTCTACCGCAAGCGCCAGCGCCTGAGCGCTGCTCCCAGTACGGAGGAAGCCCGTTACTACTTCTTCATCTATGACCCGGACGGATACCCGATCGTGATTTCCTTCGAGCAGATGGAACATCCGTGGGGAAGAGGAGTGTGCTCCTGCGGTGCTGTAGAGCCTGAAGCTGGAGATGATCAGAACAGCTCGGTCTCGAAACCGTAGATGTGGATGTCCTTGTATGTTTCGCCACTCCCGACTATGGCTGGCAACAGGTCCTCCACCTCCGCATAGTTAGCCCGTACAAAAGGCAGCTGGATGCTCAGGCCGACAGTATGGTTGCCATCAAAGTTCCCCTGTCGCAGGGACAGGCCGTTGCCAAGATGCAGTTCCATTCCACTGAGCATCCTGCGCACCTTGCGGTTGCCGGTATGGAACACCCCTAGACCGGGCAGGTTTTCCAGGGTCTGCTGCTTGCCATCTTCGAGGATGTAGTTCTCATTGACCTCATCACTCGCCAGACAGAGCCATGCGGTTGGGTGCATGGCCCAGCCACTGCGCTTCAGCTTGAGGCGGCTGGTCATTTCACTGAATGCGTTGCGCTCTGAGTCTTCCTGCAGCAGGGTCCAGTCGTAATCCATCTTCAGGTCGCTCTGGCCGTAATCCAGCCCAGGCCAGACCCGCGCCATGAAGCCGGTCTGCTGCCCTTCGCCCAACCGCAGCCATGCGATGCCTGTATCGTCATCATCTGCCGGAGTGAAGCGACTGAACTCCCGGCGCAGGGCAATTCCACCCCTGACGGGCAGCACCGCTGCGGTGGCAAAGGCATCGACACTCTGTGTGCCCCAGTACTGCTCACGTGGATATCCGAGGCTGCCATCCGCTGGATGTCCACGGAAGTCATAACCCATTTCACCGCTGAAGGTGAAGCCGTGTGCATAGGTGCCGATTGGCAACCCGATGACAAGCGCCTGGCTGTCGCCATCCAGCTGGTCCCATTCGCTCTGTCCGCCTTCCGTGCTGCCGGGGAAATGCCGGGCACTGTGGTTGTGCATCAGCCGCAGGCCCCGGAAGCCGGCAAGTGCCGCCGGATTGGAGAAGGCAGAACTGGGATCACTGACCGCAGCAGCAGCCCCGCCCATGCCCAGCGGGCGGGCACTGAGCATCACGAACAGGTCCTGGTAGCTGTTGAATGCAGATGCGGTGTTGGATGCCAACATCATGCACAGCAGTGCGCAGATTAGTCCAGCCGCCGCAAGCCGCAGTCCCTTATGGACAACGTGGGTCGGTTCTGGCAGGCTGCTCCGTGGCATAATCAGGCACTACGATACACCAGGTGGTCGGCTTGCCCCAGTTCCAGCACAACAGAGATTTCGGTTCAGCGAAGTGCCTCGCGATTCTTTCGCGTACGCAGCTGATCCTGCTCGACCGCTTCAAGGAACTGCTGCCGCGGGTGCTGCCTGGCATACAGATAATCTGCCCGGAGGACCTGAAGGACATGCAGCGGGTTGTGACCCGCAGCCATGACACGCACGAGCTTGTGCTGGTGATCGGCGGCGACGGAACGCTGAACAGGGTGCTGCAGCACATTGACCTTGGCAAGCAGGTGCTGGCAATCCTGCCAAGTGGGACAGGGAACGACTTCGCAACCTATCTCGGATTTCCTGCAGGACTTGAACAGCGGGTGGCCAGACTGGGCCAGCTTACTACGCAGGCAACGGATATTGGCATGATCGGTGACTTCCGCTACATCAATAGTGCCGGGTTCGGGATTGATACTGAAACACTGCAGGAACGAGAGCGGCGAAGGGGCATCCTGCGCAGCAACTACAACCTGTTGTTCCTTCTGGCGTTGTCACGGATGCAGTGCAGCCAGGTCAGGGTTACAGCAGGTGATTTCGACGAGACGGGAAGGTTCTACTGGATCCTCGGCATGAACAGCGCGCTCATCGGCGGTGGCACGCGCATTGCCCCCGATGCCCGGATTGACGACGGTCTGATTGACATGCTGCTGATCCGCGAGACTTCAAAGCTGGACATGGTGAAGCTGATGCCAGCTGCAATCAAGGGACGGCACATCGGCAGGCAGATGGTTGAGTACCGCCAGGTCCAGTCATTCAGGGTTGAATCAGAGGAAGTGATCCCCATGCTTGCTGCGGACGGCGAGTGCTATGAATGGGACAGCCGGATCGTTGAAATCAGCTGCGTTTCGGCGGGATTGAGGATGCTGCGTTAGGGGATCATTCAGCCTTCGGCAGGTAAATCCGCATGGCTGCCCCGCCTAGCTCTTCGCTGTCACCGGCCTGCAGGATGCCGTTATGCAGCTTGACGATCTTGTTGGCAACACTCAGCCCAAGACCGGTTGAGATGCTGTTGCGCTTCGTACTGAAGAATGGTTCGAAGATCCGCTCTCGCAGTTCCGCAGGGATGCCCGGACCACTGTCCTCAATCGAGATGCAGATCCATTCGACATCCGGCATCTGCTCCTCAAGCTGGGAGGGGGAGCCTTCACTGACCGTGACTATGATCTGACCGTTGCGACCCATTGCATTGCGGGCGTTGACAAGCAGGCTTGAGATGACCTGGTCCATCCGGTGGCGGTCCAGCATCACCTCGGCCTCGGCCAGCAGGCGCAGGTCAAACTGGATGCGCTTGGTGACCTGCAGGCGCAGCATCGAAAAGGTATCCTGGAAGTAGTTGCTGATCTTGGTGCGCTTCAGCATGTAGGGCATTTCCCGGCTGTAGCTGAGCAGTTGCTCAATCAGCTTCGCACCGCGCTCGATGTTGTCGTCGATTGCCAGCGCAAAGCTGTAGACCTCCGATTCCGGGGCTGCTTCATCCATGATCAGGCTGGTCATGCCCTTGATCCCGGTCAGCAGGTTGTTGAATTCATGCGCTATGCCATTCGCAAGGGTCTCGAGGTTCTCCATCTTCTGGCTGCGGATCAGCTGCTGTTCCATCAGTTCCCCGCCAGCCATGTAGTCCGACACAACGCAGATGATGCAGTCCAGCCCATCCTCGACGATGATTGGCTGCAGGTTGAGGAAGAGCTTGACCGGATCAGTGCGCCCCGTTGCAAACCTCGGATTGCGGGCCGGAGTGTACTCGAGGCTGTGGATATCGACAAAGCGGCCTGACAGGGCGTGGCTGATCAGGTGGTCGGCACCGGCGGCGATGATCTGCGGATCCTCTACGAACCGGAAATTCAGGGCATGCCAGTCGAATCCTGCATCCAGCCCGAAAAGGTTATTGAAGGAGCTGTTGGACAGCAGGACACGTCCATCAGTTGCCCATATCTGCGCAGGTTGCCGGAAGAGCGTGATGAATTGCCTCAGAGCGCGCATCGATTGCGACTGATTATACAGACAGACCAGCCTGCAGCACGGATATAATTACCGTCATGCAACCCCATGAAATCCGCCAGGAACTGGCAAAGGCAGCTGATCTCATCGCAGAAATGCGGAGGTATCTTTGACGTCGAGGCACGACGCATACGGCTGCAGGAACTGTTTGCCAGGCGAGAGGAGCCGGGATTCTGGGATGACCACAAGCTTTCGGCCGAAGTCAGCCAGGAGATAAGTTCGCTTGGTGGCGTGGTTGATTCATTCGATGAAGCCAACCAGTCACTGGAGGACCTTAACGGCCTGTGGGAGATCTACCAGGAAGAAGGTGTCACGGAGGACAGCAGCGACTACCGGGAACTGGTTGAGGAACTGACTGGTCTGTTGAGGAAGCTTGACCGACTCGAAATCGAATCCCTGCTGGATGGCGAATACGACAACCAGCCCGCAATTGTCAGCATCCAGGCCGGAGCCGGCGGGGTTGACTCGGCTGACTTCGCTGAAATGCTGTTTCGCATGTACAGCATGTGGGCGCGTTCCGAGCGTCTCGAGATTGACGTTCTCGATGAGCGGCGGGCTGAGGAAGCAGGTGTGCAGATGATGAACTTCCGCGTCAGCGGTCGGCATGCCTTCGGTTACATGAAGGTGGAAAATGGTGTGCACAGACTGGTCCGCCTATCGCCTTTTGATAATGCACATAAGCGGCATACCAGTTTTGCCAATGTCGGAGTGATTCCGGAGATCCCGGCAAACCTGGATGTGGAGATCAACGAGGACGACATCCGCATGGACGTGTTCCGGGCCAGCGGTGCCGGTGGACAGCACGTGAACAAGACGAACTCCGCTGTACGTCTGACCCATGTGCCGACCGGAATCGTTGTCTCATGCCAGAACCAGCGCAGCCAGCACCAGAATCGTGACGTGGCGATGCTGCAGCTGAAGAGCAAGCTGGTGGCACTGATGCTGGAAATGCACAAGGAGCGTGTGGAGGACCTGCGTGGCGTGCAGTCTGAGATTGCCTGGGGCAACCAGATCCGCAACTACGTGCTGCACCCGTACCAGATGATCAAGGACCTGCGCACGGGAATGGAAACGAGCAATACACAGAAGACACTTGATGGAGACCTGTCAGAGTTCATCTGGGCAGGATTGCGCTGGATGCGAAAGCAGCGCGAGGCGTAGCCGAAATAGTACTGGGAATGGGTCGTGGGACATGCAATCCACGATTTGAGGTAGACGATGAGCGAAGATAGACGTGAATTCCTGCAGAAGGCCGGACTGCTGGCAGCCGGCATCAGCCTGGTTGACCTCGCACGATCGGGCGTGGCACATGCGCAGGAACCTGAGGATCCGAAGGAGAACAAGGACCAGCCCAGCCAGAAGGAAATTGATGCTGCGGCCAAGGGTGAATGGATCGCCGATCTAGGCAAAGTCAAGGACCTCAATGAAAAGGAGCCGGTGCTGGTGAAAGCACTGTTCCTCGACAGCCTTGGCAACCAGCAGGATGACGAGAAGATGTTCGTGCGCTGGGAGAAGGTCAACGCGGATACCGGCCGCTGGATCATCAAGGGTGCCACCTGCACACATCTCAAGTGCACGATTGAGTTCACTACCGGCATGGATCGATTTGTCTGTCCCTGCCACGGCAGTGAATACGGGTTGGATGGTGAAGTGCTGAAGCGTCCGTCGCGCAAGCCGCTGAAGGATTACAGTGAACTGGCCTATGAAGAGGACGGCAAGCTCAAGCTCAAGCGCAACAGCTAAGATCGGCGGCTAGACGCTGCTGCTGCCCTGGCGCAGGGCCTGTCCACAGTTATTGCAGAAGTTGTTTGCCAACGGATTGCAACTGCCGCAGTTGTGGCAGTAACGGCATCCCGGCTGGAAGGCGCGCAACGGATTCTGGATCGGGCTCGGCCTGCGGAACTGGCTGAGCCGCTGTGCACGGCTGACAAGCACCAGGGCGATCACCCAGTTGACGACGATTACTAGCAGGCAACAGCCCAGCATGGCAAATCCCATGCTTTCCGGCAGGATTTCCATGCTGAAGGCAAAGAAGTCATACAGGCCATGCCAGAACACTGCGATTAACAAGCCAATGTACATCAGCAGCCTGGGATTGGCCCTGGAAGCGCCGAAGCGAGAGAGGCCGAGGTAGTAGCCCATCATCACGGCCCACAGCGTGTGGCCGGGGACTGCCAGCACGGCGCGCATCAGGGCGACCGCCAGTCCATCCTGGCCGCTGCCGAGCACGTAGGCAAGGTTCTCCACCGTGGCGAAGCCCAGGCTGATGGCAACCATGTAGATGATGCCGTCGTACACCTCGTTGTAGCTACGGTGCTTCTCCACGGACATGCGAAACAGCCAGAGCTTGCTGAGTTCCTCCGGCAATGCGACCAGCAGGAAAGCGTTGATGGCAATCCCCAGCAGGCCGGCTTCGGGCGGAAAATGATAGAAGGACTCCAGGATGATCGCCGGCACGACGCTGAGCATGCCGAGGAAGAACACCTTGAGCACGCGCGTAAGTGATTCCCGCTCGTGCAGGTCGCGGACATAGAAGAAGTGCAGCAGCAGCAATGTCGGTCCGACCGCCAGGGCCACGAGTGTCATCTGAGTGGCCTACATGACGATTGATCAGGCATGCAGGCTAGACCGTGTTGCCTGTTGGAGCACCGGGAGTGGCAGGGATCACGTTGATCTCGTCCCCGCTCGGATCCGAAGTGCGCAGGGTTGCCACCACAAGCGGGCCGTCGGCTGCGCCAACCGGGATCTTCGCGGTGATCTGGGAGTCAGTCCAGCCAACCACCTCAAGCTCGAGGTCATTGAGCGTGATCTTGTCCTCGCCGTCCTTGATGCCGAAGCCGGTGCCGGTGACAACGATGGTTTCGCCGACCACCACTTCCTGCTTGTCAATGCCAGTGATCACGGGCAGCGGGATGTTCTCAACGCTGAGCGGCCCGGCCATCGTGCTCGGGATGCCCTCGCTTGCACCATCGGTTGGACGGACCCAGTAGTACACTCCGGGCAGCGGGTCAGGCAGATCAAACACGAAGCGCAGGTGCTCCGTGCTCTTGCTGGAGAAGTTGAATGCTTCGGAGAGTGGCGGGACACCTCCGAGGGTACCGATCAGGGTTGTCCCAGCACCGTTTGCCCCACCGGTGGCAGGGTAGTCAGACTCGGAATCGCTGGTGTAGATGTTGTAACCGCCGCTCACGCTGTTGCCAATGTTGGCGCCGAGCGGGGTGATGTCACTGATGTTGATGTTGCCATTCTCATCGCCATCGACCTGCCACTCCACACTGGCAATGTCGAACGGTTCACCCGGGGTTTCACTGATTGTGTTGAGCTTGACACCGAGCTGGGTGATGTCGGCAACGTTGACTTCACCGTTCTGGTCGTAGTCCCCGCGGTTACGGTAGTACCACTCCAGCTGGCCGGAGAGGATGCTGCCCTTGAGCTCAGGAACGGAATGGGCCGCCTTGGGAGGTGCGCTGGCACTGCGTTCGCCGGACATCGCCTGGCGGCGGAAGCTGACAGTCAACAGGTCCGCATCGCCGTCCAGTCCGGCACTGCTGAGCGGCTGCATGTGGGCATAGTGAATCGTGCCGGGGATGCTCAGCTTCTCCAGCTCGAGCAGGCCGCTTTCCGGCAGGACACGCTCGAGGCGGTCGCTTCTCTGAATGGCAACTGGAGTATAGAGGTCCGGGTCGTACGACAGTTCGATGCACAAGGCCCGCAGGTTGTCAGCGCTGGAAACATGCAGCGTGCTTTCCACCATGTTGCCGCGATCAGTGCTGCTCAGGGTAAAGCGTGCGGAATCCTCACCACCAAGGAAGCTCTCCTCATAGACCTTGAGCGAAAGCTCAGGCAGGGGCTGCCCGGCGACCGGCTGGGATGCACCGCCGCTGCAGGATGCAGCCAGCGTGACAGAGGCGGAGATAGCCGCCAGGTAGAAAATCCGCAGAACCTTCATGTGCTTCAACAGAGCTCCGTTTAGTGGCAGCGGACTGCACCGCGGCCCAGGCAGATTCTAGCACAGCAGCAGGTTCAGGATGAGCCTCAGCGCATCAGGTCTGCTGGCCGCCGGGGTTGTCCGGCGGACCGGGAATGATGTTGATCGGGTCACTCGGGTCGCTGTCACGGTCCTTGCGGACGATGAAGCTTCCGTCAGTGGCGCCATCCGCGATCTCGATCTCGATCAGGGTGTCACTCCAGCTGATTACGGTCATCGGCAGGCCGTTCAACAGCACCTGGTCATTTGCATCCTGTGTGCCGAACTGGAGGCCAGCAATCAGCACACGTCCACCGATCGGAGACTCCTTGGGGGTGAAGTCGGTGATCACAGGCTGGGGTACGGCAAAGACGGTCAGCGTAAGTTCGTTGCTCTCAACTGTGTACACGGTTCCCTCGAAGGTGCGCTCCGCCGTGGCGCGCACGACGTATGTGCCGGGCAGGGAATGGGTGTAACTGAAGGTGACACCCGGGTTCGTGAGCACATTGCCATCATCCATGTCGGCGAGCACATCGTCGGACACATCGAGGCCCTGTGCGTCAACCGTGAAGCCAAAGGCAGTTCCGAGGTCCACGCTGGACTGGTCAACCGAGATGTCAATCCGGCGGGCGTCTGACACGATTTCGGTAGTGATCGAATCACCGTTCTGGTCTGTGATCTTGAGGGTGCCGATGTAGAAGCCGTAGTTGTCGAAGGTGAAATCAACCGGCGGAGCGTCCGTGCTGTCCGTGGTGCCATCACCGTCGAAGTCCCATTCATAGGTGAACGGAGCGCGGCCGCCGGTCACAGTGGCGCTGAAAGTGAATGTCAGGTCGTCACCCGTGCTGGGCAGGGACTGGCCATCGAGTCCCTCAAGTGGTGGTGCAGTGCTTGTGATATCAATCGGAGTACTGATTGTCGGGGCCTCACTGCCTGCTCCATCAAAGGCGTTGAGGGTCACGTTGTAGCTGCCCGGGCTGTTGTAGCTGTGGGAAACCGAGTCGCCGCTGAGCTGTGTCCCGTCACCCATGTCCCAGCTGTAGGAAATGGGATCAACGCCATTCTCAGGAATCGCGTAGAAGTTGATCACGGTTCCCGTACCGGTGGCGGCCTGGTCGGCGAATGCACTGACGCGGAAGTTCTCACCGGGTCTGGGAATGGTGGTGTTCTCGGCGATCAGCATATGTCCAAGCGCATTGATATCAAAGTCAAACCAGTTGCCCTTGCGTCCGCGGGAGCTGTCAATCAGGCTCAGTTCCTTGGTTGAGGGGTTGACCCAGAACAGGAACAGGAGCACATTCTCGAATGTATTGTTGGCGAAGGCACCGTTCTGGATGCGCACACTCAGCCGACCACTGAAGCCGCTGCCGGGGGTGCTGGACGGTTCGAAGTACATGCCCTGCAGGAATTGGAAATCATCGAGCGAAACCTGGCTGCTTGCAGCGCTGAAGTTGCGTGCATTCTGGGCATCGGATGTGGTGGTGAGCCAGCCCTCAACTTCACTGCTGCTGATATTGCTGTCAGGATCAGTTACCAGCTCGAAATCGAGGTCGTTAAGGCCTTCGCGTGGATCAGGTCCAAGGTTGCTGGGTGCAGTGGACCCGGCACAGCTTGCAAGCCACAGCAGGGCCAGCAGGGGGATCAGTCTCGTCAGCAGCTTGCTCATGTTGTCCACCTAATTTACAGGCACTTGTAATTCCACCGGCAGAGACGTAACAGACTCGATACCGGCGAAGTCTGCATGGAACATCGTCGCTCCCGCAAGCAGACCCAGTAAAACTATAATGGAAACCCAGGGAAACAGCAGGCGGGTCAGTTCATTGACCGGCACCTTGCAGAAATTCGCAATCCAGACGTTGTGCGTATTGGTCGGATCACAAACTCCCTGCAGCATTCCGACGGAGAAGAATGCGGCCATGATCAGACTGCCATGCAGCACACCTGCTCCCGTTAATATACCCATTATCGTGATGCCCATCCCATACAGGTTCAGCGGGCCGCGGTAGAGCGCAAGCGGGCTCAGCAGGAAGAATGTCGCGACAAAAGTGAGCGGTGTACTGATTGGGAGCCAGGTGAACATCGGCTCAAACACTGCGGTGACGGCATCCAGCCGCGTGGCCTTGAGCAGGATGCCGATCCCGATCAGCAGGATCACTGCCGGCGCCGCCATCTGGACGCCTTCAAACAGCGCCTGCATCAGCTGGTTAATGGACTTGCCTCTCCTTGTGACTGTGCTGAGCGCACAGAAGATGATTCCGAGGCTCAATGCCGCAAGTATGTCGATGCTCATCGGGGCAGTGGGCAACTCCTCCGGCTTGAGGCCACGCGTACTGAAGTCATAAACGGCCTTGATGCTGGCCGACCACAACAGCAGCAGGATCGGTAGCAGCAGGCTAGCTGCCGCCAGCCAGTTGTCCGTGCGAGCAGTCCAGGAATCTGCCGGGGAATCGAAGAACAGCAGGACCAGGCGCAGCACCAGCAAGGCCAGCAGCATGATCAGCAGTCCGGACAACAGCCAGTGCAGGCCATTCAGGAAGATCCCGGTTGCGGCTGCTGATCTTGTGATGGCCCAGGCTCCGAGGCCGATGCAAGTGAGGAACAGCGCAAGACCGCCCAGCTGGCGCAGGCCTTCTTCCTTTGAGCTCAGTGTTTTTAGCAGATAAAAGATGCTGACCAACAAAAACAGCCCAGCCATCACGACCCCGAAACGGATCACGTCGGAGAGATCGAGCCGCAATGCTTCTGGAATGCTGTCGCCTGTGAGGATCTGCTGGTAGCCCTGCCAGTTCGTCGGGTTCAGCGCTCCACCAAGGCTCAGTCCGAGCAGGAAGATCCCGCCGGCAACCCTGCGCTCGATACCGAGGCTGAACAGCACTGGAAGGCAGATCGATGCCACGAGGATTACAGCGCCGAGACCGCCAAGCGTGGTGAACAGCACAGCAATGATCAGCAGCATGCTGAGGCCAAGCCGGAAGCGGTCCTCACCTGCATACTCCGCCGTGTAGCGCACAAGGCGTTCAGCAGCCCCGCTGATGCGCAGCTGGGCGGCGATCACTGCACCGAGGATCACGGCAAATACCCAGTTGGAAAGCAGCCCGATGCCGGGTTGCAGCACTTCGGTGAGGATGGCGTTTCCGTAGGACAGTAGACCTCCGGAAACGGCAACAGGTATCATCGCCAGCAGGGCGATGCTGAAGGCACACAGCGGAATGGCGATCGTGGCGGTCAGCCGGCGGCTGATCATCAGCCAACCGTAGAATGCTAAAATCGCTAGATAGGCGACCAACACGCTGTCTATTCTAAGGGAGACCGAGTGCCGCCGTTTGGCGGAAGGAATGTGAGGTGATTGATGGCAAAGACGTTGCTCGTTCTCAGGCACGGCAAGGCTGAGCCGGCTGAGAGCGTGGAAAAGGCTGACTTCGACAGGGTTCTCACCGAACGCGGTGAGAGCAACTCACTGATCATGGGAGATTTCATCTCACGGAAGGGAATGAAGCCTGATCTGATCATCAGCAGCATGGCCGCCCGGGCACTGAAGACTGCACAGAATGTTGCCAGCCGCTGCGGCGACCCTGAACTGCAGGAGAACGAGGACATGTATGGCGCTTATTCGGCTGACATGCTTGCCCTGTTGATGGGACTGGATGATGAATTGGCAACGGTAATGCTCGTCGGTCACAACCCGGCGCTTGAGAACCTGGTAGATGAGCTGACTGACAGCTATGACACTGTGCTCAAGACCTGCAGCCTGGCAGTCCTGAAGACCACCAAGAAAAGCTGGGGCGAGATCATGCATGGGGACTTCAAGACCATCGCGATCCAGAACCCGCGGGACCTGGATCCTACCCCTTGAGATCGCGTGAGCGGGCACTGATTAGCGTCAAAACGCCCGCTATGGCAAGCAGGGCTGCCAGTGGCAGCAGGACTTTGTAGCCGAGTTCGATCTTCGGTATGTACTTCTGCAGGTCAAGCTCACCCAGCAGGCCCTTGTCACTGCGCGGAGCGGGGCTGGTGGCATCATCCCCAGTTGTTTCTGATGGCCGCACTGCTGCCGAATCACTGACAGAACTGAAAGTGCCCACGAGCTGCGAGCCGCTGACGAGATCTTCCTCCGGAGCTCTCTCAGGAGAAAGCGGACTGAGCACCGGACGGCCGGATTCCGGCCAGGCAAAGCAGAGGTACACTTCAGCTGCGTAGGCCTGTACGCTTTTCAGCGGCAGGACCACACCGCTGCCGTCCTCAACGATCAAGGCTGGTTGCTGCCCACCCATACCACCGCTTAGTTCGATGTAGTTGTTCGTGCGGGTTATCCCATTGGCCTTCAGGCTGTCGGCGAATACGATCTCAGCTTCCTTGTAGAGTTCGTGCTGCTGGTCATCCATGCGTACGAAGCGCAGCCGCCTGTACATGCCGGGGTTGTCAGTCACGATCTTCAGCTTACGCAAGGGCATGCGGTTCGTTGACAACACGAGGGGCCATACGCTGCCTCCTCCGGCGGGAATGGTGCGCATCGAACCAATTGCCACCGGTACCTCATGCAGCTCAGGCATTTCCGTGCGCTTGCCAGCATTCACCTCAGAGACTGCAAAATCCGCCCCATTGCGGATGGTGAGCCTGATGTAGCGATTGAGTTCGAGCGGCTTGAAGTCAATGTCCGAGATGCGCAGCACGCCATCGGCCGTCACTTCCTGGAAGACCAGCTGCTCCTTTCCCTTCTGGCTGAAGTCTGAACGGGTGGGGCCAGCTTCAGGCAGCACGCTTGTGAGGACGCTGGTGGCGCTGAAGCTGAGTTCAAGGTAGTCGATCTCGCGCAGTGATTCACCGCGGTCGATCAGCACCACACGGTCCTTTGTCTGGGGCTGGCCGGGGTCGATCACCTGCAGTTCAGATTCTGCCTGTGGCAGTCCGCCTTCGGCGATCTGCATGATGGCCGGCACCGTCATTCCATTGGCCTTGACTGACCATGCACTGGGATTATCAAGCACATAGTCAAGCGCTGAGTTCCTGAGCCTGATCCGGACAAGTGCGCCTGGCTGAGGGGTATCAGACAGCAACTCAACCGTGCCCTGGTCGGGTGGTGTAGCCTGGCCTGCCTCATCCTGGGCACTTCCGAAAAGAGGCAACAGCAGGAGCAGACTGGTCAGCAGGCTGAAAGAAAGACGGCGCACGAACGGAATTGTAGCAGTCCAGCGGGACAGTTCAGCGCTTTATAATAGGCCCGCTACAGATGTCCCAGACTCTCTACAGGAAGTACAGGAGCCAGAGATTCGCGGAACTGGTCGGGCAGGGATCCGTCACGACCATCCTGCGAAACGCAATCCGGCGTGGCCGCCTGAGCCACGCCTACCTGTTCTGCGGGCCGCGTGGAACGGGGAAGACCAGTGTCGCGCGGATATTTGCCAAGGCCCTGTGCTGCCTTGATCCGCAGGATGGTGACTGCTGCGGCAAGTGCGCCAACTGTGAAGCGATTGCAAATGGCAACGCGGTTGACGTGATCGAGATTGATGCTGCCAGCCGTAACAAGGTAGAGGACATCCGTGACCTGCGGGACAAGGTTAGTTATGCCCCGATCGAGTTCCCGTTCAAGATCTACATCATCGATGAGGTCCACATGGTCACGGCGCAGGGATTCAATGCCCTGCTGAAGACGCTTGAGGAACCGCCATCGCATGTGAAGTTCCTGTTCGCCACGACTGAGCCACATAAGCTGCCGATCACGATCCTGTCGCGCTGCATCAGGTTCGACTTCCAGCGCATTCCGCTGGAGGACCTGGCAAAGCACCTTGTGTGGATTGCCGGCGAGGAAGGCTTCCGGATGGACCACTCTGCCGGCTTGCTGCTGTCGCGGTTGGCGGAAGGCAGTGCGCGAGATGCAATCAGCCTGCTGGACCAGCTTACCGTCTACTGTGAGGATGAGATCACCGAGCAGGCGGCGCAGGAGCTGTTCCAGCTTGGCAACCCGGAACTGCCAGGCAGGGTGCTCTCACTCATCAGGGAGGGCGGACGCGAGGAACTGCTGGAGATCTGGGGCGGACTGGTGGAACAGGGAGCTGATGCCGGCCGCTTCCTCGTACAGCTGAGCGAAACGATCAAGCAGGACTACATTGCCAATCCTGATCCGCGCATGCGTGAGTGCCTGGCGGTGATGTGGGAGGCGCTGAACCTGCTTAAGCATGAGAGTTTCCCGGCATTACTGGTAGAGCTGAGCCTGCTGCGCTGCCATGACCTGATGCAGGCTGGCGAGGTGGTGCAGGCACCGGTTGCCAGACAGGCAGTCAGTGGGCAGCAGGCCGCACAGGAACGCAGGCCTGAGCACCGACAGCAAAACGCAGCGCCATCCCGTGGTCCAGAGCAGGAAGTGAGGCAGGCTGCGCCGGAACGGGCCATAGCGGAACAGCAGGTTCCTGTCCAGGAGCATGCCCGCCAGCGCGAACCTGAACCTGTGTTCAGCCTTGACAATGATGCCCAGTGGTCGGCAATGCTGTCAGCACTTGAATCAAGCAGCCTGACGAGCTTTGCCCTGGTACGGGTCGGCGTGCGTCCGAGTTTCCTCGATAACAGGCTGCTGCTGGAATTCGAGGACAACGGACCGGGCCGAATGGCCGTGCGTTACGCACTTCAGCCGGAACATCGAGATGCACTGGTCCATGCAGCCCACTCTGCATATGGCTCTGGTAGTGCCGTGGCCGTCAGCATTGCGGGTGAGGCGGAGCCGGTTGAGCTGCAGGGAGCTTCTGCTGGTGGCGGTGCTACAATCGAGCCGCCCGCATCCGGGGATGTCGGAGCTGATAAGCGCCAGGACGTGGTTAGCCCTGAGGATGCGATGGAATTGTTCGGTGCCACCGAACTGAAGGACGGAGACTGATATGAAAGCAGACTATGGCTGGATCATCCTTGTGGTGTTCGTGATCATCATTGCCGTTTTCTGGGGACAGATCACGGGTGGCATCCAGGCCTTCCAGAACCGGGGCTTCGACCAGGAGGCATTCGACCGCGGCAAGGTGATCTTCGCCGATAACCATGCCTGGACCCCACTTGAAAATAAGTCCTGTGCGATGTGCCATGACCCTGCTTTCCAGCCCACTTCAGAAAAGATCACAATGGAGGATTACGATCCAAACAACAAGGTGATCCTGAAGGACCTGAAGAAGAAGTTCAAGAGTGATCCACTCACTACAGAGGATGCCCTGTATGAACAGGCAATGGTCTGCATGACAAACCCGGACAGGATGGCACTTCGACGTGCCAATGAAAAGGCCAAGGAAGTGCAGGACCTGATGGCTTACCTGCGCGGCCTGTAAATCAGGCAGCTTCAGCTTCGTAGTGGTAATGCCTGCGATGCAGCACCATTCCGACCGCGCCAAGCAGGAACAGCGACGCACTGCAGTAGAACACGAACTCATAGCTGATGTTCATCAGCAGTGCACCCATTAACGGAGCAATCGCCCCACGGATTCCAGTGATTGTCACGTGTGCGCCACTGTAAGGGCTGGCGTCGGCGCCGCGAGCAAAGGTTACCGGAGCCAGACTCCAGGCAACGTTGATGCCACTCATGCCAATGCCGAATACGAGGTAGGCGCAATACACGATCAGTATCAACGAGCCGTGGTCAAAGCCCCTCAGGCCCAGCATCAGGCTGAGCGGGAATATAGAGAGGATCGTGAAGATCACGCTGCATAGAGCCGCCGGTCCACGTCCATCCATGAACTTGCCCCAGACGGGTGAGAGCAGGATCACCCCGGCCATCGCAAGCGGCCCCTGGGCAATACCGATTTCCGCATAGCTCATCCCAATCACGTCCTTCAGATAGAAGGGCATCACCGGGAACATCAGCATAAGTGCAGAACCGTAGAGGAAGAATGCCGCTTCGAAATGAAGGAAGGGCTTGTCACGCTTCAGCAGGGCAACGAATCCATTAATCGGTTCTATCATCAGCTTGCGCATGTTCAACACTGGCAGTTCCGACTTCAGCTTGTACTTGCCACGCAGGGGGCTCTGGGCCAGGATCAGAGTTCCCAGCAGGCCAACCAGCCCACTGACAGCGAACAGCCAGCGGAAGTTGAACTGGTTGAAGTCAAGTATGTAACCAGCACCAGCGGCACATGCCATGCTGACAATGGTTGAGACCGTCACGGTCAGTCCCCACAGGCGGCTGCGGGATGTACTGCTGACATTGGCCTGCCACATGGCGAACACCGATGGCATCAGCAGCGCATTGCTGACGAAGAACAGAGTGGATACCGCTATGAAGCTCCAGGCATCCCAGACGAACAGATAGAGCACGAACGAACCGCGGCTGATCAAGCCCATCCAGAAAATGAATGGTCGCTTGTCCCGTCCATCGACAAGCTCGGAGCCAAAGATTCCGAGCAGAAGGCAGACACTGCCGAGCATGGAAATCAGGGCCACCTGGAATGTTGAGCCGTGCAGCGCTTCCTTCAGGACGAAACTGTTGAGGGTGAACGTACCAGACATCACTCCGCCAAGTACCGCATAGAGCGTGTAGAAGTGCAGTCCGATCCGGTCAAGCAGTGAACCCTCGACCAGCCTGAGCGGCCCGAAGCGACGCAGCCAGTGCGGAGTGATGAACCATTCATAGCCGGGGGTGTATTTCACTGCACGGATTATATGACTGGCATTCACAATTTAATCTGGCGGCCCTCATGATTCACCAGTAATTCACCTCCGACTGATACAGCTCGCTGAAGTGCACGGGGATTCGCTCCGATGAAAAGGAAACGGAGGAGTTATGAGCAAGATCGACTGGCATGAACTGCTGTGCAATGACCGTGAAGGCTACGCTGCCGCACGGGCGCAGCATTTTGAGGGGACTGATGCGCGCATCGTCATCAATGGGAAACGCTTCAACCAGGTGGACCTGTCCGGGCTGGACCTGTCTCGCATTGATTTCTCGCAGTGCGAGGTATTCGGCTGCAACCTGGAGGGAGCGGATGTATCGGACTGCCTGTTGAGGATGACGCGTTTCAGGGCCTGCAACTTCCGCAAGGCCAACCTCCACCTGAGCAATATGAGCAAGGGTGAGGCGGTGAAGTGCGACTTTTCCGGCGCAAACCTGACAACCACCAGCCTGCTACTGCAGAAGCTTTACAACTCCACGTTTGATGAAGCAGTGCTCGACGGAGCTGACTTCAGTGCTGCGGAGGCGGAAGGTGTTTCCTTCAGGGCCGTGCACGCCAAGCGCGCCTTCTGGACCAAGGCTGACCTGCGCAATTGCGATTTCAGCGGAGCATACCTTGGCAACTGCTACTTCCGGCTGGCAGCGCTCAGCGGTGCTGAGATGTCCGGGATTGACATTTCGCACTCAGATCTCACCTATTCAGTGATGTATGGCACGAACCTGCAGGGAAGCGATCTTTCCGAATGCGACATGAGCAATGCCTTCTTCGAGGACACGGACATGCGCAATGCGGACCTGACGCGCTCCAAGCTTGAGAATGTCAACCTCGAAGCAGTGAACATGGACGGCTCGAAGCTCGATGGTGTGATTGTCGGCGAGGTAGTGACAAGCGACATGCGCATGCACCACGAGGAAGTGAAGTCCGCGGCACTGGAAAAGCAGAAGATGGCTGAGTACGCCGCAGAGGACCATGACGAGAATGAGATGGAGAATGCCAGCCTGCACCAGTTCACTGCCGGCATCAGCAGCAATGGAAACGGCACACAGCCTGCCGGGGAGTAGTTCTTGGGTGGATACAACGTTCTGATCCCGGACAGCAGCCGCGACCTGCACCCGGAGATGATGCTGCCGATCATGGATGGCCTGCAGCAGCTTGAGGAAGTGCCCGTGGTGCTCAGCATGGAAAGCATCCGCGACATGTACAAGCACACGAGGTATGTCAGCCACGGCAGCTACGAGATCTTTCAGTTCTATGTGAATGACTTGTTCCGCAAGCACAACATCGACTTCGGGATCTCGGTTGGCCTTTCAGCGATCCTTGAGGATGGCAGCATCCATGAGCTTCACCACCTGATGGAGGAATGTTCCATCCCGAACCTGCTGTTCCTCAATGCGCGTGATCCGCGTGTGCTGGAGAAGCTCGATGACATCGGGGCAGCGAAGTGGGAATACACCTACATGGTCTGCTCCTCGCGCAAGATGTGCTCCCTGCTTGAACAGCGCGGATACAGGCGTGTGGTCCATGCACCGCTGGGGACTTCCACAAGAATCTTCCATCCGGAACATAACGCCCCCGGGAATGCACCATTCCCGCAGCGGGATGACGAAAGGCTGACAACCGGCTTTGATGTGAGCTTCGTCGGAAACTATTCTGTCAATCGTGAGCGTGTTCTGAACGCAGTCAGGAACAGCGGTGTGCAGCTTGCGGTGTTCGGTGATCCGAACTGGCAGGATTCTGAACTGTCAGATGTCTACCGGGGACCAAGCAACTACCTGCAGGAAACCAACACCATCTACAACAACAGCCTGTTGTCACTGGATATCCCGATGCATAGCGGCCAGTTCTCCGACTACCTGAGCAACAGGGTCAGCGACTGCCTGGCTACGGGTTGCGTCCTGCTTACTCCTCGCAATGAGGATGTGCTTGAGCTGCTTGGGCCCGAGGCTGCGGACTTGATGTACGGGACCAGTGAAGAACTGCCGGAACTGGTCAAGTCCTGCCTTGCGGATCCGGCTGCAGCAAAGCATGCTGCAATGCTGGCTTCGGCCAGGCTGCAGGAGGAGTTTCGCTGGGATCGGTGCCTGTCGCGCGTAATGCCCAACCTGGAGATGTGCCTTCTCAAGCACGCCTGAACGGACTGCTGCCATAATTGGCCGGTGAGAGCTGACGGTCTGATTGAGGCGACCTTACTGCGCCGCTACAAGCGATTCCTTGCTGATGTACGCATGCCGGATGGTTCTGTGCAGACTGTGCACGTGCCTAATACCGGCAGCCTGCTGGGCTGTATCCGCGAGGAAAGCCCCTGCCTGCTGCTCGATCATGGCGAGGGGAAGCGCAAGTTCCGCCACAGCCTGTACATGGTCAAGCCCGGCCGAACCTGGATCTGTGTGGACACAGGCCTGCCAAACAGGATGGTGGCGGAAGCAGCCAGGACACAGAAGATCGAAGCCCTTTCCGGATATCGTGAGTACATAACCGAAGTACCCTATGGCACAGGCAGCAGGATAGACCTGCTGTGCAGGGTTCATGAAACGGACATGTTGCAGCGTTGCTGGGTGGAAGTGAAAGCCACGACCCTCGTTGATGGAAAAGTTGCAATGTTCCCGGATGCTGTGACCGCCCGCGGAACCAAGCACCTGGCTGAGCTGGCCAGGGTGGTGGAGCAGGGAGACCGTGCAGTACAGCTCTACTTCATCCAGCGTAAGGACTGCGAACTCTTCCGACCGGCTGACCATATTGATCCAACCTATGGCAGGGCACTGCGCCAGGCCCATGCAGCAGGTGTTGAGCTGCTGGCCCTGCGCAGTGAGCCATCCAAACAAGGGATTAAAATAGGACGTCCCATACCAGTGGAGCTGTGAGCCGATGCGATTTGATGCCCGACTGATCCCCGTCCAGATCCTGCTGCTGATTGCAGTGGCATGCTCTTGCAGCCAGGAGGCAAAGGAACCGGCAAGGCTGACGATCCTGGTCAGTGCAAACACGATGGGTTACCTGCGTAATTGCGGTTGTGCCACGGGCCAGTATGGTGGGGAACTGCGGCGTGCTCGCGTGCTGAAGGAACAGCGCGAGGAAGCGCTCAAGTCCAAGCCATCCGACAAGGGTCGCCCGAGTGATGTGCTCGTGCTGGATCTAGGCAGTTCCGTGGGTGGCACGGAGTTCATCGACAGGCTTTACAGCCGCCAGGTGCTCAAGAGCATGGCCCAGAACGGTTATGGAATGGTTGGACTGGGCAAGGCCGACCTCGAATTCGGCCAGCAGGACCTGCTGGACTACCTCAAGCAGGCCCAGGAACTCGGCGGTGAGGGCAGCCTGCCGCTGACATCCGTCAACCTGCACTTCGGCAAGCCGGCCCAGGGGGTGGACTGCAGCCGTGAACTCAACGAAATGATCAGCAAGTACCGCATCATTGAGCTGGCGGAAGGCTTCAAGGTTGGAGTGATCCATGCGATCGATCCCGGTGTGACGCTTGAGACCATTGATGGAAACAAGGTGGAGGATATCTACGGCTTCAAGGTGATGCCGATGGACAAGGCGGTGCAGCAGGTGATCGAGCAGCACCAGCAGGAAGCCGACTTCTGGATATTCACGCTGGGAGACGGTGCAGAAGCGATTGCCGATCCAAAGCAGATTGCTGACATTGAGGGACTGGACCTGGTCATCGGGTTCCCACAGGGCAACCCGAACCAGAAGCCCGGCAGTGATGGCGTCACCTGGCCGTACTTCGTCCGGGGGCCGATCCTGAAGGCCCGCGACCTGGTGGAGATAGTTGTCAATTTCCCGGAGACGGCTGATGATGACCGCACGGTTACCGCGCGGCAGCTGGCTGTTGGCAGCAAGGTCAAGGGCGACGAAACAGTGCTTGGCCTGATCGACGAGATCTATCCCGAGATCGAGAAGTACGAGAATGAAAAGATCAACAACCAGAAGGTGGTTGTGCGCCCTCGGATAATGGGCCAGGAAACCTGCAACACCTGCCATGCCAACATCTACCAGGCTATGCTTGGCACCAAGCACCAACTGGCCTTCCAGACACTAGAGGAAGTGGCGGCAACGGACCCTGAACGCAAGCATGCGGACAAGGACAGCAAGTGCCTGAGTTGCCATGTTACTGAGTACATCTCGCCAAATGGTGGCTGGAACAAGATTGACAAGCCCGAAGAGCTGGCAATGGTCAGTTGTGAATCCTGCCATGGCCCAGCGGAGTTCCACGTGACCCTGATGACAGTTCGCCTCAGTGGCAAGAGTGACGACAGCATCAGCGATGAGCAGATCCCGCCCGGGCAGCTGGATGCAGACGGTCGCAACGAGTTCGGCATCATGCGCGGCAGTGCCGACACCTGCAAGAAGTGCCATGATGCGGAGAATTCTCCGAAGTTCAACTTCGACGAGTACTGGAGCAGGATCCAGCACAGCAAGGACATGGCAATGCCTGAGAGTCCCTCCGATCCCGCGTCAGAGCCTGCTCCGGCTCACTGAATTGCACGATAAATGGGCCAGGCTGGATAGGGTACTGCAAGTACTGCGCCTGGATTTGAATGTCAGGGCAATTGCCATTGTCGGTTCACATGCACGTGCTGAAGCACGGCCGGATTCTGATATTGACCTTGTGATTCTCTGTATCGATCCCCTGGCGTTGTTGCAGGACCGAGAGTGGATCAGCATTGCAGGAGACGCAAGGCAAGTTGACCGTGAGGAATATGGGCGACTTGTATCGCTTCGTGCGCACTACGAAACTGGCATGGAAGTGGAATACGGAATTGCCTCAACCAGCTGGGCTGGGCTTCCGGTTGATCCTGGCAGCGCTTCGGTTGCCAGAAATGGGATGAAGGTGCTTTATGATCCGGCTGCAATTCTGCATTCAATGCTGGAAGCCGTTAATAGAAAATAAAAAAGGAGGCCGATCTGCGTCGGCCTCCAAGGGGGGGACAGTAAGGGGATAAGCTGGTTTGGAGACGAGTTCTCAAGCCCCTCCGTCGCGTCCCTCGACCTTTGAAACCCTGGGTCATAATGAGACACCCGTCTGAAGGTATTATTCCACAATACAGGTAAAAGTCAAGCTGTTTGGCCAAGCCAAAATCTTCATATTATTAATATTAACGGCACTGATTTGCTGTCAAAGCTGGAAACACGCATCATGCCCACTGGACTGACTAGATTCCGGTTGTCTGATTGTGTCAGTCTCCTTGGTCTAATTGAGAATGCTGCTGAATCTGTTCGTAAATCACACGACTGCTGTGTATAATCCGCAGATGGATGAAGCCAAGGCCAGGCTAGTGATTGTCACCGGGATGTCCGGTGCCGGGAAGAGTACTGCGTTGCGCTGCTTTGAGGACCTGGGCTTCTTCTGCCTGGACAACATTCCGCCGCGCCTGATAGAAATGCTGCTGTTGCTCAGCGAGCAGGCCCAGGCTGGATTGAAGGGAATCGCAATCGTGTGTGATGTGCGCAGCGGCACCATGTTTGATGATGTCAGTGATGTCGTTGAGAAGCTCAGTGCTGACGACAGACCGCTGGACATCATCTACATTGACTGCGATGACGATGTGCTTGTCAACCGCTTCAAGGAGGCACGCAGGGTTCCCCCGTTGGGAGCTGAATCCGGCATTGAGAAGGCGATTGCAATGGAGCGCCAGAAACTTGATGCACTGAAACAGTTGGCAACCGTCACGATTGACACATCGAGCCTTTCACCTTCCCAGCTTCGTAACAGGGTCCTTGCGATGTATTCCGAGGACAGCGAAGGCAAGCGCTTCATCGTGACCCTGATTTCCTTCGGCTTCAAGTACGGCGTGCCTCCTGATGCAGACTTTGTATTCGATACCCGGATCATCCCGAATCCCTTCTACGTTGCCGGCCTGCGCAACCTGACAGGTAACGACAAGCCGGTGTACGAGTACGTCATGCAGCACGATCAGGCGGTGCAGCTTGCCAGCCAGATCAAGGACATGATGGAGCATGTGATCCCGCGTTATCCTGATGTCCACAAGTACAACCTCGTGGTGGCAATCGGATGCACGGGTGGCAAGCATCGCAGCGTGAGCATAGTGAACCACCTTGCGGAGAACCTGAAGGGGGAGGGGCGCCGGATAAGCATCCAGCACAGGGATATGGAAAAGCTATAAACTAGCTGGGGAGGGACTCGAACCCTCGACCTCGCGGTTATGAGCCGCGCGCTCTAGACCAGCTGAGCTACCCAGCCATGGGGAAGACGAATTATACCATCCCAGCAGTATTACATTCGGCTGTCCAGACCAATACCCCGCTGAGGCAGGCTGCCTTGCTTATTTCTTGCTACCGTTGGTTGCGGCATTCAGCGCGGTAATTTGCCCTTCGAGCGCTTGCTGCTGGCTCTGCAGCTGGGACAGGTTGACCTCAAGCCTTGAGAACTTGTTTCGCAGGCGGGTTTCATAGTTGCTGACGTGCAGCTGGGCCTGTTCAATCGCGTCATCCAGACCGCTGACCTGGCGGTCAAAGGATCCATTCTGCTTGATGCGCTCAAACACGATACCGCCAACCCCGGTGATACCGTCGATGTAGCTCCGGCTTCGCATGGCGATACCGCCACTGATATCAGGATCCTCTCCAAGCAGCGTACCCGCCGTCCAGCCGAAGGCTGTCAGGATGCTGTCAGCTCCGGGGGATAGTTCGCGCAGGCGCAGCTGGGCTGCTTCGGTTGTACTGGCACTGCGGATGTTCAGCTGGCTCTGGCTGTCGTAGTATGCCAGCATGCTGCCCTGCAGGCCTGCGGTACTCAGAGCCTGGTTGATGCGGTTTAGTACCTGGTTCTGGCTGTAACTGCCCGGTGTGAAATTCACCGTCGCAGCACCCTTGCCATTGGATATCTCGAACTGGAGCTGTTGCGAAACCGTGATTCCGCCACTGAGGTTCTTGCTGCCGGTTACCTGCACCAGGCTCTGCAGGGCAGCGGCAAACAGTTCATAGAGGTCCTCACTGTGGTTGCTGATTGCATCCTGCAATTCCGCATTGCTTTCCATCAGCAACCTGAGCTGTTCGCGGTCACTGGTAGGGGCCAGCAGCCTGGACTGGGAAATCGTTGCCGCCTCAGCACCTGCACCGATCTCGGCTGTACTTATGCCAATGGCACTGAGGCTGCCGAAAGCGCCATCATTGTTGACGACGCCCATCACCAGGTTCTGCATCCGGCGGCTGATCTGGCGCACGGATGAATCGTTGGCGGTGAAATCACGCAGCATCAGGCTCTGGCGGTTGTTCAGGTACTCATCGATCTCCTGGATGGTCATGCCCTGCGCATCCTCATCAGTCAATGCCTTGACTCCCTTCTTCTCCTCCTTGGAGAGGGGCTTGGTATTGATGCGTTCCATCGTGGTGTTCCATTCCACGATGAAGTCAAGGATCGCACTGGACATCCTGTCGTTATCCTGTTCGACTGAAATGCTGACAGGACCGGTCGTCACTCCATTGAGGTTAAGCGCTACCTTGTCAACCACATCTGAGACCTCGTTACTCTTGCGGACATAGTTGACTCCGTTCACACTGAAGGAACTGGTCAGCCGAATGCTGCCGACCTGGGATACGGCAGTCGTATCAAGGGTCAGGTTGGCAGTCTCCAGGAAGTTGCTGGTATCTGATGGATCGCCAAGGCTGATCTGCACGGACGTGACATCCTCATTAAGCACCTGGGTCAGGGTCAGCTTGTCGGCTGTCGGGTCATAGCTTGCCTTGACACCCGCGCCACTGTTATTGATCTTGTTCATCAGGTCAGTCAGGCTGTCAACACCGGCGTCGACCGTGATGCGTACGCCGTTGATGGTGAAGACCCCGCTCGACACCTGCTGTGACATGCCGCTCTGTGCCAGCGGCAGACCGGTATCGACAGTGCCCTTGGAGCGGCCCTGGATGCTGATTCCCCCCGTGGCCTGCGTCAGGCCGGCGATCGCCAGGAAGTTGCTTGTGTCTCCGTTGCCACCGAGGCTGATGCCCGCAGACCCCGTGTTGTTGTTCCTGAGGTAGAAGCGGGAATTTGCGGAGTCAAAGAATGCCGTGACTCCGGCTCCACTCGAGTTGATCTTTCCCAGTACATCGTTGATCGTTGTCGAATTGACATCACCGATGTTGATTGCCACTCCATTTATGGTGAAGAAGCCGTTGGTATGGAACAGCGGATTCGTGTCAGCATTTTCTGGCGTGATGGCAAATCCGGCCTGGGCAAGCGTGACAGTCGGATCTATGAACGGGATCTTGGTGGGCGGATTCACGCCGATATTGCGGCTGCCAAAAATGTAAGTACTTGAGGCGACCTGGGTATTCAGTTCAGAGCTGTTTCCTGTCCGGACAGTAGCCACTCCGGGGTTGAAGCCGCCGCCGCCGTCATTCAGGGCTACTCCACCGATCAGGTCCAGCACCGGTCCGCCTTCGTCACCGGTGATTACGCGGCGCTGCATCGGACCACCATTGTCCGGCGTGAACCAGTCCACCATCGTGTAATCATTTGTGGCAGTTGTGCTGCCGAAGGTGATGGACAGGTCATTGCTGCTGCTGTCGAGGTCAGTGGCACCGATCTGGATCAGGCGATCCATTATGCCGCCGGCGGTGTCATACAGGCGGATGTCCCGCCCACCCTGGTTGGCGACGATTTCAAGGCGGAAGCTGCCTCCGACATCAATCAGCTGGGCAGTAACCGCCGGAACCTGCTTGTTTACTGCATCGACAAAGTCCTGGAGCGTGCTGTATTCACTGAGCCCCTTGATGGTTACGGGATCGATTCCGCCTGATGCATTGTCCACATCAATCGTGAACAGGTCAAACTCAGTGATTCCATAGCTGGAAAGGGTATTGCTCGGGTCAAGGATGGAAACATTGCCACGGATCCTGCCGGCCTTCCCGTCTGTGTTGCTGAGCAGGTGTGAACCGGTTCCCTCAACGGTGAAGCTTCCGGTGGTGATCATCTGTGCACCGTTGTCACGGCCGGTTTCCGCCACACTGAAACTGCCGAGTGACATGGAAGTCGCGCCGAGAGTATCAACAAAGGACAGGTTCAGCTCAATTGCGTTGGCTCCGGGGGTGTCGGAAGTCAGCACGATGCGCCCGTTCTCATAGCTTGCGGTTGCGCCGGCATATGCGCCGCTGATGGCAGCTACCAGGTCAGCGATTGTCTGTCCTCCGGCGGCACCGGTATAAGTGAAGTCCACTGGCGTGATTGTTGAACCACCGCCATTCTTGCCGGTAATGCGTATCTTGTCACCGTTGTTGAAGGTGCCACTGGTGACCTGGTCCAGGCTGGCAAGGTCGGTGGCGTCGGACAGTTCAAGCACTCCAGCGCTTGTGAATACCTGAGTGCCCACCAGTCGGCGGGTGGTTGCAGCAGCACCGGCAACATTGTTTCCGATGCCGAAGTCGAGTGTGCTGCCTGAATAGTCGGTGTCGTTGAAGGTCAGGTCGATGGGGGTGACCAGCGTATTGAAGGAGACATCGCCCGCGACTGAGGGATTGGTCTCGATGAAGGTCAGTTCACCATTGCTGCCGATGCTGCCTGCGATCTCGCCATGGAATACCTGCGCTACGGTAATTGCCAGCCTGCCTAGCGTATCAGTCTCGTCGCCGTTGAATGTGAAAGTACCACTGACAGCTGAACCGTCCTTAAGGTTGCCATTGATGCTTATGGTGTCTCCAGCGGTGATCCTGGCACCAGCCTGGCCAGCCTGCAGGGTGTTCTTTATGAGCGTCGTGCTCAGTGCCCGTGTGGGCTGGAAGTCCGAAAACGGAGTAAGGGAGGCAATACCGATGTTCTGGGTCTGGGAAAGGTTGGCAACCTTGGTGTACAGGGTGTCATCAAGTCCTGAAGTGGCTCGGCTGGGGGTAGCCAGCCGATTGACCTCAACATTGTAGGTACCGAGGGAGGCTCCGCTTTGCGCAATGCCACTGACACGCGCAGGATCTGAACTGTTTGTACTGCGGCTCAGCCAGGTGCTTTCGAAGCGCAAGGTGCTGAACACCCTGTCCAGTGACTGCAGCTGCTTGTTGACATCGGACAGCGCGCTCTGCTTGAACAGTATGTCACTGCGCTGGTTCTGCAGTGTTTCGACTGATCGCCGCTCGAGTGAAACGAGCTGGTCGATCACCGAATTCCAGTCAGTACCGCTGGCCAGACCTGAGAACTGAATTGACATCTGGGAAGGCCGCTCCCTTGCTTGCTCCCTGAATTCCTGTAATAGATATCGGCAGGCTGGTCATTGGCTGAACCATAGCCTGACTGCCGGTAATAGGTTCTACCGTGCAGGCGGTTGGCGCAGACAGCTTCCGGTTAGATGCCGGTACAGAAGCGGTCAGTTCGGGGTTAAATCTCAGACGATACCGAGCAGCGGGGCCCGTGGGTCTAGTTCGGTCAGCACCACATCAATGTTGAGCTTCTCGTATGAGCCGTTGATCACCCGGTAGATGGTGAGTGTCACCTTCTCTCCGGGTTCGTGGTTGCGGATGATGTCCAGCATCTGCCGTTCGCTGGTGACTTCCTTGCCATCCACTTCGGAGATGATGTCATAGCCGAATTCCTTGCTGCGGCGCTGGACGTAATAGCGGATGATGCCGGCATTGGCGGCCGGGCTGCCCTCATAGACCTCGCGCGGAATAATGCCATGGGTGACGGGCAGGTTATGCTGGCGGGCCAGGGCTTCATTGACCACACGGTATATGCGCAGTCCCAGCCAGGGGCGCATCACGCGGCCATTGGTGATCAGGTCATCCAGCACGTCCTTGACGGTGGACACGGGGATTGCCAGGCCGATGCCCTCACTGCCGCCCGAGTTGCTCACGATCACATCATTGATGCCGATTACCTCACCGGCTGCGTTCAGCAGCGGTCCGCCACTGTTGCCGGGGTTGATGGTGGCATCCGTCTGGATCATGTTGTAGAGCGTCTGGTTGGTGAGCTGGTTCGTGATTTCACGGTTCAGTGCGCTGACCACGCCGACCGTCACCGTCCAGTCCAGCCCGCGTGGGTTACCAATAGCGACTACCCATTCACCGACGCGCAGCTTCGTGTCATCGCCAAGCTTAGCCACAGGCAGGTCATGCTGGGCATTCACCTTGATCAGGGCGAGGTCTGTGCCGGCATCCGCGCCAATGATTTCCGCACTGTAGCTCTGGCCATCATTGGTCACGACCTGCAGATCCGTGGCGTTCTGGATCACGTGGTAATTGGTGAGGATGTAGCCGCTCTTGCTGACGATCACGCCGCTGCCCGTGGCTTCCTCGTTGATCGGGCCGAAGAAGAAGTCCTGGCGCTCAATGCGGTTGGTGATGTGAACGACGGCCGGACTGACGAGGTCATAGACATCACTGACGAAGGAACCACCCACGCCGACCGTTGACTGGGCGTTGAACTGCGCCGTGCCTGGACTGGCCTTGCCGTTGATCTGGAAATCCACATTGTGGTTGTTGGAGTCAACGTTTCCCGGGATCAGGGCGGCAATGTCCTCCGCGATCCGGTTGTGGTTGTTCAGGGTGTGAGCGCGCGAGATGGTCGTAAGTCCGAAGCCGAGCAGCAGCCCGGCAAGGATGCTGAGTACCAGCGCACTGATCGTTCTTGGCATGCTCATATGCGCAATTATATTCCTCGTTGGTAATAGTCCGTACGACCGCCTGTTTCACAGGAGGCTGATCCGGAGTTATGCTTATGACGGTGCGAAAGACTCAAAAGTTTAGTCAGTTCGGAATATTTGCCGGATTGCTGCTGCTGGCAGCCTGCAATCCGCTGGATTCCGGGGAAACCACAGTCGGACAGCGGCAGTATGTCGTTGAAAAGGCTCGCCTGTTCAGTAACGACAGCGACCTCGGCATCAAGGACGTTCTGACCTACCCCAAGGCTGAACGCAAGGGCCCGGCCGACATCCGCACTAACATCCCGAATCGCGACCTGACCATCAACCGTTGCACCTGGTGCCATGAATGCGGATTCACCAATGCGTTCAACTACGCGGATTTCGGCACTGACAAGTGGAAGCCTTATTACAAAGGCGAGGAATGGCGCAGCAGTGTGATGCGCATGAATGACAACGATGAGACCATGCTCAACGAGCAGATCGCCGAGCGCATCTACAACTACCTGCATGACGTCACGCTCGGGATCTATGATCCGGAAAAAGACAGGGGACCGGAAGTGCGTATCGAGGTGGATGACATCAAAGATGTGAATGTGATCCAGGGTACCGTGGTGGATGATGATGGCAACCCGGTTGAGGACACAACTTCGAATGGCGAGGAAGGGGATACTGCTCCACCAGCCGGCCAGACGGAAGGCGAAGGCTGAGGCGAGCAGTCCGGAAGGAACCGGATGATGCAGGTACATGGACGCAGCAAGCCTCAAGCCGCAACTGACCGACCAATCAAGATCGCTCGGCTTTGACCTGCTTAGGGTAGCTTCTGTTGAAGCGGTCCTGGCAGAGGTTGGCAACCATGATAAGTGGTTGGAGCGCGGCTATGGAGGTGATATGCATTACCTCTATCGTGATCCGGCGAAGCGCTATGACCCACGAAACCTGCTGCCGGAATGCCGCAGTGTGATCGTGCTGGCTGCAAGTTACTACGACCAGAAATCTGGATATGCCGAGCATGGTGAGGGCAGGGTGGCCCGTTATGCCTGGGGTGACAACTACCATAATGTCCTGACTCCCCGCCTCAAGCAGCTTGGGCGCTGGCTGGACGGGATGCTTGATGGACACAGCTGGCGTGTAACCGTTGACAGTTCTCCGCTGGCGGAAAAGGCATTTGCAGTTGCCGCCGGGATCGGCATGCGTGGACGCAACTCCCTCGTCGTCAATCGTGAGATCGGCAGCTACTTCTTCATTGGATGCATCCTGAGCAGTGCCGAATTGCCGGTTGACGATCCGGTGGACTACAGCTGCGGGACCTGCACGAAATGCGTGACAGCCTGCCCGCAGGATGCCTTGACAGGGCCTGGGATCCTGATGGCGGACCGCTGCATCAGTTACCTGACAACGGAATGCAAGGCTGAAGTGGATGGCAGCGTGGACCTGCAGGAATGGCTGTTTGGCTGTGATACCTGCCAGCAGGTCTGCCCGTTCAATGACTCACCCCTGCAAAGCAGCATTGACCGATTCAAACCGCGCGAATCCATCCGCGGAGCAAGTGCGTCGCAGATCCTCACAATGGATGAAGATAGCTTCCGGCGGGGCTTTGAAGGCAGTGTTTTCATCAGGCGCAAGTTCCACCGTTTGCGGGCACAGGCCAGGGCGATAATGGACCAGGCAGGCCGGCAAAGTGTTAATTCGTCTGAACCAGAATGACTCCAGCATGCGTATTTACTGATGTGGGACAGGACAGCAGGCCGCTAGCCGAAAGGTACTGTGCGGTCGCAATGGTATCCTAGCCCCTAGCAATAGCCTCAGAGGTGAGACATGGGTCCCTTGTTTACGATGATCGCGATCGTGATCGGTGCGATCATTCTGGGCAACTATGCGAAACGGATGAGTGAAGGCGGCTTCACCAAGTCTGAGCTGGCGCGCATGCGCAGCATGGTGTCACTGCTTGTTGTGTTGGTGGTCGTGCTGGCATTCGTCGGCAACAGCATTGTCACGGTTGAGGTCGGGAACAGGATGGTACTGTTCAACCGATTCACAAAGCAATTCACCGCGCAACCGCTCGAGCCCGGTTGGACACTCGTGATGCCAGGGGTTTACGAGCGTAAGCTCTACAACGTGCAGATCCAGGAATACACCATGTCCGCCACCCAGGGTGAAGGTGACCGCCAGCAGGATGATGCGATCACGGTCCGTTCAAGTGACGGCCTGGAGATGGACATTGACCTGACTGTGCTTTTCAGCCTGGATGACAAGAAGCTGAACGAGCTTCATTACAACATTGGCAGCAATTACCGCGAGAAGATCATTCGTCCCTCAGTGCGCGAGGCAATCCGCAGTGTGTTTGCACTGCATGAGGCTACTGCGGCGTACAGCACCGAGCGTGAATCAATCACACAGGAACTGGGTGACCGTTTGAGCTCAGTGCTGGCTGACAACAACATGCTGCTTAACGAAGTACTGGTTCGCAACATCAAGCTGCCGGACGCAGTGACCGAGAAGATCAATGAGAAGAAAGCGGCGCAGCAGGATGCCGAGCGCATGAAGTACGTGCTGGAGAAGGCTGAGCAGGAGAAGCAACAGGTGCTGATCGAGGCCCAGGCGCAGGCCGAGAAGATAAAGGTGCTCAATGACGCCCTTGTGCAGAACCCGAACTACCTGAAATGGCTGGCGATTGACAAGCTCAATGACGATATCCAGTTGGTAGTAACGGATGGCAATACATTGCTGAACCTGGATGCCCTTGACCGCACCGGGCAGTAGCCTTGCTATTTTTCGCGCTGTTCCACGCGGATCATGAAGAATCCGAACAGGTGGAGCAGGGCTATTGCCACAACCGGGACTATGCGCAGCTGCAGTGCTGAGGCCGAAATTTCCAGCTGGTTGTGCTGCTCCTGCAACTGCTTCAGTTCAGCGCTGAGCTTTTCAAATTTGTCCTTGGCCGACATCACGGCGACGCTTGCCATCACGGCTTCCTCGCCGCTGTAACCCGGCCTTTCACGCCGCTGCTTTCCCTCAAGCTGGTTGTAAACATCTTCCGCCTTGTCAGTTTCAGAATTCAGGCCTTCCAGCTGGATGACCATTTCCGCCGTGCGTTGCTTCATTGAGCGCACCTGAGAGCTGACCGTGAAGCCGTACCACGCGAGTAGGATGATTGCCAGGATGCAGTACCAGCGCAGCAGGAGGGGGAGTCTTTCCATGCAGCTATCAGGACGGGCGCTGGCCCGTTTCGTTTAGCCAGCAGCGGCTGCGGTGCCGCTCGCTGATCACGAACGGCGGCGGCGAATCGGTGGAGCAGCGCGGCATCACATGCGGACAGCGGCTGGCAAATGCACAGCCCTTTGGCGGATCGATCGCACTGGGCAGGCTACCCTCAAGTGGTTCCACGGGCTGCGGACTGCTGCCGGGCACCGGGATGGCCTTGAGCAGGGCCTGGGTATAAGGGTGGGCCGGCTTGCCATAGACCTCAGCCGTGTCTCCTTCCTCAACAATCTCTCCGAGGTACATCACGGCAACCTTGTCACAGATATGCCGCACGACCGAGAGGTCATGTGAAATGAAGAGATAGGCGAGGTCGTGCTCTTCCTTGAGCCGTTCAAGCAAGTTGAGGATCTGGGACTGGATTGAAGCGTCAAGCGCGCTGACCGGTTCGTCCGCGATGACGAGATCAGGCTTCAGCGCCAGAGCACGGGCTATGGCAATTCGCTGTCGCTGGCCGCCGCTGAATTCATGCGGGTAACGATCGGCGTATGTTGCCGGCAATTCCACGTCCTTCAGCAGTTCCGCAATCCGCGTCACGATATCAGCGCGCTTCCAGCCATTAACTTCGAGGGGTTCCGCAATGCTCTGACCGACTGTGCGACGCGGGTTGAGTGAGCCCATCGGGTCCTGGAATACGATCTGCATCCGGCGGCGGGCCTGCTTGAGCCGCGCCGGGCGGAAGTCCATCAGTTCCTCGCCGTCCAGCAGGATGCTTCCCTCACTCGGCTCGATCAGGCGCAGAACCAGTCGAGCCGTGGTGCTCTTGCCGCAGCCGCTTTCCCCCACGAGCCCAAGCGTCTGGCGCCGGCCGATGCTGAAACTGACATTGTGAACGGCGCGGATTGTCTGCCCACCGCTGCCAAAGGAGCCGGCACGGATCGGGAAGTACTTGCTCAATCCTTCAACCTGCAGCAAGGGTTGCGAGGCAGTGCTCACGCCCCATGCTCCTGTGGGGGCAGCGTATAGCCATCGCGGAACAGGTCCGCAAACAGGCCCTGTAGTGATTCAGCCGCCTTGCGGCCAAGGCCGCACTCATCCTTGATCACGCGGATGGACGGTCGCGATAGGTCCTCCCCGGCAGCCAGCAGGATGTCGCGGTAGCGGATCAGCTGCTCGCGGGTGAAGATGAAACCCTCCGGGCTGGCAACCAGCTTGCCACAGAGGAACAGGTTGGCAATCACGTGCATGCTGGAGGGGTACTTCTGCTCCAGCGAATGGCGGCTCACACCTTCACCATGCTCGAACAGGGCCACGATCTCATCGCCAATCGCACGGTCCTCGTCATTCAGTTCACTGACGAAGCGGGTCGGCAGGTTGCAGGACAGGACCTGCACGTCAGGCAGCACTTCACAGTTGTGGCGCTGGGCGAAACTGCCGATCAGCACTGCACAGATGCCGGGATCGCGGATGCCGAGCAGGTTGGCAATCGTGGTGGCAACCAGCCGGTCATTGAAGGGATTGCGGTTCTTCGGGCTTTCCAGCTGCTGTTCGAGCTGGTCGATCGTGCGGTCAAGGTACTCAGTCCAGATGTAGAGTCCATCGGCCGGGATGATGCCCGGACCGAATGTCGGCACGTTGCTTTCAAGCTCCGCTGCCAGGCTCTCAACGCTCTGGCGGCGAACCCAGCCCTTCATCGCCAGCTCAATTGCCAGCCACCAGTGCAGGTTGTGCGGGCGGCCATTGCAGTTGATCTGGTCCAGTGCCCTACCAACGGACTTGAGCATGCCTTTCAGCACCGGCCCCGGATTCTCCAGCAGGCCGACCGGCAGCCGGTTAAGTATCAGCAGTGTCTCGGCAGCCTTGCTGCCAAGCCTGCCACGCTTGACCTGGATGCTGCTGTGGCGCAGCGCTGATGACTGGGCCCGCGGAGCGATGGTCCCAAGCACGGCCTTGCGCTCCTCGAACTCGACAAGGCTGCGGAACTCGAACTTGTTGCTCGGTTCCGTTTCGCTGTCCTGCACGAGCAGGACGGATTCATCCACCGGGGCATGGTCCGTCTCGAGCACTGCGAACATATGCGGCTGGTGCCCACGGCTGTGTGCCTTGATGGAACGCCTGGTGCGTTCGATGCCCTGCCTGCTGCTTAGCTTAACCACATCTATATTTTAATGCGGGAATCAGACTCTGCCAGCCTACTTCAACCGCTCCTCGGCACGCAGGACATCCTCAGGCACATCGACTGCCACAGGGTTGTAGCTGGTTTCCACTGAATAGATGCTGATGCCGTTCTCCATCGCACGCAGCTGCTCAAGGCTCTCGCTGGCCTCCAGTGGGGTGCGGGGCAGGGCACAGAGGCGTCCGAGGGTTTCCCGGTCATACATGTAGATGCCAATGTGCTTGAAGTAGCTTGCTGACTGGGCATCACGCGGATAGGGGATCGGAGATCGAGAGAAATAGAGTGCCATCCCGTCCAAAGCACGCACCGCCTTTACGCAGTTCGGGTTGGAGACATCGGGATGATCCGGGTCTCCGCCCAGCGGGTGGACAAGGGTGCTCATCGACCAGCGATGCTCAAGTGTCGCCCTGACCAGGTCATCAATGGCCTGCGGGTCAAGCAGGGGCTCATCTCCCTGGATATTCAGCAAGTAATCCATCTGCGGGTAGGCGTTTGCCACCTCGCCGATCCGGTCAGTTCCGGAGGCATGCTCCGCGCTGGTCATGATTGCCTTGCCGCCGAATGACTGCACATGGTCAATGATGCGCTGGTCTTCCGTGGCAACCACAGCATCGGTCAGAGTTGTGCAACGGCTGACCTGTTCCCAGACACGCTGGACCATGCTGATGCCAGCAATTTCAGCCAGGGGCTTGCCGGGAAAACGGGTTGACGCGTAGCGCGCCGGGATTACGCCTAATACCTGCATGGCGCAGATTATACGGTCAATCCGGTTCTAGCCGTCGCTAGCTTCGCCGGATTGCTGTTCATCACGGTGTTCCTGCAGGAACTCCTCGCTGTGGGGATTGGGGGGCAGGTTGTCGCCGTCCAGTGGAGGCGCCGTGCCTGCAGTGTCGGGACTCATCATCATATCGCCTTCATCGTGGGGATTCATCATCCCACCCTCACCATGGGGATTGGCCATGCCAAAGCCTTCGCCATGCGGGCTGCTTGGCATCGGTGGCAACTCTTCACCGAGCATTTCCGCGGCCGCATATTCCGCGCGCCATTTCTCCATTGCGCTTTCGGTGTTGTCCCGGCACCAGTTCCATTCAAGCAGCGCTTCGTCCTGTTCGCCTAGCTTGCCATGCGCAATACCCAGGTTGAAATGCGCCTGCCAGAAGTCACCGCGCAAAGACAGCACCGTCTTGAAAACTTCTATTGCCTTATTGAGCTGCTCTTTATCCGGGTTCTCATCGCCAGCCAGCTGGATGTAACAGCTTCCCATGTCTGTCATGGCATTCAGGTAGTTATCCGGGTCGTCCTCAAGCCTGGCCTGGTCAGTGTACTGGCCATAGTATTCAATCGCATCATTCCACAGGCGATTGTCGTAGGAGAGGTCGCCAAGCACCTTCAGGATACGGATGTTATCCGGGAAGGTCTTGTGATATTCCTTGAGGATCTTCAGGCAGAGTTCGTCCTCCTGGTTCTCGTAAGCGGCAATGAACAGCGCCAGCAGCTTGTCACCCTGGTCCTGGGTGTTCATGCCATCCTCGTTGGCCACTATGTTCTCGAGGGCTGCCTCAACGTAGGGTGTGACCTCGGCGGTCTTGCCGACCTGCGCATAGAGCTGGTACATCTCGGTGATCGTGTCAACATCACCGGGGTTCTCAGCGAGCCGTGTCTTCAGGTCTGCAACCTGCTTCAGCACCTGCTCCATCATCGGAGCGGAACCGGAGGGCATCCCGCCTTCACTTGCCGAGGGTTTCTTGCCAACCATGAACCAGATCGCGAACACGGCGACAGCCACAACTATTAGGCCCGTCCAGTTGATCGAACCACCACTGGCCGGTGTGCCTTCCAGCTTGACTTCCGTCGTAACTGCGACCGGTCGGTTTTCCGGCAGGGAGTTGCCCAGCGGATTACCGCACTGGTTGCAGAAGCGGGCTACGTCCTCGTTCTCGGCCTGACAATGGGGGCAGATGACCAGCATCCGCTGATTATACAACCGCTATCCGATATGTCCCGCTCATTTGGCAGGAAGTTGTCAGTCGACGGTATTCTCCGGTGCCAGCAGGCCGTAGTGACCATCCTCTCGCTTGTAGAGGCAGTTGGCCGAACCCTGTTCATTGATGAACACCAGGAAACTGTGGCCGTTGCTTTCCAGCATGCGGGCAGCCTCGTTGGTGCTGATTGGCTTCAGCGGGAAGGTCCTGACCACAATCCGCTTGCCACTTGACGTTTCCTCATGGTTGTCGTCCAGCACGATGTCATGCTCGTCCGCTGCCGCAACCTCGGATTCAGCCACGCTGAATTTCTCAACGTCACGATGCTTCTGGATGCGCTTAGTCTTGAGCTTGCGAAGCTGGCGCTTCATCTTGTCGGTGGCGCCATCGATCGCAATGTAGAAACTCTCACCTTCATCTTCACTGATGAGGGTCTGTCCCGGTACGGTAACCAGCACTTCAACCCGGCGGCTGCGTGTGTTGTCCTTGCTGGCGCCATCCTCGAACACGATGGTGGCGTTTTGCAGGCGGTTGTTGTACTTGGAGAGTTTCTCTATCTTCCGGTTGGCGTAGAGCTCAAGGTCATCATTGATTTCCGCATTACGTGCCTTTGTCGTAATCTCCAAATTCTTGCCTCCAGTGCATTCAGATTGTCCTGAGAAGTACCAAAGCCACTATAAACATACTATCACAACAGGAAATTGCCGCAATCCATGGATGGTCAACCCGGGATGATATTCGCTCCTCCTTGGCGTTCCCTAAGGCAGCATTCCCTGTATTATTTGATATCATCCCTGCGACCATGACCGACCTAAAACTCATCCGCAATTTCTGCATCATTGCGCACATCGACCACGGCAAGTCCACACTGGCCGACCGGTTCATTGACGTGTGCGGTGCCGTGGAAGAACGCAAGATGAAGGACCAGGTGCTGGATCGGATGGATCTCGAGCGCGAGCGCGGGATCACGATCAAGCTGCAGGCCGTTCGATTGAACTTCCTCAGCGGTGACGGCAATACCTACGAACTTAACCTGATTGACACTCCAGGCCATGTGGACTTTGCCTATGAGGTATCCCGCAGCCTGAAGGCCTGCGAAGGAGCAATCCTGCTGGTGGACGCCGCACAGGGAATAGAAGCTCAGACACTGGCTAACCTTTACCTGGCGCTGGATGCCGACCTTGAAATCATTCCGGTGCTGAACAAGATCGACCTGCCGGTCGCACGCCCGGATGAAGTAGCAGCTGAGATCTGCTCGATCATCGGTGGCAAGCCGGAGGATGTGCTCCGCGCGTCAGGCAAGACCGGTGAAGGTGTACAGGACCTGCTAGAGGAAGTGATCAAGCGTGTGGAACCGCCAAAGGGCGATGCTGATTCACCGCTTCGTGCGTTGATCTTCGACAGCCACTTCGACAAGTACCGTGGTGTGGTGACTTACTGTCGGGTGTTTGACGGGAAGATATCCGCCCGTGACCAGCTGATGATGATGTCCACCGGTCGCAAGTATGAGGTTGGCGAGGTTGGCATCTTCTCCCCGGAAATGATGCCAGTGAAGGACCTGTCTGCAGGCGAGGTTGGTTACGTCGTGAGTGGCATCAAGAGTGTCGGTGATTCCCGGGTCGGTGACACGATTACGACCGCAGCCAATCCTGCTTCGTCACCAATTGAGGGCTATGCCGAGGCGCAATCGCTGGTATTCTGCAGTTTCTACCCGACCCAGGCTGAGGATGTCGAGGAGCTGAAGAAAGCGCTCGAGAAGCTGCAGCTGAACGATGCGGCACTGCACTTCGAGCAGGAGTCATCAGAGGCGCTTGGATTCGGTTTCCGCTGCGGGTTCCTCGGCCTGCTGCACATGGAGATCGTGCAGGAGAGGCTGGAGCGCGAATACGACATTGATCTCGTGATCACCAGCCCCAGCGTGGTGTACCACGTGTACATGAAAAGCGGCGACATGCTTACGGTTGACAATCCGAGTAAGTATCCTGACCTGACAAAGATCGACCACATTGAGGAGCCGACCGTCAAGGCATCGATCATCGTGCCCAGCAAGTACTTCTCGCAGATCATCGAACTGGCCAAGAAGAAGCGCGGTGAATTCCTTGGTAGCGAGTACATCGGCAATGACCGGATGAACCTCAGTTTCCGCCTGCCGCTTGCCGACATCCTGTATGACTTCTATGACAACCTGAAGACGATCTCACGTGGACTGGCCAGCTTCGAATACCACTTCGACGAGTACCAGCAGTCTGACCTCGTGAAGGTTGACATCCTCGTCAACGGCGAGAAGGCGGAAGCATTGTCATTCATCTGCCACCGCAGTGATTCGCATTACCGCGGCCGCAAGGTGGTGGAGAAGCTGCAGAAGACCATCCGCCGCCACCAGTTCCAGATCCCGCTGCAGGCCGCGATCGGCAACACGATGATCGCGCGCATGAACATCGCCCCGCTGCGTAAGGACGTCACCAGCAAGTGCTATGGCGGCGACATCAGCCGAAAGCGCAAGCTGCTGGAACGCCAGAAGAAGGGCAAGGCGCGCATGAAGATGATTGGCAATGTGGACATCCCGCAGGATGCCTTCCTGTCAGTGCTGACCTATGACCAGGCCATCAAGGGGAACAAGGACGACTAGTCGGACTGTCCCCGCGGCTGGCTGGCCGGCATCAGCTTCACCAACAGAATGTATGCGGCTGCGGTTGCCAGGATGCAGGGCAGGGATGAGCCAATCGCAAGTTCATTCCCCTCTATGGTGATTCCAAGCAATTCGGCAAAGTAGCTGATGCTGCCGAAGCCTCGCGCCCAGTCATACACGACAAAGCCGACGATCCAGGCCAGCAGGGCTGGCAGGTTGAAGCCCGACATGTACCAGTAGGGACCACGCCGGTTGTCAATCTCTGCCGGATCAAACTGGGCAGTGCGGGGGAGATAGTGCCACAGCAGGACAATCACGAAGATGGGCAGGAAGATGGCGCCGATCGCCAGCAGGAAGGGTTCGAAGATCGCGGTGTCCAGGAACAGCGCGATCAGGATTCCCAGCACACCGGTTACGATGTTGCCGGTGCGGTCCCTGATGGATGGCACTAGGCTCTGGCTGCTGACAACGCAGCTGTATATGTCGAGGAATGTGGTGGTCACTGTGCTGATCAACACCAGGACGATCGCGGCCAGGGCCCAGCCCAGGCCAGCACTGCCCATGGTCTCAATCACGAGCCCGTCAGGTGTGATTGAATCAAAGCTGGTAATGCCATGTGAACTGGCAACCAGCAGTCCGACCGCGTACATCCATGTCCCACCGACGAAGTAACCCCAGAAGGTACCCGCGGCACTGGCTCGCGGGCTATTGCTGAAGCGGCTGTAGTCAGCGACGAGTGGCAACCATGAGATGCTCATGGCCACTACAACATCAGCCGCAGCGAGCATCTGCAGTGGCCCCGCGCCACTGAAATCAAGGGTTGGTGCTGCATTGCTGCGAAGCACGATCCAGGTCATTGCCAGGGTAAGTACGAACAACAGCACTGCACTGATGGACTGGACCGTGCGCCAGAACTTCTGGCCACCCGCTGCCCAGAGCATGCATAGTGCTCCTAGCAGGATGATCCAGACGTACTTCATTGCAGGCAGGTCGGCACTGGTTGGCAATCCGGTGAACTCTGCCAGCTTGTCCATATAGAGGAAGCCGACGAACAGCATCCAGCCGGTCCAGCCCAGCAACTGGATCACATTGAACGCTGCGGGGAGTATACTGCCACGGATGCCGAAGGCCGGACGGGTCAGCACCATGGTGGGAAGGCCGCTGCGTGCGCCGATCGCCGCCATTGCTCCCATAAGTCCATTGCCGATCACGCGGCCGATGAGGATTGCCACGAGCCCGGCGGCCAGGCCGACTCCAGCCAGGGACGGCAGGCCGCCGCCCCAGATCTCGGATATGGCAATTGCTGCTCCGAACCAGATGAAGAAAAGGTCGGAAGCCTTCAGGCTGCGCTCGCCTTCGGGGACCGGTTTATGTTCACTGTGCTGCAAGGCATGCTCCAGATGCTTCTTGCACGCGGGAAACCAGCGGAATGCTGCAGGTCCACATCCCTGCGCCGGCATTACCCGGATCAGGTTCAATGGGTCGGCTTGCGCCCTCTCAGCCTGTCAGGCTCCCCACGTGTTCAGCGATGTTAGCACAGGCCATCAATGCTGCGCTCGTTACCAGCTGTTGTCAGTCATCTGTTCACGGCTGTTGACCCAGGGGAACTGGGGTACCTGAACATAGTTGTGTCCCTCAGCCCTGATCTCGGCGATTATCGGGTCAAGCTCTTCCTTTGGCATTTCAGAAAGGTGAGTGACCTTGTAGTCCATGTTATTCATTTCCCAGTTAGATACGCTGGCAACTTCTAGTCCCATATACTGAGTGGCTGCCAGTTCCTCCGGTGTCAGTAACTCTGACCAGTCAAATCCATAAACCATGTCCTTGACATTGCTGTGTCGAGCAGTGCCCATGATCATCAGATCCTGCACCGGATCAGCATCGGGAGTACGGGGTTCTGGTTTCAGGTGGTAGTTCCATCCCTTGTAGAGGGTTATGCGGAAAGGATCCAGCTTTCCGAAATAGTAGTCCGGATAGGTGATTCCACGCTTGGCACCCATCGGACTGAGAACCTTATGGATCTTCTCCGTGTCATCTGCCCAGGTTGGATCCACTGGAATCCAGCCTACTCCCTCAAGGTAGAATTCGGCCCATGCATGCTGACCAAGTTCAAGGCCAATGTAGTTGTCAGATCCGTTTTCATTGTAATCAATAGCTGATCCACCTTCGCTCGGGTAATGGGAGATTCCGGCACAAGGGCGTGCTGGTATGCCGTTGACCCTGGCCATTGCACAGAAGATGTTGGCAAACTCGTCACATACTCCGCGTTTGTTAATCCAAACTCTGTCTGTCGGGAGGAGGCCATCTTCACCATATTGTGAATATCCCATCTTCAGGAAGTCGTAGTTGTAGTTGACAACTATGTCGTTATAGATGTTAAGGCAGGTTCCAATGATGTCATCGGGGTCAGATACGTTGACATGATCCTTCGCGTCCTTGTTGAGGCCCTTGTGAAAGACAATTGGATACTCCTCCTGTGTATAGCGCTTGTAGATTTCGCTTTCCTTGTCGTAGGGCTTGATCATCTCCTCAATATCCTTCCAGTGCGTGTAGCGCTCGAAGGTATAGCAGGTCCAGGTTGCTTCGACTGCGAAGTTATGAGGCAGGCGGTTATCCGGCGCAAAGTCATAGTAGAGATAAGTGATTCCCTGGTCCTCATCATATTCCTGGGCTGTCGGCTCAGGGTTTACGTAGGTCAGCTTTACGTCACGTACCTCGTCGCATGCCATCGGGCCGCACAACCAGACTTCAAAAGTACCGGGACCAACCACGGGAGTGCCTGAATCAATGGCGGCTGGTTTTTTATCGCGGGAAATGCGCGTCGGGATGATCTCCTTGACCTTGTACCGGTAAGTGATTTCCCATTTATTCGGCTGCATGTAGTTGATGCCGGGCTTCAGACCGGAATCACCTACCAGCACTCCATACTCATCACGCTTTTCACAACTGCCCAGGAGCATGGCACATAAAACCGGGAGTAGGCACGAAGCAACTTTCCCCCATAACGTTGAACGTCTGTCGTAGAACATGTCTGTCCCTCTACATGCTATCGCTTAGTTCCTTGATTATATCGAAAACTTCCTGTTGGCTGGGATCAGTTACAATCAGGGGGTGCAGCGGCGACTGGCACGAGTATTCCTTGCCTGGATCCTGGGATCACTCCTTCTCGGGATGGTCTGTGTCACCTACATCTATGCACTGCCATCACCTGTTTCAATCGCCAGCCTGGAGGAAGTCACGCCTCCGCAGATCTCAGTTGCCAGCAAGCCAAGCCGCCTTGCATTCATCGCCTTCGGCGAGGAAAGCACGGTGCGGGCCTTCTGGAAGGATAGCGACGACGCATCCCTGAGCTTCACTATCGAAATTGATCCGGCTTCAACGGATACAGGAAACGCATCTGAGGATGTTCCCGGAGAGGATGCATCGACTCATGCTGGCAATCCTGACGATGAGGGTAATGTGGCCGGTTCGGAAGGGCAGGAGAACGAAGAAGAAAATTAGGCCTGAGCTCGGTCAACTGCTACCAGCTCAAGTTCCACAACCGTTCCCTCGCCAAACAGGCCGCTGACAATCACGCAGGTGGCGACAGGCCTGATATCGCCGAACACATCCCGCTGGAATCGCGTGAAGTCCGATGCATCTTTCTTGTTTACGAGGTAAGCGCGCACCTGTACGACATTCTGCAGCGAGCTGCCGGCCTGCTCAAGGATGCCGCCAAGCAGCTTGCAGATGTATATGCACTGCTCGTAGCAATCGGCACCCTGGGTCTTGCCTTCCTTATCGACAGCGATCGTGCCAGCGGTGTAAACAGTGTCACTGACACAAATGGCCCGGCTGAATCCGGCGCGCTGTTCCCAGATGTTGCCTGAGCTGAAATGCTGCCTGGCTGGCATCAGGCTACATCGTTGCTGCTGAGCCAGTCCACATAGGCGCGGATGCCCTTCTTGAGGCCGAACTGGGGTTCATAGCCGAGCTTCTTCTTGGAACGGCTGATGTCAGCTTCCGTGTGGTTCTGGTAAAACGCGATGTAGGGGTTGGGAATGTACTCCGGCTGGAGGTCCGTACCAAGGCATTCATTGAGGATCGTAATGATGTCATTGAAGCTGCGAGCCTTGCCATTGCCGATATTGTAGATTCCTGCCTCACCGGTTGCGGCACGCATCGTACCGTCCACCACGTCATCCACGTAGACGAAGTCACGCAGGTGCTGGCCTGATTCGAAGACACGCGGGCGCTGTCCAGCCTTCATCTGCCGGTAGAGCTGGTAGACCATGCTGGCCATCTTGCCCTTGTGTGCTTCATGTGGCCCATAGACGTTGAAGTAACGCACGCCTGAAACGCGCATGCCGAGTTCACGGGCTTCCTCACCGAGATTGTCGAGGATCATCTTGCTGAAGCCGTAGACGTTTGCCGGTGCTGGCTGCTGCTCGACCTTCATCAGGCCGTCAGCCTGCCCGTAGGTGGCCGCGCTGCTTGCATAGACTACGGGGAATCCGCGGCTCTGGCTGAAGCGCAGGATGCGGCGGAAGGACTCCACGTTGCGCTCGACCATTTCGCGCTGGTTGCTTACCGTGGTGTCGGTGATTGAGGCGAGATGGTAGATGCTTACGATTTCCTGGCGGCCGAAGTGCTGGTCCCAGTCCAGTTCCTCGCAGGGACGGGAAATGATGTCACCCTTGAAGTGGCGAAGGTTGCGAAAGTCCCCGGAACTGAAGTCATCAACGACCACGACCCGGTGTCCTGAGTCGAGCGCTTCCAGCGCAGAGACCAGCCTGGACCCGATGAAGCCGGCCCCGCCGGTCACAATAATCTGCATTCGCTGATCATAACACTTGCAGTGGTGCATGTATTCGAGTAATATTTGGCACCTCAAACCTACAAGAGGATGACTGAATGGCCATTAAGGAAGCTGACCTCCCCAAGTACCAGAAACTGCTTGAGGACAAGAAGGCTGAGCTGACCAAGCAGCTCACGGGACTGCAGAAGAAGATCAAGAAGAGCCTCGATGAGAACAAGGGCTATGATCGCAGTTCCGGGGATCCCGACAGCGACTACATCAACGAAAGCAGTGAGCTCGTTAAGGATGAGCTGATGATCCGCAACCTCGAAAAGACCTTGCGTGACATCGAGGATGCACTGAACGCGATCGAGGAAGGGTATTACGGCATTTGCCAGAAGACGGGCAAGAGCATCCAGCCGGCCCGTCTGCAGGCGATCCCCTGGGCCCGGTACTGCATCGAAGTCCAGGAAGAAATTGACGCTTACGAGCGCGGATAGGCGTATAACCAACCGGTAAGCCATGAACCATTACATGACGGCACTGCTGCTGATCTGCGCCACACTGATGGCGCAGGGCCAGCCTGCGCAGCTGCCCGTCCGGGTGTTTGACACCCGAACCCGCCAGGAGCTGAGCCAGGTAGATGCCGTCCAGCCCCTGCTGCGGGCCCAGCTCAGGATGCTGGGCAGCGTCGACCTGCATTCGCTGATCCGCTTTGCGGCGGACAGCTGTTACCCGGCAACGCCCATACATGCACGCCAAACGGTAGTGCGGACTGGCATCAGTCTCCGGCAAGACAGTGCAGGCAGACTGCTTGCCTCTGTTTCGCAACGCAGTCGGGCTCCCTGACTCAGGATTGATCACGCATTCCTTCCTGGCCTGCTGGCCTCTCGTAATGCAAGAATCCTGAACAGGTGAAGCAATGGACTTTCTAACTAAGCTGTTTGACTCAAACAAGCGCGACCTTGCAAGACTGCGAAAGGTCGCTGACAAGATCAACGAACTCGAACCCCGTGTGCAGCAAATGTCCGAAACGGACGTCAAGGAACGCATCGCGGCGATCCGCAAGGAAATCCGTGCTGAAGTGGAAAAGCATGGTGCGACTTCCACGCAGGTCGATACCATTCTCAGCAAGCACCTGCCTGAGGTGTTCGCCATCACCCGTGAGGCAGCGGTGCGCACGCTGGGGCTGCGCAACTACGATGTGCAGATGATTGGTGCCATCGCTCTGCATGAGGGCCGTATCGCCGAGCAGAAGACCGGTGAGGGAAAGACCCTTGGCGCTGTGCCTGCGCTGGTGCTCAATGCACTGACGGGGGAGGGCAGCCACCTGATCACCGTCAACGACTACCTTGCACGCCACGGTGCGGAGTGGATGGGACCGATATACCGTTACCTCGGAGTGACCGTTGGTGTACTGCAGCATGACCTGCGGGGCCAGCCCCGCAAGGATGTGTACGGCTGTGATGTCGTGTACGGCACGAACAATGAATACGGCTTTGATTACCTGCGAGACAACATGGTGGTGCACCGTGAGCAGATCACACAGGGCACGCTCAACTTCGGCATCGTCGATGAGTGCGACTCGATCCTGATTGACGAGGCCCGTACACCGCTGATCATCTCCGGTTCCAGCAATGAGGACACGAGCATGTACAGCCGTGTCGACAAGCTAATCCGCAGCCTGGAGGTCAAGGAGATCACCGGCGAGGACAAGCCGAAGGACCTGTGGGAACAGCAGCTTGCCAAGAAGATCGACAAGGACAAGGACAAGACCTGGGACTTCGAGTACGACCGCAAGCAACATACCGTTGCCCTGACCCCGAAGGGACTGGCCAAGGTAGAGAAGGCGCTCGATGACGTCCTGCAGGAGGATGAGCACGATCCCGAAGCTGGCAAGAACCTCTACGCCTACGTGAACACCGAGTTCGCGCACTACGTGCAGCAGGCAATGCGCGCCCACGCGCTCTACTACCTTGATGACCATTACATCGTCAAGGATGGCCAGATCGTGATCGTTGACGAGTTCACGGGACGCCTGATGTATGGCCGTCGCTTCGGTGAGGGCCTGCACCAGTCGATCGAGGCCAAGGAGGGACTGGATGTCAAGCCGGAATCCCAGACCCTGGCAACCATCACCGTGCAGAACTTCTTCCGCATGTACAACAAGCTGGCCGGAATGACCGGTACGGCAAAGACCGAGGAAGAGGAGTTCAAGAAGATCTATGGCATGGACGTGGTCGTTGTCCCGACGAACAAGCCGATTTCCCGTAAGGACCAGCCGGATGTCGTTTACAAGAACGTGCCGGCGAAGTACAACGCGATCGTTGAGGAAGTGAAGGAACGAAACAAGATCGGCCAGCCGATCCTCGTCGGAACGACCTCGATTGACAAGAGTGAGATCCTCGGACGCATGCTGACGAAGGCAGGCGTGCCCTGCAAGGTGCTGAACGCCAAGTACCACGAACAGGAAGCTTTCATCGTGGCCCAGGCCGGACGCTTCGGTGCGGTGACGATCGCCACCAACATGGCGGGCCGTGGTACCGACATCGTGCTCGGTGGCAACCCTGAGTTCGTGGCCCGCGAACGGCTGCTGAAGGATGGCAAGAACCCCGATGACCACGACGATGAGTTCCGCGCGATCGTAAAGGAACTTAAGCCTGAGTTCGAGGCCGAAGCCGAAAAGGTCAAGCAGGCCGGCGGCCTGTACGTGCTCGGCAGCGAGCGCCACGAGTCACGGCGGATTGACAACCAGCTGCGCGGCCGTAGTGGCCGCCAGGGTGATGCCGGTGAGTCGCGCTTCTTCCTCTCGCTGCAGGACGACCTGATGAAGATGTACGGTGGCGAGCGCGTCGAACAGCTTATGGAGATGCTGAAGATCGAGGAGGACGTCCCGATCGAGAGCGGCATGCTGACGCGGTCCATCGAGAATGCGCAGAAGAAGGTGGAAGGCCGCCACTTCGAGACCCGTAAGCACATCCTGCAGTTTGACGACGTGATGAACAAGCAGCGCCAGGTGATCTATGGCGAGCGTGACCGCATTCTCAGCGGCGGCGACCTGCGGGCCCAGACCCTTGAGTTCATCAAGGGTGCCGTTGACAGGGTCGTGGATGACAACAGCGCCGCGCATGGCCGCGACATCGAAATCAATGAACCGGGCATCTTCCAGGATGCCAAGCAGAACTTCCCGCTGTATGACCTGGAGCCTGAGCACATCAAGGGCCGCAGTACGCAGGAAATCAAGGACCTGCTGTTTGACATGGTCGTCAAGCGATACGACGACAAGCAGAAGGAAATCGGCGAGTTCATCCTGCGCCGCCAGAATCCCGATGTCAGTGAGGCGGAAATCGCTGAGAAGGCGTTTGATACCGGTGCAGCAAGCATGCGGGAAATCGAGCGTGTGATCTCGCTCAAGGCGATAGATGAGCACTGGATTGACCACCTGAGCCTGCTTGATGAACTGCGCAGCGGTGTGTCTCTGCGCGGATACGGCCAGCAGGATCCTGTCGTGGTCTATGCCCAGGAAGCCTTTGCGGAATTCGAGAACCTCAAGGAAACGATCCAGCTGGACGTGATCCGCAAGATCTTCCTTGTCAGGCTGAATGTCGAGGAACAGAAGCCGCAGGCTCGCAGTTCCTACAACATCCGCAGTGAAAGCAAGCCTGTTGAACCCGGCACAGGCGGTGGCGGAACTGCCGTTGCTGAGCGTGTGAGGGTGGAAACCACTCGTCGGGCAGCAGCAAAGATCAGCCGCAACGCAAAGTGCTATTGCGGCAGTGGCAAGAAGTACAAGCAGTGCCATATCAAGGAAGACAACGGCAATCCGCCTGAGGACTGGGTGGAGCAGTACGAGCAGCACTACGGCGAAAAGCCGGCGGAAGTCTAGCGGCCTACCTACAGCAGTCAATCGAGACCATTTCTCATCTGTGGCTCTTTGAACAAAATAATAATAACTATGTTATTATTAGAGCGTAGTACAGATAACAAAAACGCTCGCTGGCACGCATTTCAGCGAGGGGAGAAAAGAGATGGGAGAATTGCAGGCCCATAAGTTGACCGGAGTGGCACTCAGGCTGTTCTGGGTGATACTGGCAATCTACAGCATGCTGATCATCTGGGCATTCATGCCCGTACAAGGCTCTGGCCTGAAGCAGGCACTTGGTGTGGCATTCCTGCCTGCTGTTGGCGTGCTGGCAGCGTTGGGAGTTGCTGAACTGCTGGTGGTACTCAGGGCAGGACTGAAGGACAAGCCGCTCAACATCTTCCTGTGCATGGTTGCCCTGGCGACGATTGGCACACCAGCTTCCATCGTGCTCCACAATGTTGTTAGTTACCTGGCTGGCGCATGGTTCGGCGCACCGGAAGAGGGGTTCTTTTTCATCCTCGCGCTGTTCATATGTCCGCTGCTGTTCATAACAGGCAGCATTGGTGTGATCCACAGCCTGATGAATGGCAATGGTTCCGGGGTGCACTCCCGCAGCTGATCAGCTGGCTGAGCCGCGATCCCTTGCCAGAATCAGCACGATGTTCCCGAGGATGATGGCGGCTCCGCCAAGGACGACCATTGAACCGGGAAGCTCGGCATTGAGCAGGAATCCCAGCAGTGCTGCATATATTGGCTGCGCCTGATTGAGCAGCACGACCTGGCTTGCCGGCAGGTAGCTGACTGCCAGCATGTAGTTGTTGCGCGCAAGGAAGGGGCCGGATACGGCTGAGATCACCAGCCACATCAGGCCCCTTGCATCAAGCTGGGGCAGTTGCGGCCAGACCAGCAGCCAGGCCAGGCAGAGCAGAGCAGCCATGCTCCAGGCACGAACCAGCATCAGGGCCTGGACTGAGACATGCTGCATTGCCAGTTTGCCGGCGACAAGGGCAACAGTAAAACTCAGCGCACTGCACAGCAGGATCGAAATGCCTCGCATGTCACCGTGCAGCGGTGCCTGGCGGATCAGCAGGATGCCACAGAGAGTCAGAGTAAAACCAATCCATTGCCAGTGACTGAATCTCTCCCTCAGCAGGGTGAATCCCATCACGATCACGAACAGGATCTCAAGCCGGCTGAGCACTGCCGCAATTGCTGTTGTTGCATGCTGCATTCCCATCCAGAACAGGGCAATGCCCAGGGCGGAGCAGAGGATGTGGATGGCGCTAAGCAGCACACCTTTCCGGCCGGGAGCACTGCCTGGCAGCTCAGGCTGCTTACCGATGACCGGGATCAGCTTCAGCCTTGTCAGCCCCCACCACATGGTGTTTACCGGTGCAGCCACAAGGTAGTACATGGCAGCTATCACGATGCCGGCGGCAATGTCATTGCCCGTCTGACGGCTGATCTGGGAGAGCGGTAGCACACCGGCAGCGAAGTGCATGCCGGCGCAGAATGCATTTAGCTGGGCGAACATGATGCCCTTGCTGCGATCCTGCATAATTACTTGCCCACGCAGAAGCTGCTGAATATGTGGTTGATGACATCCTGGCGGCTGGAGCTGTGGTTGACATCGAGCAGGCATTCACGGGACAGGTGGATATCCTGCGCGGCCGCGTCCATCGGCATGCCGTTCCCAAGCGCATTCAATGCCAGCCTGAGGTGCTGAGCTGAGGAATCAATCAGTGCGGCCTGCCTGCGGTTGAAAGCTGCCAGCTCGCCGTCTTCAGCAAGCCCACATGAACTGACAATGTGGTTTCGCAACTGTTCGATGCCCTGGCCGGTTTTACCACTGACATGGAACACGTCGTTGTCATCTTCCGGCAGGGAATCAAGCAGGTCACAGCGGGTGTGTACATGGAGTACCTGCCTTCCTGCAATTGGGTTGTCAGCTTGTGGAGGTTCCACTGCGTTCTCATCAGCGGAACTTACGAATATAACCATGTCAGCACTGCGTGCCCAGTCCTGGGCAAGCTGCACCCCGGCACTTTCAACGTCATCGCTGGCATTGCGCTGGCCTGCCGTATCAATCAGCGTAAAGCTCAGTCCACCAAATTCGACTGACTCGCTGAGATAGTCCCGCGTGGTTCCGGGTGCGTGATGCACCAGAGCGCGGTCATAACCGAGCAGGGCATTGAACAGTGTGCTCTTGCCGACGTTCGGTGCCCCAACGATGGCGAGGCTCAGGCCGTGCCTGATCAGACCACCGCGGCTGCTGTCCTCCAGGGCGGATTCAAGTTCATTCAGTAGTTTCTGCAAGGACTGGGCAAGCTCTGCTGGAGTAAGGACATCCTCCGCCTGCACACTGGCATCGAGGTCGTCAGAAGCATAGTCATGTATCAACTCAATTCGCGTGACAATGTTGAGAAGCTGTTCCTGCCAGTCATTGACACGAGCTCCGGACAGGCCTCCTAGAGCTGCTTGCGCGAGCGCGAGCGCAGAGCTGCTGCCGGCATTGATCAGCTCATGTACGGCTTCAGCCTGGATCAGGTCCAGCTTTCCATTGACGTAGGCGCGGAAAGTGAACTCTCCGGGTTCCGCCAGTCTTGCGCCGTTATGTACAAGTGCTGCAATTGCCCGCTCAAGCAGCAAGGGGTTCCCATGCATGCCAATCTCAACAAGGTTGTCACCCGTGTAGCTGCGTGGCGCATGGTGGCAACAGACCATTGCCTGTTCGCAGAGGACAGGAAGCCCAGATCGTGCCGGAGCCTTGAGTTCTATCTGGTGCAGTATGTTCAGCCGATGCTGCGGTACTTGCTCGATGCCCGGCATGATTTCCAGCAGCATGTCAAAGGCCTGTGGTCCACTGAGGCGCAGCATGGCGATGGCGCTGCGTCCCGGCACGGTGGCTGGGGCGACGATGGTATCGCTGGTCGTGTATGCCGGCACAGATCTATTTTAGCGGGCTCAACACCATATACTCGTACTGTCGGCTGTCGCTTGTACGATGCATTGTTGCACTGTCCGCAAGCCCGGGCAACCAGACAGGATGGTCGTCTCCATCCACCATTACAGCCCAGCAATCCCTCAGGAATACCGGGATCCTGTAGTCAGTGAACACATCGCCCAGCTTCTTTGTGCCGCCATCAGGCAGCTGGATGCGATCACCATCCCTCCGCGTACGGAGTTTGTACCGGGTGTTGCCGGAATGGGGCAACAGTACATTCCATGCACGTAACATATGGGGCTCAAGCAATCCCCTGATCCACTTTTCCCAGCGCGGATAGCGTTGTGCATCCAGGTTCATGTTGCCAAGCAGTTCACGGCGCTGTTCGTCTGTGTAGATTTTCCTGAAACGGCTCAACTCCGGAATGATCTGAGGTCGTACCTCGTTTGTTATCGTGCTTTCCCAGTAGACAATTCCTGACCCAGGAAAGCTGAAATGCCTGTCACCACTGTCATGGAATTCAAGTTCGCCAAGCAATCCGCAGCAGATGGCCTCAATCGATGCATTGTCAACCCGGGCCCCGATCCGGCCAAGCAGGGCGGCCACGGCTTCATTGCTGCTTAGCGGATCAAAGCCATCCAGTTCCATGCCTGCCACGCCACATGCCCGGTCCGGATAGCTGATCAGCGGCAGCTCCCTGAAGATTGACTTGTTTGCAATCAGCCTGGAAACGGGTTTGACTGGATTGCCAAGTCCTTCCCGGCTCATCCTGGCAAGTCGGTTGATGTGTTCCACAGCCGCAGGGTTGATCTGCTCCAGTCTCGGAATGACCTCATGCCGGATTAGGTTACGGCTAATACCCGTGTCAAGGTTGCTGCTGTCCTCCATCCATTCGAGACCATTGATACTGGCATATTCCTTGATCTGCTTTCGGTTGACAGAAAGCAGGGGTCGATGGATATTGCCGCCATAGACCGGGCTGATCCCTCGCAGGCCGGCAGGCCCTGTTCCACGGACCAGGTTGAACAGGATGGTCTCAGCGTTGTCATCGGCATGGTGTGCTGTGAAGGCGATGCACTTCTCAAACATTTCCATGCAGTCAAGCAGCATTGAATAACGGACCCGGCGCGCTGCGGATTCTAGGCTGTCCCTGCCCGGCTGCCTTTCCGCCGGGACGTCAGCTTCTTCAATGATTGCCTTGACCCCCAGCTCATGGGCCAGCTCCTCGACAAACCCGGCATCCGCTGCATCTTCCTCACGGATTCCGTGACGCAGATGCCAGAGGATTACCTGAGGGGTTGATCTCTCCCATTTCCCGAGGCGGTCCAGACTTGCAATAACCCCCACCGTGGCGTGGGCGAGGACCACGCTGTCTATCCCTCCTGAACAGCTGATGACCAATGTTCCGCCATCACAGGTTTTCCAGCAGGGAAGAGTGGACAAAGCGCTTTCTACGGGCGTAAGTCTGTTGTCAGGTTGTGGGTTCATAAGATTTATTGTGAATCAGGCACTCGATGCAGCCGGGTTGTTGACCATTTCGATCAGGGCATTCACACTTGCGGTTACGTCATCAAACAGCTCAGCAATGTTCTCAGCCTTCATGTAGGCGGGGGAGGTGATTATCTTGTTTTCGTTGTCAATCACCATCTCCTTGACAGCACAGTTCATGTGCCTGCCGCCCATTTCAGTGATCTGCCCGGCAGCTTCTTCATCATCCCCGATCGTCACCTTGACTCCACGATTGCCAAGCAGCGCAGCGGCGATCACCGGGCTGATGCAAACGAAGGCCATCGGCTTGCCTGCTGCATGTGCTGCCTGGACCAGCCTGGCAACTTCGGAATTCACATTACAGTCAGCACCGGTAGCTGCAAAATCGCAGAGGTTCTTTGCTGCACCAAATCCCCCGGGGAACACAAGCCCATCATAATCATTGATGTTCACTGAAGAGATTGACTTGATGTCCCCTCGAGCAATGCGTGCGGATTCCACAAGCACATTGCGCTTCTTTCCTTCGCTGACTTCTCCAGTGAAGTGATTGACAACATGCATCTGCTCAGTGTCAGGGGACATGCATTGGTAGTTCACACCGGCCCTTGCCAGGGCCAACAGCACTGCAACAGCCTCATGGATCTCACTGCCGTCGAATACACCACAGCCGGACAGCACAACTCCGATCTTGCTCATACCGCTTCCTCCGAATCATCTCCCTAGATTCTATCGCGAAGATCAGAAGCGGATGTTCCATCCGAGGGAGAGCCCGATATCATCTGAATAGGATAAGGGGCTAAGGCCCGCATCCTGCTGCCGCCACCAGCTGTTAACGACTAACGGAGAGTCATTCAGGTCAAGTTCCAGGCCGAGTGAGTTGTAATCACCGCTGGCGCTGCCCTCACGCACGTGGTGTGCCAGGCTGAGGCGGTATGCCGTCCAGTTTCCACAACCGCTGAAGTCAAGTCCGTAATCCGTGGACTGTGAATCCCAGATTACATCAATCCCAGCGCCATCAAGTTCCACTTCACTACGGCCGATGCTGGCGCGCCAGCGTGAGTTGCAGCCAATCAGGTCCCCATAACTGATTGAATAACGCCGGGAACAGTAGTTACTGTCCCTCACATCATTATTACGGCTATGCTCGGCGGCTGTCAGCTGCAGATTGCCTCCATTGCTGAAGCTGCGCTGATAGAAGACGCTGCCCCATTGGCGCTGGTTGGCAAAATAGGACGGTTGAAGTGCACGTGTTTCGTAATCACCGACTTCAGGCAGGCTTCCATAATCATCACGGCGAAAGTCCGCACTTAGCCTGCTGCACGAATCCAGCCTGAAATTGCTGCGCAGACGGAGGCTGTCATAGTCGGCTTCCTCTGAAACCCGGAATGCAGCTAATTCTGCGCGATCCAGTTCAGGATCCCTCAGGTTAAGTTTATAAAGTTCACTGTTTTCCCATTGCAGTCGTTGGTAGTCAACCTCTCGCCTGGAGAAGCTAAGATTGACGCTGGCCCGGCCGGAAGGGTGGTAATCCAGGCTGGCAATCCGCTCCGTGTAGTTACGTGCGTCGCTGACCCCACTGATGTCGCTGTTGTCACGATAGCCATTGACGCCGGCACTCAGGCTCCATTCATCACTGAACTGATACTCAAGTTCGGCTTCACTGTCGCTGCGTGTAGCATTGCCATTCTGCAGGGACATGTCAATGTCCGTCGTATTGCCTGAAGCAGCAAACGTAAGGTCATCGTCGATGTAAAGGTATCCATCCGCCTTGGCACCACTATATGTGTTGTCCATTGCCTGGCGGTCAGACTTATAGAAACCGCTGTAGACTTCCGCCGTGAGCATTCCCGGGCATTCCACCATACGAAAGCCTGTTCCTATGCGTAGGTGCTCGACATCAATCGGCTGGAAGGGCATTTCATCGACATTGACCTTATAGTACTGGCCCTTAAGGAACTGGTTGCCACCATCCATGCCACCACTACGCAGGACGAAGTCGAACTGCGTCCTCTCCTTCTGACCGAGCAGTAAAACTTCTTCTTCTTTCCTGCCATCGGGTCCGATTGTATTTCCTGCATAGCGCATGAAACTACCATCGAAGCTCCACAGCGGACCGCTGTGGTCCAGGTCAAGTCGCATCCGGCCGGGATAGTTGATGTCTCCCCAGACCCCATTCCATTCCTCACTGCTCAGGTAATCCCTGTAGCGGATGTCGCGCAGATAGGGCTGGATCTCGCGTTCGCCGAGATACTGGCCCTGGTCGTCAAGTGAGCGGTCCCAGCTCTGGTTGCCGGCTCCCAGCACTGCGGACTGCGGGCACTGGATGCAGTATTCCTGCAGCAGTGCGCGGTTGTCCTCGAGGATCAGGACGGGTTCCAGCTCGTACATTTCCAGGTCATCGGGGATATCGAACACCCGCGGATAACCATCTACGTAGATCTCCACCTTGCCTGCATGGGCAACGTCCGCGCTGAGGAGCAGGATGCAGAACAGTCCGACTGACAATCTCTTGCTTGCATTCATGGCTCAGAACCTCAGGAAGGGATCATTGTTGCTGCCGTGCATTGCATGGTGGCAGCCTGTTGTCCAGCAGGTGGTCGGTGCATTGTGTTCGCTGCGGTCAGTATGGCACTGCAGGCAGAGCGAGCGGCCATCCATCAGGGTAAGACCCGGGTTGCTGCTGCCATGTGAACTATGGCAGTTGAGGCAACTGTCACCAAGCGCGTCATCGACGGACATATGGGCGAACTTGAACGGGCCGCCCTTGTCCATGTGGCAGGTCAGGCAGAGGTTGCGCACCTTACGTTCCGCCAGCATGGCCGGACCGTGGCCGGCGTGCACCTCATGGCAATCCGTGCAGTTCATCACTCCACCGTCCGGCTCGTTAGCGCTGTCCACCTGCACGGGATGGTGGCTGAAGTTACGGAAATCGTCAGCAGTTACCTGGTGGCAGCTAATGCACAGTTCGTTGACATCAGCCAGCAGCAGGTGGCGCATCCCGCTGTCATGGCTCTGGTGCGGGTCGTGGCAATCACTGCAGCGCAGGGAAGCACGGGCGTGGCTTGTGCGCTCCCACTCACGGTTGGTAGTCAGCCATTCATGGCAGCGCAGGCAGATGTTGTTCTCGTGCGAGGAATCTTCCCAGTCAAAGGCGAAGATCGCACCCCGGCTGCGCAGCATCTGGTGTCCGCCACCTGCACCATGGCAGGCTTCGCAACCCTGGCGGTCCAGGCTGATCTCGGCCTTGTGCAGGGATCGGGCATGGGCCGTGGCGAGGAAGTCCATCTTGAGTTCCTCGTGGCAGTAGAGGCACTCCCGGCTGCCGATCCAGGTGGAACCCTTGACTGCACTGAACTCCTGTCCGGGTTCCCAGTGGGGGCTTTCACCGTGCCATTCCAGCAGGGGCTGCTGGTCTTCCTCTTCCTGGCTGAACAATGCGCCGGGCATCAGCAGGACAAAGGCCAGTGCTGTGACTGCCAGCGCCCCGCCAACTGTCGTTAGTTTCATCCCAGACTCCCCACGGCCCCGTGTAGATGATGGGAGGATTCTAGCAACAACCCGGGGAAAAAAACAGGGACACCGGGTATTGCGGTGTCCCTGTCACGGTTGGTTGAAAGAGTTAATTGGCGTTGATCAGGTCTAGTGTGATGGTCTGTTCATCGACCCAGATGAAGGATGGCAGTCCGTATACGCCGAGGCTCTGGCCCTCCTGGACGGAGACATCCATCAAGATCTCAGCATTGTTGCCAAGACCATTGAGCAGTTCCGGACTGACCTGTACGGGATGCTCACCATTCTCGTCGCGGATCACCCAGTTGAAGCGAGTGGACTCACAGAGATGGACAGTCCGTGAAGCGGCATAGAAGACTTCCTGTCCACCGGAGAGCACCTTGCGGACATCGAACAGGTCAAGACTGCCCAAAAGTGGATCATACTTTTGCGGCTCAGCAGACAGGATGATCGGGAATGGGTCAAGGTTGTAATACTGAGCGTCAGCCTGAGTAATCAGACGGCGCTGCAGCTGGTCGCTCAGGCCGTCGCCATTACTGTCGTGGAAGCGCGGGCTATAGGTAAAGTCGCTTATCAGGTAGCGGAAGTCAGGCACGGGGTCGTGCACCCGGCTGACCCAGGAGTCCAGTCCCCCATTGATGCTGTCCTGCTCGAGTTCAATCCGGATCACACTGTTGTCAAACTCCTCGCCGGTCTGGTACTGGTGGTTGTACAGCATGATGTCATAGCCTGGTCCTTCCTTCTCCGGCACTAGGTCCAGGGTAAAGTCGGCAAACACTGTCCTGTGGCCATGTGGAACAAATACAGGTACGGCGAGACGGTAGTAGAAGCTGTTCGGCACTTTGCTTCCACCATAGCTGCGCTGTTCACCGGTCAACAGGTCAACGGTGGGAGCGAACAGGATCTCCAGGATGTAGGGCGTTGAAGCAGTTGACTCAGGGCTGGGTCGCTTCAGTTTGTCAAAGCGATATCCCTCACCTGGTTCACGCGTGCCTTCATCAAAGCTCTGGGGCACAGAGTTCCAATAGAGCGGATCAAGCATGTCCGGCGGTTCATCTATCCCATCCACGGTATCATCAGGCCAGATTATGCGCATTACACAGAAGTAGCTGCCAAGCATTTCACTGTACTCAGGGACAGTCCTTCCGCCGCCGGAAAGATCAAACAGGCTGATCCCCTGGCCCTGCAATGCCTCATGTGGTGTCATATACGACTGCAGTTCCACGCCATCAAAGACGACGGACTGAGACTGCACATCGCCTTCACTGTCAACCGGTACCAGGCTGTACTGGTCTTCAAAGCTTCCCTCTACGCTGACCTGGAAGAAGACTGGCGCGTCATTGATGATCCAATCCTTCGGTTCAGCATCATTAGGGCCAGGTCTTCCATAAAAGGCTGGTTCCCCACTCAGAGGATCTAATACAGGTTCCCCGTTCTTGTGGATGTAGTAACCCGAAATTGAATTGCCAAAGTTCCTGGCGATCGGAACGATGTCAGCCAGGTTGATTTCATTGTTTTCATCGCCGTCAATGTAGAAAAGCTTTGTCGTGTTGGCAGCTGTGCTATTCCTGAATCCGCTTTCGCCGAGATTCGTCACGATCGGCACTAGATCCGCGGAATTGACTTCTCCGTTGAAGTCATAATCGCCAATGTTCTTCTCGACCCAGTTGAGCGATACGTAATTGTCAAGCGGGGAGGGGACGACAATGATCTCATCAACCCTGTAGGGATCCTCAAACAGGCTGGTGCTGCGCAGCTCAGGTGTTTCAGATAGCTCAAAGCTTGCCACGAACCTTGTGGATGATTCTGTATCTATTGGAACAATGCCGATTTCAAATCCAGACCTGCCTTCGCCCTCGACGTACAGCAGGTTGTCATTCTCGTTTCGATTTACCAGGTTGAAGTGGTGGTAGCTGCCAGACCCCAGCTGCAGGAACAAGCCCTTACTGTCAATCCTGTCAGTTGACAGCTTGATCGTCCTGTCGCTGACCTCAACCTGCAGCCCGCTGAGGTCAGAGCCATACAGGGAACTTACGCGGATATCCGGAGCTGACAGTCCAGGCCCGGAACCCCGGCAGGCTGCCAGAGCCAGCAGCACTCCCACGATTGTAATGATTGATTTCAGCCTCATTTGTACAGGTCCTCATAGGAATGTGCCCCACTGCTGAGCATATCCGGATTGTCAATGCAATCCTGGATTACCCGGCAGAGGGTCCCCACGCCTTCCTCTATTTCTTCAACTGATGTCCTACTGAAGGAAAGTCTTAAGGCAGGTCCGTCCTTTCTATCTGGCATACAGTAACTAGATGGCAGGAATTCCACTCCTGCATTCCTGGCGAATGTAAGCAAGGGTAGTGATTTGATGTTGTTTGGCAATTCAACCCAAACATAGAATCCACCCGATGGCTTATGGAAAGAACATCCTTCAGGGAGATTCTTTGACAATGCGGCGCACATCGCATCACGTCTGCGCTTATATTCCCGGATTGTCTTTCTCAGGTGCCTGCTGAAATGGCCCTTGAGGATAATCTCGTGTAACAGCGCTTGATTGAAGAAACTGTCACCTGCATCACTTCCGTGCTTGGTAAGAACCATGGACACACTGAGAGGGGCAGGGCAGGTTATCCATCCTATTCTCAGACCCGGCAGGAAACATTTACTGAATGTTCCTATGTGTATGACATAACCACCGGTATCCATTGCTTTAAGCGGGGGCGTTGCTTTCCCTTCATAACGAAGCTGACGTCCCCAGTCATCCTCAATGATTGGAATCCGATGACGGGCCGCCAGTCTCAGCAGATGCTCGCGGCGAGCCTTGGACATTGTGATGCCAGTCGGGTTGTGATACGTGGGAATCGTGATTATCGCCCGAACTTCTCCCTGATTGAGTACACCAGCAAGGTAATCGGTATCCATGCCATTCTTATCCATTGGAATGGACACGTATCCGATCTCTCTGGACATCAGCAAGTTCATTATTCCGCTAAAGGTTGGCGACTCGATTGCCACCATCTGTCCCGGCTTGAGGATCCTGTCGAGGACAAGTGTCAACGCACGCTGGAAACCGCCGGTAAGAATGATGTCATTCTCACCTTCGGCCATGGGAACACCTTCCAGGGCCATTTCCTTTTCAAGATACTCAATCAGTGGATGAAATCCTTGTGGATTTCCCCTGTCGAAGAAGTATTCCTTCGGATACCAGAGCATGGTGGTTGCCACCTGCTTGATCTTGTCAAAGGGAAACAAACCAGGATCAGGTGAACCCAGTGACATCCTGATCAGTTTCTGGCTCTTATCTCTGTAGGGTGGCATTCCAAAGAATCCACTCTGCAGGAAGTACGGCTCCCAGCGCATCGGCGGGATTTCTTCAAGCCTGCCGCCCATTTCCTCACGGGTGCGCAGGTTGGCGCCGGTCACCACATCAGGATGCTCAGTAATGTAAGTACCGCTGCCATGCCGGGTTTCGATGATCTTCTCGGCGGCCAGCGCTTCATATGCGCTGTAGACCGTCTTGACCGATACACCCAGCTGCTTGGCCAGGTCACGCACGCTGGGGATCTTCTGGCCGGCAGCCAGCAACCCGTCATTGACCAGTTCAGTGACTTGCCGTCTGATCTGTTCGTAGACGGGCTCCCGGCTATCCTTGTCGATACTTAAATTCATGTGAACTGCCTAGATTATGGCAGAACCGGAAGGTATACAAAAGCAACACTAGCTACCCAAAATAGGGAAACAGTGCGACGTAACACGTGAAAACTCCACGTGTTTTAAGCTCTTCAGCCGGATACTTAGACCTACTGTCCTCCTCAGGTGTTCCCTGATTGCTGAATTTTCAGCGATATCCAGGAAACATTTGAAACACTTCGCCTGACGCCTTGAGCTAGCGATTACCGTCCCAACTCATTATGCCCATTATTGACCTGCGCGCCGTCGATTCCTAGAATTCATGCGGCTGGACACGCTATCCTTTTCATGTTGTGGAATCCGTGATGAAATTGAGTGAATGCCGCAGTGGAGACATTGTGCTGATTACTGAGATTGATTCTCATGTGAGTGGCACACTGCGCCTGCGCGAACTTGGGGTGCTGGAAGGCGTTGACCTGAAGGTCATCAAGAGCAGCAACCCGATGCTGCTGCACGTTAATGAAAGCCGCATTGCCTTGGACCGTGAGCTGGCAGCTGCAATATCGGTCAACTACATGGTCTCTGCCTCGGGGAACCAGACATGCTGACCAGCCAGGACCTCCCTGATCAGCAGAAGGGCATAGAGCCGCGCACCATTCGCGTTGCATTGGTTGGCAACCCCAATACCGGAAAAACAACTCTATTCAATGCGCTAACCGGACTGAAGCAGAAAGTTGCTAATTATCCGGGCGTTACCGTTGAGCGCAAATCAGGTATGTTCAGCTTTGAAGGCCACCAGATAGAAGTGATTGACCTGCCCGGTGCTTACAGCTTGCGCCCGACCAACGACGTGGAGCGCATCACCCGGGATGTACTGCTGGGCATGATGGGCAGCGAGCAGCCTGTTGATGTGGTGGTCGTCTGCCTTGATGCCGGGAACCTGGAGCGCAACCTCTACTTTGCTACACAGGTACTGGACCTCGGCCTGCCCGGCGTGGTCGCGCTGACCATGAACGATGAAGCTGTCAGTATGGGGCAGCCGGTGGATCCGGTTGTACTGGAGCAGCATCTTGGCCGTCCCGTGGTGGAAACCGTTGCCCCGACCTACAAGGGAATAACCGAACTGAAGAAGGTGATCCTGCAGGCGGTTGGCAGGGAAGGTGAGGACCTCCCCTGGAGCATTGGCGAGAAGGTGCTGCATGCGATCGAGCACCTGGCCGCTGAGATCGGCAAGCACAAGCCGATGGAGCGCAGGATCCTGCGCCAGGTCTCAGTGGAACTGCTGCTGGACAGGCGTGGGACCAACAGGATGATTGACCTCCCGGGTATCCGGGAGCTTGTCGGCAAGCTGCGGGCAGAGCTGGAATGGGCCGGAGTGAAGTGGGTTGAATCGGAAAGCATCGGACGCTACGCCTGGATCAAGTCCGTGATCGAGACCACTCGTGTACGTAGCGAGGAGAAGTTCAAGCCCAGCCGCAGTGACAGGGTTGACCGTGTACTGACTCACCCTGTGTTTGGCCTGGCATTCTTCCTTGTTGTCATGGCTGTGGTGTTCCAGAGCATCTACACCTGGGCCGGTCCTTTCATGGACATGATTGATGGCCTGACAGCCGCATCAGCCAGCGCTGTTGCCAATTCAATGCCAGCTGGTCCGTTGCGGGACCTGCTGACAGACGGCATCATCAGCGGCGTCGGCGCGGTGTTGATCTTCCTGCCGCAGATCATCCTGCTGTTCCTGTTCATCGTATTGATGGAGGACAGCGGTTACCTGTCACGTGCCGCCTTCGTGATGAATCGCCACATGCGGCGCTTCGGCCTGACGGGCCACGCCTTCATCCCAATGCTCAGCGGCTTCGCCTGTGCCATCCCGGCGATCATGTCAACGCGAAACATCAGTGACCCGCGCACAAGGCTGGCAACCATCATGGCGGTTCCGCTGACAAGCTGCAGCGCACGCTTGCCGGTCTACGCCTTGATGATCGGGGCCTTGATCCCCGCCACCCCATTGTTCGCAGGCTTTACCGCGCAGGGATTTGTGCTGCTGGGTGCCTACATATTCAGCATCTGCGCCGCACTGCTGGTCGCACGAGCTTTCAGGATGACGGTGCTGAAGGGACGACAGCAGCCATTCATCATTGAGCTGCCTCCTTATCGCGTACCCAGCTGGAAGACAGTTCTCAACTCAGTCTGGGAGCGCGGACGGATGTTCGTGACCCAGGCCGGCACGATTATCCTGGCAATCAACATCATCCTCTGGTTCATCGCATATTTCCCGCATGACAACAGCCTGCAGGCCAAGTATGACAGCCAGCGCAGTGCCGCCCAGGCCAGCCTGAGTGGGGACGAGCTTGAACTGCGGCTGGAGGAACTGGACAGCATGCAGTCAGGTGAGATGCTGCGGGGCAGCATAGCCGGCAAGCTGGGCCAGGTTATCGAACCGGTGATCGAACCACTTGGCTTTGACTGGAAGATTGGCATCGGCCTGCTTGCCAGTTTTGCAGCCCGGGAGGTGTTCGTCAGTACGATGGCGATTGTCTACAACGTTGGGGAAGCGGACGAAACCAGTGTCAGCCTGATGGATGCCATTCGCAATGAGAAGCATGCAGATGGGCAACGTGTCTACAGCCCGCTGGTGGCATTTAACATAATCATCTTCTTCATCCTGGCCTGCCAGTGCATGGGCACGGTGGCGGTCGTCAAGCGTGAGACAAACAGCTGGAAGTGGCCGCTTGTGATGGTCGGCTACATGACCGCTCTCGCCTACGTCACCTGCCTTGTGTTCTACCAGCTTGGCATCAGGTTCTTCCCGGGGCTGGCATGATGAACATTACATTGCAATGGATAGTGACGATCAGCGTGGTGCTGCTCGCGGCGGCATTCCTGGTCCGCCACATACTCGTCATTGGAAGGCCCAGCAAGGGTTGCGGAAGTGGCTGCAGTTCCTGTTCACGCCAGGAAGTCATGGAAAAACGGCTGGCCAGCCTCGAGGAAAACTGACCAGCCGTTCCATGTCAATTACGCACTAGCAATCGAGGAAAGTATGCGACGCACCTTGGCCTTGACTTCCTCGCTCATCGGACGGATCTCCTCCTGGCCGGTGAACTCAACCAGCAGGGCCGGGTTCTTCATCGCCACTGCAACCTTGCCGTCCTCCATCTGGCGGACGACGATGTTGCAGGGCAGCTCAATCCCGATCCAGGGCTCGAGTCTGTAAGCCTCAAGGCCAAACGGCGGGTTGCATGCGCCGAGGATCAGGCAGCGCGGGATGTCGGCGTCCAGCTTTTCCTTCATCTTGCCGGAGAAATCAATCTCCGTCAGGATTCCGAATCCTTCACCGGGTAGGGCTTCCCTGATGTTCGCCACCGTGGTGTCGAAGTCTGTGTTCACGGTGGTCTGGAAATACAGGCCATTCTCCATGACTGTGCTTTGCATCATCGCTCCGCTGTCATTCATATCAATTCTCCGTAAAGCTGATTGCCGGATCTACGGGCCCGGCTGCCCGATGCGGAGAAGATACAGAACCATTGCTGAATTGGCAATGCAAAATGGGCTGTTCTGGTGCGCGATGTCCCAATGTTTCAATTGAAACAGCAACCGGAGAAACAGAAAAGGCCGGACCCAACATTGGGCTCCGGCCTGTATGTATGCTGGTTAAAGTGCTGCTAGTGTGAGACCTTTTCCAGGATCCTCACCACTGCATCTGTCAAGTCCTTGCCAAGCTGGGACAGCTCACTGTTTCCAGTCGCCTCTACCAGCATGCCGGGGTTCTTCATTGCCACCTCGACGGAACCGTCATCCATCTGCCGCACCACGACATTGCATGGCATCTCCACACCGATCCAGGGTTCACTCTGGAACACCTGCCAGGCGAAGGGAGGGTTGCAGGCGCCGAGGATCAGGCAGGGAGGGGTATCCACGTCCAGCTTCTCCTTCATCTTGGCGGAGAAGTCAATCTCTGTAAGCACGCCGAAGCCCTCATCCTTGAGGATGCCACGAAGCTTTTCCACCGTGGTTTCGAAATCCGTGCTGACTGCTGTATGAAGGTAATAGCCGTTCACCGTGATGTGTGAATGCATCGACGCAGCTTCGTCATTCATATTGCCATCCTCCTGTGCAAATGCGTTGGCACTCAGTGCCAGGAACAGGGCCACAAGGGTCCATAACGTCTTCATTGAACGATCCTCCAGTACAGATCTTCAGACTGTACAACAGGATCTACCCCTGTTCCCGTCTCTTTTGCACCTCCAAATGTAGCTCAATTCATTCGAACGAGGTCTACCACGGTGGTGTGTGCTTGGAGGTACCCTTTGCGCAACTTGTCTTTTCCGGGCATTAGCATTTTTATCGGTGTGGTCTATGGCCTTGGTTCCTGTTCCAACAGCCAAGGCCTTGGCCTGATTGCCTCCTGTACAAATCTGCAGGCGGCGGATTCAGTTTCAGCAGTCGAGTCTGCAGGAAACCATCTGGAACCTGCAGCCGGCATTGATCCTCTGCTCTGGAAGGCCCTGCTTGCTGCCCTGGAGCAGAGCCGGGCCACAATTGAGCGAGATCCAAGCAAAGCTCCTCAGGGAACCCAGAATGTGGTCAATGACCTCCAGGTTCTTTCCGCCTCAACTGACAGTGCAGTGCTTGGCTGGACTTACCGCAACACTGGGGATTACGACCGCAACAGCCAGGTGAACATCTCGGACCTGACCATGATCGGCCTGCATTTCGGCAAGTCAGATCCTAGCCCTGACTGGTCAGTCGCAGTACAGGCAGATGGTGATGGTAACGGCCTGATAACGATTGCTGACGTGACACCGATAGGTGCCAACTTCGGGAATGTGCTCAGTGAGTATGCTGTGCAAAGAAGCACATCTGGCGGCAGCTTCACCGAGGCGGGCGTGATTGCCCAATCCGGTGGGACAAGCGAGCAGGAAACGGGCAGGCTGATTTTTTCTCTCGAGGTAAACGGGCTTAAGGATGGCGATGCATTACGGGTCGTTGCCAGAGATAAGGCGGATGGCAGCCTTAGCCAGCCTTCGAATGAAGTTGTGTTCACTTCCGCACTGCGACCACAGAACCTGCAGGCCAGCCAGGGTGAGTTGGCTGGGGCGATCAGCCTTTCATGGGATCCCCTGGAAGAGGCAACTGCCTACCGCATTGAAAGAAGGCACCTCAGCCAGTCAGTCTTTGAATTCCTTGCAGAGACATCAATAGGTACCAGTTACCTAGACGAGGATGTACAGCCTGGCCAGACCAGGACATATCGTGTAGCCGCAGTCATCAAAGAAGGACTCAGCGCTTTCAGCGACAGTGCGAGCGGCTTCAGCATGCCATTACCGGGCAAGCCACTGAACCCAGTTGCCAGTCTCGGAACCGTGGAATCAGCAATTGAAATCAACTGGGAAGCTGTCAGCAATGCAACAAGCTACAGGATCTATCGTGATGGTAATGCAACACCGATTGCTGAGATACCTGTTACTTCTTATACGGATGCGACTGATCCCTTGCCCAATGACCACAACTACGTTGTGAGTGCAGTCAATCCCGCTGGGGAAGGCGAGGCCAGCATCGAGGTAACCGGCAGGTCAGGGATCATTCCGCCAGCACCGACTGGATTGTCTGCCAGCGATGCGGCTGACACCCTTGTGGTCAGTGTCAGCTGGACAAAGGCAGACTATGCAGATGGATACATGATCTACAGGGATGAAGAGAGCAACCTGATTGCCACCCTGGGAGACGTTGATAGCTATGAAGACGAGTCACTGCAAGACTTCAATGAGCACCAGTACTGGGTCAGCGCCTTCACTGGACTTGGAGAAAGCATGAAGACCGGCCCGGAATCAGGCAGCCTCAAGCTGCTGCCGCCAGGAGTTCCAGTCGGTGTGATTGCTTCTCAGGGTACTCAGCGTGACAGTGTCAGGGTCAGCTGGGAACTGGACCCGGCGGCAGAACAGTACTTCGTCTACCGGGATGGGAATCCAGTCGAGATTGCCACTGTCGGCAAGGTTGATCACTACGATGACAACGCGGTTCCGGACTTGTCCGGACATCAATACACGGTGCGGGCCGGCAATTCGGCCGGGACAAGTCTCCACAGCACTCCGGCAACGGGCTTTGCAGACAACCGCAGTGACTGGTGGCGCTTTGGGCTGGACAACCGGGCAAATTCACGGGCAACAGTAGCCGGACCAGCAGGTAGCTCACTTGCATGGTCATATTCGACCGGCAGCTGGATCCGTTGCAACCCCGTGATGGCTGCGGATGGAACCGTCTATTTCGGAAGCTACGCTGGCAAGTTCATTGCCCTCAACCCTGATGGTTCAGAGAAATGGACATACAGCGCAGGGGCAGACATATACACCGCCGCGGCGATTGCCCCGGATGGCAGCCTGTACTTCGGCAGCCATGACTTCAAGCTGCACGCTGTTGACAGTGCAGGCAACCAGAAGTGGACTTTCAGCACCAGTGGAATCGTACGATCCAGCCCGGCGATTGGCGATGACGGGCGGATCTATTTCGGAAGCAATGACAAGAAGCTCTACTGCCTCGACCCGGACGGCAACCTGGTCTGGTCCTTCACCTGTGGCGAGGAAGTGCGCAGTAGCCCGGCAATTGCGGCTGATGGAACCATCTATTTCGGATCCGGTAAGGACAACCAGCTCAACGCACTCAATGCGGATGGCACACTGAAGTGGAAGTACAATGCCGGGGGCTGGGTACGCAGCAGTCCTGCGATTGCACCTGATGACACGGTCTACGTTGGCAGCAGTGATGGCAAGCTGCACGCTGTCAGTCCCGCCGGTGTGATGAAGTGGACCTACAGTACCGCCGATTACATCGAGAACTGCTCACCCGCGATCGGGGCTGATGGCAGGGTTTACATTGGCAGCGGTGACGACAAACTGCATTGCATAGATCCAGTAACTGGAAATGCAATATGGACATACACCACCGGCGGGGACATTGACAGTTCGCCGGCAATTGACTCAGGCGGCACGATCTATGTTGGCAGCGATGACTTCAAGCTGCATGCAGTGAATCCGAACGGAACCGGGAAGTGGACCTACACAACAGGAGCGCTGGTAGACAGTGCACCACTGGTTGGCAAGGATGGCAGGGTCTATTTCGGTAGCTCAGACGGGTCGCTGTATTGCATTGGCAGCAACTGAAACTGGCAACAGGGGAGGATCGTCAGAGGTGGGGATTTGGTTGCGGGGGAGGGATTTGAACCCTCGACCTTCGGGTTATGAGCCCGACGAGCTACCAACCGCTCCACCCCGCGGCAGGAATGATATCTCAGTGCCGGGGTAGTGTCAATGAAATACGGGATAATTCGTGAAAATAGCGCGTGTTTTCTGGCAGGAAGCGCCGCCATGTAGCTTAAGCCCTGTGCTGGACTGCCCTCAGGGCAGTGCCTGCTCCTCGCGTAATTTTTCATGGAATTTCCATCGGGTCATCAGCGGGGCACTCGTCAGCATCCAGCGGAAATCCTCCTGCTGAACCAGCGAAGCATGCTCTGTTGCCTTCCTTGAACTGCGGGCATAGCCAGTTATCGAGAAAGGCAGGCTGACGAACGCCATCGCGCAGAATACGTATATCAGCACATCCGCATGGCGCAGGCCAGAGTAGTTTGCCAGCAGGAAGTTGGCGAGTGAGATCATCACAAGCAGGTTTGATGCGATTGCATACTTGCGCTGCACGTTTGTGGCGCAATACAACAGCAGCAGCAGGTGGCTCAGCAGCAGCAGTCCGCTTAGCGGGATGCTCAGTGAGCTTATGCCAAGCGGTGGCAGGAGGATGCAACAGATGCAGGCCAGCAGGAAGACGTTGCGTTCCGCCTCACTGGCCCAGTTCATCCGTGATTGCCATTCACGGAGTTTGCTTGCAGATTTGTCACCATTGCCGGTCACGGGCATATGATAACAACCCGCTGGCCTGCCTCCGGGAGTGTGATAATCTTCAGGCCCGGACTGCGTGTCACGATTCAATCGGAGGATGTTGATGTCGGCAGAACGAGCTGGAGAGCAGCTGTACGCTGGTGCCAAGGGATATGTCACCGTCAGTGCTGTTGAGCATAACGGCAAGCATGGGGCAGTGCTGCGCTACGTGAACCCCAACCGTGCAAAGCTGCATGCTGTGGATACCGATGGCATGCTTGAGATGGAAGAAGCGATCGCTGTACTGGAACAGGATGCAACACTGGAGTTCGGTGTATTCACCGGCGCATATGACGTGATCCACGCTGGTGCGGACATTACTGAATTCAAGGGTGATTGCGATGTTGATGCAATCCACAAGCACTTGTCTCGTGGCACGTCCCTCGATACCAGGGTGAAGGCATTGTGGCCCCGGATGCGGACCATCGGCGTCTTCACCGGGGACCGCTACGGCGGCAGCGTTGAGTGGCCATTGTTCGCCGAATGGGGAATCTGTGACAAGGACACCCTGATCCAGCTCTCGGAAGTGCTGCTCGGCATCATTCCCGGCTGGAACGGCGTGCTCAATATCATGCTCAAGTGCGGCCCTGAGCGGGCCAAATGGATGGGGCAGACCGGCAATACGCTTAGGGCGGAGGACATGCTCAAGTTCGGCATCGTCCAGCAGGTGGTGGAGACGCCCGACGCGCCGGATCGCAAGGCGGTTTCCACGGATGACTGGGATGCCGCCTGGCAGGCACATGTAGCTGCTGCTGAACCGATGTTGCTTGAGGCGGCCCTGGAGCTTGCAACAAAGAAAAAGGAACTGAAGCGAAATTCTGAGTTCCCCGGCGGAGCGAAAGGCGAAAAGGCCCGTGAGAAGCTGATGAAGGAACTGCAGCAGGAAATTGCGGATCGTACGGATACAGAGAAGTACCGCGAGCTGCATGACAAGGTGGCCAAGGAAGCCAGCCGCCTACGCAAGGATGACGACAAGGACGGACTTAAGGCCCTCACGAAATCAGCGCTGAAGGATTTGGTCAAGCTTGGTAAGCCGCTCGCTCCGCTGGCGGTCAAGGCCGTAGCAAAATTCGTCGATGAGTGGAGCCGCAAGTCTGAGGACCAGATCTTCGCGAACTATGAGGAAATCGGCCAGCTTGAGGCTGAGCTGTGTGCCTGCCTGATGGAGACTGAGCATCGAAGGATTGGTGTGAATGCCGTGCTAAGCCGCAACCCTGAGGACAAGGTACCGGTCTTCGACTGAACAAACTATAATCAGTCGCAGGCTGCAGGGATCGTGCGCTGACGCGCCACGTTGCCGGCAAGCCCGTCAGGAAGCAGATACATGCCCGTTGTACACATCATTGCCTACAGCGTCGTGTTCATCACGGCGATGTTCTTCTTCATCCGCAGTATGAATGCACGCATCGGGGTGCTGAAGGCTGCGCAGAGCACGGATGCCCGTGGAGACGTCGGCAAGCGACTACTCGGCGTACTGGTCAATGTGTTTGGCCAGGCCCGGCTGTTGCGCGGGGACTTCTCAGCAGGATTGATGCACTTCCTGATCTTCTGGGGATTCATGGTGCTGATGCTCAACACCCTGCATTTCCTAATTGCCGGATTCTTTCCCAATGCGGACCTGCATATCCCGCTGCTCGGTCGCGAAGACATGCTTGGCGGGGTCTATCTCTTCCTGCGCGACCTTGTCGAAGTATTGGTGCTGGTGGCCGTGATTTATGCGGCCTTCCGCCGCCTCGTCCTCAAGCCGAAGCGCTTAACGCAAAGCAGTGAGGCTGTGCTTATCCTCGGCCTGATCGGCACCCTGATGGTGACGGACATCCTGATGAATGCCGCTGCGGTTTCAGCCGGAGAGCATGCGGCCCACCAGATGTCATTCATCGAAACGGGGATGGCCTCAATGATCCCCGCCGGTTCAGCAGCCTTGACAGTCACCGTTAACTGGTGGCTGCACTGCCTGGCACTGCTGTTTTTCCTGAACCTGCTGCCACTTGGCAAGCACTTCCACGTGATCACGTCCTTCTTCACGGTCTACCTGCGCAACTTGAAACCGCAGGGCCAGCTTCCGGCGATCAACTTTGAGGATGACGACATCGAGGAATTCGGTGTGCACCACATCCAGCAGCTCCATTGGGGCAACTGGCTGGATACCTACAGCTGCACGGAATGCGGTCGCTGCGACCACTTCTGCCCGGCAAACCGCACCGGCAAGAGCCTGTCCCCGAAGCACATCATCATCGGCACCCGCGAGATGCTGTACGCGCATACGCCGGACCTGCTGCTGAAACTCGCTGCAGCCCGGAAGCAGGAGAATGGGGCCGAAGGTGAGGGTGGTGCAGCGGTTGCAGTCGTCGAGCGCCTTTCAGATGAGGAACTTGGCGGCCAGCGCCTGGTTGGCGACGTGCACACCGATGAAGCACTCTGGGCCTGCACCACCTGTGGAGCCTGTGACGAACATTGCCCGCTGTTCATAGAGCATGTGACTCCAATCGTGGAGATGCGCCGCCACCTCGTGCTCGAGGAGGAAGGCCGCTTTCCGAAGGAACTGCAGGGGGCATTTGAAGGACTGGAAGGGCAGGGCAACCCCTGGGGCCTGCCGGCGCACACTCGCATGGAATGGGCCGAGGGGCTGGATGTGCCAATGCTGGAGGACAAGCCTGATGCGGAGTGGATCTACTTCGTCGGCTGCCTGTCCAGTTTTGACGACCGCAACAAGGAAACGGCCCGCGCACTTGTGCAGCTGCTGAACCATGCCGGTGTGAGCTTTGCCGTGCTCAGCTCAGAGGCCTGCAGTGGCGACCCGGCCAGGCGAGCGGGACATGAATACCTTGCCAATGCATTGATGGAAATGAATGCGGAGCAATTCAAGGAAGCCAGCGTCAAGCGTGTGATCACTACCTGCCCACACTGCTTCAACACGCTTAAGGTCGAGTATGAACAGGTTGGAGTGGTCTTCGAGGAAGTGATCCACCACAGCGAACTGCTGACCCGCCTCGTGCAGCAAGGCAAGCTTAAGCCGCAGCATTCAAGTGGCAATCAGAAGATCGTGTTCCATGACTCCTGCTACCTTGGGCGTTACAACAAGGTATACGACGAACCACGCAGCGTGGTTGCCAACCTGCCCGGAGTGCAGCTGGTTGAGGCCCAGTACAACCGTGACAAGGGCTTCTGCTGCGGAGCAGGCGGCGGCCGGATGTTCATGGAGGAAACGGTCGGCGAACGTGTCAATGAATGGCGCTATGACCAGCTGACGGCAACGGGCGCGGACCAGGTAGCCGTGGCCTGCCCGTTCTGCAACGTGATGATGAGTGACGCTGCCAACGCGGAAGGCCACGAGCACAAGCCCGTGAAGGACATTGCCATCCTGCTGCGTGATGCGGTGCTTGGTTTCCAGACCTGATAAAGAGGTCCTGCCAACCCAGCCAGTTTGCTTGCCAACGGAACGATGCAGCCGCCGTAAAGGGTTTCCACGGTTCACGTTAATGAATCTGGCCGCATCGTTGTACTGTATAGACTGATGTTTACTCGATTTCGTTTTGCCCGGCCAACTATTGTTTGGTGAACTGCTTTGCCAGCTTCACACGCCAGCTCAGTGGCATAAGCGACATGGCATACATGCTGAGCTTATTGAATGTACCGACCACCAGCATCCTTCGACCGGCGAGGCAGGCATTCACGCAGGCCCTGGCAACGGCCTCAGCTTCCATCACCGGGTACTTCATCAGCACCACCTGTTCCATCCCGGCACGCTCATGGAAGCGTGAGCGCGTTGCACCGGGGCAGGCGCAAGTGACGGTCACACCCGTGCCCAGGCATTCCTCTGACAGGGCGGCACTGAAGCTGAGGACATAGGCCTTGCTGGCACAGTAGACTGCGTTGAGCGGCGTAGGGATCAGGCTGCCTGTACTGCCTATATTGAGCACGCGGCCTCGGCCGCGTTTGATCATGCGTGGCAGGAACTTCTTGGTCAGCATTGTCAGCGTATGGATGTTCACCGCCAGCAGTTCGCTTTCCTGCTTTGCATCAGTTTCGCTTACCGGACCGAAGATATCGAAGCCCGCGTTGTTGACTAGGACATCAACACTGAAGCCCTGCTTGCGGATCCAGTTATGCACAGTGTCGGCAGCATCGGGCTTCGACAGGTCACAGACCAGGTATGCTGCGTTGACGGAATGCTCCGCGCGGCAGCGCTGGGCCAGTTCCGCCAGTCGCTGCTCATTCCTGGCGACAAGGAAAACATCATGCTCCCGTGCCGCGAACTCGAAGGCGATTGCTTTGCCGATCCCGCTGCTGGCGCCTGTCACCAAGACACCGGTGCGGGCCTTCTCCCCACTGCGGGTCTTGCGGCTCACAGCATGATCTCGCCGGCTGCCGCTTCAGCTGCCGCCAGAACCTCGCCACTGTCCAGAAGCTCATTCATCTTCAGGATGTCTACCTGCAGCGGCCGGTCATCTGCCATGAATGGAATATGTTTGCGGATCTCCTCGAAGGCCGGCCCCGTTCCCTTGCCCGGCACGTCGGGTCTGCGGAAATCCATCGCCTGGGCCGCACACAGCATCTCGATCGCAATCACAGTCTGCGTGTTCTTCAGCATTTCCTTGTACTTGCGGATCGCAACAGGGCCCATGTTCACATGGTCTTCCTGGTCCGCACTGACACTGACGTTGTCAACGACAGCCGGGTGGCTGTAGATCCGGTTCTCACTGCACAGTGCAGCCTGGGTGTACTGCGCCACCATCAGGCCGCTGTTGAGGCCCTTGCCCTCGACGAGGAAGTCAGGCAGGCCGTTGGACAGGGCAGGGTTCAGCAGGCGGTTGGTATGCCGCTCGGACAGGCTGGCAACCTCGGCTGTGGCAATCGCGAGGAAGTCCATCGCCATCGCGAGCGGCTGTCCGTGGAAGTTGCCGGCGGCAAGGTAGGCGTCGTCATCCGGGAAGAACAGCGGGTTGTCGATCACGGAATTGATCTCCGTCTCGACCTGGCTGCGCACATGGTGGAAGGTGTCGATGCTGGCCCCCATCACCTGTGGGGTGCAGCGCATCGAGTACCCGTCCTGCACCTTGCCTGTGCCATTGGCAATGATGCCGCTGCCATCCCACAGCTGGCGCAGCGCACGAGCTGTGGCCTGTGCGCCATGGTAGGGACGGATCGCATGCACGCGTGGGTCATATGGCAGCTGCACCGCGCGGAGGGCATCGAGGGCCATCGCAAAGGCCAGCAGGGCATGCTTGTAGAGTTTGATCGTGTCCACCAGCTGCAGGCAGGCCTCGCCGGCCATCATCTGGGTGCCGTTGATCATTCCCAGTCCTTCCTTATAACTGGGGTTGATCACATCCAGCCCGGCACGCTTCATGGCCTCTGCGCTGTGCATCCGCTCACCCTCATAGAAGGCCTCACCCTCACCGATGATGGCGAGCGCCAGCATGCTGAGCGGGGACAGGTCTCCGCTGCAGCCGACGCTGCCCTTTTCATAGACCACCGGAATGACACCTCGGTTGACCATCTCTACGTAGGTGTCAATCACTTTCCGGCGCACTCCGCTATGTCCACGCGTCAGGGTATGGGCCCGCAGCAGCATCGCCGCCTTGACAACCTCCGCCGGCTGGACATCACCTGTGCTCGCACAGTGGCTGCGGATGATGCGGCGCTGCAGTTCCTCGCAGTCCTCGGGGTCGATCCGCACCCTTGCGAATTCGCCGATGCCGGTTGTCACGCCATAGACCGGTACGTTGTCACGCACCATCTTCTCCACCAGTTCACGAGCGCGATTGATGGCATCCTCAACTTCTAAGCCGATGCTGAGTGAAGCACCATGCCTCGCAACAGACACCACGTCCTCAATTGTCAGGCTCCTGCCGCGGAGCACCACTTCAGTCATTCCCATCTCCAGTATTCGATTTCCCCGTTGTCAGAAGAGCATCACACCGTGACGCTTTATCAGTTCACCATTCACGATCACATCACTTACCAGGTTTGTGCCCACCTGATAGGCAATCTCTTCGGGTGTCTCACAGTCGAGGATCAGGATGTCAGCCTGCTTGCCGACTTCGAGACTCCCGATCTGCTTTGCCAGGCCAAGTGCGTGGGCGGCGTTGATAGTCACCGCATTCAGGCATTCAGCCGCCGTCATCTTCATTTCCAGCACGGCAAGTGTCATCACCAATGGCAGGCTGTACATCAGGCTGCTGCCGGGGTTCAGGTCAGTGGCAAGTGCAACCGCGCAGCCTGAATCAATCATCTTCCGCGCAGGTGCGTACTCACCATGCCCACTGAAGAACATAGTTCCCGGTAGCAGTGTCGCTATCGTATCGCTGCCAGCGAGTGCCGTGATTCCCGCATCTCCGATGCCACCAAGGTGGTCAGCGGAAATCGCTTTGTTGGCAACTGCCCAGGCTGCAGTGCCGTCATCGCCGAACTCATCGGCGTGCAGCCTGAGCTTCATGCCGATCTCGCGTCCCCTGTCTACTATCACCTGCGCTTCCTGCTGGCTGAAGGCCAGTGGATCCACGAAGATGTCATAGAAATCACACAGGTCCTTTCCGTGGAAGTATGCCAGTTCACCTGCCACCTGCTCCACGTACTCCATCCTGCGCTCGGCAAAGTCCGGCGGAATCAGGTGCGCACCCATGTAGGTCCGCATGAACACGCCGGGGGTCTTGCGGGAAAGATCACGGATGACCTGCATGCAGAGTCTTTCGCTCTCTGCACTCAAGCCATATCCGCTCTTGCACTCCACGGCCGTTGTACCGTTCTCCAGCAGGCGCAGGTAGCGTTGCCAAGCTGACTCGAACAGTTCCTTTGAAGAGGCTGCACGCGTGGCTTCCATGGTCTTGCGGATACCACCACCCTGGCTCGCAATCTCCGCATAGGATACTCCGGCAGCACGCTTGTAGAACTCATCAGCACGGTCGCCACCGAAGACCAGATGCGTATGGCTGTCAACAAAGCCCGGCATCACAACCCGCCCGCGTGCATTAAAAACCTCACAATCCGGGTGGAGCTGCATTGCCGGAACAGCAGACGCCGGACCGACATATTCGATCAGGCCACTTTCTGAGTTGATGCCGACCGCAGCATCGCGCAGCATTCCGAGTTCAGCCATCTGGGCCGCACGTCTGGGGCTGTCGGATGCGCCGGCCATGCTTATCAGGCAGCCAGCCGGCTTGATCAGGAGGTCAATCACGCAGCGATTATATCGGTTGGGGAGCGGGCAGGGCGGAGCTCAGTCCACAGCTGTGTAGCTCGCGATGCCTCCGCTATCGCTGCCGATCCACAAGCGGCCAACGCCATCAATGGCCACCGCTTCCTGGGCTGCTCCGGGGACAACTTCCCATGCAAGGACTTCCATGCTTCCGATGTCCCAGATCTCCATCACATTCATCCATGAGTGCACTACCCATAGCTGGTTGTTTGCATCATCAAAGTGCAGCGAGCCTGCATTGATTCTTGCGATGTCCCAACGCGCAAGAGCAGCGGTCTCGCCATTGGACTCAGGCACCATCTCTGCACGGCGGACCGCCAGCAGGGAATGCGGATCATCCTGGTTCAGCAGGATGAAACAGTCACTCCAGTCCCCATTACCGGCAGAAATGTATTCAATTCCCTCGAAACCATTGCCTCCTGCCTCGAGCACTTCCTTCCCATCCAGCATGCGGCTGATTCGATATGTCTCCACCAGCGACAGCTCATCGGGATTGATGCTGTAGATGCGCTCCTCATTTTCGTCGGCAACATATACCAGTCCGTCTGCAGAGCAGTAGCAGACTCCTTCAAGGTCATAACCGATTTCAAGCTTCTGCAGCACTTCACCAGTCAGCGAGATTTCATAGACGGCGGGCTTTCGGTCAGCTGCCCCATCATCAACGATGAACAAACTGTCATGTACAGGGTAATAGCAGAGGCCACTTGGCTCCGGGACCTCCTTAAGGGCCATGGCCTGCTCGAATTTCCAGCCGGGCAGGCTGGCCAGCACATCGTCCTCAGCGCGAGCAGTGCTCACTGCAAGCATCAGGAACAACATGCAAAGCAGATAGTTCATCGCCTTCCTCCGGTTTCAGGGTGGCTCCGTTACTCGGCTGAAGCCTCAGCCTCGTCGTATTCCTTCTCGTCGACGTCCACCACGACCTGGTCCGCCATGAAGCGGACCGCCTTTTCGCTGGTGATCTGGTAATGGGCCTGGTTCACCCAGTCGCGGTTGTTCAGAAGCTGCTGGATCTGCTCGACTTCGAGGCCCTGTTCACGCATCAGTCGCAGGGCAAAGTTCTGCATGTCCTGGTTGGTGACCTGAATGTTGTTTTCTGCGGCGACTTCACGCACGGCGAGGAAGAGCTTGATCTTGCGCTCGGCGGTGTCGGCAAGGGACTCGCGGAACTCCTTCAGGTCCTGGCCCTTCTCTTTGAGGTACTCGTCCAGGCTGGAGCCATAGCGGCGCAGGGTCTGCTCATTCTCCTGCACCAGACCGTCTATCTCATCGTTGATCATGTCATCGGAGATGTCGGTCTCCATTTCAGCCAGCACTTTCTGCATGACCAGGTCCTGCTTGTTCTGCTCGAACTGGATATCAGTCTCCTGGTTGAGGCTCTCGGTGACGAACTCGTTGAACTTCTCAAGAGATTCCATGCGCAGCTTGTCTGTCACGAACTCTTCGGTGAACTCAGGTTCGTTCAGGTCAAACACCTTGTCGACATTGACCTTGATGTTGAGCTTCTTGCCAGCCACACGCAAGTCAGCGAAGTTCTCCGGCATGTCATATTCAAAGGTCTTTTCCTCGCCCGCCTTCAAGCCGGTCAGCTCTGTGTCCCAGCCCGGCAGGTTACCTTCGCGCCCGATCACATAACGCATTTCATTGTGCTTGAAAGGGGTTTCGTCTCCTGACTCCGCGTTGGTGGACGTGAAGTTGAACAGGATCCCTCCGCCGATCTCGGATGCCTTATCGGCTTCTTCCCACTCAGTGAAGCGCTCGGAAAGGCGTTCGCGGTAGCGGTCCTTCATTGCGTCATTCACATTCAGCTTTGGTACGGTGATCTCAAACTTGCTGAAGTCAGGCAGCTTCACTTCCGGTAGGACGGGCAGGCTCACTTCATAGTTGAGCTCGATGTCCTCATTGATTTCAGGTTCGCTGTGCCACTGCGGGGTTCCGGCACGCGGGATCAGGTTGAGCTTGCGCAGCCCGACCTGGATAGCGAAGTCCTTCAGCATGCTGCCCACATTCTCATCCACCGTTTCCTTGCCGATCTTCTGGCGCAGCACGTTCGAGGGTACCTTGCCCTTGCGGAAGCCGGGAATGTTGAAGCGCTTGGCCATGTCCTTGTAGAAGGACCTGTAGTGACGGCCGACATCCTCGGCACTGATGAGCACCTGGATGTGCGCGATGTTGTTCTCACGGGAAATCAGCGTAGCGTCAGACATTGAAACCACCGGGAATTGGATAGATCTAAGGCCGAAGATTCTACCATCGGAGAAGCTGGTTGCACGCAAGCGCGCACGGGATGTGGGAAATGGAGCAGGAGACGGGATTCGAACCCGCGACCCCCACCTTGGCAAGGTGGTGTTCTACCACTGAACTACTCCTGCCTGCTCCGTATGCCGGGGATTGCTCCCGCGGATTTGGGGGAGGCAAAGTATAGCATAATTTGCGTGGTGCTACCAGATGAGCTGCAAATGTTCACTAGTGCTATTGATATCTTAAAATCGGTAGCAAATTGATTATTCAAAAAGCAGCCGGTTTGTGTTCAAGAGCGCTACTTTTCAGTAGAATGTAAGTTAACGGGCCGCTTCCATTCCCTCCTTTTCTTCCATTGCAAGCGGACCGGCTGAAGCTTGATGGAGTTACGCAGACAATGAGATATTCGCTCATACTTTCGTTCATCCTGATTTCCGTGCTGGCCTGCCAGTCCTGCACGGATAGCGGCAAGCAGGGCCAGCCTGCCGCTACCGGTAACCCGACTGACCTGGGTAGCCACATTACCGCAACAGCGTATTCGGCCCCTGAGTCCCAGAGCACCGGCAAGTTCACTTTCCTTACCGCGGACCAGAGCGGCATTGATTTCGTGAACAAGGCTGATTCACGTGCTGCACTGCTGTCGGACATCTATACCCAGGCTGGCATAGCCAGTGCTGACTACGATAACGATGGAGACATCGACTTCTACATCCTGGGTATCGAGAACGGCAATGCGCTGTACCGCAATGATGGTGGATTCAGGTTCACCGACGTGACGGCTGAAAGCGGTGATGGCATTTCCGTGGAAGGCGTTGTCAGTTCCGGAGCCATCTTCTTTGATGTCGACGGAGACGGTGACCAGGACCTGTGGGTCGCGGTCCGAGCCAATGGCAACAAGCTCTTCATGAATGATGGCAGCGGCAAGTTCACCGAGGAAGGTGTGGCCCGCAATGCAGTGTTGGGTAAGAGCACCATCAGTGCTGCCATCTTCGACGTTGAGAACGATGGCGATCTCGACATGTACATCTGCAACAACCGTGACTTCCGCGCGCCGGACTTCATGACGGCTGAGCAGCGGGAAGGCTTTGAGGTGATGGACGGACCTGATGGCCGTCCCGTGCTGACTCCTGAGTACGAGAAGATCTACTACCTGGACGAGATCGGCAAGCCGCACATGCGTCCGGAGTATGACTACCTGCTGATCAACGACGGCACCGGGCACTTCACGGACAACACGGAAGCAGCCGGTGTGCGGGATGTAACGGAGAGCCTGCAGGCCCTGGCCTGTGATTACAACGAGGACGGATTCACCGACCTGTTCGTATCCGGAGACTTCGAGACTCCGGACAGGTACTACATCAACAATGGCGACGGCACCTTCACAGATCACTCCCGCGACATGCTGCGCCGCACCAGCTTCTACAGCATGGGATCCGATGCCGGCGACCTGAATGGTGACGGACTGATGGATGTGTGGGTTGGTGACATGGCCCCCAATGGCTATGTTGAGTCGAAGAAGGCTTCCGGAGACATGTACCTGTTCCGGGACTACCTGATCTACTACCAGCCGCACCAGATGATGCAGAACTCGATGTACCTCAACCGCGGTGGCGGCTGGATGTCGGAGATCGCTGAGTACACCGGCACCAAGGCAACCGAGTGGACCTGGTCCTGCCGCATCAATGACTTCAACAATGACGGCATTCCTGAGCTGTTCGCCACCAACGGCTACATCCAGAGCATCAGCGCTGACTGGGACATGCTGTCCGAGATGGACCGCATGTCACGCAGCGGTGCCAGCCAGGATGAGATTGACAACTGGATCCTGCAGCACCCCAAGCTTGAGAAGGTGGATGTGATGTTCACCGCGGAGGAGCCACTGAAGTACAAGCGCACCTCGGATGAATGGGGCATCACTGATGAGACGATCGGCGTCGGCGCCGTGATCCAGGACTTTGACAACGACGGAGACCTTGACATCATTGTCAACAACACAGGCGAAGCCCCGGCCGTGATGCGCAACGACCTGACCCTCAAGGGCAGCAACGTCAGCTTCGACCTGCGCCAGGACGGCAAGAACCCGCAGGCCGTCGGTGCTAAGCTGCATGCGTGGTGCGGTGACAAGGAATATACCCAGCATGTGATCCTCTGCCGCGGATACGGCAGCGGAGAGAGCAGCCGGGCCTACATGAGCATCGGTGAGGCCAAGCAGGTCGACAAGCTCGAGATCATCTGGCCTGACGGTCAGGTGCAGACTGAAATGAACCTGGCGGGGGGCATGCACTACGTGATCAACCGCCACAATGCGACCGCCCCTGAAGCGGATAACAGCCAGCCGATGTTCGAGCGTGAGTCGCTTAACTACCTGCGCAGCGAGGTTTATACCGGCGACAAGGAATACCAGCTCGAACCGCTGCTGCCGCTGCTGCGCAGTACCCTGGGCGGTGGTGCAGCGATGGCTGACTTCAACCTGGATGGCAACACCGATGTCTACTTCGCGGGCAGCACACAGTCACCCGGGGCCCTGTTCAATGGACGGGACGATGGCAACTTCGTCAGCAGCCCGGCCTTCAACGACCTGATGCCCGTCGGCAGCGAAGCGATGGCGGTGCTCGCCTTTGAGGCCAATGGGGATGGACGCACCGACCTGCTGATCACAAGTGGCGGCAACGAGACCAGCGACCCGAACCTGCTGCAGGACCGCCTGTTCCTCAACCTGGAGTCAGGCATGCAGGAAATCAAGCTGCCCGGCACAAGCTTCAGCAGTGGTGCCGCCGCCGCAGCCGACATCGACGGTGACAATGACCTTGACCTGCTGATCTGTGCCCGCCAGGTTCCGTTCAGCTTCCTTTCAAGTGCTCCTGCGCTGATCCTTGCCAATGACGGCAGTGGCAACTTCTCTGATGCCACCGCACAATGGACCGCTGGCCGCGGCATGAGCGGACGCTTCAGTGATGCCCAGTTTTGTGATATCGACGGCGACGGCATGCAGGATATCATCACCTGCGAAGATTTCGGCAACATCAGCGTGATGCGCAATACCGGTGAGGCGTTCGCTGAGCCGGTGGCAATCTCCCCAAGTGGCATGTGGGCCAGCTTCACGATCGCTGACATGGACAATGATGGCGATCCGGACATCATTGGCGGAAACTGGGGCAAGAACAATAAGTACAAGGCAACGACAGAAGCACCGATGACTATCGCCGCGCAGGACTTCGACAACAACGGCACCCGTGACATAGTCGAAGTCAAGTTCGGCGGTGATGGCACAGCACTGCCTGGCCGTGGCCGCAGCTGCTCCGGTTACGCGATCAACACCATCCCGCAGAAGTTCCCGACCTGGGATGAGTTCGCACATGCCAACTTCACCGATATTTACGGCCCGCTGGAGAACGTCAAGGAACGCTTTGAAGCGGAAGAGCTGTACACAAGCATCTTCTGGAATGACGGAGGCTTGCACTTCCGCAGTGAACACCTGCCCAACATGGCACAGTTGTCACCGGTGTTCGGGATCGTGGCAGAGGACTTTGATGGTGATGGCCAGCTGGACCTGTTCCTCAATGACAACTTCTATGCCTGCCAGCCTGAGACTTCGCGCTGGATCAATGGTTACGGTACCGTCGTCCTGCGCAATGCAGATGGATCGTTCCGGACGATTGAACCGCATGAATCCGGAATCTTTTCCTATGGTGAAGGCCGCGGTGCACTTCCGATTACTCGCAGGGACGGACATGGCAGCATCCTGATTTCTGGAACCAACGGCAAGCCCGCAGTTGCAAACACTGTGTTTGCACATGGTTTCCAGCTGGTCAGTGTGAAAGGCCCGGTCACCAATCCGGCCGGAGTTGGCTCGCGCGTGGAGCTCGAACTGGCCAATGGCGGAAAACTCACCGAGTGGATCCAGGCGGGGCAGGGTTACCTCAGCAGTGCGGTGCAGCCCGTGTCATTCAGCATTCCTGATGGGGATAGCGTGAAGAGCCTGCGAATAGTCTGGGCAGATGGCACCAGCCAGGACCTTGACACCTCTCAGGCCAGTGTGGAAGCTGTCTACGGTGGAGCATAATCGATTGTGAATCGGGACTCGGTGGTAAAATTAGCTGACTATTTCATGAGTCGAGGTCGGCCATTTTAACCACCGAGTCCATACAACTGAGATCTCAGGATGAGATGCAGGAAATCTTCGGGGATTTCGACAGTAATCTCCGAACCATAACCGGAAGGTTCAATGTAAAGATCTACGCCAAGGGCCTGGATGTCTTCATTGCCGGCAATGGCAGTGACGTTACGGCAGCCAAACGTACCCTGCGCAAGATGCTGAAGAGCCTGAGAACCGGCAACCACGAACTATCCAACGACGAGATTGAGGACTTTGCGGATGAAGTGCCGGTTGACGGCAATTTCCTCCAGCACCTGCCGGAATTCCGGCCCCAGACAGAAGGCCAGCGCGCCTACCTGGATGCCCTGGAGCACAATGAAGTAGTGCTTTGCCATGGTCCGGCCGGTACCGGCAAGACATACCTGGCCATCGCCTCAGCCATCGATCACTACAGGCGCAAGAAGGTCAGGCGCATCGTGCTGACCCGGCCGGCGGTAGAAGCAGGTGAGAAGCTCGGCTTCCTGCCCGGATCTCTGGTGGACAAAGTCAACCCCTACCTGATTCCGCTGTTTGATGCCCTGAATGACTTACTGAGGTTTGAGCGCGTCAAGCGCATGATGGACCGCAACATCATAGAAATCGCACCGTTGGCATTCATGCGTGGCCGTTCGCTCAACAACAGCTACATCATTCTCGATGAGGCACAGAACACCACCTACAGCCAGATGAAGATGTTCCTGACACGCATGGGCCGGGGCAGCCGGATCGTGGTGACTGGTGATATAACCCAGACAGACCTTGAGAACGTCAATCGCAGCGGTTTCAGGCACGCACTGCGCATCCTGAAACAATCCGGTCCAGGAATCGGTATCTGCGAATTGAACAAGCAGGATGTCGTCCGCCATCCGATAGTGCAGCGCATCGTCGAGGCATATGACCAGGATGAACAGCGAGACGCACCGCCTGACCGGGTCGGTGACTGATGGCGATAAAGAACAAACTGGGCAGCTGGATACGCAATGAGGTGATCGGTGGTACCACCATCGCCCATCGACTTGTGGTCGCAGCCCTGTTCTACCTGTTCGTGATGGGCATCATGTACCTGCACCTGATCGTGTTCCCGAAACCAGTGCTGGTCGGCAGCGTCCTGCCATATACGATCTACGCCCCACTTGAATTCAGCTATACCGATACCACGCTGTTGGGCGAGATCCAGGGGGACATGCAGGGTTCCGCGATGTATCCGGAAGTGCGGGAGAACGTACTCGCCAAATACGACAATTTCGTCGTGGAGCTGTGGGAGCTTTACTCCATTGTCCACCCTGAAACCATGGGGGCAGGGGAGGATGGCGGCTCTCCCGCGGACAGTGCCGGGGAAGGCATGCCGGCAGGTTCGGATACCACTGAAACACAGCCGAACATCGACCTGCAGATCAGTAGCCTGGCGCGCAAGTATGAAATCACGGATCCAAAGGTTGTCGAGCTGCTGCTCAGCCAGGAGCGCGAGACCCTCAACGGGAACCTGGTGTTTGCCCGCGAGTTACTCGACACCCGCATGAAGGAAGAGATCACACCGACCAAGCTGCGCACCCTGACCCAGGGAGTGGTCAGTTCAATGATCGGCACCTCACCGCAGGAGGTCTACAACTACTTCCTGAGGGCCAATTTCCTGCCGTATGAGCGCGAGCCACTCAGTACGGAAGACCGGGAAATGGCAATGAAGACCATCCACAAGGGCAGTGTGATCGTGGCCGAGGGACAGGTTGTCACGCAGGATATCAAGGACCAGCTTGACACGATCAAGTCCCACCTGGTTGAACAGCGCCTGCGGACCCTTGCCGGCATCGGACTGTTCCTGCTGATCGGCCTGCTGATCTGGCATGCCTACCTCAGCCGGCAGAACATGCAGATCTACGCTGACACGAGTGTATTGATCCAGATCGCCGGACTGTTCGTGATCTTCCTGCTGATCGGCCTGGTGATCGGCCGGCTGCCGTTCAACTACTTCTATTACGGCGTGACCTTTGCTGCCAGTGCGCTGGCGGCGGTGATCGTGATGGCATTTGACAATCACCTTTCGGTGTACCTCGGGATAGTGATGGCGGCATTGCTCAGCATGGGCCTGAACTTCGAGGGCAACCTGCTGCTTTACACATTATGTGGCAGCATCCTGCCGTCCGTTGTGCTGTCCGCTGACTGCAAGCGCCAGACACAGGTGGCCTTTGCCTTCCTGCTTGGCATACTGAACGCCCTGCTCGCTTTGCTGGTGATTGCCATCACGGTGGAGACACAGCAGTGGCCAATTTATCCAATTGCTTTCCTGTCCGGCGTGCTGGCGGCATTCTTCGCCTTTGGCCTGCTGCCGCTGGTTGAGCTGTTCAACTCTCAGGTGACTCCAACCAAGCTGTTCGAGCTGGCCAACCAGGAAAATGAGCTGCTTAAACGCCTCAAGCATGAAGCTCCCGGAACCTGGATGCACAGCCAGATGGTTGCCGAACTGACAGAGGAAGCCTGCAAGGCTATCGGAGCAGATGACCTGCTGGCCAAGGTCGGTGCCCTCTACCACGACATCGGCAAGACAAAGCGCAGCGGATTCTTTGCGGAGAACATCACTGACCTGACCAAGAACCCGCATGAGGGCCTGCCTGCAGAAACAAGTGCCCGTATCATCAAGGACCATGTCACGGACGGCCTGGCCCTTGCCGAGGATGCCCGCCTGCCAGGCCGCCTGCTGCCCTTCATCCGCGAGCATCATGGTACCTACCTGATTCGCTACTTTTATGACAAGGCGCAGAAGGCCCATGAACAGGACCCGGAGAAATTCCCCGAGCCGGATGAGCGCAAGTTCAGGTATGACGGTCCTGTGCCCCAGAGCCGTGAGTCTGGGGTACTGATGCTTGCCGATGTGACAGAGGCAGTGATCCGCGCGCGCGGAACTCATGAGATTGAGGAAGTGACCGCGATCATCAACAGCGTAATCACTCAGAAGATTGAGGAAAAGCAGCTCGTGGACAGCGGCCTGACCCTTGGCGATCTAGAGAAGATTCGCGAGATTTTCGTGGCCCTTATGTCCGCCCAGCGGCACCAGCGCGTCAGCTATCCCGAGTATGAGCGCAACAAGGTCAGTTTCCATTGATCTATCCCAAAATCCCCCCTGTTTGCCCGCATGAATCTTGCAGTAAGCCCTGAATTGTGCTAAAGTCTGCGGTCTGTTATCGCAGCGCGTGCAGTTGCGCGTTTGCGCATCCGAGGATTTCAATTTATGCCGACGATTAATCAGCTGGTTCGCAATGGCCGCAAGGTCATCAAGAAGAAGAGCAAGAGCCCTGCGCTCAAGGCCTGTCCGCAGCGCCGTGGCGTGTGCACCCGTGTGTGGACCGTCACGCCGAAGAAGCCGAACTCGGCCCTGCGTAAGGTGGCCCGTGTGAAGCTGACCAGTGGTTATGAAGTCACGGCATACATTCCCGGTATCGGCCACAACCTGGCCGAGCACAGTGTGGTCCTCATCCGTGGTGGACGTGTTCCGGATCTTCCGGGTGTGCGCTACCACATCGTTCGCGGTACGCTTGATGCCGCAGGTACGGCTGACCGCCGCCAGGGCCGCAGTAAGTACGGCACCAAGAAGCCCAAGTAGGAGTTGAGAAGAAATGCCCCGTGACAGCCGTAAGGTTATTAAGCGTACCCCGGAGCCGGATCCGGTTTACAACTCAACTCTTGTTAGCAAGTTTATCAACAACATCATGCGCTGTGGCAAGAAGAGCACCGCGCAGAAGCTGTTCTATTCTGCACTGATGCTTGTGGAACAGCGTACCAAGCAGGAGCCTATCAAGATCTTTGAGAAGGCCATGCAAAACGTCCTGCCGACCATCAAGACCAAGAGCCGTCGCGTCGGTGGTTCAACCTACCAGGTCCCCGTTGAAGTGCGTCCTGAGGAGCGTTACGCCCTCGGCATGCGCTGGATGATCACAGCTGCCCGCTCCCGCAGTGGCAAGGGCTTTGCCCAGAAGCTTGCCGCTGAGCTGATCGATGCCGCCAACGGCACCGGTGCCAGCGTGAAGAAGCGTGATGACACCCACAAGATGGCTGAGTCGAACAAGGCTTTCGCCAGCTTCAAGTGGTAAATCCGCAAAACACACCAGCAGCACAGATTAACCTGTAGGAATTTCGGTATAAATTAGACTCTGGATATCTCTCCGAGGAACAATCCATGTCGGACCTGAGCAAGATTAGAAATATCGGCATTGCCGCGCATATTGACGCGGGCAAGACCACGCTGACTGAACGCATCCTGTTCTACACAGGCCGTTCACACAAGGTCGGCGAGGTGCATGAGGGCAGCGCCACCATGGACTGGATGGAGCAGGAGAAGGAGCGTGGTATCACCATCACCTCTGCTGCCACCACCTGCGAATGGGATGGCAAGACCATCAACATCATCGACACCCCTGGCCACGTCGACTTCACGATTGAAGTCGAGCGTTCCCTGCGCGTGCTTGATGGCCTGGTCTTCGTCCTGTGCGCCGTCGGTGCCGTCCAGCCCCAGTCAGAGACTGTCTGGCGCCAAGCCAACCGTTACCGCGTGCCGCGCATCGCCTTCGTCAACAAGATGGACCGCACCGGCGCTGACTTCTACAACGTGATCAGCAAGATGCGCAGCCGCCTGATGGCCCGCGCCGTGGCCGCCCAGCTCCCGATCGGTGCTGAGGGTGGCTTCCAGGGCGTGATCAACCTGCTTGAGGGCCAGGCTTACTTCTACGACGAGTCCACCGGCCTTGATCCCGTGATCAAGGAAGTCCCCGAAGAGTACATGGACCAGTACAAGCTCATGCGCCATGAGCTGATCGAGGCCATCGTCGAAACTGACGACGAGCTGATGGAGAAGTACCTCGAAGACGAGGAGCACATCAGTGAGGACGAGCTGAAGGCCGCCCTGCGCCGCGCCGTTGTCAACGACGGCCTGATCCCCGTGTTCTGCGGCACCGCCTTCAAGAACAAGGGCGTGCAGAACCTGCTGGATGCCGTTACCCGCTACATGCCGAGCCCGGTCGACGTGCCCGCCATCAAGGGCACCATTCCCGGCACAGAGGAGGAGGACGTCCGTCCGAGCGATGTCAACGCTCCCTTCAGCGCACTCGCATTCAAGATTGCAACAGACCCCCACGTCGGCCGCCTGACCTATTGCCGCATCTACTCCGGCAAGCTCAGCAAGGGCGACTCGATCTACAACGTCGGCAAGGGCAAGGGCGAGCGAGTCAGCCGCCTGATCCGCATGCATGCCAACTCCCGTGAGGAAATCGATTCCTGCCAGGCTGGCGACATTGTGGCCGTGATCGGCCTCAAGACAGCCACCACCGGCGACACGCTGACCTTCAAGGACAGCCAGATCCTGCTTGAGTCCATCCACATCCCCGAGACGGTGATGGACGTTGCCATCGAGCCCAAGACCAAGCAGGACAACGAGAAGATGACCGACGGACTGCTCAAGCTGGCCGAGGAGGATCCGACCTTCCGCTACAGCTACAACGAGGAGACCGGCCAGGTGATCATCTCCGGTATGGGTGAGCTGCACCTTGAGATCATCGTTGACCGCCTGATGCGTGAGTACAAGGTCGAAGCCAACGTCGGCAAGCCGCAGGTCGCCTACCGTGAGACCATCCGTGGCAACGCTGACCAGGTGCATGGCAAGCTCGCCAAGCAGACCGGTGGTAAGGGCCAGTACGGCCATGCAATCATCAATGTCAACCCGCTGGACATGGAGCACAGCGAGGGCAAGACCTTCATGTTCATCAATGAGATCAGCGGTGGTGACATTCCGAAGCAGTACATTCCGAGCATTGAGAAGGGCTGTGAGGAAGCGCTGCGTGGCGGCATCCTCGCCGGTTACCCCGTCCTCGGCGTGGAGGTGCACCTGACCGGTGGATCCTTCCACGAAGTGGACTCCAGCGAAATGGCATTCAAGGCCGCTGGCAGCCTCGCGATGAAGGAGGCCATGCGCAAGAGCCAGCCGGTCATCCTTGAGCCCGCCATGAAGGTCGTGATCACGACTCCTGAGGAGTACGCCGGTAACGTGAACGGTGACATCAACGGCCGTCGTGGCCAGGTTGAGGACATCAACACCGGTGAGGAGGGCTTCCAGACCATCAGTGCCAAGGTACCGATGGCTGAGATGTTCGGCTTCTCCACCGACCTGCGCAACAAGACCCAGGGCCGTGCGACCTACACGATGGAGTTTGACAACTATGTCGAGGTCCCGCGCAGCATTTCCGACGAGATCATCCGCAAGAGCGGCGGCGCTGTCGCCAAGGGCTAGGCTGGAAAGTCGGAATTCATTCTGACAACACAACTGAATCACAAAGGAGCCGGGATTTCCCGGCTCTTTTCTTTTCTCAGCTGCGATCCGAAATTGCCAGACCTGCATCTGGCTACCTACACCGTGTGGTGCTTCCAGCCTCCACGCCGGAACATCGCGTACAGGATGACAGCGGCTGCCGCATTGCCTGCCACCATGATCCACCAGATGAAGTAGGGCTCGCCGATGCGCATTATGTAGACACCGGTCAAGATCAGCGGAATCTGCAGACCCCAGGTCGTGGCTGCACTGGACCAGAACACGGGACGTGTATCTCCGCTGCCCTCAAACACCGCACGGTACACACGGTTCAGCCCCAGCGGCAGGTACAGGAAGCAGTTGACTCGCAGGATCCGGATGATCCATTCCACCGTTTCGCGAGATGCGTCATCCCGTACCGGCATGAACAGCGCAGCAATGCTGGGAGCTGCGAAATAGAAGAGAACCGCGACGAGGAACAGCACTCCGGCAATGATCGCCGCACTACGGTTGACACTTTTCTCCGCCCGCTGCACCTCTGAAGCACCGAGGTTCTGTCCAACCATTGTGATCGTGGACCAGCTAAAGCCCATGATGCTGAACTGGATCAGACGCTGCAGCATGTTGTTGACACCCTGCGCGGCGTAGACCGTCGTTCCGTAGGTATTCACCGCGGACCCGATCAGCACATTGGAGAAGTGCTCCAGTGAGTTGCCGGCAGCAGGAGGCAGGCCGATCTTCAGGATTTTCCTTGCAGTATCCATGCTCGGGCTGAACAGGTCGCGGACACTGAGCTTGATGAAGGTTCGCCCTGTGAGGAACAGGAACAGCGTCGTCACGAAGGTGATCGCGAAGGCCAGCACGCTGGCATAGGCGGCGCCTGCCACTTCAAGGCCGAAGCCGGCTGATTGGAAGTGGTAATTGATGAGGGGTACTGTGAAGTCAATGCGCTCGAAGATCAGGAAGGGATCCAGCACCAGGTTGATCATCATTGTCATTGCGCTGACCCAGAACAATTGGGTAGCTGCGCCGACAGCCCGGAAACCGGTTTTCAGGGTGAAGGTACTGAACAGCAGCGGTGTTGCCAGGAACATGATTCCGCTGTATTGCATGCCGTACTTGAAGACGGTTTCGTCTGTGATGCCAAACAGCCGGTAGGCAGGCGCCATCGTCAGCAGGCCGATTCCCATCACGATAAATGCCACAACCAGCTTGAAAAAGAAGGTCTCTCCGAGCACTTCGGCACTACGGCGCCTGTCCCCGCTGCCGTAGCTGCGGGCGATCAGCGTGACACTGCCCTGGCCGATCATCTGGTTGAGGATGCTGAACAGGAACCAGATGTACTGGTGCGTGGTGATCGCCGCAATCGCTTCCGGGCTGATCCGGCCGACCCACATCATGTCCACGAGCGTGGTGCTGAACGTCATCAGGTTTGTCAGCATGCCGGGCACGGCGAGGTTCATGATGTGCCGTCCGACGCTGCCCTGAGTCAGGTCCTGTGTGGCGGGATTGCGGGGCAAACCTGTATTTTAGGGGACGGACAGCCAACAAATGGGACAGCTGAAGGCTACAATTCAGATTGATGCAGGTGCTTGTTGAATTCCTTCCGCAGATCGGCCAGCTGGTGCTGGCGGTTGCGCTCGGCTTCCTCGTGGGCCTGGAGCGGGAAGTGCATGACAAACCGGCGGGCATCACGACGATGGGGCTTGTTACCCTCGCTGGAACCCTGCTGTGCCAGCTCAGCCTGGCAGTACAGCAGTTTGGCGGGGGAGGGGACCCCACCCGCATAGCAGCCGCAGTAATGACAGGTATCGGCTTCCTCGGCGCTGGTTCCATCCTGCGCGAGGGTCGGCATGTGGAGGGAGTGACAACGGCTGCCACGATCTGGGTGATGAGTGCGGTCGGGATTGCCATCGGGGCAAGCTACTACGTTCCGGCGATTGCCACTGTCCTGCTTGTGTTGTTCGGATTCTGGCTGAAGCCTTACACTGATCGGCTCGCCGACTACATTCGGAAGCGTCGCGGATTGCCACCAAGGGGTTGATCACAAGGCCGGAACTAGCTTAGTCAAGCCTAACAAGATTCAGTCGTGCCTTGTCTCCGTTTATCTCCCCAAGTTCCGTCAGCAACACCCGATCAGGACCGATAGCCAGGTTGTTCGATCCGTAAACCTTTCCAGCCTGGTTTGCTTGCCAGAGGACGTTGCCATTTTGATCCCTGCAAACGAGGTGGTAGATACGCTTGATGTCACCCTCTGCTCCGGGCTTTGCAATGTTGTCGGCCTTCTTGACCTCATCAGGAAGGGACATCCAGGATTGCAGAGTATGCCCCTCTATGTCCACCTCAGAGCACAGCACGTAATTGCCAAAGGTACCCATCCAGGAGAAGTAATCATACTCAGTTGGTTTTTCCCAGAGCTTATTGCCTGAGCTGTCCCATCCGATAATGCTTCCGAGCTGGTCCCGGTTCGCTGCGCAAAACACTTCACTGTCCGTCCTGCCACTGGCCAGGTCATCAGTGCTCTCCGCACTCTTGAAAATCAAGCTTCCCTGCTTATCAAGTATGTGCAGTCCATCAGATCCGATTGCGGCCACGTATTCCTGCTCCACAAATACCTTGTTTCCATAACCGTTGAAATCTCCCTGGTGGACAAAAATCACATTGCCATCGCGATCCATGTACTTCAGCTGCTGATGATCGTCGTATGTCTGGCTCATATTGGATCCAAGCACAAGTTCGATGTAGGCCAGTGAACTGTCTTCCCCGGCATCCATAGCTATAAACTGCCCGTCAAATGGGAAGCGGCGTAATTCCCTTAGCTTGTTGTCGAAGGCAATTGCGCCGGACCAGGTTCCGCTAGAACCCTTGTAGGGAGTCACGGCGTAGATTTCGCCATTGCCCGCTTCGAGCATTTTCCAGATGCCATCTGGAACCTGAGCCTGCGCAACTATCCCTGACTGGTCAACTTGCAGGATCCTACTTTCTCCACCACCGGCAACATAAAGCTTTCCGTCGCTGACAAGCATGTTGTCGAATGATGCTGTGAAGACCTTTAGCAATGCGGTGAGGTCATGCTTCCACTCAGGCTTTCCATTCCTGTCGAAGCATTCCAGGATTTCACCATTGCCAAAAGTACCGCGCCCAGATAGCACATAGAACAACTGGCCGTCAGTTGCAGTTGCCTCCACTCGATGTGCGTACTGCTTACTCCAGACAACACGACCGTGGTAATTTTTCCATATCAACCATCCAGCTGCTGCAAGCAAGAGTAGGAACAGCGAAATTGCCAGCCATTTACGTGTCCCCATGGATTAATTTTAACCGAAGAGGAACATTGCAGCCATTGCATGTTCCTTAAGTTCAATCCAGCCGTACCACCATCATTTCACTTCCGTTGACGACAAGACAATGCTCATTGTCCAGATTCTTGATTTCGTAAAGCCAGTCATTCCCGAAACCGCGTGGAATTGCCTGCTCCCACAATACAACTCCCGCTTCATCCCGACAGACTAGATGCTGCTTCCATACGAGAGCTTCCGGGGTGCCTTCCCTCAGTCCGGAGATTCGCTTGCGCTCTGATTCAGGCAAGGCATTCCAGCTTGCCTGGTCGTATCCTACTATGTCACCTTCAACAAAGAGAATCTTGTTGCCATTGCAGCTGATCTCGTCCACTGAATCCCAGAGCAAATCAGATTGCCAGACTTCCCTTCCTTTGTGATCCCAGCAATGAACAGGTGACCAGACTTGATTTCCAGGGCTGACTATGTTTCCACTCTCCAGTCGTGCTGAGTTCCAATCATCAATTTCCGCAGGAGAATCAGCGATTTGATTTCCCAGTAGATCGAAAATCTTCAATCCTGATTTGGTAACCACAATGATTCTGTCATGGTCCAGCCACATCCTGTTCCATGCCAGGTTGAAATCCCCCGATTTCCTCCAGACTTCAGTACCGTTGCCGTCAAGGAATTTCAACAACTCCGTTTCATCGCCGGGTACTGATTCAATTCCCAGGTCCACTCCCTCATAGGCAAAACTCCCATCTTCTCCCACACTGTAGCAACGAAAGAGATCACGCAAGGTAACCTCTCGCTTTAACTTGAGGTTACTCCCATGTACTGAGTAACCGGTTTCATTCGATCCGCCGCCGGATCTGATACGGAATATCTCGCCTTGTTGTGTCATCTCGAGATGAGAAGTATCATTGTCAACTGTCTCACTGGCAGTGAGGATTCCATCCCTGATGCACACTAGAGTGTGTTCATTCCTTCCAGCAAGATAGCAATTACCATCAAACACAAGCAGGCAACTGAAGTCTGCTGGAAAACCACTGCTGCACTGTGAGAGGTCATAGTCCCAAAGTGCTTCACCATTGGCAGACCAGCAGACCAGTCTGTTTCCTTGCCCCTCTGGAAGCGTACTGGTGAGGATGTAAATAATCCCGCCTTCACATGCAACATCGATCACAGGCCCCGTAAACGTTCTATGCCATACAACATGCCCGTATAGCCTGTTTCGCACCAACAGGGTTATGATCGTGAAGACAATTGCCATTGTCAGTGCGATCAGTAATTCTCGTCTCCCCATGCATCCATTCTATTCGAGGTGTTTCATCGCTTGGCCTGTTCATCCTGAAGTAGCTCAAACTTCTCCGGGTCATGCGAGGTGAACAATGTGACCTGACCCGAATCCTTAAGGGCTATCAGCTTATCAAGGCTGTTGCGCCATGCTGCTGGATCCTGCTTAAGCAGGTGTTCGGCAATCTGCAGGGATAATGGTGGTCGCTTACCATTCAGCCACGCGCTGTGGTAAGCAGCGTCCCCCGCATGCACTTGCCAACCACCTGTGGTTTCAATGGCAATCCCGCAATGCCCCAGGGTATGACCGGGGAGTGAAACCAGCAGGATGTCTTCCGGCAGGCCTTTCAGTTGAGTCGCCGGGAACCCGAACCAGTCCAGCGGAAACTCCCGGTACTTCTGCCAGTGCGGACCGTGGGCGAAGTGAGCGTTGACGTAGCGCTGCCGGCCGGCCGGTCCCGGTCCCTTGCGCCAGGCTTCCAGTTCAAGTCCGTTGACATGCACCCTTGCATCAGGGAAGTCGGCCAGCCCACCGGTGTGGTCACCGTCCAGGTGCGTCATGATGATGTCTGTTACGAGAAGGTCTGCCTCTACCTCGCCATTTTGCTTCAGGATGGCAATCTGCTCTGACAGGGATGCTCCATTCGATGCCCCGCCAAACCAGGCCATGCCCCAGCCCAGTTGCCTCAGCGGCCGGTCCATGTCCCGGCGACCAAGTCCTGTATCCACGAGCAGCAGCCTGTCGTCAAGTTCGATCAGCAGGCAGTGGATCACGTATTCACCACGACCAAGTGCCGCACCCTTTCCACCCTGTGTCAGACCGCGCAGGGGAGGGCGGAAGTAGCCAGCCGTCAGGTGGTGAATACGCATGTTTCGTTGCGGCGTCTTCCGGACTCCGACAATGACGGCGACAGGATGTCGCCGTTACAGTTATTCCACAACCACACTCTTGGCAAGGTTACGCGGTTGGTCGATGTCACGGCCGCGCAGCTTGGCGCTGTAGAATGCGAAGATCTGCAGCGGCAGGCTCATCAGCAGCGGTGAGAACACCTGCGGACAGTCCGGGAAGGGGAACACATGCACGTCGTACTTGCTGAAGCGGTCCGGCGCATTCGTGATCACCATCACCTCGCCGTTGCGTGAGAGGATCTCCTCCATGTTGGCAACCATTTTCTCCAGCAGCGGTGACTTCGGCGCCAGGATGCAGCTCGGGAAACCGGGCTCGATCATCGCGATCGCGCCGTGCTTCATCTCACCCCCGGCGTAGCCCTCGGCATGCACGTAGCTGATCTCCTTCAGCTTCAGCGCACCCTCCATGGCAACGGGGTAGGAGATGCCGCGGCCGAGGTAGTAGAAGTGGCGCACCTGGCGGTAGACCCGCGCGAGGTGTTCGATCTGCTTCTCACTCTGCAGGATCGCACTCATCTTGTCCGGCACGGCAAGCAGCTCCTCCTTCAGGCGGCGCAGCTCGGCCGGGTCCTCCTTGCCGAACTTCTCCGCAATCCACAGGGCCACGAGGTAGATCATCGTCAGCTGGCAGGTGAAAGCCTTGGTGCTGGCAACGCTGATCTCCGGTCCGGCGAGTGTGTAGAGGGTCTGGTCTGACAATCTGGTCAGGCTGCTGCCGACGACATTGCAGATCGAGATGATCTTGCTGCCGGCGGCCTTCTGCACCTTGACTGCGCCAAGTGTATCGGCGGTCTCTCCACTCTGGCTGACGGCGACGGTTACGGTCGCACTGCTCAGTGGAGCCTGGTGGTACAGCGCTTCATGGGCATACATAACGCGGCAAGGAATCTTGGCCAGTCCCTCGAGCACGTACTTGCCGACCTTGCATGCATGGAAGGCGGTGCCGCAACCCAGCAGGCTGACCAGGCGGAAGTCGTTTTCCTTCGTCAGTTCATCAAGCTGGGGCAGGTGCACCGGCTCGTTGGCACTTGGCAGGTGGCGCTCCAGCAGGTGGCGCACCACGTTGGGCTGCTCGTGGATCTCCTTCATCATGAAGGTGTCGTAGCCGCCTTTCTGGGCCTGCTCGATGTTCCACTCCACACGCTCGACATGCTTCTCGATCTCATGACCGGTGGCCAGGTCGAAGTAGTGCGTGCCAGTGTCGCTGAGCACGGCCATTTCGCCGTCCTCGAGGTAGGTCACGTCACGGGTATAGGCCAGGAAGGCCGTGATATCGCTGGCAAGGTAGGTCGCATTATCACCATGTCCGACCAGCAGCGGCACCTCATTGCGGATGCCGACCATCAGGCGCGGCTGGTCAGCGGCCATCACGCACATGCTGAAGCTGCCGCGGAAACGCTTGCCGGCCAGGCGGACCGCCGTCGGCAGGTCACCGTCATAGTAGGTGGCTATCAGGTTGACCGCGACTTCAGTATCAGTCTCGCTCTTGAAGGTCACGCCCTTGGCCAGCAGCTCGTCCTTGATCTCTGAATAGTTCTCGATGATGCCGTTGTGCACGAGGATGATGCGGTGCTGGTAGTCCCAGTGCGGGTGTGCATTCTCATCACTCGGCGCTCCATGCGTGGCCCAGCGGGTATGCCCGAGGCCGACGCTGCCGGTGATCGGAGACTCTCCGAGGGAATCCTCCAGGATGCTCAGTTTTCCCGCCTTCTTGCTGACCGAGATTCCCTCACCGTTCATCACGGCGATGCCCGCGCTGTCGTAGCCGCGGTATTCAACCGCGCGCAGGCCGGGGAGCAGGATGCTCTTGAGGTCATTGTCGCCGTCATGGATCACGGCGCCGAGGATTCCACACATGGGGTCCACCTTGCACGATAATGCTGATTCCCAGTATATCGACCCTGCGTTCAGATTGCGTTAAACGCCGGAGTCAGCAATCAGGCCGGTTGAACGATTTATGCATATAAGGTGTCCAGAAACAGACCGGTAAATGCTAGAATTTTCCCTCGAGGTGCAAGAATGATTCGACTGATCGCGACAATGCTGATGCTCATGGTGCTCCTGTTCGCAGGCAGCGCAATGGCCAAGCCCGCTCCCGAGTTCGAGCTCGATGACCTTGAGGGTGACACCTACTCCCTCGATGACCTGGTGGAGGAGCATGATGTGGTGCTGATCGACTTCTGGGAGGTCGGCTGCATCCCCTGCAACAAGCTGCTCGTGTACCTCAACGAGTACTACGACGAGCTGAAGGATGACGGCCTCGGCATGTACATCATCAGCCGTGACACCTCCCTCACCGAGAGTGGTGTCGAACCCTTCTTCAAGACGAACAAGTACCCCTGGAAGGTGCTGCGCGATGGTGACCAGGAGGTCAGCAAGGACTACGGCGTCAAGGCCAGCCCGGCTACCTTCATCATCGTGGACGGCGAGATCGTCTACCAGCACTACGGCTATTCCAACGGCCAGGAAGAGGAGATCTACGAAGCCATCAAGGGTGCCCTTGCCGGTGAGGATCTCGGGGAGCTCGAAGAGCGCAAGTAAGTGATGCTGAAACCCGTGCGGGGAAGTTGCACGGGACTGTGACCAGGCAAGGCGGCGGGATTGACCAAGCAGGGAGGAAAGTTGATGGTGAGCGCATTCCGCGCAGTGGGAGCAGGCCTTCTGGTCCTGTTGCTCACGCCCGCAACCCTGTTCGCCGCCGACGATACTGTAGGAAGCAGCGACGAAATCTGGAGCATGATGTACGAGGAGAGCGGCGGCAGCTCCGGCTCCACCGTTGAGGAAGCAATCCGCAAGTTCTACTGGGAAGGGGAGGAGGACCTCGGCACATACCCCCCCTCGGACCTCTGGGACCGCAACTTCGAACTGCGCCGCCGCATGCCGCCGACCCTTGACTGGTCCGGCCGGATGGACTTCCGTTACAGCGACGATGACATCTCCGGCATCGAGAAGTGGGAGAAGGAGCTGGAACTGTTCGGCGACTTCGGCCGCTGGGATGCGATGTTCCGCTTCAGTGACATCAACAACTTCGCCAGCCAGGAAGACCCCTTCCGCTGGGAGAAGGCCCGTATCCGCTTCCGCGACGGCAAGTGGAAGGTGACGGCAGGCAGCTACGGCACTACCTGGGGCAAGGGTCTCGCAGTAAACATGTTCGAGAGCAAGATCCTCGACTTCGACAATGAAGCCGAAGGAATCAAGGCCGAGTATGAGGATGGCCCCGGACGCGTGGAAGTGATCTACGGCTGGGACAAGGACCGCAAGGACGACCCGCAGGAATTCGAGATTGGCAACAGCAACAAGGAAATCCTCGGTGCCCGCGGTGAGTACAAGGTCAACAAGCAGCTGTCCGTCGGTGCCAGTGCGGTGAACGTGCAGTTCCCGGGCTACGAGAATACCGTTGACAACCCGCAGCACCTTGACTATGACCTCGTCGGTGGTGACGTCAGCTACCGTGAAGGTGACTTCACCGCATACTACGAGTACCAGACCCTGCGCCGCGGGGTCCGCGATTGGGCTTCCTCGCTCTACGACTTTGAAGGTACTGACGGCAAGGCCAACTACCTCAACGTCGGCTACTTTGGCGACAGCTACAGCCTGGTCGGTGAATACGCCGACTACCAGGGCCTGGACCATCCGTTCAACACCCTTCCGCCCCTGCGCCGCTGGCAGGAAGCCGCCACCGCAGATCCTGACGACTTCGTCGGCTACGGCGGATTGCTGACATGGAATCCCTTCAACGATGGTTCCTACTTCCAGTTCAGTTATGAGCAGGATTACAAGCGTGAACTGCCGGAACCGCATGATGAGTTCGGCTTCAGTTATTTCAGCCCGAACTACGACGGCTTCAACTGGATCATTGCCCACTGGCAGGTCTACGAGAAGTTTGTCAACCACGACCAGACCAAGCTGACGCTTGCGCAGCAGCTGTCTGACGACCACAGTGTCGGCATGGTGCTGGAGCGCGAGGAAGTGCACCTTGATGGCCAACCCACCTCGATTGACTACATCGGCGAACTTGACTACGCCTTCCGCAGCGAGTTCGGTGCATCCTACCTGTATGAGCGGACCGGTGCGGAAACCAGTGACGGCAAGAATGAATGGCGCATCTGGGAGTTCAAGTACCATCCCGATGAAGACCAGGAATGGCACCTGAGCTTCGGTGACCGTCGTGAGGGCTATGTCTGTTCCGGCGGAATCTGCCGGCTGGAGCCCGCGTTTGATGGTTTGAAGGCTGAATACCTGCGCCGATTCTGAATCTCTCTCAGCCTTGGCACCCCTGGATTTCACTGCATATGTGGCAGTTCCGTGTCTCATTTTTCCGGTATAACGCGAATAACAGCGTAATCAGGCTTATTGAGAGCCCAGACTCAATTCATTAATATTAATATGGTCACTGTGTAGTGAAAATGTGGTAAATTACTTATCGGTGTAAGCTTTGTCGGAGCGGCCTCCGGGCCAACCGGCTGTAAGTTACTAATGAGCCCTCACATTTAAAGGATGGATATATGAGTCGCAAGATTCTTATCGCAGTCATTGCATGTCTGGCAATGCTGGCAGCAGCTTGCTCGACATCCAACGTGGGCATCAATGAGCCGGAGAGGAACGAGGGCGTCTCGAGCTTCTCCGTTGACATGCTTGAAGGACGTGGTACCTTCACCCCGGCCGTCAATGTTGTCGAAAATGACAACAGTGCCGTCGTGACCATTGAGGCCGTCGGAGCTGACGACCTCGCCACCGCCGCCCTTGAGCTTAGCTATGATGCCTCCCGCTTCACGCCCGAGCGTGTGGAGTTCAGCGACTTCCTTGGCCAGCCTGAGGATACGTTCAGCTTCACCCTCACCGATCGTTCCGGCATCGTCCCGGTCGGCCTGTCCCAGGTCCCCGGTGCCGAGCCCGTTGACGGCAGCGGCATGCTTGCCACGGTTTACTTCAGCAATCGCCCGTTCACCGGCGAGCGCACCGTGAGCCAGTCCGCCACCGGCGTCAACAACGCGGTTGAGCTGAGCATCAACCCGATCGATGGCAACAACGTCGAGCTGAGCTGGACCGAGAAGAACGTCGGCGACTATGACAACAACTCTGAAGTCAACGTCGGTGACATCACTCCTCTTGGAATCCACCTCGGAAAGAGCGCCAGCGATTTCCCGAGTGTTGCTGAGTTCGAGGTTGTGGACGGTGACGGCAACGGCCTCATCAGCCTTGCTGACATCACCCCGATCGGCCAGTACTACGGCAACGCGATCAGCGGTTACACCGTGTTCCTGGTGCAGGGCGGCAGCGAAAGCAGCGCCACCCCGGGTTCCATCACGGCTGACCGTAACGACTTCTGGAGTGCCGGTCAGAAGACCCGCCCGCAGTACGTCAAGTCCGTCAATGTCGGCGGTGGCGTGAACGGCGTGAACTTCCTCGTCAAGCCGATGGACAGCAACATGAACGAAGGCGCACCTTCCAATGAGGTTGGTGCCACTGTCGTTCCCGGCGCACCTGAGCCGCCGACCGCCGTCAGCGGCCTGTCCGATGAGACCACCGGTAACCTGACCGTCAAGGTCAACTGGACCAAGTCCGTTTCCGGCGATGTCGTTTCCTACGAGATCGAGCGCAAGCTGACCAGCGAGGATGAGTTCTCCTTCTCAGTCATCGGTACCAGCGGCAGCGCAAGCAGCCAGTACACCGATGTCCGTCCTGACACCACCAGCGTGGATTACCGCGTGCGTGCCAAGGACAGTGAGGGTCTCTTCAGCGCCTACAGCGACATCGTCAGCGTGGTGCCCTTCAAGGCCGCCATCCCCGCCCCGCTCAACGTGACCGCCGCCGCAAAGGATGGCGTGAACGCTGCGATCGAGGTCAAGTGGCAGCAGCCGGCGACCATCGTCAAGAACTACAGCGTCTACAGCCGCGTGCAGGGTGAGGTGGACTGGAACAAGATCTACACCACCAATTTCCCGCTGGAGAAGAGCTACATTGACAGTGGCCTGAACATCGGCACCACTTATGAGTACGTCGTCACCACCATCACCAACGAGGGTGAGAGCGATTACTCCGAGATGGCCAGCAGCATGCCTAGCGAAGTCGTGATCGTCCCGATCACCATCACCGGCCTGACCACCAGCAAGACCACCCACCACACCAGTGGCTCCGAGGGTCCTGCCAACCTGTCCGTCACCACCGATGTCACCCCGACCAGTGTTGACTGGAATGCCTCCGCTGGCGCCATCACCGGCACCGGCAGCAACGTGACCTGGCTGCCCACCGGCGCTTCCGTCGGCAAGGTGACCATCAACGTGACCGTGCACAATGACGGCGAGAGTGACCAGGGCAGCATCGAGCTGATCGTCACTGATGACCCGATCATCAACAAGCACACCGACAACACCCCGATCGGCAAGAACGGCACCGGCGAGTGGATTGATTTCACCCAGCCGAGCAACAAGACCCCCAACGCACCGTACGACAGCTACAGCAAGTACATGGCCAACGGCGAGAACGTCGTGACCATCAACTGGTGGGAGCAGTGGTGCGGTCCCTGCCTGGCTGAGATGCCGGAGATGTTCGCCTGGTCCGAGGAGTACGGCCCGGATGGTTACTACCACCTCGGCTGCTCCGGCGACTACAGCAACGGTTCCAACATCACCTTCATCCAGAACAAGGGCTGGGATGGCGATTACTTCATCATCTTCAGCAAGGATGACAGCAACCACGCCCAGTGGACCCTCAACCCGTCCATCTACGAGTACTGGCCGGATTGGAACAGCATCCCGCGTACCATCCTTTACGACAAGGATGGCTGGGCCCGCCGTTCCGCGATCGGTACCCTTTCCGGTGGTTCAGCCCTCGCCTGGGAGAACACCATGCGTGAGCTGATGGGTATGCCGCCTAAGTAGGCAGTAGATCCCGGTCAGTGCAAGCTGGCCGACAATCACGGGCAAACGTCCCCCCGCTCCGGCGGGGGGATTTTTTTGTTTCTGGATACAGGGTTACATTTGAATACAAGTACGGCAGTCCAGCGATCGCGCCGATATACTCCCTGCACAATGAGCAGCCCTGCCAATCCCTATACGAACAGTGCAGTCAACCAGGCTGACCCGGTCAAGCTGGTTGAGATGCTGTACTCCGGGGCAATCCGCTTTGCCCGCGTGGCAATGCGCCATATCACCGCTGGTGAAATTGAGCCGGCGCACCATGCCATCCTGCGCTGCTATGCGATCATCGCTGAGCTGATGGCGACCCTCGACTTTGAAAAGGGTGGTGAGATTGCCAAGGGCCTTGAGCAGCTCTACGACTTCATGCTGAGCCGCCTCAAGGAAGCCGACATGCACAAGCAGTCCGGCCCGCTTGATGAAGTGCTCAGCCTGCTCGTTCCCCTGCATGGGACCTGGTGCGAATCCTTTGGCATGGCCCGGCCGCTCTCAGTCGTTCCAGAAGCCTCCAGCACTGCCGATATAAGCCATGCTGGACGTGAAGTCGAGACTGTTGGCACACCGATCGGTGGCAGGTTGAACCTGCAGGGCTGACGAAACTTCTCTCCGGCAGCATTATCCCGGGGAGAAGAAATGACAACCACTACCCATTCTGCTGAATGGCTGGACCTCCAGCTTGATGAAGTTGAACTGCTGCAGCAGCGCACGCGCACTGTGGTGCTTGATGATTTGCTCGAGCAGTTGGAACAGATCACGGATGAAAAACACAGCCGCCTGTCCGGCATCGATCCCCTGCGTGTACCAGCGGACCTGCGTGAGCGCATCGGAGCTCGTCTGTCCAGTATCCTGAGCGAGGAGCATTCCTTGGAGAACCTGGTGCAGGACCGCATGATGCTGATGCGCAACCAGTTGAAAAAGGCGTCCAGTGCCGGCCGTGCCCTGAAGGGTTATGCAGCTGGTACTGGGATGCAGAAGGGGATTGGCAGCGCCAGCCGTGACTTGAACTGCTAAATCCCGGTCAAGCCATCCACACACCTTGACGGCCGGCGTTACTATCTGGCTATAACCGCCGCGCGGGAGAACCATGCAGTACATCAACTTTGATTCAGTCAAGAACTATTACGAGTCGCTCGTGTTCCAGTACATCTGTGCCGAGTATGGCAGTGACCCGGTTTCCGAGCAGCCTGGCGCGATGGAGGACATCGCCTGCCTGGCACTGAACCAGCTGCCCAGCCGCTATGTGCGCTTCGCGATCGATGCCTCTTTCTACCTGAGCTCTGAGGAGCAGCTGGCAATGCACGCCGCTGTCAAGGAAGCCGTGGACAAGGCTGTCAACTTCGTGCGCAGCCATCCGAAGGTAACGGCAGGCTGAAGCCAGCCTGATCAATGCGGGTTTGCATTTGTGCAGCCTGCTCAGGCTGCCTACGGGGCCGCTTCGTAGTACTTGCCGATCTCGAGCACATCCAGCTCATCGATCACACCGTCGCTGTTCAGGTCCATCTGCGCGGTGTAGCCGGCATCCGTGCTGCGCTTGCCGTAGTTGGCAATGATCAGCGCCAGGTCAGCCTCATCCACGAATCCGTCACCGTTGGCATCGCCATCCTTGCCGGTGGCAAAGGCCGCCAGAGCCTCACCCATCTCGATCCGGCCGAAACCGAACTGCTCGTCCCGGCCGGCCTGGCCGAGGTCCTTGGCAGTGCTGTTGATGCGGTCACGCACGGTCTGGTTGGCGGTTACCGACTCCGGGTCGGGCAGCACGCTGTAAAGCAGGGCTGCGAGGCCAGCCACCACGGGGGTTGCCGCTGAGGTGCCGGTGAACTGGTGCTGGAAGCTGTCCATATAGCCGTCGACCGTTGCATTGCTGCCACCCCAGGCTGCACTGATGACGCGGGTGCCGGGAGCGCAGATCTCCACCTCAGGCCCGGTCTTGGAGTAGCTCGGGCGGTACTCGCTGACAACCTGGGCACCGGGGCCGACGTTCACGCTGTCCGGGCTGAAGATCGTCGTGGCGCCGACGGCCACGCAGTTGTCAAACCCGGCCGGGAGGTCCACGCCGGCGGCGGCACCCTGCGGGTAGTTGCCGGCTGCGGCGCATACGTATACACCTGCATTCCAGGCACGGTTGATCGCATTTTCCTCGGCATCGCCACCGGACTCACCGCCAAAGCTCATCGTGATCACGTGTGCGCCGTTGTTGACAGCATAGTCAATCGCACCGATCTCTGCAGCCAGGCTGATGGTGCTGGCCGTGCCGACACGGCAGATCATCAGGCGCACGCCACTCGAGGGGGAGCTGCCTCCGGCCACGCCGGCCATGCCGACGCCATTGTTGGTCTGGCCTGCCACGATGCTGGCCGTACTCGTACCGTGGGAGTCGAAGAGGGTATCAGCGCTCTTCGCTTCCTCGTCCGTCGGGTCGCCATCGCCACCACTGCCGGCGCCACCGCCGACGGGCAGGCTGTAGCCCTGGAAGTCGTAGCCGTGCACGTCGTCAACGAAGCCGTTGCCATCCGTATCAGTACCGTCCTTTGCCTCGCCCGGATTGTTCCACAGGCGATTCTTCAGGTCCTCGTGGTCAAGCTTGGCACCGGTGTCCAGCACGGCAACCACGATGTTGTTCTTGCCGGTCGTGACTTCCCAGGCGTCCTGGGCACCACTGATCAAGAGGCCCCACTGGTTGGACAGGGCAGGGGAACCCGCCCCACTGGCCAGCCCGCTTTCCACATCTGAGGCGGTGCCGAGGAACAACGGGTCATTCGGGATGTACTCAGAGATGTGCTTCACCACATTCGGGGTCACTGAGCGGATGTTTGGGTCGTTCTCCAGGCGGCGGAACACGGATTCGTAATCGTCACCGTCAGGCACCCGCACCACCAGGTAGTCCGTGTAGCTCAGCGGCAGGGTATCGACCATGCTGACGCCCTTGCTGGCCATCGCAGCGGAGGCGGATTTCGCATCCCCGCCGGACTGCAGTTCCACAAGGATCTGCCGGTCGAGGATCTGGGACTGCCCAGGCAGCACTGCAGTGCCCCGATTGGGTGTCTGCGCAGTCGCACGCTGGGTGGAACCGCTGAAGGCCAGCAGTCCGGCCAGCATGATTACAAGGGTGCTTGAGATGTATCTTTTCATGTGTGTAGTTCTGTCCTGGACGGTCGATTGATTATACCCGTGGACGTTTCCACAGGATTTAAGGTTCAGTCTGCTTTTTCTCCTGGTCCTTGATGCGCTGCCAGTTGGACAGCACTTCGGCACTGTCAGCGGCCTGAGTGTCACCATATACATGTGGATGCCGGCGAATGAGCTTGGTCACAATCTGCTCCAGGCTGCTGTCCAGTCCGGGCCGTTTCATCCCATGCAGGATGTCCGAAAGGAAGACACTTTGCAAAGCCAGGTCACCGATTTCCTCTACCAGCTCGGCATAGAGTGCATCGAGCTTTTCCCGCTGCTCCTCCATAATCTGCTTTGGCAGAGGTGCGCCGGAGGCGGAAGCCACAGCATCGAAATCGGGGTGGTGTGGATGGTGGGCTATGCTGTGGCCTTTCTTGTCGGTCCTGGCCTTCTCTTCTGCTGGGGGGTTGGGATTGTCCGCAGCCAGTCCTGCATTGGCGCGCAGCTCATTCTCATAATCTAGGATGTCATCAATCGCCTTACAGACCTCATCCGCTTCCTCACGGATGTACTGGCGCAGGCTGGCCAGGCTCTGTTCCACATCCCAGGGGCAACCGCCGGGACTGCGCAGGTCGGCCATCAGCGAGAACAGGTTTCCGTACCACTCGCGGGTCCGTTCGAGCTGTGTTTCACGTCCGCTGACAGCTGCGCGCCAGCGCTCAAGGACATTCTCTTCGGGCATGCAGCAATCCTAGCACCGGCTCACTGCTGGTCGTGGGAATCGATCTCCCGTTCTTCCTCGAGTTCCTCTTCAATCAGCCGATTAATGCGCTCAAGGTATTTCTCATAGGTGACAAGGCCCTGAGCATCATTCATTTCCTTCGCAATCTCCATTGCATCCTCGGCTGCCTGCTTCGCCCCGACATAGTCCATCTCAAAGATCATCTCCTCGATGATCTGGTCTTCGCGCGGCAGTGTCTTGAGGGTTTCCAGCATCTGCAGCTGCTTGCGGATTCGGGCCTGCCTGCGGTCACTCATGCGGAAGCTGAAGCCATGCCTGCCGGTCATGGTGCTGCGCTGCTTCGCATCCTTCTTCGCCTGTTTGCGGTCTTCCTGCTTCTGCTCCCTGACCTGCTTGAGCTTCTCCTGGCGCAGCTGCTTTTCCTTCAAGCGCTCCTCACGGCGTGCCACCTTCTCTTCAGGTGTTAATTGCTTGCGCAGCTCACGACGCCGGCTCTGGCGCTGCTCGGCGGTGTAGCCACTGCCTTCCATGCTGGCCTCATACAGCTCCTGGAACAGGCTGGCACTGCGGTTGGCCTTGTATTCATCGTAATCCGTCCACTCATGCTCATCGTCATCGAACAGTTCCTGCTCGGCGCGATCAAACTGGGTCAGCGGGCTGATGCGGTACATCAGGTAGAACAGCCAGCCACCGAGCGGGAAGACGAAGGCAAGCAGTGCCCAGGGTGCTCCGCGGTTGTAGCGCCAGCTGGCATCGCGATAGACCCAGAACACCAGCCAGAGGTGTACGAGCAGAATTGCGGCATCAAAGATCAACAGCCAGCTGATGAAGGGATTGTCCGGATCAAGGAATCCCTGGTAACGGTCCAGCCAGGCCCCGAATCCCCTTCCCGCAATGATGGTTGCTAGCACGCTCGCTTGACTCCCTTGAAGGCCCGCAGGTTCACGGACCATTGGAGCCTAGATTATAGGTTCAGTACTCCGGCTCCCAGGTCTTGCCTGTATGTGTGGCAATGTACCACTGCATGCCACGGTCAGTGCGAAGCCCGGCGGTCCTGTCCCCGTAGAATTCATCGGAGGGTTCCTTCTCTGAATGCGCTCCGGCGGCAATGGCCTTTGCATATGTGTCGTCAACATCTGCGACATACACATACATCATCGTCGGCTTTGCCGGGATATCCTCGCGGGAATCTGCAAGCATCACCATTGAGTTGCCAATGTGCAGTTCTGCGTGCCTGACTTTGCCTCCGCCCATATCAACCAGCTCGTTGATACTTGCATCAAACACCTTCTGCAGGAACTCGATCTCCGCGGCCGCCCCGTCAAGGATGAGGTAGGGCATAACCGTGTTGAATCCGTCAGGTACGGTCTTGTCTGTCATTTCCAGCCTCCGCTTGCTAAACGGATTATAGCCGCACCATTAGGCTCAGGTCCTAGAATCAGTTGATGCGGATATACATGTCACACTGGCACGTCGGTCACACTGATGTAAACCTGCGCAATACGGCACAACAGGTCAGGCGCGCGATGGAGCACAAATGCGACATGGTCGTGTTTCCCGAGCTGTTCCTCACCGGATATCGCGGAGACAACCCTGTAGAGGAACTGCGCAGTGGCCTGGCACAGGTCAGCCGCAGTTTCCCATCAGTCTGCTGCTGTTTCGGCAGCATCAGTGAGGATGGATTCAACCGCCAGCTGGTGATGCAGGGCGGGGAGGAAATTGCACGCTATGACAAGGTTCACCTGTTCCGCCCCAACCAGGAACATACGATGTGGAGGCCAGGTGACAGCTATGCCAGTTTCCAGATGCTGAACCTGCGCGTCGGCATGGCAATCTGCAACGACATCCGCTTCCCTGACCAGGCCCATTCGCTGAGGCTGTCACATGGCATCGGACTGCTGGTGGTTCCGGCACTCTGGCCGGCCCGGCGTGACCACATCTGGTCAGCCCTGCTCAGGGCGCGGGCGATCGAGAACAACATGTTCGTGGCTGGCTGCTGCATCTCATCGATTGACAACGGAGTCGAGCAGTTCGACGGCGCGGCAAACCACGTATTTGACCCGAATGGCAACGAACTGTACGACAACGAGCGTGTCTACAATCTCGACCTGCTGCAGCTGGAATCACCCCTGGTTGACACCAGGAGCCAGCACCGTGAGGTCACGGAACTGAAACTGTTCGACTAGCCGGCAGCCGGTCTCTCCGGATCCGGGTCCGGATCGTCATCAAGATTCATGTCAGGCTCTGCCTTTCCCGGGCTCATCGCCTTGACAATCATGAACACGGCAAGCCCGACTATCAGCAGTACGATCACCCACCAGAACTTTGTCAGCACATAGGTGATGAAAGTGGTGACGCAGGCCGCAATGAAAGCCAGCAGTGTCACGATGCCACGGGCGCAACCGCCGACCTGCTTGACGGGGAAGATGTTGAACAGCAGCATCGCCGGCCCGAGAATCAGGTTGAAGGCGATCGTCCACAGGATCACAGAGAAGGCGATCTTCATCCAGCGGCTGCCTTCCTCTTCACTGTTCATCGTGCTGACCAGCTGGTCCTTCTGCTTGTCAGTCAGTCTGAAGAAATCAGGCTCGGCAACCACATTGCCATCCTTCATCTCAATCGCCAGCAGGCATTGCTGGCCACCCTGCTTGATCTCCACGGTCTCTCTGAGCTTAGTGTTCTCGTCGCCTTCGCGGAAGATTTCCTGCCAGGGGATATCGAATTTCGGCCCGGCCGCACCTGACTCAAGCAGCAGGTGACCGAATCGCACATCAGACCACTCCTCCCGCGAACGGTCGTCATCCGTGACCCATTCGGTCACTTCCTCCTGCACGCGCTCCGTGACCTCCACATCCTTGCCGTTGCGCACTTCCGTGTGGGTTTCGTCATGTTCTTCGATGCGGGTCTCATATTTCTCCACCGTATAACGGAAGGCAATGATGTCGCTTGCGGACCCACGCGGCACCTGCAGTCGATCAACCGGTTCGGCGATGCCCTGCAGCAGGGCCTTGCCGCTGAATCCGGCCGCATCCTTCACATCCATCACTTCAAGCTTGCTGATGTCCTTGCTGTCCTTCTCGGTCCTGGCCGCACTGAAGGGCAGCATGAAGGTCAGGAAGAAGATCAGGATGCCGAAGAAGAACCCGGAAAATGCACCGAAGCAGGACTGTTTGCTGTCCCGGCCCCAGCGAGCCATCGGGTTGGATGATCCAATAATTCGCTCATTTACAACGCGACGCGATATCTCTTTACGCATTGAGGTCTCCCACTCCTATCTGTTGCGACATCCCTGTCATTATTAGTTTAGCAAGCTTCCCGCTCCAAAGCGCTGTCCGTTTACGCCAATATCCCGGTCAACTGTCAGATTCTCAGTAGTACAATCAGCATGTGACGAGACAGTTTTCACAGTACGGTACCCTGTGCCTGTGCATCCTGCTGGTGTTGGCTTCCAGCCTGCCGGCACAAGCCGCCGAGCAGCTGCAGGATATGCTCGGAACATCTTTCAACTGCGAAGCCCATCCCTGGCTTGAAGCGAGCCCGCTTGGTGCGGAAAGCCAGGCGGGATATGCAGCGGCTGAAAAGCTTGGCATGCAGGTCCTGAACCTCAGCGGCGTTGAGCTTCACTGGCCAAAGAGTGAGCGCAGCCTCCTCATTATGTCAGGCCAATACGGTGATATGCAGGGCAGTGATGGCAGGAGACTGGAAACTTCAATCTGTATCGGCCTGTCAGACAGGGACATGCAGGTGATCAACCTCCGTGGTCAACGTGTTCCGGGATTCCTCTCGAAGTTGTCCGCATGGCCGACCAAGCGCAGCCAGGACGCCAGGCTGATCATTGTAGTGAGTTTCTCTGACGGTTATGAGGACTCACAGGTACTCGCATTCAGTGTTGATGAAACAGGCAACGTGGAGAACATAGACACAGCAAATGCACATACGCAGTGGGGGGAGTACCAGCTGGCAGACCTGGATGACAACGGCACATACGAACTGCTTTGCTACCGAAACCTAGATGGCAGCCTCGGCGGCCTGTCATATCGCAGTGTGCGCGGATACGACGCATCCAGCAACAGCTATGTCCCTGCTGCACAGCAGCACAAGCGTTTCTTCGAACTGGAGCGTGACTGGCTTGACTGGGTGATAGACACACGCCCCTTGGTCGAAGCCAATCCGACGGCCTATATCCAGGAAGAAGGCACCGGAGCATACTACCAGGCCCAGTACAACGGCGTCAGCTACGGATTTGACACTATAGTGTTCATTGACAACGCTGGGTATGACAGGGAACTTGCCAGGGAGCTGGACATGCGTGCCAATGATGCCTTCCGCAAGGTGCGCAACTACCGAGACGAACTCAGCAAGTGGTTGTCAGGTGGAGAAACACCCGCCACGTGGGGCATGCGATGAGGGATGCCGCCGAACGCCTGCTGCAGGACCTCAAATGGAGACTGAGTCCAGCGGGCAAGAAGTACCGTCCGGATCCGAGGACGCTGAAAAGCTGGGGTGCCGCGGAGATTCCAGGTGCCGTGCCATTCCTGTTGTGGATGGGCTGGTTCGTCTCCAGCTTCTTCATCGCTGCCAACATGCGCATGCCGGAAGAGACCGCACTGTTCCTTGTCCCGACAAGCTGGGTGGCGATGGGATTTGTGATCAGGCGCATTATCCAGAGTGTAAACACGAAGAACATCGCTACCGCATACGGCCGGATCCTGCGAGTCAACGAAAGATTCCTGCTGATCGAGTACACGCGATACATCAGGCGCAAGATCCGCCTGGCGGAGCGTGACCCCGTGCTGGGAGGCCCGGAGGAAGTCCGGCGACTGAAGCAGACCCATCGCAAGCTGCGCCAGATCCTCGAGAAGGGCCAGCATGCTGACAACACGACTCCCGTGCGCAGCATCCTCGGTGATGAGGCTGACTTCGCTGAATCACTGATCGAGGTCTACGACCGGAGCGAGGAAGAGTATGATCCGCTGGCCGAGCTGGACGCCAGGCTGCCGGAGGACATCCGCAGCAGACTGGATGAGTTCGAGCAGGAGTACGGCCGAGAGGAGCAGGGGCGTCGGCTGGAGAAGCAGTAGCCTGCTCAGATCATGTGGCGGAAGAACAGCCAGATGATCAGGATCGCACAGCCTGCCATCAGGATGCTCAGGCAGGTCATGAAGAACTTGTCCCCGCTGCTGAACCCGCGCAGTTTGCGTGCCTGCTTGCTGTTCATCTGCAGCACCTCATGGCGTTTCAGCAGCGGACGCATGCAGCGCGTGCACAGCTTCTCATCATCCTGGTTGGCAAATCCGCAGTCAATGCAGTAGACCGTGCCGGGGATGATTCCACCAGCCGGAGTAATTGTTGACGAAGAAGTCCCTGCGATCGGCGGTGCACTCTGCAGGCCAGCCCAGCCCGAACCTGTTGCCTGGTTTGTCACGGCGCCGCTGCCGGGCAGGCTGCCCAGCGCATCTGCTGCCGGAGCAGAGGGCAGGGCATTGAGCACCGCTTCAGTGTCGTCACGGTAATGCAGGTCCTGCTCGAGTTTTCGCAGCACACCGGCAAAACTCTCAGCCGTCTCATAGCGCTCATCCGGCTTCTTGGCAAGCGCCTTGAACACGATCGACTCGATCTCATCCGGCAATGCGCCGTTGTAGAAGCGGGGCGACGGAGGATGCACATTGGTGACGTTGTACATGATGGCCGTCATGTCCGGTCCATCGAATGGCTTGCGTCCGGTCAGCAGCTCGTACATCATTGCGCCGGCGGAGAAGATGTCGCTGCGCGCATCCACCTCCTCGCCACGAATCTGCTCCGGCGACATGTAGTTCGGGGTACCGACGATCGTGCCTTCCCGTGTCAGCGTCTGGTCAGTGACAACGCGTGCGATACCGAAGTCCGTCAGCTTGACTTCTCCGCTGGAGCTGCGGATCAGGTTGGCAGGCTTGATATCACGGTGCACAATCCCGCCGTTGTGGCAGGCGCTCAGCCCGGCCAGCAGTTGCAGGATGATTTCAATGGTCTCACTGAGGGTGAAGCGTGTGCCGAGTTCAAGCAGTTCCTTGAGATTGTAGCCCTCAAGCTTCTCCATCACGATGAACTCTCGTTCACCGTCGGTCCCTGCCTCCAGCACCTTGACGACATTGTCCTGTCGGATGCGTGACAGGCTGTTGCCTTCGCGCTCGAAGCGGTCCAGCAGGTTGCGCGTTTCTTCCCTGCTCAGGGCCGGGTCGGGGTAGAAGACCTTGATGGCAACCGTATCCCCACCATCGGCGGGCTGTCCCTCATAGACGATGCCCATTGAACCCTTGCCGAGCTGGGAGATGATCGTGTAGTCGCCGATCCTGTCTGGTTGCTGCACCGCCACCATTATAGGACAGGCGCCGGATCAAGCCTGTTCCCAGGTGATCCGGCGCCTGCAATGGGTTCAGTAGAAATCCGTGGAGGATTAGAAGATCGAGTCCGCGGTGGTCTCGTCCTTCTCCTTGCCTTCCTCGGCCTGTTCCTCGGGGAAGATCGCTTCCTTGGCCAGCTTCTCGATCTCCTGGTTGACCTTGCCGGTACCGACCGGGATCAGGCCACCGATGATCACGTTCTCCTTCAGGCCCTTCAGCATGTCGACCTTGCCCTCGATGGCGGCTTCGGTCAGCACGCGGGTCGTCTCCTGGAAGGATGCTGCCGCAAGGAAGCTCTCCGTTGACAGGCTGCTCTTCGAGATGCCCTGCAGCAGGCTGCGGCCCTCGGGGACCGGCTTGTCATCCTTGCGACGCTTCTCGCACAGCTGCTCGAAGTAGGTACGGTCCACGAGGTCGCCCTCATAGAATTCGTCCTCCTTGGCGGGATCGACAATCTCCACGAAGCGCACCATCTGCTTGGCAACGACCTCGATGTGCTTCGAGTTCGTGTTCACGTTCTGGCTCTCGTAGATCTCCTGGATCTTGTTCGTGATGTATAGCTGTGTCGCCAGGTCACCCATCAGCAGGTGGTACTTGCGCAGGTCCATGTTGCCTTCGCACAGCTCATCGCCGCGCAGCACCTGCTGGCCGACCGCCACGCGCGGGGTCCGGTTCTCATGCGGGGTCTCGTACTCATGCTCGTTGCCATCGCTGTCCTTGACCACGATCTTCCAGTAGGTCTTGGCCGTGTCGGTGAACAGCTGGGTGACCACGCCCGGGAAGTCCGCGAGGATCTCCTCGGCGTTGTCAAGAGCATCGTTCTGCGCGATCTTGCTGCGGAAGTGGATCTTCAGGCGGTCCTGGTAGGGATGCACCACCTCATAGGTCTTCTCACGGCTGCCGTCCATCGACTGCACGGTCACGCGCTCGTAGACCATCTCGTTGATGGCGGTCACCTCGCCATCCTGCTCGCAGAGCAGTGACGGGCTCTTCACGCCGCGCACCTCGAAGATCTGCTCGACCAGCGGCAGACCCTGTGTGATGTCCGCGCTGGACTTGATGCCTCCCGTGTGGAAGGTACGCATCGTCAGCTGCGTGCCCGGCTCACCGATGGACTGCGCCGCCACGACACCGATCGGGTCGCCGACCTGGGCAATCTGTCCGGCGGCGAGGTCCCAGCCGTAGCACCTGGAGCAGACGCCACCAAGCGTGCGGCAGGTCAGTGCACTGCGCACCCTGACACCCTTCATCTCAAGACGGAAGATGACAGTCGCGCGGGCATTGTTGATCTCGGTGCCGGACTCGATCACGGTCTCGCCGGTCTCCGGGTCGATGATGTTCTCCGCAAGCACACGGCCCACGAGGATCTTCTTCACCTTGCGGATGTTGTCAGCCAGGCTCAGGTCCGCCATGATCGACTCTTCCGTGCCGCAGTCCTCCTCAGTGACGCTGACATCAAGTGCCACGTCAATCAGGCGGCGGGTCAGGTAACCCGAGTCAGCGGTCTTCAGGGCCGTGTCGACAAGACCCTTGCGGCCACCGTGTGTGGAGATGAAGTACTCCGACACGCTCAGGCCTTCACGGAAGTTGGACTTGATCGGGAAGTCCAGCACGCGGCCGGACGGACCGACGAGCAGTCCTCGCATGGCGGCCAGCTGGCGCACCTGGTCGATCTTGCCTCGCGCACCCGATGTTGCCATCATGTACACGGAGTTCAGCGGGCTGAAGTTATCACGCATCGCCTTGGTCAGGTCCTTCGTGGCCTGGTCCCAGATGCGGGTCACCTCAAGGTCCTTCTCGGTTTCAGTGATCACGCCGGACTTGCGCTTGTTCCAGATGTCCTGGGCCTTGTCCTCAGCCTCGCCGAGGATCTTCTCCTTGGCGGCCGGGATCACGATGTCACTGGCGGCGATCGTCATGCCGGACTGCGTTGCCATCTCGAAGCCGAGGTCCTTCAGGGCGTCGGCGATCAGCACGGTAACGCGCTGGCCGCAGATCTGGAAGGCCTCGGAAATGATGGAGCTCATGCAGCCCTTGTCAACGACGGCGTTGATGTAGGGCAGGGGGTAGTCCTGCTTCTCCTCATCAAACTCCATCACGTCAGCAAGGGTCTTGTTGAAGATGATGCGGCCCACGGTGGTGACCGTCATCGGCTTCTTCTCGAGCGCCGGGTCGGACAGTTCGGTATCAGTTGTCACCGTGCGGTGGATCGGCACCTGGATCAGGTCCTGCATCTTGATGTGCCCGTTCTGGTAAGCCATCAGAGCATCGTTCTGCGAATAGAAGAACGGCAGGCTCTGAACCTCCACCTCACCCTCCTTCGGAGCGACGGTCAGGTAGTAGATGCCAAGCACGATGTCGTGTGAAGGAGCGATCACCGGCGCGCCATCCGCCGGCAGCAGCAGGTTGTTGGCGCTGAGCATCAGCACGCGCGCCTCGGCCTGGGCCGCCGTTGACAGCGGTACGTGCACAGCCATCTGGTCTCCGTCGAAGTCCGCGTTGTAGGCAGCGCAGACCAACGGGTGCAGCTGGATCGCCTTGCCCTCGATAAGCACGGGCTCGAAGGCCTGGATCGAAAGGCGGTGCAGGGTCGGTGCACGGTTCAGCAGCACGGGGTGGCTGCGGGTGATCTCCTCAAGGGCGTCCCATACGCGCGGGTCCTCGGCACGCTCCAGCGTACGGCGGGCCTGCGCGATGTTCTGGTTCGGGTCGTCCGGATTGATCAGCTTGTTGAGCACGAATGGCTTGAACAGCTCAAGCGCCATGTACTTCGGCAGGCCGCACTGGTGCAGCTTCAGCTTCGGACCGACCACGATCA
>JAGRNR010000019.1:0-61212 GCA_020440645.1 bacterium | reverse complement strand
AGGAGCACCGCTCCAGCGTGCTGGCCGGCAGCCAGACCAGGCTGGTCGAGATGCTGATGGCGGGCATCGAGCTCGAGCACATCCTTGAATCGCTGGCGCACAGCGTGTCGGCGATCCACCATGGCTGCGTGTGCAGCGTGATGATCGCTGACAACGAGCGCCGCGTGCTGCGCAACGCCTTCCGCCCGCAGATGGACGGACTGGCACTTGAACTGCTTGACAACCTGCTGATCGGCCCGGACAGCTCCTGCTGTGGCAGCGCTGCCCACCTGGGTGAGCGCGTGATCAGCTCGCAGCTGACCACTGACAGCCAGTCGATGGAGCAGCTGCTTGAGGAGGGCGCCGGCCTGGCACACTGTGTGGCGCAGCCGGTGATCTCGGCCAGCGGCACCGTGCTCGGCGTGATTGCGATCTACATGCCGGCGGAGATGCAGCCCAGCCAGGACGAGTTCCGCACGCTGGAGATCGCCGCCAACCTGGCCGGCGTGGCAATGGACCGCCTGCATGCGGAGAAGCTGCAGGCCGAGGTCGAGGCCCGTTACCGCAACCTGTTCGAGCAGAGCCCGCTGGCGATGCAGGTCTACTCCACGGACGGCCGTGCGCTGCGTGGCAACTCCGTCTGGAAGAAGATGTTCGCCGACCGGATCGACAGCTTCGCGGACTACAACATCCTCGAGGACCCGCAGATGGCGGCGCAGGGCCTGCTGTCCTACCTGCGCCGCGGCTTCAGCGGCGGGGCCACCGAGCTGCCGCTGCTGCGCACCGACAGTGAGGGCCGCAGCCAGACACCGCTGCCGCTGCTGCCCTGGACGCGCTGCTTCATCTACAGCATTGACAACAGCGAGGGCCGTCCCGGCGAGGTGCTGCTGGTGCATGAGGACTTAAGCGACCGGCGCATCGCCGAGGAGAGCCTGCGCCACAGCGAGGAGCGCCTGCGCAGCCTGGTGGAGGGTGCCGACGACCTGATCTTCACGGTCTCTCGCCAGGGCACCCTGACGGCTGTCAACGCAGCATTCGAACAGCAGACCAGCCACCGCATCGCCGAATGGATCGGGCGCAGCGCGCTTGAGCTGCTGCACCCCGACGACCAGCCGCGGGTGCAGGCGATGTTCCGCCGCCTGATGCGCGGCCAGGGCCAGGCGGCCTGCGAGGTGCGCTTCCGCGGCGAGCCGGACCGCTACACGCTGGCAACGCTGAGCGCGATCCCGATCGAGGAGGCCGGCCGCGTGAGTGGCGCGTTCTTCACCCTGCGGGACGATTCCGAGCGCCGGCTGGTGGAGGAGGAGCGCAAGCGCCTGCTGACCGCGATCGAACGCATCGACGAGATGATCCTGATCACCGACCGCGACGGCCGGATCGAGTACGCCAACCCGGCCTTTGAGCGCATCAGCGGGCACCAGCTCCATGAGATCCGCCAGTACACGCCGCGTATCCTGCGCAGCGAGGAACATGACGACGCATTCTACGCCGACATGTGGCAGCGCCTGCAGGCCGGCGAGGTCTGGCGCGGTGAGATCGTGAACCGCAGTGCCAACGGCGGGCTGTTCCGCGTGGACGCCGCGATCACGCCGATCAAGGACGGCAACGGCGAGATTGCCAATTACGTCGGCGTGCTGCGTGACATCACCGCCAAGGCCCAGCTCGAAATGCGCCTGCAGCATACGCAGAAGATGGAGGCGATCGGCAGCCTGGCCGGCGGGATCGCACATGACTTCAACAACATCCTCTCGGCGATCATCGGCTACACGCAGATCGTGCGCCGCGAGGTGAATGGCAACGAGCGGATGCAGTCCAACCTGGACAGCGTGCTGACCGCCAGCCGCCGCGCGACCGAGCTCGTGCGCCAGATCCTGACCTTCAGCCAGAGCCGCGAGGCCCGGAGCGAAGCGGTCTGCACCCAGCGCATCGTGCGCGAGGTGCTGAAGCTGATCCGCGCCTCCCTGCCGAGCACGATCGAGATCCGCCAGAGCCTGCTGGACCTGGAGGGCACGGTGTACGCCGATGCCACCCAGCTGCACCAGGTGGTGATGAACCTCTGCACCAACGCCGGACAGGCGATGGAGGAGGAGGGCGGCATGCTCGAGGTCGGACTCAGCCGCTACGAGCTGGAGGATGAGAATGAGGCCCGCGAACTGGGCCTCGCCTGCGGCACTTACCAGATGCTGTCCGTGCGTGACACCGGCGAGGGGATGGACGAACAGGTGCAGAAGCGCATCTTCGAGCCCTTCTTCACCACGAAGGAAACCGGCCGCGGCACGGGCCTCGGCCTGAGCGTGGTGCACGGCATCATCTCGCGGCTCGGCGGTGCGGTGCGGGTGGACAGCACCCGCGGGCTGGGCAGCGAGTTCATCCTGCTCCTGCCCCGCAGCGAGCAGGTGGAGCAGCCGCTCAGCGAACCGGACTACAGCAATACGAATGGCTGTGAGCGTGTGCTGCTGGTGGATGACGAGGAAATGGTGGCCGCGATGTCAGACCAGGCGCTGAGCTCGATGGGCTACCACGTGACGCGCACGATCAGCCCGGAGGACGCCCTGCGCCTTTTCGAGCTGGACCCGCAGGCATTCGACATCCTGGTAACGGACCAGACCATGCCGGGACTGACCGGGGTGCAGTTGACTGAGGAGATACACCGCATCCGCCGGGACATGCCGGTGATCCTGTGCACCGGCTTCAGCCGCACGGTGAACTCGCAGATGCTGGAGCGCTACGGGCTGGATGCCTTCCTGGACAAGCCGGTCAGTCCTGACAAGCTCGCAGCCACGATCCGCTGGGTGATTGAGCGGCGCGGGAACGCGATTCCTGTCGGCGCGCTGCCGGTACGCGGTGAATAGCTGCAGGGCCTGAGTCTGGCCATCCACTTAACTTAGCGCAATTGGTCAAGATAATGAGATTGTCTGACTTTTTCATGCGCAACTGAAAAAATGATGTCAAATCCTTGAAAACACGTTACAATTCATATATACTCGGAAAGTTAAATCCGGGTTAAAGTCCGTTAAGCGGGGAGAACGGGAAACAGCGGAAAACATGGGTCAATTCGCCCGCGAAGGGAATTGGCGGTCAGTTAATCGGTTTTCCCCTCCGTTACTCTCCAGAATGAGTGCTGCAGCTGCTGTTTCCAGCTGCGGGGAATCGGGAGGTAGCTATGCGGAGATCTGGATTGTGGCCGGTATTCGGCCTGGCAACGGTGCTGCTGGCCTCATGTGGCGGCAACACATCAGTACCTGAACAGCAGGTCCTGCCGGCGGTGGCAACACCCGCAGGGCAGGAAGGCGTACTCCTTTCCGACGAGGGCCGGCGGCTGCCGGTGGTCGGCAAGGTGGACGGGATTGACCAGTCCCAGCTGGAGCCCGGTGTGGTGACCAGCATCCAGAAGGATGCTGAAGGGCTCAGTGTGGAGGTGGACCGGGATGCGGTTGTCCGCCGGATCGAGGCGGACCTCAGCAGATCCACCATCACCCAGCTTGCCGCCGGCCAGTCCGCGACGCTTGCGCTGGACGCGCGGACGGAGTACTTCGAGCTGGACAACGGCGACGGTGGCAACAAGGTCACGATGGGCGCTTCCGAGTTCCCGGACGGCGTGCTTGACCAGCCGATCCTGTTCATCAAGTCCAACCCGGTTGACAACCCGAACCGCACGCCGTTCATGGCATTCCGCAACCTCGGGCGCAACTTCTTCGCGGACCAGACCATCATGCGGCTCGACCCGGACGGCACGCTGACGCAGGTGCTGACCATCAGCGACCGCCCGATGCAGGACCTCGAACTGAGCTACGACGGCAAGAAGCTGCTCTTGGCAATGCGCGAGTTCGGCGGCTCCGACATGGAGCTGTTCGAGGTCAACATCGACGGCACCAACCTGACGCAGCTGACCTTCAACGACTATGACGACGGCGAGCCGACCTACCTGCCCAGCGGTGACATCCTGTTCACCAGCGAACGCTACGGTATCGGCGACTTCTACGACGCCGGCACCCAGGTGCCGCACATGCACATCCTCGACCGCTTCACCGGCGAGGAGCGCCAGATCCACATCTCCAGCAACGGCGCTTTCAACCCGATCGTGTCGCATACCGGGGAGATCCTGTTCATCTCCTGGGACACGCGCATCAACATCGCCGGCCCGCGCTACAACCGCTTCGTGGTCTGGAAGATGCTGCCCGACGGGCGCTTCGCATTCCCGGTGTTCGGCAGCCACATCGTGCGTGACAGCATCGACTGCTTCGTGGACTTGAGCGAGACGTATGACCACCAGATGCTGCTGACGCATACGAACTTCAACCTGCCGACGGGCGGCCGCGCGCACCATGAGAACTACGGTGCCGGTGCGATCGTCAAGGCGGACCCGGCTGGCAACCCGGACTTCCCGAGCTACAGCTACCTGACCGAGAAGGGCATGGTGGATGCCGGTGACTGGAACACATACGGCCGTTACAAGTTCCCGGTCGGCCTGCCGGATGGGCGGATCCTCGTGAGCTATGCGCCGGGTGCAGTCTGGAACGAGTCCGAAGGCGACCAGCCGGACTTCGGCATCTACATCATGGATGAGGACGGCTCCAACCTGACGGCGATCTGCGATGCGGAAGGCATCACCGAATTCGGTGCGATCCCGCTGATGCCGCGCACGATCCCGCCGGTGATCCCCGACGAGACGAAGAACGCCGAGGACTGGGGCGAGTTCGCCTGCGAGAACATCTTCGACCGTGGCGGCGACCAGCGCCAGGGCAACGTGCTGCCCGAGGATGGCCCCTGGACGCTGCGCGTCAAGCAGGTGCGCCGCGTGGACGGCCTGCCGAATGGCGACCCGGGCGACTTCAGCTTCGGCAACCACAACTTCCCGCTGATGGGTGAGTACAACTTGATCGGTGAATACCCGGTCGCGCCGGACGGCAGCTTCCGCATCCGCATCCCCGCCAATACCCCGATCACCTGGGAACTGGTGGATGGCACAGGCCGCGTGGCGGTGCGCGAGCGGATGTTCAACAGCGTGCAGCCGGGTGAGGTGCATACCTGCGCCGGTTGCCACGGCCGGATCGACATCCAGAACAACATCGACCTCGGCAGGCAGGCCTTCAAGCCCACCGGACCGGGCTTCCACGACCTGCGCGGCCTGTTCGAGGATTTCTACGGCACAGTGATTGACAACACCCCGGAGGAGTAGCATGCGAGGATTCACGCTGCCCCGCGCGGGCCTGTTGATCTGCGCCGGACTGGCGATGCTGAGTGCATCCTGCGGCTCCGGTACGAATGATGACCTGGCAAGGCTGGACAGCAGCCCGGGACCGGCGGCGATTGCCGGGGATACCGGACGCAATGCGCCAGTGCTTGCCGAAATGGAACAGGGCGCGCTGACCCGTGACGGCATTGCTGCCGACGGCCTGCCGCCCCTGCCCCAGCCCACACGCTCCGCCAGCCGCACAGTGCTGGCCGTGCCGGGCAAGAATGCGATGCAGAAGAGCTCCGGCACCAGCATCAGCGGCGAACGGCTGGTGGTGCAGGCCCCGCAGAAGGGCATCGCCTGGGCGATGTACGGCTTCAGCACCGCCGGTGGCGACGAGTATGCGATCGAGCTGAAGAGCAGCGTCGGTGACAACCCGGACCAGCACTACCTGGCGATCGCCGACTACGGCCAGGACCGCTGGCGCTGGGTCGGGCCCTACGATGGCAACGGCACCTACATGATCCCGCAGGACGGCCAGTACATCAATGACGGGCACGTTTACGTTATCGGGCTGACCTGCAGCGGCGACCGGGTGGTGTTCGACGAGCTGGAGCTGCAGCTCAGCACAAATCCGCCCCCGCCGCCGCCGACCGGCCTCGTGGCCACGGTGCAGGACGGTGCGGTGCACCTGGACTGGGACGCGGTGGCAACGCCGGGCCTGCTGGGCTACAACATCTACTACGCCGAGCGCAACTTCAGCCAGGCGGGCGAAAGCACCGTGGTGCGCTACAACCTCGCGCTCATCCCGCCGAATGGCGACCCGCATGTCGAGCTCAATGAGATCGATACCGGCACGCGCTACTACTTCGGCGTGACCAGCCTGGCTGCAGACCAGGTGGAAAGCACGATGTCCAATGTGGCGACGCTGCAGGCCAACTTCGACCTGTACATCGACCGCGTGATGTTCGAGCGCACCTTCCCGGGCTACTGGGTCTATGTCGAGGGCGCGGGCTTTGACACGCAGGCCGGCAGCACGAGCGTGATCCTCAACGGCAGCCAGACCATCGGCGGCGCCAACGTGCAGGTCACCAGCCCGGTGCAGATGCGCTTCAGGGTGCCCTTCGATGCCCCGCAGGACACGCAGTCCAACATCCGTGTGAAGGTGTTCAGCAAACTCAGCGACAGCCAGCCGCTGTATGTTGTCAACCCGGCCACGCCGCTGAAGAACTGGAGCCAGATCGGCCAGACAACCTACCAGGAGTGGCAGGCCTATGACCCGACCGGCATCGCAGTGGACGGCGGCGGGCGCTACTGGGTCGGCAATGAGAATGCGCGCCGGGTGGACGGCTTCAACCCGGACGGCACACCATATGACTATGTCTACATCTCCAATGCACGCGACATCGAGGTCGCTGCCAACGGGGATATCTGGATCAAGCACGGCGACGGCCCGGAGATCTGGGCCTATGACCCGGCCGGCAAGACCCTCGAGCCGGCGGTGGACTTCACGGTGCTGGACGACCACTTCGGCAGCGGCGACCACTTCGCGATCGGCCCGGGCAACTCCTGGGTGGTCTCCGACGAGGAGAACGGCCGGCTGGCGCGCTTCATCGGCAATGCCTTCGACCGCTACATCGGCAGCGGCACGCTCAGCGACCCGGAGGATGTGGAGATCGATGCCGCGGGGCGGATCGTGGTGGCGGATGTCGCGACTGACCACATCTACTGGTTCGATGATGACGGCAACCTGCTGGGCAGCTATGACGGCGACATCGACACCCCGGACAACACGGGTGAGTTCAACGACCCCTTCGGGCTGGCGATCACACCTGACGGCACCGTGTACTGTGCCGACATCAACCGGGACAGAATCCTCTCCTTCGACCCCGACAGCTTCGAGTTCACGGGCGAGTGGGGCCACAGTGGATACATGGACGGTAGCGGCAAGAGCCTGTCCGATCCCACCGGGCAGGAAGGCCGCTTCTGGTCAATGTGGGGCATTGCAGCGGACTCCAGCGGCCGGCTGGCAATCACCGACCGTACGAACCAGCGCATGGCGGTCTATGACGCCGGCAGCGGCAGTGTGCTGTTCGGGCTGGGCGACCTTGTGCCGGATGAGGGCCAGTGGGCGATGCCGCGGCATGTGAGCATCCGCCATGACACCGGGCAGTACATCGTGCTGGACGAAGCGGCCTATTCACTCACGCTGATGGGCCTGCGCAATGAGGTGCTCGACCGGGCCTACCTGGAGACCAGTGGCAACGACGCCGACCTGATCACCGGGCGGATGGGCCGCACGGCCTATGAGTGCTGCTGGAGCGAGGATGGCAAGGTCTACTTCAGCAGTGACTACACGGTGCTGACGGAATACACCGAGGACTTCAGCAGCTACCGCGTGCTGGCAACGGACTGGGGCAGCGAGGACGGCCGCTTCAAGGGCAATTACTCGATGGCCTGGTGGAACGGTGAGCTGTTCGTCACCGACCAGGACAATGACCGCGTGCAGGTGTTCGAGGACGGCTTCTACAAGCGCCAGTTCGCCATGCCGGACCCGCCCAACAACAGCGCGCGCCGGCTGGCGATTGACGGTTACCAGGGCAACCTGTACGTGCTGTCCAACGCCTGGAGCCAGAGCGCTGAGGTGCTGCGCTTCGACCTGCAGACCGGAGCCTACCTGGACAAGCTCGTGAATGACACCGGCAACAACTGGGGCGATGCGCTCACGGTTGATGCGGCCGGCTACATCTACATCTACGGCGGCACCTTCCTGTTCACCAAGTACTCCACGCCTGACACGCCGGAGGGCGAGTACGGCAAGGTTGCCAGCTTCGGCACCTGGGGCGACGGCGACGGGCAGGTACGCGACATCTCCGACATCCAGATGGGGCCGGAGGGGCGCTTCTTCATCTCCGATGACGAGCGCCGCCAGCTGGTGGTGCTGGCCCCCTGACAAGGCTGACAGTCAATCCAATCGCCCGCCCCGGAGCAGACGACCGGGGCGGGTTTTTCATTTCAGGCCGCATCCCTGCTGGATCGCGCCCCTCAGCCCCGATCCGGGCAGGCCAAGCACGGTCGCCATTTTCCTCAGCCCGCTCCAGCACTGGCCTCGCCACATTCCGGGCCGGACGGAATGCCTGATCCATTGTTGAGAATTGATTACTGGGTGGGAAAATGCGCCCTTTATATATGGGGCATCCCGGCGTCCAGACCCGATTTTTCCCGTAATAATGGGAAATATATCTTGACAGGCCCGTTTTTCTAGGTTATATCTAGGCGCGTGTAATTCAACTTCTCTCGGAGGAAGTAAATGTCAACTGTTAAGAAGCCTCTCGGAAAGACCGAGCTGATTGATGCAGTGGCCAAGGCCACCAAGCTTGAGAAGACCAAGGCGAAGGCCGTGATCGAGGCCACCATTGACGTGATCACCAAGGAGCTCAAGAAGAACGGCCGCGTGCAGCTGACCGGCTTCGGCACCTTCAGCACCAGCAAGCGCAAGAAGCGCATGGGCGTCAACCCCAAGACTGGTGACAAGATCACGATCCCTGCCCGCAAGGTGCCCAAGTTCACCGCTGGCAAGGCCCTGCGTGACACCATCGCCGGCTAACCGGCAGTTTCCCGCAAGAAACGATCAGGCCCCGCCGAGGCGGGGCCTTTTTTTTCGTTTACTGGTGCGGGCTGAGATTCTATCTCAATGCGCCGTAGGCCTTGCGCATCTTGCGCAGCGCCTCACGCTCGATCTGGCGGATGCGCTCCCGGCTGACGCCCTGCTCCTTGGCCAGGCTCTCCAGCGTGGCCCCCTCGTCCCCGCGGCGCACGCGGCCCTCCTCGTCAACGACGGTCAGGCCGAAGCGGCGGCAGATCACGTAGCGCTCCTTGTCCTGCAGATGCTGCAGCAGGCTCTTGACCGTGATCTCGTCCATCGTGCGCATGAACAGCTCGTTGTCAGCACTGACACGGTCAGCGATCGTCGGGCTGCTCTCTGCCATCTCATCACCATCGCTGTGCTCGAAGCCGCCCTCGAGCGACATGATGTAGGGCACAGCGCTGGAGTACTTGAGGATGTCGTCATTGGTCAGGCCGCTTTGCTCCGCCAGTTCGTCAATGGTCGGCTCGCGGCCCTCACGCTGGCGGAAGCGCTCCGTCTCACGGCGCAGCTTGTTGATCTTGTCAATGATGTGCTCGGGAACGCGGATGATCGACTGGTTGCTGATGATGTAGCGCAGGATGCGCTGGCGGATCCACCAGGTGGCGTATGTGCTCAGGCGGTGGCCCTTGCGCGGGTCGAACTTGTCGATCGCCGTCATCAGGCCGATGTTGCCTTCGCTGATCAGGTCCGGGAAGGGGATGCCCATGTGCCGGTACTGCTTGGCGATGTTCAGCACGAGGCGCAAGTTGGCCTCGATCAGCCGTCGCCGGCAGTCCTCGCGCAGGATCGGTGAGTTGCTCTTCTCCCACAGCGTGGTGGTCAGCTCCTTCTCCAGCTGCGGTGTGAGCAGGCTGACCTGCGAGAGGAAGTCAAGGTAGTGGATGAGCGCATTCTCAAGGTATTCCTTGGAACGCTCCTCCTTTCTTCTTGCATCATCCTTTGCCAAACGTAGAACCCCTTGTTGCCTCATACCTTGTAGTATCGGCGCGGCTGCCGGCTTCTTTGACGGAATCCGGCCCCCGAAAGTTACTTCAGCCGCTACCAGTGTAGATCAATGCGGCGTGCAATTCAAACGGCACGCATCGAAATGTATTACCCGGATTCAGCAGTCTTACGTCTGTTTCTGCGTTCTATCAGCCAGACCACCAGCGTGCTGGCGAAGTACAGCAGCAGGAGCGGCAGGGTGAACAGCACCATCGTCAGTGCATCGCCGGTCGGTGTGATGATCGCGCTGAGCGTCAAGAGCACCACCACGGCAATGTTGCTGCGCAGCCACAACCCGCGCGAAGTGACCAGCTCGAGGTAGCCGAGGATCGCCAGCACGACGGGCATCTCGAACATGATGCCGCCGGCCATGCACAGCCCGAGCACGAAGTTGATGTACTTGTCGACGGTCAGCACGAGGTCGAACTCGGTGCCGGCCATGCCAAGCAGGATCGAGATGCTGACGGGCACCAGCTGGAAGTAGATGAACAGCACACCGGCGATGAACAGCAGCAGCACGACCGGCAGCACTGGCATCACAAGCCGGCGTTCCCGTGGGCTGAGCGCCGGTGCGACGAAGCCCCAGGCCTCCAGCAGGATCAGCGGGGAGGCAGCGGCGATGCCGCTGTAGGTGGCAATCCGGATGTAGAGCAGGAATGCTTCCTGCACGGCGAGCACCGTCAGGCGCATGTCGGCGTAGTAGGCGTTCAACGGTGCCGTCAAGAGTTCGATCAGCAGTCCCTTGAAGTACCAGCCGACGCAGGCAAGCACCAGCACATAGAACGCGCTGCGGAACAGGCGCACGCGCAGCTCGCCGAGGTGTTGCCAGAAGGTCATGCGCCGCGCACTCTCGGGGTCGTACTCCGGCTTTCCGGTGCGCGGGTTCACTGCTCTGCCCCGCGGCCGGGATCGAGGTAGTCATCCTCATCCGGCACATCCAGCTCGACCAGTTCCGGGGCCGCTTCATCGAGGTAGTCATCACCGGCGGCACTGACCCGGCTGCCACCCGGCGCACGGATCTGCGGGGCAGTGGAGGGCTTGTCCTCGAGGTCGATCTCCATGTCCGCGCGCAGGTCGTCCACGGCATCGTTCATCTGCTGGCGGAACTTGAGGAACTCGCGGTAGGCCTTGGCGGCACTGCGGGCCAGGTCAGGCAGGCGGGACGGGCCGAACAGCAGCAGCGCGATCAGCGCAATTGCCACGAGCTCTCCGCCACCGATGCCGAACATGAGCCTAGATTATAGGAGCCGCGCCGTCTGGAGCCGGTTGCGGGCTACTGCGGGCGGATTTCGTCACGGATGCGCGGCACGTAGCTGTCGAAGCGTTCATCGCCGCCGCCCAGCGCCTCGGCCTGCTTGAGCAGGCCCTGGGCATCCATCCGCTCACCACGCCGGATCGCCACCGTGGCCTGCCCTAGTCGCGTCCAGGCCAGCTCCAGCTGGTCAATCGAGGGGCTCTTTTCCGCCGAATTGAAGCTTTGCTCCGCTCCGGCGAGGTCACGGTCCGTGAGCAGCACCCAGCCCAGCCAGATGCTGGCGCTGTACAGCTCCGGGTTGATCGCCAGCGCGCTCGTGAGCTGCTCACGGGCCATGGCCTGCTCCCCGAGCATGAAGTTGGCCTCGCCGCTCAGGCGCAGGGCCTCCTCATCAAACGGGTTCTCCTCCAGCAGGGGCTGCAGCGCTGCCAGCGCACGCGGGTAGTTGCCGACCGCGATGTAGCTGCGGCCCAGCAATAGCGGGCGCTCCTCCAGGCGGATGCGCACGTACTGCGGGTCCTCCAGCACGCGGATCAGCTCACGGATGTCGCCGAGCTGGCGCGTGGCGCGCACGAGGTGGCGGTATAGGTCCACGTTACCGAAGAACTGCTTCAGGCCGCGGGCGGCGACTGCTGCTTCCTCCTCGGTCTGCTTGGCGGATGCCAGCAGGTCTAGGTACAGGAGCCAGGCCTTGGCATCAGCCTCCGGGTTCTCGATCAGCCTTGCTCCGAGCGGGATCGCACTGTCAGTGCCGAGGCTACGCCAGCTGATCAGGGTCTGCAGGTACAACCCGAGGAAGCTCTCGCCGGCATAGCGCTGGCCGCGAGTGACCGTCGTCAATGCGGTCTCGTTGTCACCGTCGAGGTGCTGCATCAGCGCCAGGCTGTTGTAGAGCCGCACCACAGTGGGCTGGGTCTCGATCAGCTGGGACAGCAGCCGCTCGCCGTCGGCGGTCAGGCGCTGCTCGACGAAGAAGCCGGTCAGGCTGCCGACCAGTTCCTCATAGTCATCCTCGCGCAGCAAGCGGCCGGCTTCACGCATGTGGTCAAGCATCGCCTGGTTGTCACGCTGCATCGCAAGGAAGGTCATGTAGCGCTCGTTGACCACGAGGTCGAAGGGATCCAGCCCGACGGCGCGCTCGTAGCTCTGGCGGGCCAGCTCATTGCGGCCGGCGCTCTGCGCCAGGGTGGCGAGGTCCATCAGCACGTCGATGTCGTCACTGCCCTGGGCGCTGCGCGCGAGGATGTCGAGCGCTTCGCCGCCGCGGCCCTGCTGCTCGAGGAACTCGCTGTAGCCCTCCAGCAGCTGCTGGTCGCCGGGGAACAGCTCGAGCCCGTCCCTGTAGCTGCGCTCCGCCAGCTCCGTCTCGGCATCCTCCTCATAGGCGATTGCCAGGTTGCGGTAGAACAGCGGGCGCGGGTGGATCGCGATCGCCTGCTTGAGCATCGTGATCGCCTCGGGGATCTGGTTCAGCTGGAACAGGCACAGTGCATGGCGGTTGACGAACATCTCGTTGTCAGGCTCCAGCTTGCGGCCGAGTTCGTACTGCTCCATCGCCGCGGTGTATTGTGTGCGCTCGAACAGGAACAGGCCGTACTGCATCACGAGCGCTGCATCCCGCGGATGCTCGTTGGCAGCGTCACGAAATACACGCTCAGCTTCGGCCCCCTCCCCCGCCATGTCGAGGCTGCGGGCCAGCCCGGCCACTGCCTGCGGGCTGTAGCCAAGGCGCAGGGCGCGGCGGTAGGCATCAACCGCTTCCGTGAAGCCTCCCATCGCGTGCAGGCTGTCTCCGATCCCGAGCGGGAAGCCGGCCATCGTCGGGTCCAGCCCCTCGCCGATGCGGAACTGCTCCAGCGCCTGGGTGTACTTCTCTTCGGACAGCAGGCGCTGGGCATGGAACAGCACCACCGCCGGGGTGTTGCGGAAGCGCGCCAGCATGTCGTTGTAGATGTTCTCGTACTCCGCACGCCGCTTCGGGTCGCTGCCCACGACCTCCAGCAGGTCGAGGTAGGCGGCGGGGCTCGGGTCGGTGCGGATCACATTGCGCAGCTGCTCCTCGCCCTCACCCTGCGGGCCGGGGTCGCTGCCGGCAAGCAGCCGGGCCAGCGCACGGGCTGCATCGCGGTTGTCAGGATCAGCATCCAGCACGCTGCGCAGGTCGGCCACGGCCGCTTCCCTGTTGCCATGCTGCTCATGCCAGGTACTGCGGGCCTGCAGGATCGCTGCATCCGCCGGGGCCAGGCGCAGGGCCTCATTGTAGGCAGCCAGCGCTGTGTCGTCATTCAGCTCAGATTTGTAGCCCGCCAGCGCCAGCCAGTTGGCAGAGCTCGGTTCAGCACTGCACAGCTTCTGCTGGTACTCAGCTGCGAGGTTGAACTGGCGCCGCTGTGCCGCAGCCATGGCTGCCACTGACAGCATCTCCACGTCGCCAGGATAGGCCTTCAGCACACTCTCCGCATATTCCATCGCCACGTCAGCGTTGCCCCTGGCCAGCACATACCCGGCCATGCCGCGTTCGATGGCTTGCTGCAGATAAGGAGCAGCCGCTGCGTTCACCCACAGTAAGTCGCTGATCGGTACCATGAAATCCACAAACTGATCAGCAGTGACCTGGTCAGTAGCCAGCCTGTACCAGCGCCATTCAACCAGCAGCAGTCCGTTGTCCCTGTAAAAGCTGCGCCCCGCTTCCAGCACCTTGCCAGCTTCAGCGGTATTCCCCTGCTCCATCAGCACGATGCCCCACAGGGCATAGCCGCTGCCATCCTCAGTGCTCTCCGCGGGAAGCGTCTGGGCGATCGCAAGCGCTTCATCCAGCCGTCCCATTTCCAGCAGTGCGATGGCCTGCAGGAAGCGCACTTCGCCGCTGTCCCGCAGGGCCTGGTCCTGGCGCTCAAGGAATGGCATGAACTGCTTTTCGAAGTAGGCGCGCCGCTTGCCGGGCTCGCTGTTGCGCTGCAGGCGGCTCAAGAGCATGGCCTCGCGCAGCTCGCCGAGTGCATCGAGGCTACTCGCACTGAACACCTGCATATCACTGTCAGGCGTGAGCCAGGGCAGTTCGCGGGCAATCAGCATGTACTGCACGCGCTGTGCCAGCGTTGGCGGCTCGACCTGCTTTTCCTGCTGCATGATGCCGCTGTCCTGTGCGATAGCCTGGCCGCAAAAGAGCGCGAGCAGCAGGCAAAGCAGGGCCGGGATGTTCTGGATTTTCATTGTCTGTCTGGACGAAGTGCCTTCCATCATCATTCAATAATCGAAGGCGGGCCGGTGCAGACTAAGCCGGAATATGAAAAAGGGGCAACCGGAGCTGCCCCTTGGGAAAGCTTCGGTAGCGTGTCCGAAGCTGGATGATCCCTCACGCGAACAGCATAGCACGATCTGGGACAGTTGTGGTCGCAAATTGGGGATAATCAGCGCAGGCCGATCATGGCACGCATCACGTGCCGGGCCACCTTCGGGTTCTCGCGCAGGCGGCGCACGCTGTAGGCGTACCAGTCGGAGCCATAGGGGATGTAGACCCTGAGCGCATGCCCGCCGGAGAGGATCTTCGAGCGCAGCTGCGGCAGCACACCCAGCAGCATCTGGAACTCATAGGCGGAAGCGTCCAGCCCGCGGCGCTGGATGATCTCCATCGCGCGGTCCACGAGGTACTCATCATGGGTGGCGATCCCGACGAAGATCCCGCGCTCGAACAGGGCCTCGAGCGCCAGCAGGTAGTTGGCGCGGATCTCCTCATAGCCCTTGTAGGCGATGCTTTCCGGCTCGACGTAGATCCCCTTGCAGAGGCGGATCTGGCAGTTGTCCACCGGCAGGGCGGCGATGTCGGCCAACGTACGGCGCATGTAGGCCTGCAGCACGGTGCCGGCGTTGCCAAACTGATCGTGCATGCGCCGGTGCACCCTGAGCGTGAAGTCCGTGGTCGGGTGGTCCTCCATGTCGATCGCGACGCGGATGTTGCGGGCGGCGGCATGCGCGAAGATGCGCTCGATGTTCTGTTCGCAGAGCTCCTCGGTGATGTCCAGGCCGAGCATGGTCGGCTTGACGGACACGCTGGAGCTGATGCCGGAGGCCTCGATCGCGTCCACGAGCGCCATGTACTGCTTCGTGTAGTTTTCGGCCAGCGACTTGTCACGCACTTCCTCGCCGAGGATGTCCATCGTGGCCACGGCCCCGTCGGCTGCCAGCGCCTGGGCGGTCTCGATCGCATCGGAAACCATGTCACCCGCCACATAGCGGCTGGCAACTGCACCGACGATCACGCGTGGGACGACGGGCAGCATCTTCACGACCATGCGGTCAAACAGGCTCATGGCCGTGCCTCCGGGAGCGGCCCGGCGGGCGTGCACGGTCGGGGTTCGTCCTCATCGGACCTGACCGGCTGGGTGGAACTTGTTTCCTCGTGGAGCACCGCGCAGATAATAGGCCAGCAGCGGCCTGCTGTCAACGAGTGTGCGGGCCTAGTTTCCCTTCTTGGCGTTGCCGCCGCTGCCACCGCCGCTGATCTCCTTCTGCAGCTCCAGGAAGCGCTGGTTCTCCTCTTCAGTCCAGGGCTCCTCACCGCGGCCGATCTTCTCGTAGACGGTGTAGACATTGCCGCTCGCCTGCTTGACATACATCAGGCCCGGCTCGCTGTCACGCACGAAGCACTGCAGGTTCATGGTGTAGCGGCCGTCCTTGGCGGTCAGCAGCAGCTCGCCCGCACCCTTGTCGTACTTGTAGTCATACGTGTCGTTCTTGATGCGCTGGCCCTTGGCGAAGGTGGAGTAGATCACGTCCTTGTCGTAGTAGACCAGCAGCTGCTTGTAGTAGTCATCATTGTGCTCGATGGTGTAGTTCTCGCCTTCCTCACGGATCGAGCGCCACTCACCGTAGGCCTTGGGGGCCTTCTTCAGGCCGACATCATTGGTGGCCTCACCAGACCCGCCCTTGTCAGCCGGCTTGCCGGCCTGGCTGCCGGAATCACCGGCATGTGTCGCATCACTCTGGGCAGTCATGCCAGCACTCTGGAACTGGGTCAGCATCACGCGGATCAGCTGCTGCTGCTCCGTCTTGCCGGCCGGAGTGGTCAGCGCCTTGATGCGGTTCTCCAGCTTGTCGATCAGCGGCGGGATCTCCACACCATCGGCGGGCAGGCCCTCGCCGTTCATGCGGTCAGCGGCCTCGTCGTAGCTGTACTTGAACTCGGGCAGCATCGCCACGAATTCGGTGTGCAGGTCCTCGCGCAGGTTCTCCAGGCGGGCAGCGGCTTCCTCATCAATCGTGGTGCCGCGCTCCTCGGCCGCGGGAACGGCGGTGAGGGACGGCGCCGTCTGCTCGACATTCGAGGTGTCGATATTCTTCTTGCCTTCCTTGTTGCAGCTCGCGAGCAGCAGCAGGGCAAGGCAGCCAAGCATCAGTGTGGTGGTCAGTCTGGACATTTTACGCTCCCGTAAATGGACGGAAGAGGGCTGCCTGGGGTTCATCAGCGCACCTCCGCCCCGTTCGATACTTCTCCAGCCGGTGAAATCAGGGCCAGCCGGCCCTCGGAGTCGCTGGCGGCCAGCACCATCCCCTCGGACATCAGGCCGCGCAGCTTGCGCGGGGCCAGGTTGGCGACAATCACGACATGCCGGCCAACCAGGTCATCGGGCTTGTAGTATTCAGCAATGCCGGCCAGGATCTGCCGGCCCCCCATGCCGTCGTCGAGCTGCAGGCACAAAAGCTTGTCGGCCTTCTCAACCTTCTCGGCCTTGAGCACCTGGGCCACACGCAGCTGCACCTTGACGAAGTCATCAATGGTGATCACATTCGCGCCGCTTTCGTTGTCCGCATCCGCGGCCGGGGCGGCCGGCTTCTCAGCGGGCTTTGCGGCCTCCGCGGCTGCCGCCTGGGCCTGGCTTTCTTCCTTCATCTTGTTCAGGTCGAGCCTGCGGTAGACCGGTTCACTCGGGTTGAGCTGGTGCCCGGCGGGGACGGACTGCTGCAGGGACCCGACGCCCATCGTGGCCGGGTCACCCTCGAAGTTGAGGATCTGCCAGAATTTCGAGGCCCCTTCCGGGATCACCGGGGCGGCCAGCAGCAGCACCGTGCGGATCAGGTTCACCAGGCGGTTGAATACCGTGGCGATCTCATCGCGGCGCTCGGGGTTCTTCTTCAGTTCCCAGGGCTTCTTCTCGTCAATGTAGCGGTTGGCCTCGCCGATCAGGGCCCAAAGGTCCTGCAGCATCTCGCTGTAGCGCAGGCCCTGGTACTTCTCAAGTACGCCGTCAATCGTGTCGCGGCGCTGCCGCTCAATCTGCTCGTCGAGGTCGGTCACTGCCAGCACCTCAGGCACCTTGCCTTCGAAGTTCTGGTGCACCATGCTCACGGTGCGGTGCACTAGGTTGCCGAGGTCGTTGGCAAGGTCGTAGTTGAAGCGGCTGATCAGCGCTTCGTAGTTGAAGTTGCCATCCAGCCCGAGCGGTACTTCCCGCATCAGGAAGTAGCGCAGGCCGTCCACGCCAACGAGCGCGATTGCGTCGTATGGGTCGACGACGTTGCCGAGGCTCTTGCTCATCTTCTCGCCGTCGAAGTTCCAGTAGCCGTGCACCAGCGCCTGCTTCGGCAACGGGGCACCGTAGCTTGCGAGCATCGCCGGCCAGATCACCACATGGAACCAGGGGATGTCCTTGGCCATCAGGTGCAGGTCGCAGGGCCAGTAGTTGGTGTCAGGCTGCGTGGCAAGGTCGGCGCGCGTGGTCTCCCACAGCGGCTCGCGCACCTCGCTGGACTTTCCGTCCACGAATGTCTTTTCAAAGGCCCCGATGTCAAAGCCGCTGCCGGTCATGTAGGTCAGCAGGGCCTCGATCCAGACGTAGAACACATGGCCCTCGTCCCAGGGCAGGCGGATGCCCCAGTCCGTGCCGCTGCGGCTGATGCAGATGTCCTTCAGGCCACCCTCGATGCGGTTGAGCATCTCATTGCGGCGGAAGTCCGGCACGATGAATTCGGGGCAGGCCTCATGGAACTTCAGCAGCCAGTCCTGGTATTCACTGAGCTTGAAGTAGTAGGCTTCCTCGGTGATGAACTTCAGGCGCGGGTGGCTCTCCGGGTTCTCCGGCACCTCATCCTCATCGAGGAAGCGGTTGTCGGAGGTGTGGTACCAGCCACTGTACTGGCCCTTGTAGACATCGCCCCTGTCATAGATGCGCTGCCAGAACGTGCGCACGAGCGCATGGTGGCGCTCATCGCTGGTGCGCTCGAAGCGGTAGTCGTCGATGCGGCAAGCCTGCCAGCACTCACGGAACTTCGGGATCACCTCATCGCAGTATGCAAGCGGGGTCTTGCCCGCTGCGGCCGCGAGGTCGGCGATGTTCTGGCTGTGCTCATCGCTGCCCGTGACGAACATCGCATCCATCCCGAGGAAGCGCTGGTGGCGGGTTGCCACGTCAGCAAGGATCGTCGTGTAGCTCGTGCCCACATGGGGCTTGAAGTTCACGTAATAGATCGGGGTGGTGAGATAGTATCGTTTGTCTGCGCTGCTCATGCTGCCGTTGCCTGGGATGGGATTGATTCAGGCTGATAAGTATAACAAGCGCAGCAGCTGACTTCAGGTCGGATGCGGATCCCGCCGGAATTATCTGCGCCGGTGCTGGCCAAACAGGCTGGAGCTCTCTTCCTTGTCATGCTCGCGTGATGCGAGCGCCCGGATCTGCCGGTCAACGGACCTTTCCAGTTCGGTGCGGGAAGGGATGTAGCCCTGGCAGATCGGCAGGCCGTCCAGCACGACCGTCGGGGTGCTTTCGATGCCGTTCATGGCCAGCAGGTTGGGATCGTCCACCAGCTGCACCTGGGCGGTCAGCCCCTTGGCACTGAGCAGGGAGCGGATCTGGCCCACGATGGCCATGGTCATCGCGTCACCTTTCTTCGTGTAGACAATGAACTGCATCCTGACTCCTCGGAATACCGACTGCAGCCTGTTGCTGCAGTGCCACTGGAGTCAGTGTAACTTCATTTAACCGGAATTTGTGCTGGCCTGTGGAAAAGTTGTTGATTATCAGGCCTGCCTGGCTCAGCGGCGCCAGCGGCGGCTGTCCCCCGTGTTCTCGAACACGCTGCGGCTCAATGCCAGCGCCTGCTGGCGACGGTCAATGGCCGTTTCCAGCTCTGACCGCGTCGGCACATAGCCACTGGAGATGTAGCTGCCGTCGAGCATCACCGTGGGCACATTGGAAATGTAATTCATCCGCAGCAGGTCCGGATCGTCAATCAGCTGGACATGTCCTGCCACCATGCGGCTGCTGAGCAGCGCGCGTATCAGGCCGGCAATGGTCGCCCCGTGTGAATCCCCCCTGCGGGTATAGACAATGAACTGCATGACTGACTCCTTTCGGTCAGCGGTTTTGCTCAGAGTCTAACCCGCGCGCAGGCGCTTGGGGACAGGGTTAAATAAACTTGGTGTACAGAAAGAGCGGCGGGAGGCCAGTGATGATGCGGGCTGCTACTTGATGATACGCCCGTCGCCATCCGACTGGCCCGACATCAGGACGAGGATCACCGCGTCGCGCACGCCGTTGCCATTGCCGAAGCTGAGCTGGTCGCTGCCGTTGGAGCTGGCACCGAACGGGCTGCCCCACAGCGGACCGACATGGCCCTTGTTGACACCACGGGTCCAGGGCGGAATCGCCATGATCTCGATCTTGTTGTCATTCGAGCCGACGTCCGGGATCGAGAAGTTCTGCATCATCGGGTCGAAGAAGAACACGAACTGCATGGACTTGCGCGTCGGCGGTACGGTGTACGGGAACACCACCACAGGCTCCTCGCCGAGCAGGTCCTGGCCCTTGGTGCGGCTGCTGCCCCATGCGCCCAGCATGTAGTGCGAGCGGTTGATCGGGATCGTCACTTCGTCGCGGTTGTTGTGCGGCAGGATGGCCTTCTTGCCGTTGTAGTCGATCACGTCGCGGCGGCTTTCCTGGTCCGGCGAGGGCATGATGTCACCCATCGACTTGTAGAAGAAGCTGCCGGGCAGGAAGGGCTTGGCTTCATTGCCTTCCCAGACATCGTAGAACTCATACTGGATGTCGGCCCAGGTGTGGTTTGCCTGCGCCACATCGTCCTTCGTATGCGCCGGGGTCCAGTAGGTGTAGCGGGCCTCACACAGGGTGTTGCCCATCAGGTTGCCGTTGGGACCGAAGCGTGTGCCGGCGGTGTTGCTCACCGTGAAGGCATTGCGCAGCGGGTCCCCGACCCCCTTCTGGAAGCGGTGCACGGCCTTGCCATTGCTGATGAAGGGATTGCGCGGGTAGGCATCGACATAACCGTCGCGGATCAGCGGGTCGGAGGCCAGCTCGGGATCGGTCGGGGTGACCACCGGGATGTTCTCGAAGTCCACGCTGTCGGGGATCACGAGCGATGCATTGTCTCCGCCGATCAGGTAGGCCGGGTATGTGGAAGAGTTGTCCACTGCGAAGCGCTCAATGGTGAGCTGCAGGTTGTGGACATTGGCCTTGACCTCGGCTTCCTTGGCCTTGTTCTTGATCTTGATGTAGTTGGGAAGTGCGATTGCGGCGATGATGCCGATGATCACGATCACCACCATCAGCTCTATCAGGGTGAAACCACGGACGAACGGAGCCTTGGCCCCTGGCTGTCCCGCAGATTGCTTGGTCCTGACAGTCAATCCATTCCTCTTGATTTCGCCGGATGAAACCGATGGCCGCGGTAATAAAACCCCAATGTTTACCGATGCCTCAACCGTATCTCAAACTGATTATAACTTGATGGATACGGAAATGTTACACCCATAGACCGATATTTCAAAAAAGAATATATTGGTCTCTCACAGCGAATCGGAATACTTGAAATATACCTTATATATATGTAGCGTACGGAAGTGAATTCCAGGTTAAACGGATTTTGCCGCCGGGCTACCACCCGATTCGAGGGATAGCTGGCCGGCAGATGCGGCAGTCCGCAGCCACTATAATAGTCAAGCCTGACAACGAAACCATATGGGGTGTAATGAATGGCGCTGGATTTCAAGGACCTGGGCTCGGGCAGTACCGAGATCCGCATCCAGAAACTCAAGGAACTCAATGAGAAGGCGGCGCTGGGTGGTGGCCTGGACGCCATCGACCGCCAGCATGAGCGCAATAAACTCACCGCACGTGAGCGCATCGCGCTGCTCGTGGACGAGGACAGCTTCCAGGAGGTCGGCAAGTTCATCACCTCCGAGTCCAGCTCGATCCTCGGCGACGGCATCGTGACCGGCTTCGGCACGGTGGACGGCAAGCGCGTGGGAATCTATTCGCAGGACTTCACCGTGATGGGCGGCAGCCTCGGCATCCAGCATGCCAAGAAGATCTGCTTCATCCAGGACAGCTGCATCAAGAGCGGCATCCCGCTGATCGGCATCAACGACTCCGGCGGCGCCCGCATCCAGGAGGGTGTGGTCGGCCTGGGCGGCTATGCCGACATCTTCTACCGCAATGTGAAGGCCAGCGGCGTGATCCCGCAGCTCAGCGCGATCATGGGCCCCTGCGCCGGCGGCGCGGTCTACTCTCCGGCGCTGACGGACTTCATCTTCATGGTACGCGGCACGAGCTTCATGTTCCTGACCGGCCCGGATGTGATCAAGGAAGTGCTCAACGAGGAAGTGACCTTCGAGGAGCTGGGCGGCGCGGTGACGCACAACCAGAAGAGCGGCGTGGCGCACATGGTTGCCAAAAACGAGGTGGAGGCGATCCACCAGATCAAGCGCATCCTGAGCTATATCCCGAGCAACAACATGGAGGACCCGCCGTTCCTGCCGACGAACGACGAGCCGACCCGCCGCGAGGAAAGCCTCGCCAACGTGATCCCGGACGACCCGAACAAGCCCTATGACATGCGCGACGTGATCAACGCCGTGATTGACAGGGACAGCTTCTACGAGATCCAGCCTTTGTTCGCACCGAACCTGCTGATCGGCTTCGCGCGCCTCAACGGCCATGCGATCGGCATCGTTGCCAACCAGCCGCGCGACCTGGCGGGCTGCCTTGACATCAACGGCTCGCTTAAGGGTGCGCGCTTCATCCGCTTCTGCGACGCGTTCAACATACCGATTGTCACTTTCCAGGACGTGCCGGGCTTCCTGCCGGGCACCAACCAGGAGTGGCTGGGCATCATCAAGCACGGCGCCAAGCTGCTGTATGCCTACTGCGAGGCCACGGTGCCAAAGCTGTGCGTCACGACGCGCAAGAGCTACGGCGGCGCCTACTGCGTGATGAGCTCGCGGCAGGTCGGTTCCGACTGGAACCTGGCCTGGGCCACCGGTGAGATCGCTGTGATGGGAAGCAAGGGTGCGGTGAAGATCATCCGCCGCAAGGACCTCGCCGCGATCGGCAAGAATGACAAGAAACTGGCCGAGGCAACCGCGAAATTTGAGCAGGAGTACAAATCAGAGCTGCTTCATCCCTATTTGGCGGCAAAAGTCGGGTATATTGATGATGTCATCGACCCGCGGGATACCCGCCCGAAGCTGATCAGTGGTCTGGAGCTGCTGAAGAACAAGGTGGAGAGCCGTCCGCGACGCAAGCATGGGAACATCCCGCTGTAGTGGGATTTCACCTCAATTAGCGGACATTATCGGGAAAACGGTTGCCAAATTAAAAGTAATAAACTAGAATTTTGGTGATTTTCGACGACAGGTTGTTCCATACGCAGCGGACAAGTGTTATTGTTTAGCTGTGCTGACACTGGGTATTATTTCCCGGTGCAGGGAATACCGATTCCGCATCCAGCAGGTTGATACCTGTTGATAAGTTGTGGAAATTTGAAAAACGTGTATAATCAAGTTTTCACCCACCGGCAGGTCCGGAATAGTTAGGGAGGCTGGAAATGAAACGTTTTACACTTATTCTGCTCGGTGCAGTCCTTACATGCTGTGCATGTATGGGCATGGCACTCGCTCAGGATGAAGCTGGAGACGCGTTCGGCTACACTGCGGATGATGTAGCCGTCAGCAGTGGTGCGGTCCTTTATTGGTACGCCCACGGTTATGCAAACGCGTGGGGCGAGTTCCCCGCCAGCTTTGCGGCAATGGTGGACAAGGGTCTTCCCCTGCGCACCTTCAACTCCGCCCACACCGGCGATGCCATTGATCCGGATGACGGTTCCCTGGACTTCGACGGCGACATCATGTATGTCCCCGGTGACTGCGGCGACGTGGAAGTCCACATCCAGACCAGCAATGGTGTGGTGAACCTTCCCGGCGACAACCTGGTGGCGACCTCCGACATCAGCGGCCAGTTCGGCCCCTGCTGCGACATGGCTTGCCCCGGTTGCTGCAACATCGCCATCTGCGGCACTGAGTGCTGGAACCTCTGTGACAACACCGAGGCTGCCTGCAAGATCGTGCAGTGGATCATGTGGCGTTCCTTCGAGACCCACGAGTGCATGTACGGCAAGCGCCCCGCTTCTGAGGCCGCCTTCTATGCCTCCGGTCTTGCTCCGGTTGACGCCAACTACAAGGAGTACGTCCCCACGATGACCATCGAGTATGTGGTCAAGGGTGGTTGTGACTGCTGCTACATCAAGAAGGCCTACGTCGAGTGCTGCGCTCCCTGCGTGCCCTGCAGCCCCTGCGCCAAGACCACCTGCGGTAGCAAGTGCGGCGGTTGCGGTGGTTGTGACAAGCCCAAGTGCGGTTGCAGCAAGCCCAAGTGCGGCTGCAAGAGCAAGTGCGGCAGCAAGTGCGGCGGTTGCAACAAGTGCGAGACCAAGTCCGCCTGCGGTTGCAAGGACAAGTGCGCCAACAAGTGCAACAAGTGCAACAAGTGTGAGTCCAAGTGCGGATGCAAGGACAAGTGCGGTTGCAGCAAGCCCAAGTGCGGCAAGTGCGAGTCCAAGTGCGGATGCAAGGACAAGTGCGGCGGCAAGTGCGGCGGCAACAAGGGTTGCGGTTGCGGCAAGTGCGGCTAGACCAGTCTTTCAGCTGAACTAAAGGAGCCCCGCTACGGCGGGGCTCTTTTTTGTTTCTTACAATCCGGGGCGATCACACATGGGTTCTGCAAGGGAACAGCTTGAAGCGATCCTGCAAGTGGCGGGACAGGCCCTTGCCGACTGCTACCCCGGCATTGACAGCCAGCAGGCGCGGGACCTGCTGCTTGCGGACCTGATGCAGTATCTCGCAGCAGTTGGCCCGGTCGCCATCAATCCCGCTCCCCCCGACTCCTTCTTCCAGGTGGCCGGGATGCTGTCACAGTCCCTCGCACAGCCGGACCCCTGCCCCGCCCTGCTGGCGATCGGGCACATCCACGACTACCTGGGACAGCCCGTAGGCACTGAACGCCGTGGCCGGGTCTATACACCGCTTGAGCTGGCCGGCAGGATGTCTGCCAGGCTGCTGGATGGCTGGAACTATATCCCGGACGCACTGACCCATGAAGTGCAGTTCCCGCGCCTGCTGGACCCCTGCTGCGGCTGTGGGGCCTTCCTCATATGCTGTGCGGAGGAAATGCTTGAACAGGCCCGCCTGGCCCTGATCCGCAGCGGCGAAGGCTTCAGCCGGGAAAGCGAGCGCGTCCTGCGCCGGCGGATCGTGGAGCACAGCCTGCATGGCTGCGACATCGATGCCGATGCACTGGCGCTGTGCAGCCGCCTGCTGGGCTACTGGGCCACGGGGAGCTTTGCGGGCGATCCGCTGGCCCTGCAGCTGTTCCACGCGGACGCCCTGAGCGGTCCTTCCCCAGGGATACCGGCCAGCTTTGCTAGTGAGCCCACAGGCATGGACTGGATAGCCGACGATGTAATGGGTACAGCAGACAGGGGATTCGACCTCGTGATCGGTAACCCGCCCTACGTGGATTCAGAGGGCATGCAGCGCTATGACCGTGATTACCGCTCGGAGATCCGCAGGGCCTATCGCTGCGCGCGGGGCAACTGGGACCTGTTTGTGCCCTTCCTCGAGCGCAGTATGGACCTGCTCAAGGATGGCGGCCGGCTGTGCATGGTGGTGCCGACGCGCGCCATTGCGGCGGACTACGCCGCCACCCTGCAGCGGGATGTACTGCTGCACTGGCAACTGGAGCGTGTCAGGCTGCTGCCGGATGATGTGTTCCATGATGCGAAGGTCTGGTCCTGTGTACTGCAGCTGCGCCGCCAGCCGGCCGACCCGCGGCAGCCGGTGAACCTGCAACGCGGCGAACCGCTTGAGACCAGTGCAGTCAGCCAGTCCCTGCTCCGCCGCCTGCCGGAGGGCTACCTGTGCGCGGCCTACAGTGCGGCGGCGGGCTATATCGCGGAGCTGCTGGAGGGCGGCGGCAGCCTGGCGGACCTGTTCGACTGCCGTGATGGCTGCACCACCGATGAGGCCTACCGCATCCGCGACATGCTCGTTGACGACGAAGCTGCCAGCGGTCCGCGCCTGCTGAACACCGGCACGATCGACCCGTTTGTGCCCCTGTGGGGCAGCCAGCCCTGCCGCTACCTCGGCCGGAACCTGCAGCATCCCGTTGTCATTCCTGGGAAGCTGCAGGCCGAGCTGCCAACCAGGGCAGAGCAGGCAGCGAGCCCAAAGCTGCTGTGCGCCGGGCTGGCCACGCGCATCGAATGCCTGGCTGACCACGAAGGCAGTTACCTCTGTGGCAAGGCGGCTGTGCAGCTGCTGCCACGTGCTGAAATGCCTGAGTCGGAGCTGGACTTCCTCTGCGGGCTGCTCAACTCGCGCCTGATGCAGTGGCTGTACCGCTCACTGTTCGGGCTGCGGGCCTACTCCAGCCGCGCACTGAACATCGGCCCGCGCCAGCTGGAGAGATTGCCATTGCGAAGGGGCCGGCAGTCTGCGCGCATTGCTGAGCTGTCCAGGCAGCTGGCTGGGGATAATGGCAACACTGAACTGCTGGCGGAACTGGACAGCCTGGTGGAAGCGCTGTACGGCGTGGATCGGCGCACAAGACATGTGATCAATGAGGAGCTAGGACATAGGGTGTAGGGGGTAGCAGGCGAGGTGCTGGGAGCTGGGGTGTAGGGCGTAGCAGACGAGGTGCTGGGAGCTGGGGTGTTGGGCGTAGCAGACGAGGTGCTGGGAGCTGGGGTGTAAGACGTAGAAGACGAGGGTTTAGGATATAGGAGCCGGGGTAGAGCAAAAGGGATGGAAGTGCGCAGCTTTCCGCTACACCCTATGTCCCAGCTCCTAGTTCCTATTTATTGCGTTCCCAGATCAGGCGCAGGCCATGCAGGGTCAGGTCCGGCTCCACGAACTGGATGCGGCGGCTGTAGTCACGCACAAGCTCCGCGAATCCGCCGGTTGCCAGAACCGTCGGCTCGATCTGCTGCTCCTCGCAGATACGGTCCACCAGTTCATCAACCAGTGCACCTGTGCCGTTGAGCATGCCGCTGCGGATGCTTTCAGAGGTGTTGCGGCCGACGATGCGCTCCACATGGCTCAGCTCCACCTTGGGCAGCTTGGCCGTGCGGCTGACCAGTGAATCAAGCGAGATGGTGATGCCCGGGATGATGATCCCGCCGAGGTAGACATTCGGTGCCAGCACCACGTCGAAGGTGGTTGCGGTGCCGAAGTCGACGGCGATCAGCGGCGGGCCATGGCGCTCGATGGCGGCCACCGCGTTGACAATCCGGTCGGCACCGACCTGGCGCGGGTCCTCGTACTGGATGTCCAGCCCGGTCTTCGTGCCCGGCCCGACCACCAGCGGCTCGGCACCGGTCAGCTGCAGGATCACGCTGCGCAGCTTCGGCAGCAACGGCGGCACTACGCTGGAGATGATCGCATCACTGATCCGCCCGTGACCGTCCTGCCTGTCCAGCAGGGTGCCGGCCATCACCAGGTATTCATCCACGGTCGCATTCAGGCGGCTGGTCAGGCGCCAGCTGCTGAGCAGCTCGCTGCCATCGTAGATGCCGAACACGATGTTGGAGTTGCCAATGTCACAGACGAGCAGCATCAGTGCCCCCCCGAAGTGAAGTCCAGCCCGATGTCCAGCGAGCGGTAGCTGTGGCTGAGGCTGCCCGTGGAGATCACGTCAACACCCTCAATCAGGTAATCCGCCAGGTTGGCAAGCGTGACACCGCCGCTGACCTCGACGATCGCGCGGCCGGCGATGATGGCAACGGCCTCGCGCACCTGGTCCGGGCTGAAGTTGTCAAGCAGGATGATGTCAACCCCGCCCTTGAGCAAGGGCTCGAGCATCGAGAGCGAGTCCGCCTCGGCCTCCAGCTTCATCGTGTGGCTGATGCGTGCCCTGACGCTTTTTACCAGATCCTCCCAGTCCCCGTGAGGGCTGGCGGCGAAGTGGTTGTCCTTCAGCATCACGGCGTGGTCGAGGTCCATCCGGTGGTTGAAGCCGGTGCCGCAGCGGATCGCGTACTTCTCGAACATGCGGAATCCAGGCGTGGTCTTGCGCGTGCCGGTGATGCGGATCCCCGCCGGGCGGGCGATGTCCGCCCACTGGCGGCCAAGCGTGGCAATCCCGCTCATGCGCTGCAGGTAGTTGAGCGCCACCCGCTCGGCACTGAGGATCGCCTGCGCCGGACCCTCGATGGTCAGCAGGCTGGTGCCGGCCGGCTGCTGGCTGCCCTCGGCCACATGCACCACGCAGCGCGACTCACCGCTGAGCTGGCGGAAGGCCTCTTCGGCCACGAAGCAGCCGCAGACCACACCCGCCTCACGCAGGCGCACTTCCGCGCTGGCCTGCACGTCGCGTCCCGAGAGCGCGAGTTCGGTGCTGATGTCCGCGTTGCCGATGTCGGCAATCAGTTCCGCGCGGACGTGTTCCTCTACCAGGAGCTGGTTCACCCGTGGATTTTAGCGCCTGCTCAGCCAAGCAGCGCGGCCCCGAGCAGCAGGCGGATCCGCTCGCGGATCTCGGAGAGCTCAAAGGGCTTGACCAGCAGCTCGTCCACACCGCTGTCCTGCAGTGAAGTGTCCGAGACGATGGCGTCATCGCCGCTGATCATCATGATGCGGATTCCGGGGCAGGCCTGGCGCAGGCCACGCACGAGCTCGGGTCCGCTGGTGCCGGGGATGTTCATGTCCAGTACCGCCAGGCTGAAACCACCGGGCTGCTGCCGGGCGAGGGACAGGGCATCATCGCCGCTGGTGGCGAGGCGCACGTCAATCTCCATGCGGCTGATGGTGCGCTCCAGCACCCTGAGCACGCCGGGGTCGTCATCGACCACCAGTACATGCTGCAGCTCAGTGAAGGAAGCTGGGCCCACCGCGCCCATCAGGCCCTGGGTATGCGTGTCAATGCTCATTGCCGGCCTCCTCCATGATTGCTGAATTTGAATTTGCGATATCCGATACAGCAGCTTAACTTGCCTGATCTGACTGGTGCACTGTTTCATCCGGCTTTCACGGCTCTTTCACGCTGCTTGAAGCAATGCAGCAATGTGCTAGAATGCAGTCAGTTTATGTAAATAGTTTCAATATATTTGACATGGTACTGAGCAGTAGAACCTACCTATCACTGGTGCTTGGCGGGATCGGGCTGATATGCATAGCCTGCCTTGTGATGCGCTGGAGGATGTTCGCGGAAAGCAGCACCGTCCCGCAGCTCGGCCTGCAGCAGCAGCCCCCGCTCTACACGGAAATCGGCGAGCATCAGGTAGATCACACGAAGGATGCTCCGGCGGAGATCAAGGCCCTGGCGGATCCAATAGCGTCCTCAGGCAAAGGGGCAGCTGAGCAGGAAAGCGGTGGCGCCAGGCTGGCGGATCCTGCGACGGAACTGCTGGATATCAACCAGGCTACTGCCGAGGAACTGGAGCAGCTGCCGGGCATCGGTCCGGTGCTGGCCGGGCGCATCGTGGAAACCCGGGACAGGTTGGGTGGCTTCAGGAATATTGAGCAGCTCAGTGAGGTGGAAGGAATCGGCGAGGCGACGCTGGATCGCCTGCGGCCGCTATTACGGGTTGAACCCGCAGGCTGAGCCGGCAGCGTACAATGTGCTGGCATGCCGGAATACATGAAGTTCGTGCTGAACCTGCCACACGCGCTGGTGCTGCTGTGGATGCTGTGGTTCATCTTCACGCCAGCGCAGCTGATCTACCTGTTCCGGAAGAATGACGCCACCCAGCAACTGCAGAAGACGGGTGAGCTGATGAACTTCCGTGAGATCTTCGCCACCGGCTGCGTGGGCGGCTTCATCCTGCTGACCTTCATCACGATCTACTGCAGCTACCTGACGCTGAAGATGAATGACGTGATCTAGGCTTCAGGCTCGGATCCGCTGTCCGGCGGCATTGGCGCATTGCCGGCCAGCTGCGTGTACAGCATCTGCAGCTGGGCGATCACGGACTGTACCTCGCGCTTCTCCTGCGCCTGCAGCTCCTCCTCGAGGTGCGTATAGCTCACATGCAGCAGGTCGATCGCGAAGCGCGCGCGCTTCATGTCGGTTGCCACCAGCCCGGTGACCGGGTGCGGGGCGCGGCCCATGTGGATCAGCGCGAACTGGATGTAGATCCCGAGCTGGCTGCGCTGGTAGTTGTCCAGCCCGAGCTCGAAGATCTGCAGCACCTGGCGGTACTCCGCCTCAGCGATCTGCTCCTCCATGGACCCCTCGCCGTGGTCGTGGTCGTGGTGGTCATGCTCACCGTGGTCGTGGTGGTGGTGATCGTGCTGTGCATGTTCCACTGGACTGCCGTTGCCATCACCCGGCGATTCCGGTGCTTCAACCACTTCCATGCGCGGCGCGGGAGCTTCGGGGACTGCGTCCGCAGCGGGCTGCTCCGGCACCGCGGCTTCCTCCACCGCTTCCTCCTCTTCAGCCTCAGCCCCGCGCGAGTGGCGCAGGTCCTGGATGATGATCTCGGGCGGTTCCTTTTCGTCGTCGTCGAAATACCTGGTCATTATGTGTTCCTAGAAGTCGGTCTTGCCACTGAAGTTGAAGTTGTCAACGCGCATGCTCTCCGGCACCAGCGCCCCGGCGCCCCAGAAGGCCGGCATGTAGAGCAGCTCGGAGCCCATCCCGGTCACGTTGGCGAAGGCCTCCAGCACGTTCTGGGTGAAGCGGAAGTTGGTCAGCCCGCTCGTCAGCTTGCCATCCTCAATCAGGAAGGTGCCGTCGCGGGTCATGCCGGTGATCACCGCCGCCATCGGGTCCACCACGTTGGTGTAGTGGAAGTTGGAGACGAAGATGCCGCGCTCGACGCCGGCGATCAGGTCGGCGGTCTCACTGATGCCCGGGTTCATCACGAGGTTGCTGGGCACGGGGTAACGCATGCCGTTGTCATGCCCGGTGCTGACGGTGCCGGCGCGCTTGGCGGTATTGGCATCGTGCACCACGGCCCGCGCCACGCCGCTCTCAACGAGCGTGATGCGCTGGCGTGGCACGCCGGCGTTGTCAAACGGCAGGCCCAGCGTGCGCTCATCCAGCGGGTCATCGGTGATCGTGATCTGGTTGCCGGTGATCGGCTGGCCCATCCTGCCGCACATGAAGCTGGCGCCGTCGTTGTAACGCCGCCCGCTGAAGCCGAGGCGCGCGATGAAGCCGAGCATCGTGGAGATGCAGTTCGGGCCGAGCACCACGGTGTAGCGGCCGGCATCGATGTCATTGCGCGGGTTCTGGCTCTTCTTGGCGATGGCGTAGGCCTTCGTGCTGTGCTCCTCGATGTCGATGTCCTTGATGTTGCGGACCTCGACCTCGGACTTGCCGCTCGAGTTGTGGCTGCCCCACACCACCTGGTAGCGTGCCTTGGTGGAGTGCACCGCGGCCTCGACGCCCTGGTTGTTGGCAACCACGCAGTTGAGCTGCCCGGTGCGCAGGATGCCGCTGGCATTGAAGTCCTTGTCCTCGCCGGCCTCAAAGCCCTTGATCACCAGGTCCGCCCGCTCCTCCGGGGTGCAGGCGGCGGTGGCCTCGTGGTAGTCCACGCGGAAGGGGTAGTCGTAGGGCCCGGTCGGCAGGTCCGCCAGGTCCGGGTTGGGCTGGCTGATGCGGGCCGCGGCGATCGCGCGGGCGACGGTGTCCGCCGCGCCCTCGCGGGTCAGCACGTTGGTGGAGATCCGCCCCTCGCGCTGGCCGAGCCGCACGGTGACCACGAGGTTGGCCTCGCGCTCGTATGTGTTCTGGTGGATCTCACTGTTGGCAAAACGCGTCAGCGCGCTGTCACTGGTGATGATGTTCACCTGGGTCTGGTCCGCATCGCTGCACTGCAGCGTGTGGCGGGCCAGCGTGACCAGTTCGTCCTGGCGCTGCATCAGCTTCTTTGTCGTGAACTGCTTTTCCAGTACTTCCGCCATGCTTACTCCTTGCCGAGCTTCTTGTAGCCGGCCATGCGCCTCGTGGCATTCTTGACGTAGAGGTTTTCCGGGTTGCCCCCGGTCAATTCCATGATGCGCTCATCCGCGCGCTTGGCAAGGCCGACGAGGTCCGGCCCGTTGGGCTCATTGACCAGGTAGGCCATCTCGACGGAGATTTCCGCGATGAAGTCCATGTACATAATGGGGGTGAATACGCTGCCCTGGCTGAAGGAGCTGCGGATCGCAGCGAACTTGCGGCTGCTGCCCGGGGGCAGCATGCGGCCGAAGCCGGTATACAGCCCGAGCCTGCTGGCCTTGGCCAGCAGTCCCTTGCCGACGGCGCTGTCCGATTCATAGCCGGTCAGGATCGCATCCAGCGCAGCCTTGTCACTGAGTGTGGAGTTGATCACGGCCAGGTCAGCATCCGTGAAGCTTGGCAGCGTGATCTGCACCTTCTCCAGCTTGCTGCCAAGCACTGTGGCCGTCACGAAGCGCGAGGCCGAGGCGTAGAAGGCGCGCCGGGCCAGCAGCAGCTGGCGGCTGACCTCACCCTTGTAACCGCTGCCCTCGGCGCTGGCGGCGGCCAGCGGCTCGATCACGGCCATTGCCCCGAGCACGTCGCCGTAATAGATGATGCTCTGCAGGAACAGCGCTTCCTCGACCTGCAGCTGGTTGGCCGCCTCGTCGTCAATCACCTTCTGCAGCAGGGCATCCGCCGCATAGATGTGGTCGGCTGCGAATTCGCTGCGGGCCTTCGACAGGTTGTCGGCCGCGCCCTGGGCACGGGCCGCGCTTGACCACAGGCCAATGGCCATAATGCAGATGACTGTCAGGCTCAGATTGCGCATGTCAGTCAGACGTCCTTTCCACAGTATCGTTTGACTGCTTGTTGCCGCGGCGCAGCTTGCCGCTGCCGGCGGGCTTGAGCTTCAGCTGGCTGGACTCCTCCACCGGGGCAGCCGGCTCGGCCACCGCCTCCGGGTTGAGGCTGGCATCAGCGATGCGGCTCAGCTCCTCCAGCCCGTCCGCCGGGTTGGCAACGCTGAAGGCGAACTCTGAGATCCAGCTGACGGTCTCGTGCATGTCCACCGGTACGCCCTCCAGCAGGCGCAGCGAGACGGCCTCTATGCTGATGCTGGCCTGCTCGAGGTCGTAGTAGCGGGCGCAGATCAGCACGAGCGCCACTCGAGCCTGGGCATTGATCAGGCCCTTGCCGAGGCGCTGCTGGTCCCGGCTCCAGGAATCGGCAGCAGCCTTCAGCATCTCCACATCGCTGTACAGTTCCACGTCGCGCAGGTGCTCGATCGTGACGAAGGGCAGGCGGAAGCGCACGAACTCCAGCTCGGGGTCCGTGCCGCTCAGCTCAATGAAGCGTGCGGCGGTCTCCTCGAACAGCGCGGCCTGGCTGCTGCGCTCATCCACAAGGTAGTCGGCGTAGCCGCTCTCGAACAGCTCGGCGTTGACAAGTTCCTTCAGCAGGAAGTCCGTCGCCTGCAGGAGCGATGCGCTCAGCAGCATGCGCTGGAACAGCACTTCCTGGTTGACATATTCCTCCTCTTCGTCGAGCGGGATCGCCGCCAGCAGTTCCTGGGCATGTGCCAGCTTGCCATCGGCGATCTCCAGCTTTGCCTCCTCGAGCAGCACCATCGGGTCACCGCTTGTGGCCTTCAGGCGCGCCTGGGCCGGTCCGGCGGTTGCCAGCAGCATGCAGCACATCAGGAGGATCGGCAGCAGGCGCATCAGCCGCGCACCCCCACCCGTACGTTGTCAAAGCGGGACGGCGCGCAGCCATGGGCCACGTGCGCGGTCTGGCCGGGCTGGCCCTTGCCGCAGTTCGGCGTGCCCCAGATGTTCCAGTGGTCCGCATTGCAGGAGCCGCTGTAGTTGCCCCAGAACTCGGTGGTGATGCCGGTGTAGTTCGGGTTGCGGAACATCCGTCCGAGCTTGCCGTCGACGATCTCCCAGGCGGCCTCGCAGCCGAACTGGAAGTTCACGCGGTGGTCGTCAATCGACCAGGAGCGGTTGTTGCTGAACAGGTAGCCCTTCTTCGTGGAGCCGATCAGCTCCTCGAGGGTGTAGTTGCCGGGTTCGAGGTTGACATTCGCCATGCGCACGATCGGCAGGCGGGCGAAACCGTCGCTGCGGTTGCAGGCGGTGGTGCGCTGGCCGCAGGCCCCAGCGCTGTCACGGCCGCTCATGAAGCCGGTCAGGATGCCGTCCCTGATCAGGTCGGTGCGGAAGGCCTTCGTGCCGTCGTCGTCATACATGTAGCTGCCCAGCCCGCCGCCGAGCGTCGGGTCGAGCGTGATGTGCATTATCTCGCTGCCGTACTTCAGCTTGCCGATGTCGTCATGCTTGACGAAGGAACCGCCGGCGTAGGCCAGCTCCCAGCCGAGCACGCGGTCCAGCTCGATCGCGTGGCCGATGCTCTCGTGGATCTGCAGGCCGAGCTGCGGGCCGTCGATGATGATCGTCGTCACCTCGTCCGGGACAGGCGGGGCCGCCAGCAGCTGGATCGCCTCCTCGGCGATGCGTGCACTCTCACCCTCGAGGTCGTAGCGCAGGAACTGCTCGTAGCCGCCGGTATGGAACTGGCCGCGGAAGCTGTTCGGGAAGCAGCGCACCTGGTGGTCACCGTCGCGGATCGCATCGGCCTGGATGCCGCCGCCGCATTCTGTGATCAGCTGGTGGATGTTGGCACCTTCAGTGCTCGCGAAGTACTGGTCCTCGCGCCAGGCGTCGTAGAAGCTCTGGCGGTGCGAGACCGGGGCGGCCTTCGCCATCAGCTCATCGCAGGCCATCAGGCGCTTGAGCTTCTCCTCGAGCGGCACGGCGAAGGGGTCGGTCTGCATCGGGGTGCTGCAGTCATCCTTGTGCACCTCGATTTCATCGAGCCGCGTGGCCTCTCCACCGGCACGCGCACTGGCCTCGGAGATGCGGATGGCGGTGTCGGTCACCAGCGCCGCCTCCCTGGCGTCGATGTTGTGGCTGGCGGCGAATCCCCAGCGCCCCTTGTGCAGCACCCGCACCCCGATGCCGGCGTCGGTGCCGTCGGAGTAGTTGTCAACGCGGCCGTCGCGCACGGTGATGCTCTCACGGCGGCGGTCGATGATGCGGATGTCGGCGTAGTCGATGCCCCTGCTCTGGGCCTTGTTGAGGAATGCGTCGATGATTTCTTGCATGGTTTTATGTGTACCTCGGAGAACTTCCAATTGTAGCGTGTGAGGATTTGCGCCCCCGTTTCGCGAACAGTTTTCACGACGGCTCGTCTGACTGTATGTGCGGTTCCACCGCACTGAAAAGAGCAGGAAAAACGGAGGGAGGTGCAGTACATCGAGCGGGGGAGCGATCCCCTGCCGCAGCCAGATTCTGCCGGTGGATACCGGCATCAACCAGGGCCGCCCGGCACGGGTGGCCCTCTGGCCTTGTCCTGCCCCTCCCGCCCGTATAATCAGCTGAGTCGCATTCCACGGGAGGACACGCCATGAAGGCACTCATCTGGATACTCAGGATCTACTTCTACATCATCGTGGCCTGGGTGCTGCTGAGCTGGCTGGGGGGCATTCCGGCAATCGCAACACTGCGCAACCTGATCGGCATCATCGTGGAGCCGGTCGTGCGGCCCTTCTACTTCCTGAGCTTCGGCGGCCTGAGCATTGCGCCGATGGTGCCCGCCTTCATCATCTGGACCCTGATCGGCTACCTGGAGCGCTCAGTGGCGACGAGCGGCAGCACCTACCCGCAGTTCAGGGATGAGCCGGCGGATGACAGGCGCGATAGTGACGGGGACCGCGGCTGATCAGTCCCAGCTGTGCTCGCCGAGCACCAGCTCGAGGAGCACCACCGGGTTGCCAAGTTTCCAGTTCTCCAGCACTTCCGGGTGCACCTCGAACAGGCGGCCGATCAGCATGCTGCCCTCCAACACCGGCAGGTTGCAGTACTCCGCACGCTCACCGAGCAGCTCTGCGTCGGCCCACAGCTCGGCACAGCGTCCCGGCAGGGCCGCCGGGTAGTCGCCCTCGTCATAGTTGATGCCGAACTTCGCGGGGTCGAGCCCCATTTCATGCAGCAGGGCGTCCATCACGCTGCGTCCCTCTGCATAGCCGGTGCGCACCGAGCAGATCGCGGCGGCGGCCACGCGCAGTTCACGTGGATGGGCCCGGTCGTCCGGCACGCCAAAGTAGCTGACGATGTCGCCGACCTCGAAGATGCGCTGCGGCAGCGGGTTGTCAGTGTTGCGCGAGAACTGCTCCAGCAGTGAGCTGTGCAGGTTGGTGCGCATCATCGTCTGGTCCACATGCGCCGGGTTGTCAATCTCCACGCGGCGCGGCCAGCGGTCCTCCGGGATGCGCATGCGCTCGAAGTGCCAGCGTTCGTTGGTCAGCACCAGGCTGAGCGTCTCGGAGAAGCCCAGCCCGCACAGTGCCTCGGCCGCCAGGCGGCCACGCTCCACGAGCGGCAGGCTGCGCCCGACGGTGAAGCTCGGCACCAGCCGGTGCGTGATGTTGTGGTAGCCGTAGGCGATCGCGATGTCCTCGATCAGGTCCACCTCGTGCATGATGTCATTGCGGTAGGCCGGCACGGTCACGCTCAGCGGCCCGTCCCCGGCTTCGTTGCCAACCGCATGGCGCATGTTGCCAAGCAGGCGCGTGCAGTCCGCCCGGTCAAGCTCGATGCCCAACAGGCGGCTGGCATTGCCGGGGTCCACGCTGAACTGCTCAGTGGCCATCGCCGGCGTCAGCTCCGCATGGTCCGGGTAGACGATCTCCACCGTCTCCAGCGTGGCCTGGCCGGTCGGGTCCATCTCCACCATCGAGGAGGCGAGGATTGACAGCGCGCGCGTGACAATCGGCTCATTCGGCCCCGTTACGTCCACGAGGAAGTTGACGGTGTCGGCGGTGACCTTCGTCTCTTCAGCGTTGATCACCGGCGGCAGGCTGAGCACATTGCCGGCCTTGTCCAGCAGCGCCGGGTAGGCATCCAGCCCCTCCAGCAGGCGGGCGTATTCCATGCCCTTTTTATGTTCCTCGAGCATCGTGCGCGGGCTGACCGGCTCGCGGTGCGCCCAGAACAGCGGGGTGAAGCGGAAGCTGTCCGGATCCACCAGGGTGTAGTGGATCGGCCCTGTCAGTTTGTCTAGGTCATAGGCGCCGATGCTGGCGAACTTGCGGTCGCGGCACAGCGCCCAGTGCAGGCCTTCCTGCAGCTTCATGATGCTGCGCAGCATGTTGTCGTCAATCTTCAGGTTGCGGATCACCGCCATCTGCACCAGCGGGCGGCCGTACTTCGGGTTCGTGATGCGGTGGTCAACTTCGCAACGCCATCCGCTGGGTTGCGGCTCGTAGTTCCGCAGGCCGGTCTCGATGCCGAGGTAGCCGCGCAGGGCGCGCGCCAGGCCGCCGGCATCGAACAGGTCGGGGCGCACCGGCAGCAGCTCGAGCAGCACCTGGCGCTCGCTGCCAACCTCCTCCCAGACATCCTGCCACTGCTCGGAGGAGAAGCCGCTGTGCGGATCGGAGAGCGGGATGGTTTCCTGCGGCTTGAGCTCGATCACGTAGTCGCTGTGGCGGCTCCTGAGGCGGCGCACCTCGGCCACCCCGTCCACGTCGCAGCCCAGCCAGTCGAGCAGCTGCTCGACGCGGTCCTCGCTGACGTCGCTCTTCAGCAGTTCGTGCAGGCGCTTCACACTGATTCCGATAACCGGCATGGCGCATATTCTACCGCCGAGGATGCACGCCGGTGGGGACAATGCCGTCCACAATGGACTGCGAGTGCGCTTGCCCCGCCGTATAATGCAGACTGCACCTATCCCAATCAAGAGGCAGGCAATGGACAGCAAGCAGATCAGCATTATCGGATTCCCGATGGATCTCGGGGCGGGGCGGCGCGGCGTGGACATGGGCCCCTCGGCCCTGCGCATCGCGCGCGTGGCTGGCCAGCTGGAGGAACTGGGGCATGAGGTGAATGACGACGGAGACATCAGCATCGCCGGCCCGGAAAGCGAGAAGATCCCGCATCCGAACCACCGCTACATGCCGGAGATTGCGCGGGCCTGCGGCAAGCTGGCCACCTGGTACAAGCGCACGCTGGACAACGGGCAGTTCCCGATCGCGCTCGGCGGCGACCATTCAATGGCGATCGGTTCCGTGGCCGGCGTGGCGGCGCATTGCCGCGAGAATGGCAAGAGCCTCGGTGTGCTGTGGGTCGATGCGCACGCTGACATCAACACGCCGGAGACGACGCCCAGCGGCAACATCCACGGCATGCCGATTGCCGTCTGCCTCGGGCGCGGCCCGGCGGAACTTGTGAACATCTCCTTCGAGGGGGCCAAGCTGGAGACCCGCAACCTGAGCTACATCGGGCTGCGCAGTGTCGATCCGGGTGAGGCACGCGCCATCCACGAGCTGGGCATCGAGTACTACGCGATGCCCGACATCGACCGGCAGGGTGTTCCGGCGATCATTGACAAGGTGCTGGAGCGCCTGTCCTCCCAGGTGGACCACCTGCATGTGAGCTTTGACATGGACGCCATCGACCCGCGCATCGCGCCGGGTGTCGGCACACCGGTGTTCGGCGGCCTGACCTACCGCGAGGCGCACCTGGTGATGGAGACCGTGGCCCAGTGCAGCAAGTTCTGCTCGCTGGAACTGGTGGAGGTCAACCCGGTGCTGGACAGCGTCAACCGCACGGCTGAGCTGGGAGCGGAGCTGATCGCCAGCGCGCTCGGGAAGCGGATCCTCTAGCGGGGCCGATGCTCGGACAGGTGCTGCTCCACGCGTTCGAACTGGTGCTCAATCTCCGCAAGCAGGCTTTCCACTGACTGGATGTTGCCCCGGCGGCACTGTTCCTCCGCGAGCGCACTGGCGCGCTGGATGTCCTCCGCAAGTATCTCAGCGCTGCTGCCCTTGATGCTGTGCGCGCTGCGCTCGGCCACTTCCATGTCCTGCTCAAGCAGCGCCTGCCTGAGCTGCGCGATGTTCTGCGGCACTTCCTCCAGCCAGGCCTCGATGATCTCGTTCCAGATCTCCTCCCCGCCCATGCGCTGGATGCTTGCCTGGATGTCGATCGGGTCCGGCTCGGAGCGCGGATCGAGCATCCTGACAACGGGCATGGTGTCATGGCTCCAGGGATCTGCGGACTGCATGGATGCCACATCAGTTGCCGGCGCGGTTTCAGGCAGCGGCAGTGCTTCCTGCTCCGGCAGCTTCCCCTGCAGCAGCAGGCTGGCCAGGTACAGCACAACCGCCAGCAGTGGCAGCGCCAGTAGCCAGCCGAATCCATCACGGGACAGACCGACCAGCGCCGGCGGTCCGTTGAGGACGTTGGCAACAAGAGCCACCATGCTTGCCAGGCAGATGCTCGACATCATTAACAGGCGTGGGCTGAAGGGCAATCCGGGCCTCCGCTCGGGAAAGTCTGGCTTATTGCCAGATTCTAGCCCTGAACCGGAGCGGCCGCAGCGACTTAAGCCTGATTCAACCTTGTCGCTGGCAGCTCAGCGCAGGATCATCGGGGCGCGGGTGCGGTCCTCCATGTGGATGCTGTCAACGAACTGGATGTAGTTCGAGGCATAGGCCATGCAGATGCTGTTGACCCGCGCACCGCGCCCGAACAGGTCCACACCGCGCAGCAGGTCGCCATTGGTGACGCCGCTGGCGAGGAACACGATGTTCTCGCCGGGGGCCAGTTCGTCGGTGCTGTAGATCTTCTCCGGGTCGACACCCATGCGGATGCAGCGCGCCGTCTCATCTTCGTTGCGCGGCCGGAAACGGGCGAGGATCTCACCGCCGAGGCACTTCATTGCGGCGGCGGTGATCACACCCTCCGGGGCTCCGCCGATGCCCATCACCATGTGTACGCCGGTGCCCCGCACGGCGGCACTGATCGCCGCCGAAAGGTCACCGTCGCCGATCAGCTTGATGCGGGCGCCGGCCTCGCGCAGCTCGGCGATGGTCTCTTCGTGGCGCGGGCGGTCCAGCACGATGGCAACGATCTCGTTCACCTTCAGCTGCAGGCATTCCGCCACGGTGCGCACGGTATCACCGACCGGCGCATCGAGGCTGACGCGTCCCTTGGCCCGGGCCGGCACCACCAGCTTCTCCATGTAGATGTCCGGCGCGTGGATCAGGCCGCCGGTCTCGGCGACGGCCATCACGGTGATCGCATTGTTGGCACCGGTGGCGCAGAGGTTCGTGCCCTCCAGCGGGTCCACCGCGATGTCCACCTTGTGCGGCGAATCCGGGCGGCCGACCTGCTCGCCGATGAACAGCATCGGGGCCTCGTCGCGCTCACCTTCGCCGATCACGATCCGGCCGTTGATGTCGCAGAGGTCCATCGCGGTGCGCATCGCCGTGGTGGCGGCCTGGTCGGCCTCCTCACGGTCGCCGCTGCCCATCACCTTGGCGCTCTCGATCGCGGCCTGTTCAACGACCGGCAGCAATTCGAGGGCATAGAGGGATTCGCCACGGGCCATGCGCGTGGATACATTGGTTTCAAATGACATTGCCTGCTCCCACAGCGGGGAATGCCTGCAATTATACTCATGCGGCCATGCCCCATCCCCTGCTTGTCCTGCTGAGCTGCCTCGCACTGCTGCCGGTCTGCTGCAACACGGACAGTGCTGATGCCGGGGCTGCACCTGCTGCCACAGCTCCAGGGGCATCCCTGCAGATGCGAGACGGAGAGCTGCATCTGCTGGGAGTGGACGGTGACCAAGTGCTGGAAGTGGATGGTGCTCGCAGCTTCGTTGTGAACGAGTCCGCCGGCTGCCTGGTGCTCAGCTCGCTGGATGGCCAGCTTGAGCCGGTCAGCTGGGTGATCGGTCCGGACCGGGATGCGGATGCCGCGCTGTCCCTGCCCGGCATGCTGCCGCTCGCACTTGAACCAGGCTACCTGGCGTTCTCCAGCCTACCGGATTCGCTGTACGAGCCGGGCGCTGAACTCAGTGTGGTGAATCCCGACGGGCAGGAAGTGCTGCGTGATGGCCAGGCCTTCTTGCTGCAGCCCCAGACCGGCGGGCTGCCGGCGGATGAATTCTGTACCTTCGAATGGGAATCAGTGGATGAACTGAGCAGCATGTACATCGGCCCCTCGATCAGTGTGCGCAGTGCGGCAGACGGCAGTGCCTTGGACAGCTGGAAGCTGCCGCTGGAGTATCCGCCCGCTGATGTCGAATTGCTGCATGCCGACAACCAGAGCCTGCTGGCACTGGTGCTGATGGACATCTATTACTGGCACCTGGTGGTGCTGGACCGGGATGCGGACACGGCACAGGTCAGCTACACGCTGGAAGGGCAGCCGATGTACGACCAGCTGCTGCCCAGCCGCAGCGACCGGCTGAGCCGCCTGGTGGAAACGAACGGCAGTCTCGAATGGGACGTGATCAGCCTCAGTGATGGCGCGCTGCGGCTGGTGGTCGATACATCCAGCGGTCAGTTGCTCAGTTCTGATCCTGTTGCCAACATGCCGCGCAACCAAAATGAAGACCTTGAATCCGCCAATGATTTGATTCCTGCATTGCACATTTCTCAACACGTATTGCCACTGCAAATTGACTCGGATTGGAGCATGTCCGCATACTTTGATCAGTCTGGAAGCCTGCTCCTGCTCACGTCAAACGGACCCATTTGGCATGAGATTCAGTAAAAATTTGGTTAAATTGGCGAATTTGCGGGCAAATATTACCTGATTTCAATTTTTATCTTTTGACATTCAAAAACGGTCATTCTAGAATGGATGCTGAGGAAGGCAAGCTAGCCTTCAAGGTGGGAATCATGGATCAGTTCACCGGTCAGCAATTGGAAATCCTGCTCAGCATGACGGTCCTCGTGCATTGCGCGATGGGCCTGCTCCTGTTCGGCCTCGCCCGCATGGCGGACCGCAGCACCCTGCTGTGGTCAGTGATCGGCCTCGTGTCAGGCCTGCTTGGTCTGCTGGCCTACATCGCGGTATCCGTGTTTGAGATGGCGAACCCTGCCAAGCGGGGACCGGCATTCACCGGCGACGATTATGAACTGGCGGCGCACCTGATCAGCCAGACCGACATGCGCGGTGACAACGACAACGCCCTTGACGAGCTGATCCGTGACGGCTACCTGGACAAGGCCCGCCAGCAGGCTCGCGAGAAGATGCAGCAGGCCTTCAACTACAACGACACGATGCGTGAGCGCATCTACCGTGGCTACATCCAGCGGATCGATGACATGATCACCCAGCCGCTGGAAATCCGCGGCTAGTCCAAGGTCCGTAAAACTCCACATTCACAGCCTGCACACGCCAAATCCATCATTGCGTGCGAGCATGATGGGATAATGCAGCCATGGACTCCCCCGCCGAGAAGGAAACCCGCTGGATCTGTCCGGCCTGCGGCCTGCTGTGTGACGGCAAGTGGAAGGTCTGCCCGGCCTGCGACTACATCCGCGAGGATGGCGATGAACTGTTCGAGGCGGACCCCGCTGAACTCGACTGAGCTGCGATGAGCAAGCGCAGCATCCTGCCTCTCCTGCTGAGCCTGTGCCTGCTGTGCCTGCCACAGGCCAGCCATGCGAAGCCTGTCACGGAGCCACCGGACAGGATCATCCTGATGATTGCCGATGGCCTCGGTTTCGCGCAGGTGGCCGCCAGCGGGATGTACCGCTTTGGTGAGCCAGGCACGCAGTGCTACGAGCAGTGGCCGGTGCAGCTGGCGATGAGCACCTATCCCCATGGCGGCAGTTATGACCCGCAGCTGATGTGGTCAGATCCAGACTGGCAGCGCAAGGGGGCCACCGACAGCGCGGCCTCGGCCACGGCGATGGCCACCGGGGAGAAGAGCATCAACGGGGCGATCTCAGAGGACCCCTGGGGCAATGCGCTGCAGACGGTGGTGGAGGCGGCGGCCCAACACGGGATGCGCACCGGTGTCGTCAGCACGGTGCCCTTCAGCCATGCCACTCCGGCCTGCTTCGGGGCGCATGTGCAGTCACGCAGCGAATACCAGGAGATCGCGCGCCAGATGATCTGGGAAAGCCCGTTGGACCTGATCATCGGCTGCGGCCATCCCTGGTTTGACAACGCCGGGAAGCGCAAGCCCGAGGCGGATTACAAGTACATTTCAGAATCGGATTGGCTTGCCCTGCAGGATGGTGTGGCGGGGCTGGCAATGCATAATGGTGGCAAGCCCGGCTGGAGCTTCATTGACGAGCTGCAGGACTTCCAGCAGCTTGCGACTGAGGGCAGCGAGCAACGCATCTTCGGCCTGCCGCGGGTGTGGGGCACGCTGCAGGCCAAGCGGCCCCATCCTGCGGACAATCCCTACCAGTCCCCCCTGAATGAGAACCTGCCGGACCTGGCAACGCTGTCACTGGCAGCGCTCAACACGCTGGAGAATGACAATGGCTTCTTCCTGATGATCGAGGGCGGGGCCGTGGACTGGGCCGCACATGACCGCGATGAGGCAAGGATCATCGAGGAAATGCAGGACTTCAACTACGCGGTGGATGTCGTCAGCAGCTGGATCGAGGCTGGCCCCGGCTGGGAGAACACACTGCTCATCGTCACCGGCGACCATGAATGCGGGCACCTGTGCCGGGATGGATCAGACCTGCTGGACCACATGCCTGGCAACCGGGGAGCGGGAGTAATGCCGGAGATGGAATGCAGCTATAGCAGCCATACGAACCAGCTGATCCCGCTCTATGCCCGGGGCCACTGGTGCCAGTCCCTGCCGCTGCGCATCGCAGGCGAGGACCCGCTGCATGGAGCCTGGATTGACAACGCCGTGCTCGGCTGGCAGCTGCACCAGGTGATATGCGGCAACTAGCCGATCGGCCCTGTGATTGCCAGGTAGCACAGGAAGATGATGATCGTCACGAACAGGCCGGTCAGGGCGAGGATCAGCGACTGCAGCTTCATCCAGCGCAGGATGCTCCTGCCCTGGCGGTCCTGCATGCGCCGCAGGTTGCGGATCTCATCGAGCAGCAGCTCATCCACAGCGCCACTGGAGGCCGGGTTGGCAGGCACCACGGGAGTGTTGTCAGCGATGTCCTCACCCGGCACACGCAGCACCGGCTGCTGGTCCACGGCCTTACTTGTGCCCGGCTGGCGCAGCTCGCCACAGTTGCTGCACTCGCTGCTCTCCACCGGCACCAGGTAACCACAGGCCTTGCATTCACAGTATGTCCGTGCCATCTTCGCCTCCGCTGCATGCTCTCATGTCACACAGTCTGAGTGCCACTAGTCCTCGTTAGTTTCATCGCTGTCGTCATCATCGACAGCCGCGCCGTTCCCGTTGCCGTTGCCATTGCTCCAGGCATGCTTGCGCCCGACCACCAACTGCGTGCCACAGCGCGGGCACTTGCCCCGCTTGGCGTTCACGCGGATCCGGCAGGAGTCGCAGTACAGGCGCGGGCCGAGCTCATGCTCACCCTCATCATCGCGCACATAGTCACCGCTGATCACTTTGCGGTAGCCGCCCTCCTCCATCCAGTCCTTAAGCTTCTGCAGCCTGAGCACGGGATAGGGGTGCGTAGCTCCCATCGAGTTGATGAACAGCATGATCTTCGCCATCTGGTTGTCATACTTCTCGATGTCCTGCACCTGCTGCAGCATGCTGTCCAGGTTGTGCTCATGCTCAAGCTTGTTCAGCCGCCCGCTGAAACGCGACAGGGCCTGCATCGCCACGCCGGCATCCTGCACGGTGAGCAAGCCGGCGCGGTCCGCGGTGAACTCGGCGCGGCGGCTCCACTCGAACATCGCCAGCAGGAGCGGCTGGATCAGCACGCCGATCGGCAGCGGGAAGGGCACGATCAGCTGCAGGTACTGCAGGTTCTGCACGATGAACCAGGCGATCGTCTTGTAGAGCACATGCCCGGCCTTGATGTGGCCCAGCTCGTGCCCGATCACGAAGTCCAGCTCGTCGTCGGTGTAGGTCTCCACCATCGCGGAGTTGATCACGAGGAAGGTGCGGTTGACGCCGAAGGTCATCGCATTGAAGAACGGGCTATAGCCGAGGTAGGTCTCCGGAGGCGGGCAGTCCAGCACCTTGCAGCAGTGCTGCACCCGCTCATGCACGCTCGGGTAGTTCTCTGCCGTGACCAGCGTGCGGTAGTACTTGTTTTCGAGCTGCAGGTAGTCCTCGAGCGCATTCTCGATCAGCCAGCGGAACAGCCGGCGCGCACCGGGGATCTTCTTGAGATTCTCCAGCGCTTCCTCGTCACCGGGATACACAAAGGACTTGTAGGACAGGTCCTCGAAGTAGAGCTTGCCAGCCTGAGCCATTGCGGCCTCCTGCATCAGTTATGCCATATGACGCAGGGAATCGCGCGAGGGGTTCAACCGTGAATGCATTCACTGAACAGGCTGGCCTTGCCCCCCGTCTCACGCCTTTGACCGTGGATATGCCGAAGTGCTATATTGCGGTCGAGTCCGTAGGATGAATTCAGAGGTCGGGAGTTCCTCATGAGAAGATTCCTTCGTGTTCCACTGACCGTGCTGGCCATTCTGATGCTGTCCAGCCTCACGGCGTCCGCCCAGCAGGCGGATGAAATGCCCGCCAACCCGGCCGGCTACTACCCTGCCCACTTCATTGAGCATGCCGTGGACCGCTACTACCGCGTGTACGGCAAGATGCCGCAGGACTGGGCCAGCGTGGTGGCCAGCGGGATCTACCCGCACCCGCTCGCGGGACCCGAGGGCCAGGCCGTTGATCCGGATGACGGCCAGCTGGACTTCCCCGGGGACGCCTACCTGCAGGGCAGCGCCAACTTCTTCACCCTCGTGAGTGAGAACCGCGATGGCAGCGAGAACCGGCGCATCCTCGTGCAGGGCGAGACCTATGTGAACCAGTTCAAGCGCATCCTCGTGTCGCGGCACCTGCTGCCGGAGCATGATGCCAGGCTGAAGAGCTACGAAAGCAACATGGACAAGCTGGTGCAGTTCGCGCATATCGGCCTGCTCAACCAGGCGATCATGGACTACCACGGCGAATTCGGCACCTACCCGGATTCGATGGATGACCTGTTCTCGACAGGCTTCACGCCGATCAATGCCGATACGCCGAATCCCGTGACCGGAGTGCCGTACAGGTTCGACGGCAGCCCGGGCGACCTGCGCCTGAATGCGGCACGGCAATTCAGCGCCGTGCTGCATGTGGACGAGGACGGGCTGCTGAGCACGACCATCGAATACTGATTGATTCGCCGTCTCACCCAAGGGCTCGACGGTTTCGCGCTGCGTCTGCGCATTCGCGCATCCGGGTCGCGCGGAAAGCAAGTCCTGTGAAAGTCTGGCGATGGAGGCCAGACGAAAGTCTGGCAGATCTGGGGAGTCAATAAGTCAATAAGTCAAAAAGTCAATAATTCAATCTGCGGTATCTCGGTGCATCGCGGTTGACTGATTGACTATGTGACTCAGTGACTGTGCTGGACAGAGGCCAGATGTCAGTCTGCCGACGAAGTGCATGAAAAAAGGGCAGGCCATTGGCCTGCCCTTCCTGTTTCTCGCACTATTGTCAGCTTTACAGCTGACCTCCCTCTGTTTCATTGTCAGCTTTACAGCTGACCTCCCAGCGGCGTGGCCGCCGCTGCTACTGAGCACTAAGAACTTCTTACACTATTCAGACTATCTGAACTATTCAGACTTTTTCCACGGTTGTCAGAATGAATTCCGATCTAGGCCGAAGGTCACGCCACAGGCGTGATTGTCAGCTTTACAGCTGACCTCCGTTACCCCCGACAAACGAGGTCCGACAACCTAGATATCGAGGTTCTTCACCTCACGGGCGTACTCAGTGATGAACTTCTTGCGCGGCTGCACCTCAGTGCCCATCAGGCGCTCGAACACCTGCTCGGCATGCAGCTTGTCCTCGATGTTGACCTGCATCAGCGTGCGCTTCTCCGGGTCCATTGAGGTGTTCCACAGCTCGTCCGGGTTCATCTCACCGAGGCCTTTGAATCGCGTGACCTCGCAGTTGCCACCGAATTCGGCAACGGCGGCATCGCGCTCCTCCTCCGTGAACACGTACTTCTGCTTGCCCTTGCCCTTACGGATGCGGAACAGCGGGTTGAGTGCGATGTAGAGATGGCCGTTCTCGATCAGCTCCGGCATGAAGTTGAAGAAGAAGGTCATCAGGAGCGTACGGATGTGTGCGCCGTCGACATCGGCATCGGTGAGGAACACCACCTTGTGGTAGCGCAGCTTCTCAAGGTTGAAGTTCGGCACGATGTTCGTGCCGATCGCCGAGATCAGGCTGCGCACTTCCTCGTTCTGCAGCACCTTGTGGATGCCGGCCTTCTCCACGTTGAGGATCTTGCCGCGGATCGGCAGGATCGCCTGGAAGTTACGGTTACGTGCGCCCTTGGCGGGCCCGGCCGCTGAATCTCCCTCAACGATGAACAGTTCGCAGTTCTCTGGGTTGCGGTCGGAGCAGTCAGTCAGCTTTCCCGGCAGGCTCGAACTCAGGCCCGCCTTCTTGCGCTCGATGTCACGGGCGCGCTTGGCGGCCTCACGGGCGCGGCTGGCTGCGGCGGCACGCTCCACGACCTTCTTGCCGACGCTCGGGTTCTCATCGAGGAACTGGGTCAGCATCTCGCCCACCACACGCTCCACCTGTCCGGCGACCTCGCTGTTGCCCAGCGCGCCCTTTGTCTGGCCCTCGAACTGCGGCTCGGTGATCCAGACGGAGCAGATCGCGGTCAGGCCCTCACGCACATCGTCGCCGGTCAGCTGCTCCTTACCCTTCACGAGGTCCTTGCTCTTGGCATAGTTGGAGATCACGCGGGTAACGGCCTTCTTGAGGCCGACGATATGCGTTCCACCATCCTTCGTGAAGATGTTGTTCGCGTAGCCGTTGATGCGCTCCTTGTAGCCGCTGGTCCACTGCAGCGCGACCTCCACGCGGGTGTCGTCGATTTCGCCGGAGAAGTGGATCACCGGGCTGATCTGATGCGTGGCGGAGAAGGAACGGTTGAGGTACTTGATGAACTCGCTCAGGCCGCCCTTGGCCTTGAACTTCTTCACGCGCTCCTCAGCCTCATCCTCGTCCTCATCGGTCAGGATGATCTCCAGGCCGGCGTTGAGGTAGCTCAGCTCGCGCAGGCGCTCCTCGAGGATGGTGGCCTTGAATTCCACAGTTTCAAAGATGCTCTCGTCAGGCCAGAAGCGGATGACCGAGCCGTTCTTCTTGGTCTTGCCGGTGATCACCATCGGCTTGGTCAGCAGGCCCTTCTCCAGTTCCACGTAGTGGATCTGGCCGTCGCGGTGCACCTCGGCCGTGAACAGGCTGGACAGGGCGCAGACCACGCTCGAGCCCACGCCGTGCAGGCCGCCGGAGACCTTGTAGTTGCTGGAGTCGAACTTACCGCCGGCATGCAGGGTGGTGAGGATCACCTCCAGCGCGGGGCGGCCCTCCTCCTTCATGATGTCCACCGGGATACCGCGGCCATTGTCCTCCACGCTGCAGGAACCGTCCTTGTGCAACGTGACGTTGACCTTGGTGGCATGCCCGGCCATCACCTCATCAATCGCGTTATCCACGATCTCGTAAACGAGGTGGTGCAGGCCGGCCTCGGAGGTCGAGCCGATGTACATCGCCGGGCGGTGGCGCACGCCTTCCAGGCCCTTGAGCACCTGGATGTTCTCTGCGGAGTAGCTCTTTGACGCGCTCGCGCCGTTGCTTTCGACTGTCTCTTCCTCGGGGTTCTGGTTATCCTTGTCCAAAGCGTAGTCCTTATTCGTTGTTTGAATGACTATTATACTCGATGATTGGGCCTGATTCCAGTATTGATGCGGCTTGAGCCTAAATCACGGCCATTTTCCGGAATGTCGTGGAACAGAATAGAATTCGTTTCACATCCTTTAATTATACCATCATATGTTTAGATAAGTGCACAAAAAAAGGCCGGGCGAACCCGGCCTTTATGAGGTCTGTCTGGTGGTGTGACTTAGTCCGTTCCGCGCAGCACCGTGATGGTGAAGGGGAAGGTGGTCACCTCGAAATCGTTACTGACGGTCAGGCGGCCCTGGAAGTCGCGGGAGGTCTCGCCATCCGCGAAGTTCAGGTCCACGAAGCGCACCGTCGGGTTGATCTCGTTGGAACCGTTGGGGTCACAGGCACCGCCGAAGTCCCACAGCCAGCCGTCGTCGTTCACATTGCCGCTGGCGATCACGGAACCGAAGGTGGCATTCGCACCCTCCTGGCCGTTGGTCGGGCCAACCGTCGCGATAACGAGCGGGGCCACATCCAGCGAGAAGTTGTAGACCAGGCGGTCCTCTGTATTCTCGTTACCGATGATGGTCAGCGTGCAGCTGTAGGGGCTGCGGATGCCATCACGCAGGATGACCGGCTCGTCAATTTCCGGGGTGCTGGAGATCACGGTGTTCGGATATGCTCCGCCGCCGAAGTTCCAGATGTACTGGATGTTGCCGAGGATCTTGGAATCACTCTGGAAGGTGCTCCCGAGTGAACCCGCGAGGTCGTTGATCAGGGCCTCGAACTGCACCTGCTCACCGCTCACGCCGCTGGACGGACGGACCGCAATCAGCTCAGGCGCATCGCTGTCGCCGTCATCGGTGAGCTGGCGGATGGAACCTCCGCAACCCCCCTGCAGCAGCAGCAGCGCAAGCATCCCCATGCATACGACTATTGATTTCATCTTGTTACCCTCCGCCTGTGCCCACGGCACAATGCTGTGGTCAATTCACGCCACTTTATTGTCCGGCATTTGACCAATGATAATTAAAGCACGTTTTCCACAAATTCTCAAGAGTGTTGATAAGTTTGTGACAGAACGCACCCCAAGATGGGAAATATTACCTGCGAAACAGCTTCAATGCAGGCTTAATCAGGTGGAGCTGCTGATCAGCTGGACACCGACCTGGCGGCCGCGTCGCGGACCGTCGAACTCACAGAAATAGACCCCCTGCCAGCGCCCGAGCTTCAGTTCACCCTGCACCAACGGCAGGCTGAGGCTGCAGCCGAACAGGCTGGACTTCACATGCGCCGTGGAATTGCCCTCGGCGTGGCGGTAGTCCAGGTCCTCGGGCACTATGGCGGACATGGCGAGTAGCATGTCGCGCTGGACGTCGGGGTCCGCATTCTCGTTGACGGTCAAGCCGGCTGTCGTGTGGAAGCACCACAGGTGCAGCACGGCGTGGCGGGCACTGCGGTCCCAGCCCCGGCTGCGGATCAGCTCGCGCAGCTCGCTCGTGATGTCAATGAATTCCTCGCGGCGTGCGGTGTCGAGGGTGATGATCTCCATGCCCCAGTCTAGCGCGCAGCCGGGCCTGAGAATATTCCACCGGCTGCGGTGATAACATTCCAGCGTGAACCGATCCATCCCCCTCGATCGCTACCCGGCGGGTAATCCGCTCGCACTCGACTACCTGAAGGGCAGTGCAGGCGTGATGCCCTGGTATCACCATGACACCAGCAAACCTGACTGGGACAGCAACCGGATCGCTGAGCTGCAGGGACGCAGCTTCCCTGACCGCGCGCGGCTGGCGCAGAGCATCGCGGGGCGGATGAGCGCCTGGGGGGCGGATGAGCTGGCGCTGCAGGCCGCCGCCAGCCTCGCGGATGACAACACATATGCAATCACCACGGGGCAGCAGGCCGGCCTGTTCGGCGGGCCGCTGTACACACCGCTCAAGGCGATGGCGGTGATCCTGCACGCCCAACGGCTGAGTGAGCGCTTCCCGCAGCTGCGCTTCGTGCCGGTGTTCGGCATTGCAGCGATTGACAGCGACTTTGAGGAGATCCGCAGCAGCAGCCTGTTCAACCGCAGCTGGGAACTGGACACACTCAGCCTCGAGCCCCAGCCGGATGAAGACAATCGCATCATCCCGGCCCGCGACCTCTCCGGAGAATTACCGGCCCTGCTGGACAGCCTGCAGTCAGTACTGCCGGATAGCGAGTTTGGCAACTGGACCATGGATGCCATGCGCGAGAGCTACAGCGACGGCAGCCTTGTCAACGGCTTCGCGCGCTGGATGCTCAAGGTGTTCGCCGGCACCGGCCTCGTGCTGCTGGACAGCTCTGACCCGCAGTACCTGCGCTGCAGCGCTGACCTGCTGGAGCACCAGCTCAGCCAGGCCAGCGAGGCGGCCGCGCTGCTGGCGGGCCGCAACAGCCGGATCCGTGAGGCGGGATACTCCCTGCAGGTGGAAAGCCAGCTCGCTGACCTGCAGCTGTTCTGGCTGGATGAAGAGAAGTGCCGCCACAAGATCGTCGTGCAGGATGGCAAGCCGGTGCTGCGCGACAAGCCGGACGGTCCGGACAGTGATGAACTGCTGCGCCAGGCCCGCGAGACCCCCGAGCGCTTCGTGCCCGGTGCACTGCTTGGCCCGCTCTGGCAGGACCGCATGCTCCCCAACGTAGCCTGGGTCGGCGGGATGGCTGAACTGGCCTACCGCGCGCAGTCGTCCGCGCTGTTCGAGTTCCACGGCATCCGCATGGCGCCGTCATTCCTGCGATGTACGGCCACGCTGTTGTCAGCGAAGCATGAGCAGCAGCTGGACGAATTCGGCTGGGAACTGACAGAGCTGTACCGCCCGGTGGAGGAGCTGGAAGCCATGGCTGTTGAGAAGCTGCGCCCGCATGGGCTTGATGAGGCGGTCGCGACCTACCTTGAAACCCTGGAGAAAGCTGATAGCGCACTGCTGGAGCTCGCCCTGAAGGTCGACCCCAACCTCGACCAGAGCTTCGCCACCATCCGCAGCAACATCCTGAAGACCGCGGACAAGCTCGAAAAGAAGATCACCTCATCGCTCAAGCGCCACAATGAAACCATCACCCGGCGCGCGGCGTCACTCCACGGTCTGGCCAATCCGGGCAATGTGCCGCAGGAACGGGTCGTCGGCTATGCCTCCATGCTGGCGCGCTACGGTGAATCACTCACCGGGCGACTGATGGAACAGCTCGATCCGCTCGCCGCAGCGCACCGGGTACTTATAATGGACTGATCATGGATACCGGAATCTGTACGCTCGTCGACCTCGACGTGCCGATTGACGAGCTGGTGCGCGCAATCGCCGCGGCCGGCTTTTCCCATGTCAGCCTGTCACATGACCCGGCGCATGCCTTCTACCAGACCGCCGACGGCCGCGCGCGGCTGCGGGACCTGCTGGATGAGACGGGGCTTCGCCTCAACTACATCCACGCCCCGCTGGCCCGCTGGGTCGACCTGGCGAGTCTGGACGAACAGACGCGGCGGGCTTCGATCGAGCTGACCAAGCTGTCGCTCAAGGCCTGCGGCGAACTGGATGGCAACGCGGTTGTGGCGCACGTCAGCGGCCTGCTCAGGATCCCTGATGAGCAGCTCGATGCGATGGCTGGCCGGGCACTGGAGTCGCTGGACGAGCTGGCCGCCTATGCGGGCGAGCACGGTGTGGTGCTGTGCATCGAGAACCTGCCGGGTATCGAGGACTGCAGCAAGGTGACAATGCGGGTGATGCGGATGCTGGAGAATGACGACATCCACTTCTGCGTCGACCCCTGCCATGCCACGATCCTCAACCCGGATGCGGTGGAACTGATGCGCCGGATGGCACCACGCGTGAAGGCCACTCACCTGAGCGACACGATGGGCGAGGCCGACAGCCACCTGATCCCCTACGAGGGGAACGTGGACTGGGGCAGCGTCACCAGCATGCTGGGCGAGGCCGGCTACGACGGTGTGGTCGACCTGGAAAGCAGTCTCTGGATGCTGCGCATGCGGCATGACCAGGACCGCCTGCACCGGGAGGACCCGCTGCCCTGCTCGCTGGAGAAGTACCTCGAGAAGGCGCAGCTGGCCGCCAGGCGCCTCGGCGAGCAGATCCGGGCGGCGCGCAGAGACTAGAGCACCCACGCGGCCTGCGTGGCGTCTGTAACATACTGAGGAAATCACCATGACTGACAATGGCACCCATAATGTCCCGCTGATCCCGCTCGAGAAACTGATTGGCAACCCCGCGATCACGAGCATCCGCATCTCCCCCGATGGCCGGCATACCAGCTGGATTGCACCCGTCAACGGCGTGCTGAACATCTGGCTGTCCATCGACGGCGCGGAAGCGAAGCCGGTGACCGACGACCGCCTGCGCGGCATCCAGCACCACGGCTGGGCCCGCAACAGCCGCCAGCTCCTGTACATCAAGGACCAGGATGGCGACGAGAACTGGAACATCTTCGCGATCATTATTGATAACGGCGAGACCCGCCAGCTGACTGACCAGAGCGGAGCGGAGCACGCGGTCGCCGCGAACTTCGCCGGCTCCAGCCGCCGCCGCCCGGACGAGGTGGTGGTCGGGCTCAACATCCGCGACGAAAGCACACATGACCTCTACCTGCTGAACACCCTGACAGGCGAGCGCAGCCTGCTGCAGGAAAGCCGGCCGCAGATCCACTCCTGGCACCTCGACCGCGACCTCACCGTGCGCGGCTACACCATCTCCGAGAGCGACGGTGGCAAGAGCGTGCACATGCGCGCAGGTGGCGAGGGTGAATTCAGCGAGATCCTGCGCTGGGGACACCAGGATGCGCTCAGCAGCGGCCTGCACGGCTTCAGCGCTGACAACAACAGCGTGTACCTGATCGACAGCAGTGGCCGCAACAGCGGGTCGCTGTGCCTGCTCAACCTGCAGAGCGGCGAACGCACGGAGCTGTTCAGTGACCCCGATGACAAGTATGATGTTGACAACCTGATGCTGCACCCGCAGGACTACACCCCGCAGGCTGCCAGCGTCTACCGCGATCGCGCATACTGGACCGCGCTCGATGACAGTGTGGCAGGCGACATCGCGAAGCTCGCGGCGCACCAGCCCGGCGACTTCTTCGTGGAGAGCCGCAGTGACGACGACCGCGTCTGGATCGTGGCCTACATCTTTGACAACCGCTCCACCGCCTACCACCGCTATGAGCGTGACAGCGGCGAGATCAGCTACATCTGCTCGGTGCGCCCGGAGCTGGACAAGCAGCCGCTGGTGCCGATGAAGCCAATCAGTTTCCGGGCGCGCGACGGCCGCGAGATCCACGGCTACCTGACCCTGCCGGAGGGTGCGAGCGGCCCGCTTCCGCTGGTGCTCAATGTGCACGGCGGCCCCTGGACCCGCGACTCCTGGCGTTGCCATCCCGAGGCGCAGTGGCTGGCCAACCGCGGCTATGCCTGCCTGCAGGTCAACTACCGCGGCAGCACCGGCTACGGCAAGGACCACATCAATGCCGGCGACCGGCAGTGGGGCCTTAAGATGCAGGATGACCTGACTGACGCCGTCAAGTGGGCGATCGCCGAAGGCATCGCCGATGAGCAGCGTGTTGCCATCTACGGCGGCAGCTACGGCGGCTATGCCACGCTGGCCGGCCTGACCTTCACGCCGGAGCTGTACTGCTGCGGCGCGGAACTCGTCGGCCCGAGCAACATGGAGACCTTCCTCAACAGCATCCCGCCCTACTGGGAGAGCTTCCGCCGCGTGATGGACCGCCGCGTGGGAGTGATTCCGCGCAATGCGGACGGCACGCTGAAGGACAAGGCGGACTACAGCGAAGAGGACCGTGCCGAGCTGGAGTTTATCCGCTCAATCAGCCCGTTCAACTACGTTGACAGGATCCGCGTGCCCTTGCTGATCGCGCAGGGTGCCAACGACCCGCGCGTCAAGCGCCCGGAGAGCGAGCAGATCGTTGACAGCATGCGCGAGAAGGGACTCGAGGTGGAGTATGTCTGCTATGAGGACGAGGGCCATGGCTTTGCCCGGCCGCAGAACCGCCTCGACTGGTACCACCGCGCGGACCGCTTCCTCGCGAAGCAGCTCGGCGGGCGCTGTGAGGACAGCAACGGCAGCGGTGCCGCCGGCTAGTCGTCCTCGCGCAACCTGAAGCGCGCGCCCTCGCCGACGTAGGGATTGAAGCGCCGCTCCTCGCCGATCGTGGTGAAGCCGCCGTGCCCGGGATAGACGACCGTCTCGTCCGGCAGGGTGTAGAGCTGCTCCATGATCGAGTTGACGAGCGCCTGCGGGTCGCTGCCCGGCAGGTCGTAGCGCCCGATGCTGCGCTGGAACAGCGTGTCGCCGACGATCGCGAAATTGTCAAAAACGAAGGCCACCTGGCCCGGGGCATGCCCCGGCGTGTGGCGCACCTCGCATGACGTGCCGAGCAGCTCCAGGCGCTGCCCGTGGCTGAGCGGTTCGTCAATCTCCGGGGGAGCGTCCGCGCCGGGGAAGCCCCAGTTCTCGCAGATCGTCAGGAAGCGCGCGCGCACCTCCTCATCAGCCGGGTGCATGTGGATCGGGCAGTTGTAGCGCCGTTTGGCCTCGGCCAGGCCGAAGATGTGGTCGAAGTGCGCATGCGTCAGCAGGATGCGCTCGACCGCCAGGCCATTGTCGTCAATATGCTGGAACACGGGGCCGATGTCGATGCCGGGATCGAACAGCACGCAGCGTGCGCTGGCTTCGTCCTCCAGCAGGTAGATGTTGTTGTCAAGCGGTCCGCAGACCCAGTGGCGCAGGCGCATACGAGGATTATAGGAGCTGGGGTGTCGGGGGTAGCTGGCGAGGATCTGGGAACCGGGCTGCAGGGAGTAGCGGAGGTCAGTCCCGCGGAGCAGGACTGACCAGGGGTGCTGCATCCCGCCGCAGGCAGGATGCAGTCTGTTTGCATCCGGGGTATGTCCGATCACAGGGACAATCGTAAGACTGGTTTCGAAATCAATGGTGGAGACAGTCAATCCTGCTTCGCGGGATTGACCTCCCCTGGTCAGGCTATGGAGCCTGACCTCCAAACGAAAAAAAGGGACGGAGTTGCCTCCGTCCCATTGATTCCATTGTTGTGTACCGGCCTTGGCCGGCAGGGTTGCCGGTTTACCAGCGACCGCCGCCACCACCGCCGCCGTAGCCACGGTCGCCGCCACCGCCGTAGCCGCCACGGCCACCGCCGCCGCCACGGGGACGGTCCTCACGGGGCTGGCTCTCGTTCACCTTGATGGTGCGGCTGCCGAGCTGCTGGCCATCGAGGGCGGCGATCGCGGCGCGGGCGCCGGCGTCCTCCATCTCGATGAAAGCGAAGCCCTTCGGGCGTCCGGTCATCTTGTCGGTGATGATGCGGCAGCTGTCAACAGCGCCATGTACGGAGAAAGCCTCACGCAGCTCGTCTTCGGTCGTCTTGAAATCAAGGTTGCCAACATAGATATTCATCGCTGAATCTCCACAAAGAATTTAGGATTCGATGTACTCGTAGCCTGGGTCAGCGATTCGGGTCGGGAAGTTTGTGAACTTACGAAGGCCAAATGGCTTATCTCATGCTTGTGGCCGCGAACGGCGACATCTGGGGCCATTATACCGCGATTTTGAGAAAAAAGTTCAAAAGAATTCCGGGATCTGGTCTGCTACCCCCGACAAGCCATTTCCCGGCTCCTCCCCTGCTTCCAGCAAGCTGCACCCTGTCCCCTATAATCCCAGCATGCTCGAATCCGCCTCCGAGTTCGTCGGCCAGCAGCGTGCGCGCTCCCTGCTCACACGCTACGTCGAACGCGGGCGCCTGAGCGGCACCTTCCTCTTGCTCGGGCAGCGCGGGCTGGGCAAGACCACGCTCGCCACCATCGTGGCCCGCGCACTGTGCTGCACCGGGCCGCGGCCGGCTTCCGAGCCGCTGTCCTTCTGCTGCGAGTGCTACGCCTGCCGCTCGATCGCCGCCGGTGAGCAGCCGGAGTATGTCACGGTGCGCCCGCGCGGGCAGGACATTTCAGTGAAGCAGCTGGACGAGGAACATGGCGGGCTGGCCACGGCGCTGTACAAGCCCAACCTGCTGAGCCACCGCGTGTTCCTTATAGATAATGCGCACCACCTGAACGAGGAAAGCGGCAACCGCCTGCTGAAGCTGTTCGAGGAGGCCCCGGCGCAAACCGTGTTCCTGCTGACCACGGACCGCCCGGAGCTGCTGCTGCCGACGATCCACAGCCGCGGGCAGAAGATCACGCTCAACCCGCAGGCTGCGCCTGAGCTGGCGGCGGCGCTGGCGGCGCGCGGGCTGGACCTGCAGTCGGCCACGGAGGGGGCGCTGTTGGGCGGCGGGCGCTTCGTGGACAGCCTGGCGCTCGGCGGGAACCTGCCCTGGCGGCGGGCGCTGTGGGCGCTGGCGGAGGCGATCACGCGGCGCAGTGGTGTGCTGGAGGCGGCGGCGGATGCGGCCGGCTTCGAGCATGCGATGCTGTGGGAGAAGGAGCAGGCCGACCACGGGATGGAAGAGGCGGAGCTGGAGAAAACGCTGCCGAAGGCGCGGCAGAATGAGCTGGTGCGCCAGGCGCTGGTGAGCGCCTATGACCGCGCCAGCTGGTGGCTGCTGCATACGGGGAACAGGGAGCTGGGAACTGGGAACGGGCCTGCGCATCCAGCATCCCGCATCCCACATCCCTCGGACGGCAGCCGGACATCCCGGGTGGGCGAAGCACGGGCGGGCATGTCAAACAGGCCGGCAGCCGCCGACGGAATAATCAACATGGACGACTGGGAGGACGGGGCTCGGGGCTCGGGGCTCGGGGATCCGCAGAGGTCTCAATCAGATCCACGCCAGCGCTCTGCCGAAACCGGAAACCCGAAACCGGAAACCCGGCATGCCGAAACCGGAAACCGGAAACCCGAAACCCGATATGCTGATCCCCGGTCCCAGGTCCCTGGTCCCTGGGGAGACCCCGCCTACATGGCGAAACTGGCCCTGCTGCGCAAACGCATCGCCGGCAATGTGGACCGCGAACTGGCGCAGATGGCGTTTGAAGCTAGCTTATAGAGCTGCCGCCTCATGCGAGCATTCGGCGGTCTGGCGCTGCGCTGGCGCATTCGCCGCCAGCGGGTCGCGCTGAAGTTGCGAGAGTTATGACGGTGTGTCGGTCTTAGACCGACAAGGCCCTGTAGCTCTCAGAGCTACACTCCGGATTTTCATTCCGATTCGCGCAATCCCGCCTGCGGCGGGACTCGCCGGTATGGGCCTGTGCAGAAGGCAAGCTTCAAGGGGTCGGCCTGAACTTGATAGAGCCCAGGCGCAAGCCGGGCGGGAGGCCAGCTGTAAGCCTGGCAAATGCGGATTTACCTCAAGGGTCACCAGGCCCACAAAGCCGGTGCCCGGACCGCATGAAAAAGGGCGGAGTTTCCTCCGCCCCGTAGTTTGCAATTTCATGCGCGGCGAACCACGCCTGCGGCAGCTTACCAGCCGCCACCGTTGCGGCCACGGCCACCGCCGCCACCGTTGCGGTTATCCTGGGGACGCGGCTGGCTTTCGTTCACCTTGATGGTGTTGCCGTTGAGGCTGCTGCCGTTGAGCGCCCCGATCGCGGCCTGCGCATCGCTGTCGCTCATCTCGACGAAGCCGAAGCCCTTGGAGCGGCCGCTGTCACGGTCGCTGATGATGCGGCAGCTCTGCACGATGCCATGCGCGGCGAAGGCGGAGTTGAGTTCCGCTTCAGTTGTGGAATAGGACAGGTTACCTGCGTAGATATTCATCGCTGAATCTCCGAAAAATAGGATTGATGTGCACGGAGCCTGGGGTACAGCGATTCGGGATTGGGCAAGTTGCAAGTTTGCAGTGCCAAAAGGCCATATTCATGCTTAGTGGCCGCGAACGGCGGACATCTAAAACCATTATACACCTGTTTAGCTTGTTTTATACCTTATGCGCAGATTCCGGCTGCCGCTCCCATGTCCCGCATTGGCAACCGGCCAGGTTGTCACCCCCGCCCGTGGCGATCAGACTTTCAGCCTGATCACCCCGCCCTAGATGTCCGGCTGCCAATACACCTGCTCTCAGCTTTCAGCTATCTGCTTATTGATCTCTGCCTGCACATCGCGAAAGTGCTTGGCAATCTCGCGCGCCTCGTTAGCGTCGGTCACTTCCTCGATGATGAATAGCTCATCCATCTCGCCAGTTTCCAAGTACGCAGCCGTCCGCTCGTAGCACTCTGCCCGCGTGTCCAGCGCATCCAGCAACTGAAAGACATCCACTGCCTTCAGCTTCAGCTCGTAGATCCGATCCATCACAGACCTCCTCAAAGTCTCCGAGCTTAGCCTGGGATTGGTATAATGGGAGCCTGAATATTTATTCAGACTAGCTGGCTTTGAAAATGTTTTTTAGGTGCCAATCAAGCGCAAGAGGGTGAGGATTTACAATCTCTCTTTTTGGCATTTTGATTAGCTTGCCGGCATACTTCTTAATTTCTATATCTTTGATTTCCGCTGCATCTAACGCTCGACTTACTACTACTTTGTAGTCATTATTGATTGTTATTAGCCCTGCATCAAATGCCCAATGATGAAGATGACACATTGCCACTCCATTTCTTGGATCATCTGTGCCACTTTGGCTCTTCCCTTCTACAGATGATTGTCGTCCTTTGGGTACTATATGTGCAGCTTGCGCTTCAATAATCTCTTTATCTGATTCTATAAGTTTGAATCTTGATTCACAAATCGCGCATGATTCTTCATATTCTTCTAGAATCACTCTTCTAAAAGCTCTATTTCTATATACACCTCTAGAAGTAACTATTAAAGGAACTCCATCTTCAAACGGACTAAACTGACTTAACAATGCCGATGATATTTCAGCTTCTGCTACATCTTCACTATCTTCAGTATTCTGAAAATATGCGATCAGTTCAGATGTACTTGTCTTCATAATCGTAAAATTCTTTCCATTAAACTCTACCGTTCCAGGTCCAACAAATTCATATGTTGATTTTGTCCCAAGTTGTTTGTTTGATTTCTGCTTAAACACTAACACTGGACAATTCTCAACTGCGCAATTGATCAATCCGACATTATCCTGATGGCCTAAATCTTCTCCTCGAGGGTCATACTTGATAATCCAGTCGCCAGCTTGATCAAACTCATAGTGATCTTCATATGGATTGTCTAATGATGTGCGAATAGATAATGCTGTACTCCAGCCCGCTGGCTTATAAATACCTGCAATCAAGTTGTGAAATCTTGGAATCCAGGGTTGTGTTGGTGGAGAAGTCTTTAACACAGATGCTGGAATAACGCGGCCAAGAATATGCATGGCTGCTGCAATTACTTCGGCTCGTCGAGATTCCTCCATTGGGAATATTTATTCATTATGTCAACGTATTGTCAATCCCCCCCCTACTTCTTGGCCCGTGGATGTGCCCTGTCGAAGGCATCGAGGAGCTGGGTGCGGGTGACCTGCGTATAGACCTGGGTAGTGGCCAGGCTCTGGTGGCCCAAGAGTTCCTGCACGAGGCGGACGTCCGCGCCGCCCTCCAAGAGATGCGTGGCGCAGGCATGGCGCAGCTTGTGGCTGGAGACGGACTTCACGATGCCGGCCTTCAGCGCTGATCTGTCCACCACATCATGCAGCCCGCGGCGGGTCAGCCTTCCGCCCCTGTGATTCAAGAAAAGTGCATCCGCCGGCCTGTCTGACATCCCCGCCCGCGGTCCAGCTGCGCTGGCCCCCGCCCCGGATGTCCGGCGGCTACTAGAGGGATGAGGGATGGGGGATGGGGGATGAGAGTGGTCAGTGGTCAGTGGTGAGTCGTCAGATGAGGTTGGAGGTTGGAGGTTGGAGTGGTAAGAGGTCAGTGGGGAGTGGTCAGACTGCGCAGCTGTGTCCCGCGTTTGCGGGCCTGCGCTACGCGCTCCGTCCTCCACATCCCGCATCCCGCGTCCCACATCCCGCAGTCCGTCCTCCGCATCCCGCATCCCGCATCCCGCATCCCACAGTGCCGGCCTGCCGGCACTGAGCCACTTCTCCAGCGCCGCTGCCGCTTTCGCGCCATACGGCACGACGCGCTCGCGGTTGCCCTTGCCCCGCACCCGCACCAGCCGCGCACGCGGCTCGATGTCGCCGGTGTCCAGCCCGCACAGTTCGCTGGCGCGGATCCCGGTGGCGTACAGCAGATGCAGCATCGCAGCGTTGCGCAGCGCCAGCGGCCCGCGCTCCCCGTCCCAGGCGCCCACCAGCGCCTGCATCTCATCCGTGTTGTGGTAGTCCGGCAGCCGGCGGCTGTACTTCGGCGGCTCCGGGTCGAAGCCGTCCGCGCCGTCCAGCTCTCCGTTGAAGCGCAGCCAGGCCTGGTACATTCTCAGCGCCGAGACGATGCGCGCTGCAGAGCGCGCCCCGAGCTGCTGCTGCTCGCCGGCCCAGCGCCGCCGCTCGTCCATCCGCTCCATCAGGTACAGCCCGAGCTGCGCCCGGTTCAGCGCCTGCCTGAGCGCAAGGCCCTGCCCCGCGGCCCATTCCATATAGGCTGATGCGTCGCGCTCGTAGGATTTCGCCGTGGCAGTGCTGCGGCCGCAGACCCGCGTGAGCCAGTCCGCAAAGCCGAGCCGGCCCCCCTGCCCCGCCGCTTGCGTGCTGTTTAACATTGAACAGACCTGCCCGATGCACTCTCTGCATATATATGAGGTATGGCCATAACTATAATAGTCGCAGCATGCCACGCATCTGCTTAACACTCACCAGCCGCAGCCTGGCGCTCGCCGCCGTGCTCGCGATGCTCATCCCGGGCGGTTGCGCCCATGATGCCAACTCCGGCCTGGACATCGTGCCCTACCCGGATGAGGTGAACATCATCTGGAGTGTGCGCGGCAACTCCTTCAGCCCGGACTACTGGTACTACACCGTCTTCAACTTCAGCAAGGCGCCGAGCATCAGTGCGGTGGACCGTCCGATCGACGTGATCTCCAACGAGGACCGCGCGCTGAACTGGGAGCTGTACATCGGCTTCCACCCGGAGAGCGGCGGCACGCAGCTGTTCACGAAGCAGATCCCGCGCGGCCCGACCGTGATCGGCACCGGCGATGGCCCGACCTGCACCACCACCTTCGATGCCGATGGCAATGGCTTCGGCGACATCGTGGTGACCTGCGCGGATGGCGGCGTGACGCAGCTGATTGAAAGCGTGGCCGTGCAGGACAACCTGCTGGAGCCGATCTACTTCCGCCCGGTGCGTGACATCAACGACGGCATCCGGCCTTTCCGCTGCCACAACTACGACTTCGACGCCGATGGCAAC
>JAGRNR010000018.1:0-62663 GCA_020440645.1 bacterium | reverse complement strand
TGTGCTCAATGCTGCGCGCCGCGAGCTGGATGCACCCGGGGCGCTGGCCGTGCTGGCCCGCGGTGATGAAGTGCACAGCCTGGCCTGCGGCGTGGCCGATGTCGCCACTGTCACACCCGTGCGCCTCGAGCAGCAGTGGCCGGCCGGCAGCATCCTCAAGGTGATGATCGGCGCCGTGCTGCTGCGCCTTGAGGCCAGCGGAGCCTTCTCGCTGGATGACCTGCTTGCCAACTGGCTGCCCGACATCCCGCGCGCGTCCGACATCACGCTGCGCATGCTGGCCCGCCATGAAAGCGGGATCCACTGCTTCGGCGAGGTGCTGTACCACCTGCCGCTCACGCTGCTCAGGCACAATGCCACGAAGCGCTGGCTGCCGGCTGACAACATCGAGATTGCCAACCACTACCCGCGCTACTTCGAGCCCGGCCAGGGCTTCCATTACTCAAACACGAACTACGTCGTACTCGGCGAAGTCGTGCGAATGGCAACGGGCCGTGAACTGAGCGAGCACCTGCATGAAATGGTCTGGGACCCGCTCGGCATGGCGGACACCGTCTACGCCGCCACTGAACCCTTCCAGCCGCTTGAGCTGCGTGGCTATGCCCGCGAGGAGCTGGGCGGCGTTGACATCACGGAGGCCGAAGCCTGGAGCCTGTACGGCTACGGCGGCGCGATCCTGACAACGGCCAGCGACCTGCTGAAGTTCATGCGTGCGCTGCACGGCGGGCAGCTGCTTGACGAAGCGCAGTATGCCGCGATGCGGCAGGCTGCCGACGCCGGGCATGGCAAGGGTTACGGCATCGGCGTGCAGCTCTTCAACCGCGACTGGGGCAGTTTCCTCGGGCATGGTGGCAACACGATGGGCTACACCTCCGGCTGCTGGTACTTCCCGGATGAGCAGCTGCACATGCTGTTCTGCGTCAACCGCGGCTTCGTGCGCGAGAAGTCCCTGATGCAGTCACTGCTGGAGTGGCAGCGGGCGCAGTAATGGAGTTGCATGCCTGGCAAGGAGCCCAGGCAGCCAGGCTGCAATGCAACCTGCAGCTGCGCAGTGCCAGGCGAGACCGTTGCCAGACAGAATCAGCAGGCTTCTGTATTTCATCAATGTCAATCAACCCTGAGCAGCCGCGCATCCTTGAGCACCGCGAACAACGTTCCCGCCGGGGACAGTACAGGCGCAGCCTGTGTGTACAGCTGGCTGCCGGGAACCAGATGGGACCACAGCAGGCTGCCATCCCCATCGAAGCAGCGCACGGCCTGGCCGGTGCTGCCGTAGATCCGGCCTTCGCTGTCAACCAGCATGCGGCTGAAGAATTCATTTGCCTCACCCTGGCTGATACTGCTTGTCCAGACTTCGTTGCCGTCGCTGTCCAGCTTGCGCAGCTGGTAGTGGAAACTGGCGATGATGCTGCCGTCCGCCAGCAGGGCCGCACCCAACCAGACGTCATTGAAATCCGTGCCACCGGGGTCGGGTTGCTGCCAGAGGACGTTGCCATCGGCATCCAGCCTCAGCAGATCCTCATTGAAGACCCCCAGGCAGCTGCCATCTGCAGCGGCCAGCACCTGCCGCACTTTGTTATCCTCAGCGGATTCCGAAATGAGTTCGTGGCTGAACACCTCTGTATTGTCAGCATTCCAGCAGCTTAGCAGCAGCTTGCCCCCTGTCTGATAGGCAACATACACCTTATCCTGGGGCTGTGCATGCAGCAGGGTCCACTCGGGATACTTGGCAAAATCCGCTTCCAGGTCTCTGCGCCAGCGCTCTGATCCGTCTGCATTGAGCATCACGAATGTGGAACTGATGGAATCCCGGGCCAGAAAACAGATGCTGCCGTCACTGCCTGCCCTCGGCTGCCTGGGTATCAGCCCAGGTTCGTTGTGCTCCCAGAGCTGATTGCCCCCTGAGTCCAGGGCCCGTACCACACCTTCAACTTTATTGGTTGCGTCCTCGACATAGTTGCGCCCGGCGGAATAGACGACGGATGAATCCAGCCGGATCACCGGACTGCCCTCTGTCAGCATCTCGCCGCTGCCAGAAGCCCAGAGCTGGCCTCCACCGGAGCTGAATCGCCCAATGCCGCCTCCGTAATTGAGGTAGTAGCCACTGTCGGCAGTGAAAACCGGTGGCATACTGATTTCAGCAACTTCACCTCTCTCCCAGATGATCTGGCCTTCCTTGTCAATCTTCCTGAGTATGGATAAACCCTGGTAGAGATTGCCACTGGCATCTCCGTTGCCATAAACCCGGCTACCATGGTCATTCCAGTATGATCCGCCGGCGTTGCCGGGGTTCGACTTCAGGCCTTCGAAGACGTCGTACCAGAAAACGCGGCCGTCCTGGCCGAGCACGATATCTTCCACATCCCCAGGTGATGTAACGGTGGCGAGATCATCCCCGTCAGGGGACACGAGATAATAGGAGTCCGTGGAATTGAAGCCACCGCCGATGGCAACGGTGCCATCGTTGCCCACAGCCCAGGATCGGATCGGCTTGTCCTGTGTCCACAGCAGCTCTCCTTCCGGGGAATAGCAGTAGACATAGAAGAATTCCGTGAACAGTACCTTGTTGTCCAGACCGGGTCTGACCTGGGTTAGGGTTGAATCCCCCGCGCCGTCCCTTATCCAGAGCTCAACTCCATTCCCATCCAGGCAGGCCAGGCTGGCCGGGTCGGGATCAGGCTGGCCGGCGGGATCACTAATCGCCACGTAGATGTTGCCATTTGCTGAACAGAACACATCACGCGCCACCCGCGCGCCCTGGGGATAGGACCACTTGTGCATGCCATCCGAATCAAAGGCGTGCAGTTTCCTTTCCGTACTATCAATGCACAGGTAGCTGCCGTCAGGACAGATCTCCGGAGCGGCAGGCAGCAGGCCTGTGTCAAAGGCGACCTGCAGCTGGCCCATGCTGTCAAAGTGGAACAACATGCCGTCATTGCAACCCACCAGCAGTTCATCATTGCTGTTGAGCCTGTAATCCGTGGCCAGGTCGCTGAGTTCAGCGGACCAGCGCAACTGGCCATCCGGGTCAAAGCTGACGGCTTCTGCCTGGGAGGTCACGGTGTAGACATTCTGGTCCAGGCCCACGAAGGGTGCTTCATACTCCTGGCCGAAGGTCCTGGTCTCTACTGAATCCGGCTCAGAAGCGGGCCCGCTGAAGGGCGTAGTGCCGCTGTTGCCAGGACCACCTGGTTCACTGTAGCCACTCGGAGAGGGGTCGGATCCAGCCAGCTGCACCGTGTTGCCAGGCTCACCCAGGCTGCGCGGGTTGCCATTCTCATAGGGCACGGCGCGGTACCAGCCCTCGGATGCTGATGCAAGTTCGTAGCTGAAGCTGCGGCGGCCGCTGGAGACCGTGCCTTCGCTGACAGCCACATCGGCGGCTAGCGTCCACTCGCTCGCATCGCTGCTGTCGCCCAGCTGCAGCTCGAAGCCGTTGATGCGGTTCAGGTAATTCTGTCCGATCGGCGTGATGTCCGCCAGGTTGACGAGGCCGTTGCCATCGCCGTCGGCGATGCTGGCCGTGGCCCAGTCGCTGGCACTGGAATCCTTGCCGAAGTGCACACCGACCGGTGTCAGGTCGGCGATGTTGACTTCGCCATTCTGGTCATAGTCCGCAGGGTTGGCATAGCTCCAGCTGAATGTCGCAAGACTTGTGTCGCCACTGATGGCGAGGTCGGTCACCTTTGACTTCTCCGGGTCAGGCAGGGAAGCGATGATCCGCTCTGTGCCACGCTCCTCCAGCACCCGCACCAGCTCGGCCGTCAGCTCTGCATACAGCTCGCTGTCGATCCCGGCCGGTGCTGTACAGGAACTGATCTGCGCCACCAGCCCAGCGATGTCAATCTCCGCTATGGAGCTGCGTGATGCAGTTGCTTCCAGCTGCCCGCTGAGTGGTCGGCTGCCATTTGCCACCAGCTCGCTGCTTGTCACACTTCCCCTGCCTCCACCGCATGAAACAAGCAGCAGCAATCCTGTAGCGATCAGTATCCTTGTTATCTCGCGATGGAAATCCAATACCTGCATGCCGTTTTCTCCCCGTCTGATCAGTAAATCGATTATATGACCCGCTAAGTGGGGCAGCAGGGCAGTTTAACCGTTTTTGAACCTTGCGTATCATTGCGTTGCCAGAATGATACACCAAGCAGATCTTTGCCACCTGCCATCCTGGCTTGGCTCGAACAACCGGGAGGCGTGGATTGACTGAACACCATGGCCCGGTGGCCGGTTAACCGAAGTGCTGTGTAGCCGCAACCGCTGCTAAGGTAACGCCATGCTTCGCAGGCGTGCATGGCTGTTCTTCCTGCTGCTGGTCCCGGCCCTGCTGCTGTTGTTCGTCTGGCAGCTGCTGCTCTGGCGCATGAGCCTGCGCGCGCCACTCTGGCAGGTGCAGCTGCCTGGCGACATCATCGGGATTGAAGCGGACGGCGAGGCTGGCTTCATCGTGCTGCAGCAGGTCGGTGGCCAGGGTGGAAGCTTCGCCCGGCTTTCGCTGACGCGGCTGGACTCCACCGGAGCAACTCAGTGGTCCGTTCCCGACCTGCCCATGCCGGGTGACTACAACCCACGAATGTCAGTTGACAACGGGAGCATCAGGATCAGCGGCGAGCTGGGTGTCCTGCTTGAGTTCGACATGCAGGGTGCAGCCCGGCCGCCGCAGTCCGTTTCCTACCTGCGGGATGTGCTGGGAATTGATGGCGTGTTCTCGGCAGCCCGGTTGCCAGATGGTGGCTCGCTGCAGTACTGCAGGCTGCTGGATGACAGTGATGATTCAATCGCGGCCCGACTCGGTATGGAGATATCGGGATATGGTCATTTCCTGCTGCAGCTCGGGCCAGATAACACCGCATTGAAGGCGCGGCAGTGCAGCTCGCCCCTGGTCGGGGGTATCTGGCAGGCAGACACGGACCTGTATGCGCTGATTGAGTTTTACGGCGATCCCTGGCTGGGGGATTATGGCAACAGCCGCACGGTGGCCCTGTTCAGCCTGGGCAGCACGGACGGCCTGCACCAGGTGGCTGCCTCTGAAATGCCAGGCTACATCTCTTCAGTGCTGGAATGCCGCGACGGCCTTGCCGTGCTGGGTGGTGAACTGCTGGTTGTCAGCAATAAAAACATGTATGCCGTTGCTAGTGATCCGCCGGCCTTCTCCCTTGGCAAGGGAGAATCAGGCGAGTTGCTTGCGAGCCGGGCCAGTTCCCTGCCGCTGCGCGGCTGGCTGCGTCAGTTAGCCTACGGTCCTGACCCGATGGAAGCCTGTCTGCTGGAGCATGGCCGCCTCAGGCGGATATTCAGCTTCCGCGCCGTGATGCCACGCTCGCTGCGCAGCTGCCTGGCCGAAAGTGGAGGGCTGGTGCTGGTCGGTGAATCCAACGCCAGCCATTCCCCGATAAGCACGCTGAACTGCTACCAGCCGTGACTGCATTGATTGCACGAATAATGTAGTGAGCAAAATGCAGAGTGGGATGTGAGCGGAGGTGCGCAACTTGCTTGCGCACAATGAAAAGCTGCAATGGCCTCAATTTCGAGACAAGCCAGTAGCCGATTTGTCATCCGCTTGAGTTTCTTCCAACCATTCCACAGGCAGCATCAGTGATTCCGCCAGCTTCTGCCAGTCATACATTTTGTAACTGCTCATTGGCCAATCCCTGGCAGACCCGACAAGCCGTGCATGAACCGGATTCTGATGAATGTAGTCAATAGTCCGCCTTAACTGCAAAACATCCCTGATCATTCTGTCGAAGTAGCCGATTTGCCAGACCGGCTCTATTGTGCCGGTAATGTTCCTGATTTCATGCGTCGAGCTGCCCTTGATCTGTTTCAGCACTCGCGATATTGGATACCCTTCCAGCTGCTTGATCAGAATGTGCACATGGTTGGGCATCAGCACCCAGGCAAGGGTCTGGTAAGAAATCTGTTCCCGCCTGAGAATCGAGTTCTTCACAACAGAGGCAATGTCAGGTCGGGACAGTATGCAGCTTCCTTTTCCGCTGTCCAGTTGGCGATCATTCAATGCATAAGCGTGGCCGCTCCTGACTCCCAGCCCAAGTGCATTCCGGTACATCTGTTCTCGTGGAACTGCATCCACCAGATTGAATGTGATGAACTGGACCGCGCGAGCGACATCCAGGTGAGGGAGGTTGCCATGTTTGTAGAATCCGAGGTGCTTGTCAACGTCCATTTCCGCGTACCTTCCAGCATTGGCATTGATTGCCACTTTCCATTGTGCGCAAGCAAGTTGCGCACCTCCGTGTCCCGCATCCCGCTCATCGCACATCCCACATTCCCCATCCCGCATCCCGCATCCCGGCGGCTGACAGCCTGGCCTCCTACAGCTCCCGCTGGCAGAACAGCACCCGGCCCCAGATCCGCCCGGAGCGTCCGTTCTCGCCGCCGAGCTTGATGTCCGCATAGGCCGGATTGGCGCTGCGCAGCCGCGCCTCGCAGTCAGCCGAGCGGCAGGGATGGTAGCGCTTCACCACGTCGCCATCCGGCTCGACATAGGCCGCCACGATGCAGCCCTCGATCAGCTGCGCCGCCGGGCTGATGACAACGATGTCGCCCTCCAGGAGCAGCGGCTGCATGCTGTCACCGACGATGCGCAGCGCAAAGGCCTGCGGGTCGCGCGCCACGACGCCGGCCGGCACCTCGATGTAGCTGCGCGGCTCCACCCGAGGCTGCTGGCTCTCACCGGGCCCGGCCGCCACATCCGCGAAGTAGGGCACGCCCGCCGCCATCTCCGGCCGCTCGGTGACCATCGCGCTCAGGAGCCGGTCCAGCTCGGCGGCCAGCGCCGGCCCCTCCTCATCCATCACGAGGATGTCCTGCAGCAGGCGCAGCACGGCGGAGGCCTGGTCCAGGCCCATCACATCCCCCTGCTCGAGGCAGATCGCCAGCCAGGCTGCGATATGCCCGGGCTCCGGGGAGCCGAGCCCCTTTTCAAGCCGGGAGATGGTGGGCTGGCTGACCTCCAGCCGTGCTGCGACAGCGGACTGCTCAAGGCCCGCCTTCAACCTAAGGAATCGTAAGTACAGCCCGGCTCGCTGCCGGATGCTGGTCCGTTCAGGCATGACAGGAGTTTACCACAGTTGTCTATCAAAGGCAACAAAATGTTAATTCTTGCCTCAATTCTTGACTAAATCGACCAATCTGGTAAAATCCCTAACATCAGAGGCATGAATAAATATTCATGCGTCAAGTGGAAAGGCAATAAGCATTATATATGTATAGTTCTTGTGAACGGGGAGAGGACATGAAACTGAGGCAGTGGCGCCTCTGCGCCGAAATGACCCAGCAGCAACTGGCAAACCGCGCGAAGGTGGCCCGCGCGAGCATCGCCCACCTTGAGAACGGCTACTACCCACCCTCGCCGACGATGGCCGGCCGAATCTGTGAAGCGCTCGGCAGCGAGCTCGGGATGGAGCTGCAGCCGCATGAGGTGTTCGAGCAGACCCGCGAGGATGGCCGCGGCCGGATGAAGTACCAGCCGCGCCGGAGGTCCTGAGCATGGATGCACTGAAGCAGGCCGCCGGGCGCAACGGGAATGGCACGGCGCAACCCTATATGGAACTGGAGCAGCAGGCGGCTCCGCCTACCGGCACCACGCTTGATGAGGCGAAGCTGTTCAGCGACGACGGCGCGGATGTGCTGGTGCGCATCCTGCTGGCCACCGGCCAGCGCCCGAGCGGCGGCTGGCACCAGGCGGTCGGCGTCACTGCGGATGAGCTGGACAGCTACGCCCGTTCGCCGGAGATTCGCCGCCTGCGCCTGCAGCTGCGGGACAGCGGCGTGGTCACGCCGGCGATGCTGCATGCGATCTACCGCCAGAAACTGATGCGCGCCCTGCTGGACTCCACAGACAATGCATCACTGAACACCATCGGCAAGCTGGTGGAGAAGGTGCCGCTGGAAGGCGGACCAGCGCTGGAGGCCCCGGCTGGAGAGGAATCACTGCAGTCCCTGGAGCTGCTGCTGGAGCGCCTTGAATCCAGCCGTGAACTGCTGGCCGAGGGACATCCCGCTGCCAGCGATGCAGACCCGATTGATATTGCCAACACTCAAACAGATACGCCGCAGCATGATGCTGCGGATAAGGCAGCGGCCGGGAGGGACTTCGTCTGATGACCAGTTCCATTCCTGTCCCCATCCCCTTCCGGCCGTTGCCGGCTGATGCCCGCATCGCTTTACTGCGAGAGAAGGCCCGCCTGTCAATGCGCTCTGACCTGCTGCGCTTCTGCGCTATCTGCCTGCCGGAGCTGCTGGGCCTGCCCTTCGGCCGCTTCCAGCATGAACTGGCAGCACAGCTGCTTGAGGCGATGCAGCCCGGACGCCGGCTGGCCGGTGCCCTGCCCCGTGAGCATGCCAAGACCACCATCGGCACGCTCGGGCTGGTGCTGCACCAGCTCTGCTGCGGTGACAAGCGCAACATCCTGATCGTCTGCGCCAACCGCGAGGAGGCCCAGGCCCGGCTGCGCATGGTCACCACGGAGCTGGAGCGCAACCGCCTGCTGCACTTCCTGTTCGGCGGGCGGATCGCCCCGGCGCTGGATGCGCGCGGCACGAAGGTCAGCTGGAATGACAGCCAGCTGATCCTCGCCGGCGGGCAGCGCCTGGCAACCATCGGGGCACTCGGCCGCGTGCGCGGCCAGCTCTCCAACGGCAGCCGCCTGGACCTAGTGGTGCTGGATGACCCGGAGGATGACGACATGGTGCGCAGCACGGAACAGCGCGACCGGCTCAGCCACTGGCTGGACCACGCGCTTGTCAACGCGCTGGACATCACATCCGGCAGCCTGGTCTGGCTTGGCACGCTTTTGCATCACGACTCCGCTCTGGCGCGCCTGATGCAGCGCATCGCCGAGGGCAGCCTGCCGCACTGGCGATCCGTCCGGCTGGCAGCACTTGACGACGAGGGCCGGCCGCTGTGGCCGCAGCGCTGGACCGTCGAGCGCCTGGAGCAGCGCCGCCAGGAGATCGGGCACAGTGCCTTCAGCCAGGAATACATGAACCGTCCGGTCTCACTGGCGCAGCAGGTCTTCAGGGAGGGAGACTTCGCGCGCTATGCCGCAGGCGGTGTTGCCATCAGGCCGGACGGGATCTTCCTTGGCAACGAACGCCTGCGGATCAGCATCGGGGTGGACCCCGCCATCGGCCAGGGGGACAGGCACGACTGGTTCTGTGCGGCTGTGCTCGGCACTGACGACGCGGGGCAGCGCCTGTTCCTCTTGGACATGCAGCGGGCCCGCCTGCGCTTCGCCGAGCAGCTGGCGCTGCTGGAGCGGCTCAATGCACTCTGGCGTCCGCAGCGCATCGGCATCGAGAACACGGCCTACCAGGCGGTGCTCTCGCAGGCCGCGCTGGACCGTGGCCTGCCCGCCGTACCGCTGCCGGCCCACTCCCGCAAGGAGCTGCGGCTGGATGCAATGGCGGTGCAGGTGCAGCGCGGACGGCTGGCAATCCCCGATGCTGCGCACTGGCTGGCGGCATTCCTCGAGGAAGCGCTGCACTACCCGGCGGGTGCGCATGACGACCAGCTCGATGCCCTCGCCCGGGCGATGGAGGTCGCCCCGCAGCAGGCGGGAGGCATGGCTGGCAAGCTGGCCACCGCCGCCGGGAGGCGGCGCGGCATGGCGGTACTGGCGGGCACGGGGCCCGCGGATGACGATGATGGCAGCGGCCATTTCACGAGCGGATTCTAGGAGGGAAGGATGCTCTTTTCAGGGAGGAAGAAGGCGCAACCGCGCCGTGAACAATCCGTTGCCGTGCCTGGCGGACGGGAGATCGCAGGCGTTGCCAGCGACCTGTACGAACCGCTGGCGGGCTGGCTCGGGGTCCGCCCCAACCGTGACCCCCTGCTGGCGGCGAAGCAGCCCTCGGCGGCCTATGACTGGCCCTGGGGACTGTTCGAGGAGGCACTGGACAAGGATGCCCATCTCTCCTCGCTCGTCGGCCAGCGGCGGGCCGCGGTGCTCGGCTGGCAGCGGCGCATCGTACCGGCGGACGACAGCGCGCTGGCCTTGCAGGCCGCCGAGCTGTGCGCACTGCTGTTTGAGGGCAGCGGCTGCCTGGACGGGCCGGGCGAGGCTGACAACATGCTCAGTGAGCTGCTGGACGCGGTGCCCTATGGCATCAGTGTCAGCGAGGTGCTCTGGCGACGACAGCGGATTGATAATGGCTCGCTCTCCGGCGAGTACCTGCTGCCCTGCAGCGTGAAGTCGCGCCACCCACGCCGCTTCGTGTTCGCGGCCGACAGTTCATTGCGCCTCCTGACCCGCGAGCAGCCGGTGCGCGGCGTGCCGCTGCCGGACAGGCGCTTCATCGTGTTCGCGCCCTATGGCCGCCACGAGAACCCCTACGGCCTGCCGGCGCTGAGATGCGTGTGGTGGCTGAGCTGGTTCAAGCGCCAGGTGCTGCGCTTCTGGGTAGTCTACTGCGAGAAATTCGGCAGCCCGACCACGGTGGCAACGCATCCGCCGTCCACCGGCATCGAGGAGCGCCGGCAGCTGAGGAAGATCGTCGGCAGCCTGCAGCAGGAAACCGGCATCGTGCTGCCGGAAGGCGTGGAACTCAGCCTGCTGGAGGGCGCACGCTCGGGCAGCGTGGAGACCTACCTCGAGCTGCTGGAGTTCTGCAACCGCGAGATGAGCAAGGCGCTGCTCGGGCAGACGCTCACCACGCAGTCCGATGGCGGACGGGGCAGCTATGCGCTCGGCCAGGTGCATGAGAACGTGCGCGCCGACATCATCAGAAGCGATGCCTTTGCGCTGGCCGGCATCATCACGAGCACGCTCCTGCGCTGGATCGTGGAACTGAACATGCCGCAGGCGCTTGGTCGCCTGCCGCGCCTCGAGCTGGAAGCGCCGCTGGAACGCGACCTCCGGCTCGAGCTGGAAATCGATGCCTTCCTCGCCGCGCAGGGCATCGAGCAGGACCCGCAGCAGCTCTGCACCCGCTACGGACGCAGCCTGCCGCACGGCGGCAATCCACAGGGAGGTGGACAGTGACGATGGCAACAACGGGAAGCCCGCTGAAGCTGCGGGACGTGGCGATCCTGCGGCCGGGCAGCTACCGCGACATGCAGGGCCGGCCGGTGGAGTTCAGCGAACAGCAGCTGGCTGAGATCGCGGCGAACTACGACCCGCATTACCACCTGGCGACGATCAACCTGGACCACAGCGACAGCGGGCCGGCTCTCGGCAGCATCTCCGCCCTGCGCTTCGACGGCATGCACCTGCGCGCCGACATCGAGGGCCTGCCGCACTGGCTGGCAACGCAGATCACGGAGGGCCGCTGGCCAGCTCGCTCGGCCGAGGTCTGGCGGGAGCTGGACGGTCGCGGGCCCTACCTGCGCGGCCTGGCCCTGCTCGGGGCGCGCGCCCCGGCGGTGCGTGGCCTTCCGGCCCTGCCCGAACCGGTGCTGGCCGCCGACAGCGGGGCCGGGCTGCTCAGTGTTCTGATGGAGGAAGAGATGGATTCTGGCAACACAGCGGGCGCGGGTGAGATCCTGCGCCTCGGGGAAGAGAACCGCCGGCTGGCTGGCGAGCTGGCGGACTACCGCCGGCGTGACAGTGAAGCGGCGGTGGACGGGCTGCTGGCGGAGCTGCGCATTGCCGGCCGCCTGACACCTGGCATGGAGGCCAGCGGGCTGCGTGAGCTGCTGCTCTGCCTCTCGGCTGGCAACACTGATGCAGTACTGCTGGCGGATGGCAGTGAGCGTTCCGCACTGGACTGCCTGAGCGGCCTGCTGCACAGCCTGCCGGTGCAGCGGCTGGACGCCGAACTGGCGGCAGGGCATGAGCTGATTGCGCAGCTCAGCGAATTCGAACGTGAGATCGCCGGCAGCCTTGGGCTGTCGGACAGCGAGTATGCAGGGATCCGCGATGAGCGGACGGGAGGGACGGATGACGGCATTGACTGAGAGCAGGTACACGCGCCACCGCGAAGGCACGGTGACGGCGCACAAGGTGAAGGGCTCGGTGCAGATCTTCAAGGGCGGCATCGTCTGCGCGGACAGCACGGGCTATGCCGTGCCCGGCAGCGACACTGCGGGCCAGACCTTCATCGGTGTGGCGATCGAGGATGCTGACAACAGCTCCGGCAGCGACGGCGATCTGAACGTGCGCGTGATGGCACGCGGCGTGTTCAGCTTCGCCAAGGGCGGCAGCATCACGCAGGCCGAGCTCGGCCAGCCGCTGTACATCGTTGACGACCAGACCGTGGCCGTGGTGTCCACGGTCACCAATGACATCCAGGCGGGCCGGCTCGAGGGTTTCGACGGCACCGACGTCTGGCTGCGCATCGACCTGCACTAGGAGGGGAGATAGATGGCAAGACTGGTTACACGAGACTTCCTGGAGGCCTCATTCACGGGCTTCCGCGCGCTGTTCGAGCGCGGCTTCCAGGGCGCTGACCCGCTCTACGCGAAGCTGTCGACGGTGGTTGACAGCAGCAACTCGAAGGAAAGCTGGAACTGGCTCGGTGCGGTGCCGGCGATGCGCGAGTGGACGGACGAGCGCGTGCCCGGTGCGCTGCGCACCAACGACTACGAGATCGCCAACCGCCGTTTCGAGGCCTCGATCGAGGTGGATCGCGAGACCTTCGAGGATGACCGCCTGGCGCAACTCAAGCCGCGTATCGAGGAGCTGGCGCTGCGTGCGGCCAGCCACCCGGATGAACTGGTGGTCGGCCTGCTGGCCAATGGCTTCACCGACACGGGCTATGACGGCAAGGCTTTCTTCGCCGATGACCATAAGCAGGGTGACAGCGGCACCCAGGTCAACAAGATGGCGGACAAGCTGGGCAGCACCAGCCTGAAGCTGGCGATCGAGACCATGATGGCGTTCAGGGATGACCACGGCAAGCCCTTCGGCCTGCTGCCGGACACCCTGCTCGTCGGTCCCGACAACTACTTCACCGCGCGTGAACTGCTCAACTCGACGGGCATCGTGCTCAGCGGCGGGACGGACCTGGAGAAGCCGGATGGCAATGGCCTGAGCGGCATGCTCAACCTGCAGGTCAGCCCCTGGGTGCCGGCCAACCACTGGTTCGTGCTGGCAACGCAGTACCCGGTGCGCCCGCTGCTGTTCCAGTGGCGCGTGCGTCCGGAGTTCAGCGCGGTGACGCGCCCCGATGACGAGTACGTGTTCAGCGCCGATGCCTACAAGTTCGGCGTGCGCAGCCGCTGCGGCGCGGGTTACGGCCTGTGGCAAATGGCGGTCGGCAGCGACGGTTCGGCCTAGGGGGTGAACGATGGCGGTCTACACGAGCATTGAGGACCTCGAGAAGCGGCTGGACCCGCAGGTGCTGGCCGGGCTGGCGGATGACGTCAACCCGCTGCCGGACATTGACGACGCGCTCACCCGCGACATCATCCAGCAGGCCATCGGTGACGGCGGCAGCCTGGTCGACAGCTACCTGATGGGGCGTGTCGACCTGGCTGACCCGCTGGTGATGGCCGGGCTGGAGCGCATCAACGCCACGCTCGCGCTGTACTTCCTCTACCGGCGGCGCTATGTGGATGACAGCCTCAACCCGCTCAGTGCATCGCGCGAGGCCGTCGAAAGCTTCATGGCCGAGGTTGCCAATGGCAACGCGCGGCTGGGGGGCGACCCGGGCCAGCCGCAGATGGCGGGCTGGTCCTCCACGCAGGACAGTGAGGGCGTGTTCGACCAGCGGAAACTGAGCGGATTCTAGGGAGGTGACGGAAATGGCAACGACTATCATCAGCAGGCTCACTGCCTGGCTGCAGCAGGAAGCGGGCGGGCTGGGACTGCGGGAGGTGCGCTCGGACGGGCTGGACCCGGCCGCGCATCCGGCGGCGGTGCTGCGCCTCGTTGAGCAGGGCGGGCGCTATCCCGTCAGTGAACAGCGCATTGAGCTGCGCGTGGTGGTGGCTGGAGCACGCCCGGCGGAGCTGATGAACCAGCTGGGCAGCCTGAGCACCGCTATCCGCGCCCGCATCAGCCGCTTCTGCCTGGAGCAGCCCGAACTGCGCAGCATCCGCTGGCAGCAGACCAGCTACCCCCGTCCGGCCTCGCTGGCCGGCGGGCCGGTGCTGGCCAGCAGCGTGACGGAGCTCGGGCTGACGGCGATCGCTGGCAACGCACAGGAGGTGAATGCATGAGCGGGGCGAACTACAGCTACCATCCCTTCCACACCATCGGCGGTGCGCGGCTGTCGATCCACGACCCGCTGGCGGACAATGGCAACGGGGCCTGGCAGCCGCTGGGGCGGGTGGCCGATGCGGAGTTCAGCGTGGAGGGCGAGAAGCTGGACCGGCTGGGCAGCCAGCGCGGCACCCTGCAGCCGGTGGCGCAGTTCTGCCGCTCGCTGCGCTATTCGCTGAGCTTCCGCCTGCTGGAACAGGCATCCCCACTGGCGCTCGGCCTGCTGGCCGGGCCGGGTGCTCCGGTCAGCAGCAGCTCGGCGGGGGTTGAGCAGTACAGCGAGGTGCTGCGCCTGCATGCCCAGGACTGGACTGAACTCCTGCGACCCTGGGCGCTGGAGTCCAGCCCGGCCCCGGTCGTCAGGTCCTACGACGGGCTGGTGACCTACGGCGCACCGGTGGACTACGAGATTGACAGCGAGCGCGGGCTGATCCGGCGCAGCGTGGGCACGGCGATCGGCGAGGGCCAGCCCATCGTGCTGGTCGCCAGCGTGCGCCGCCAGGCCACGAGCACGACCAGCATCGGCGCACCGGATGCAAGTGAGCGCTACCACCGTGTGTTGCTGCAGCAACTGGCAACGGATGGCGGGGACCCCGCCAGCTGGATGGAGACCGGGCTGGAGTTCGAGTTCAGCCGGGTCAGCACCGTGATGCCCGGCGGCGGGGTCGCCTTCAGTGAGGAGCAGCTCGGCGAGGGCATCGCGCTTGACTGGGACTGCATGTACGACCCGGCGGCTGGCAATGTCGGCCTGCTGCGCACGGCCTTTGGCGTGCTGGAGCAGTTCGGCCCGGGGCTGCCGTAGGAGCAATGAGGAGTGATGAGTGAGCAATGAGTCAGGGAAGAAGCGGGATCACATCAATGCCAGTCTGGCTCATTGCTCAATCTTCATTGCTCATTGCCTTGTCAGCCGCCGGACATCCCGGGTGGAGATTGAGCCGAAGGCGAGATCCACAGGGCGGAGATGTCAAACAGGCCGGCGGCATTACGCGCAGGCAGCGAGGGACTTGTTTCGAGCTGTACCGCAGACCGACGAGTCCTTGGGCGAGGAGGCAGATCACATAGGAGGTCATGTGAGTAGAAGAAGGAAAAGAGAGGTGGATACGATGCAGCAGGCCAGCCGCGCAGTGCTGGAGCTGCCTCGGCAGGTGAACATCCAGCTTGGCAACGGGCGGCATGTGCAACTCAGGCGGCTGGACTGGATCAGCTTTGAGCTGCTCTGGCAGGAGTTCTGCACTCTGGTCGGCAGCCTGCCTGATGGTGGGATTGACAATGGCGACGATCTGCTCAAACAGCTGGGCACGGCACCCCAGCTTGTATTGAAGCTGGCCTCGCTGAGCAGCGGGCTGGATGAAGCGGAACTTTCACGCTGGGAACACGGCAGCGTGCTGGAGCTGGCAGCGGCGGCACTTGAGCTGAACTTCAATGACCCGGCGGGCCTGCGGGATTTTTCCAGCGCGCTGGCGCGGCTCTGGCAGCATGCGCAGCAGCCGGCGGACCACAGCCAGCTGCCGGACAACTGAGCATGCATGAGCTGGAACTGAAACTGCGTGCGCATGGGCACAGCGGCGCGGAGATTGCCAGGATGGGCAGCGAGGAAGTGCAGTGCCGCCTGCTGCATATCGCGCAAGGGGAAGCGCAGGATGAGTTGGAGGCGGAGCGGCGCAGGCTGCTGTCGGCCCCGTTCACGGATGAGCGGGAGCTGCGGCGGGCCCTGCGCGGGATCGAGCTGCGCAGCAATGCGCTGAGGGACACATTCCACCGGAGGCATCCGGCAAGGGAGGACAGGCATGAGTTCTGAAACGACACGGGTGGCACTGAACCGGCTGGCGGGCAGCCTCGGCCAGGCGCGCGCATCCACCGAGCAACTGAGCGGGCAGCTGGAGCGCTGGCGCGATGAACTGCGGCGCGGGCTGGAGCCCCTGCGCGCTGCCAGTGCGACTTCCGGCGGTACATCGCGGGCTGAACTGCGGCAACGCCAGGCGGGATCGACGCGCACACTCATGGCGCCGTTCATCGCGGAGCTGCAGAAGTCACTGCGCGGCATGATTGCGAAGCTGACGCAGGGCATTACGGGCAGCCTCACTCGCGCACTCGGTGGTGGCAGCGGTGGAGGCGGGATCCTCAGCGGTCTGCTGGGGGCCGGAATCGGCCTGCTGGCAGACCGGCTGCTGAAGAAGCGCCAGCCGGTGCAGGTGGCGAACGAAGTGCAGGCTCGCGTTGTCAACTTCCCATCGGTGACAGATCTCGGCTTCGCACTAAATCCGGCTTCGCGCCTGTTCGGCGGCCGTGCGGTGCCGCGCGGGCCGGCCTTCACGGTGGAACTTGATTACCGCAACGGGGCGGAGGACGTGATCAGCGCACGCGTTGCCAGCCGCCTGCTGGAGGAGAATGCAGCGCAGGGCCTATGGCCGGGAGCAAAGCTGTGAGCACATCACGCATCCGCATCTGGCAATCACAGTCCGACCACCTGACACTGAGCGGCAGTGCCGTCAGGCCGAAGTTCTCACGGCCGTTCAGGGAGACAAGCGACCTGTACGGCCTGGTGCACCGGCTTGAAAGCGGTGAGCAGGCTTGGGCCGTGCAGCTTGAGCTGGAGCTGTGGCCCTTCCAGCTCAGCATTGCCAACTCGGCGGCGGCTGCCACCAGGCTGTGCGTAGCTGACTGGCTGGAGCGCGCCTACCTGCAGCGCTCTGAACTGGTGATCTTCAGCGAGTTCACGGGCGAGGCCACTGACAGTGTCGCCATCAGCCGCGATCTCGCCTGGCGCGGCAGACTGACCGCCTTGCCGGAAGGGATCGCCGCCGATCTCGGGATGCAGGCTGACAATGGCCTGCCGCATATCGCGCTGTTCCATGTTGTGGACGACGGCAGCTTTGCCAACTTCGACAGCGTGGGTAGTTATACGGCGGCCAGCCCGGCACGGCCATGGACGGAGTAGCAAATGGGATTCACATCTGCGGCGACAACTGAACTGAAGCGGCCCGGCCGGCTTACGGGCTGGAAACTGGAGGCACGCACCGACCTGACCGACGACCTGGCCTGGGTCGAACTGCCGCTGGCTGATTTCCGCCTGCTGCATGATTCCTCCGGGGCTGCGCGCCTGCGCGCCGAGGTGCCGGATGCTGCAATGGACTGGGCCGACCCGGATGATGCGGACAACCCGCTGCGCCTGTTGTCCGAGCTGAAGCTGACGGCGACCATCGGCGCGGAAAGCGAGGTGTTGTTCCGCGGTCGAGTGACCGAGCTGGACCCGTCCGAGGGATTGATCCGGCTCCGAGCGCTCGACTGGTCCTGCCTGCTGGGGGAGACGGAATGCGACATCGCACTCAGTCCGGATGAGACGGCGGAGATCGCGGTACGGCAGATATCCATTGTCAACGGCGGGGCCTTCGGCAGCATCTACGGATTCACATACAGCGGCAGCGCTGACCCGGCCTTCAACGAGGATGCCAACCCCGGTACGCGGCGGCGCAGCTTCGTGCCCGGTGAGATCCGGTTGTGGTACGACCCGTCGATGACGCTTGAAGTCTCACCATTGCATTACCAGGTCAACCTGACGGGCGGCACGATCAGCATTCTCGAGGATACAGCTGGCAACAGCTACTGGCTCAGCGGGGTGCGCTGTTATGTGGAGGGCACGCTGGACCTCGCGGATGTCTATCGCACCGCACTCAAGTATCCAGCCAGCGATGGCGGGCCGGGACTGACAGACCCGGAGCTTGATATCCCGGATCTCGGGCTGTCTCCGGCGGGCGCGATCAGCTGGCAGGGAAGCGTCAGCGGATTGTTCAGGCGGCTGCGGGATGCCAACCAGGCGAACCTCAGGCTGTGGTATGACCCCGAGGCCGCGCAGTTCAAGCTGCGCCTGGTGGAGCAGCAGCAGACGACGGACACATTATTGTTATCTGCCTCTGAGCGTGGCCGGCCACGTGACATTTCCGCACTGTACAGCCGGGTGGTTGTCAGCGGGAAGTCGGAGCGGCCTGTGAATGTGCTGGCGGATACGGCTGTGGCCAGTGACATTTCCACACAGGGAGACTGGTTCAGCTGGGACGGGCTGAATGTCGGGGCGGACAGTTCCTTTGCGGCTGTTGCGCCGCTGTTGTGGGATGGCGATACCAGCCGTGGTGCCTCGCTGCATAACCTGGCAGCCAGTGAGAATGGCGGCACGGGCTTCTACGACTCCTGGTATGGGTTCATGCAGTTCGACCTCGGTGAAGTGCGCCGGGTGCAGCGTCTGCGCGTCGTGCTGCCGGGCAGCCGCAACCTGAACAGTGCCGCCGGACACCAGGGCCTGTTCTGGCCGGGGATCCGGGTGCTGGCGAGCATAGACGGCAGCGACTGGCGGCTGTTGTCACCGCTGGCGCAGGGCAGATTTGAGCCGCACAGCCTGCTGGAAATCGGCCCGGATGAAATCACGATGCCCCGCCTTCGTTACCTGCTGGTGCAGCTCGGGGCCTACAAGCATGGATTTGACAACCAGTCCGACCCGAGCATCGGGCTGGCGGAGCTGGAGCTGTACTGCGAGGAAACATACCGCGTGGTGCGGGAGATCGACCCGTTGGCCATACCACCGACGGAGTACACCTACAGCTCCGACTATGACGGGGATGGCTTCACCGACCGCTGGATCCGCAACCACCCGCTGCTCTGGGCAAGGCTGGGCGGCAGGCACCGCACGCTGTTTGCGGACTTCGATGGCAACGAGTTCCTCGCGCAGGACCGCGCCACCGACCTGCTGGCGGAGAGCCTCAGGCAGTTCTCGGGCATCGAGTGGCGCAGCCTGCCGGACCCGCGCATCCGGCTGTGGCAGACGGTGGCAGGCACGGACCGCACTGGCAACACGGTCAGCGCGCTGGTGGAGCGCGTGGAGCATACGCCGCGGGCGACGGTGATCGGCGGCACGGACTACCTGGCGGAGGAGACGCAATGACGATCAGGAGAAGGATGAAGCAGACGGGCAGCCTCGGGGATGCGATTGATGCGCGGAGGCGCAGTGAACAAGCGCTGGAGCAGCGTGACACACTGGGCGGCAGTGCGGCGGCACCGCTGTCCAGCGGAGGCTCGACGGCTGGCGGCGGCGGGGTGACTAATGACCCGGCTCTGCCGGAGAGTTTCGTGACGGGCCTCGCCGGCGGCAGCGGCAATCCATTACAGGATGGGGAGATCACGATCACCGGCAGCGGGGCGGCGACGGTCACACAGGATGAGCTGGCCGGCGAGATTGATGTACACGCGCCGGACTACACGGCTGGCGACGGGCTCAGTCTCGCAAGTGAGGAGTTCGCGGTGGACAGCTCGGTGGTGCGCACCACGGGCAACCAGGCGATCGCCGGGCTGAAGACCTTCTCCACCGCGCCACAGACCCCGGCCACTCCGACGAATGACGACGACCTCACAAACAAGGACTACGTGGATGAACGCACCAAAGTGGTGCATCGCCAGGTCTTCCCGGCAGCTGGCAGCCGCGACTCGATAGGGGGCAACAATGAGATCAACCTACCCTGGGAAACTTCTGCATACCCAGTTGGGGCTTCTCTGCCGACACTTACATTAGATTGCTTAACTCAGTTTTCCTTTAACAGCACGCCTGTCGGTGTTGTTGAATCGAGTTACGTGCAGTTTGTTTGGACTTCAACTGAATTCAGTAACGCCGTCACTCAAGGAGCACAGTTTGCAATTGGTGCAAACACCTTCAAGCACGGCAGCGTGGTGGATTTGCACGCCCGCGTTTTGATTGAGAATATCGATAGACTTGATAGTCTGTACCTTTCTATCAATGATGACAACATCAATACAATTCCTGCAACACCTTCAAATCTGTTAAGTCAGATTCAGTCAGATGAGTGGACCAACGTAGTAAATAGCAATCTTTCTATACAGAATTTAAGCGATGTACTGTTTATCGTACTAACTGCAAATGGCACAAGTGATAGCATGAAAGTTGGCAACACGAAAGTAAAAGTGCAAGCTCTGTATATTGAGCAAAGAGAGTAGAGTCATGAAAAGCAGAATACTCATACTAGTTCTTTTTACATTGACGATGTGTGCGTGCTCTGCACATCCTGCAATTGAGCGGGACAACAACTCGGCTTCATTGCCGAACTCAAACTTCTCAACCTCTGTCTCTATCTTGCAGATTAGTTATCAGACTTTGCCAACAGCGAATCCAATACTTTCAGCCGCATCTTACTCAACAAGAAAACTAACTATTGGAAATTACCGCATTGTTAGGTTCGCTTTCGAGAGTCGAAATGAAGCACTACATGCAGCAGAGTCGGCAAATGTAACACTGGAAGAACCCGAATTCTGTAGTGATAGTGAATGGTTTACCTTAGGCAGCTTCTCATCAGGTATGTCCTACGTGAGCTCGGAGCCAGACCTCATCTCAAGCATTGGCAAACCAGCAGCAGAGCATGCTCCACAATGGGGCCACATTCAAATAGGACTTCCCGATGTATGGCAATCTACAACCGGGGATCCAGCGATTCATATTGCTATTGTAGATACTGGTGTTCGAATAACCCATGAAGAGTTGTCAAGTTCCGTCTTGGATCCAGAGATTCATTTTCCAACATACCACCTTGATTTGGATCAGAACGATAACGATGTGAGCGATGGCAATGGACATGGAACATATATCGCCGGGATCATTTCCTCTGATGACAGCAATTCGATTGCCTTACATGGCGTCGCACCAAATTGCCTAGTTATTCCTATCCGAATTGGGTCGAATCTCTCGGTAAACAAAGAACTACTCGTCGAAGGTGCCCTGCTCGCCGCCGATCTCGGGGCGAAAGTGATCAACTACTCCTGGGCCAGCAAGATCCCCAATCCGCTGGAGGAGGAGATGTGCCGCATCCTGGAGGAGAAGGGAGTGCTGCTGGTCTGCAGCGCTGGCAATGAGGACAATGACTTCCCCTGGTATCCCGCCGCCTATGGCACAGCGCTGTCCGTCGGCTCCAGCGATGCGCTGGATGCGCGGGTGCCGGAGCTGTGTGGCTATGGCGACTACATCGACATCGCCGCCCCCGGGGTGTTCCTCAAGAGCTGCTGGAAGGACAGCGACGATGACTACGTCTCGCCCGGCTTCGGCAACAGTTACGCCACGGCCTTTGTCAGCGGGGCGGCGGCACTGCTGCTGAGCGAGGACCCGACCCTGACTCCCGCCGAGCTGCGACAGCTGCTGGTCTCCAGCGGAGCGCCTACCACGGGCTTCGGTGAGCATCCTGTCCCACGGCTGGACATCGCGGCCGCGTTTGACAAACTGCATGGATTGTCAATCAGCGCACCGCAGCTGGGCCAGCTGACCCAGTCCGGCATGCTGGAGTTGCAGCCGCTAGTGATCGGCGAAGCGGACTGGCTCAGCGCCAGCGCGCATGGGATGGAGCTGGCCCGGGCCGGGGATGCACCGGCGAGCGTCACCATCGATACGACGATGCTGCCGGACGGAGCACACGAGCTGGTGATCCGCGCCGGCAATGCCACAAGCACGGTGCAATGCAGCCTGCCAGTGGTGATTGACAACAGTGGCACGGGACTGGCCAGCTTTGGAGAGGACTTCTACACTGGACTGAACCTGCTCTGCTCACTGCCGTCATCGGGCTGCTCCGACGACCTGCTGACACGGCTTCGGCAGTTCGGACCGATGGGCTGGGACATTGGTGATCTTCGCAGCGGCGGCGGCACCCTGTGGCAGCTGCTGAGTGGGGCAGGCTTCCAGGCTGCCACGCAGGTGTCCGGCCAGTCTGGCTACGGGGCATGGAGTACTGAACTGCTCGTAAGCCGCCGCATTGACCTCTCCGGCAGGGTGCAGCCTTCACTGTCGGTATCGGCGGCCTGCAACCTGGAGCAGGACAGGGACTTCCTGCGCTTCCTGGCCACAACTGACAACGGACTGAGCTTCAGCCAGCTGACATTTGAAGGGCCTGAGCTTCCGGCGGCACTCAGTGGCCTGCAGGAGATGCAGCAGTACGAACTGGATCTCTCACCGTTTGCCGGTGAATCCCTGCATGTGGTGGTCATGCTGGAATCAGACGGTGCTGGCAGCGGGGAGGATACACACCTGCCCGGTGCCTGGATTGACAAAGCACTGCAGCGGGAGGGTGGCCAGGCTGCGTCCGCGAACAGCGGATTCATCGGGCTGCAGGCCTGGCAGCTCCTCGGGGAAGCCGCTGGCGTTCCCGACCTGCAGCTTTCGCTGCCCGGAGCAACAGGTTCTGATGCGGTGCATTACGAACTGGACCTTGCACCGTTTGACAACTCCGGCAGCGAGGACATCCATATTGAGAGCATCGACACGGGCTCCAGCTTCCCAGCCAGCATTCCCCTGTCAGCACTTGGCAACCGCATCGCGGTCCTGCGTATCATTCCTTTGAAGGATGGCAATCCCGGAGCCATGCGGGAGATTCCGCTGTGGTTTTTCAGCCAGCCTGGCGATGCGAATGCTGACGGCCAGGTGAACCAGGCCGACCTGGACTTCATCCGCACACGTGTGGGAATGTCATCGGATGACCCGGACTGGACGGTGTTCGCCGATTCCGATCTGGACGGATTGATCACGGAAGCGGACGCCGCTGCAGTCGGTTACCACTGGGGTGAGTGATCAACCATACAGAGCCACTGCCGGCTTTCCCCCCCTCAGCGCCATTCTTCCGGGCACCTTATCAGCTTGCCACTGACTTTGATGGTGTCTGGTAGTTGGCATTGTGCAAGCCATTTGTTGAAGCGCATTGTCGCACCGGATTCAAGCACCGATTCCAGGTCATTGTTCCTGCTCCTCTCTGGTGGGTATGCAAGTACAACGCTCCTACCTGGAAATGCCTTCCTTACGGCCTTGATCGTTGGCACCTGGTCACTGTCGCCCGTCACCAGAATTGCCTTCTGATACATTCCTTCATAAGCATCAGCCAGCATATGGATGCCAATGGCCACATCAGACTGTTTTTCCTCACCCCGGCGCCATGTGTAACTGCATGATGGGTTGCGGCATGTTTCGATCTGAGTGTAATAACGTCCAAGTATCACTTCCACCCCCCTTGATTTCAGCGCTTCAATGTAAGCGGCGTGCTTTCCTGCCTTATTCCTATCATCCTCCACAAGTGCGGAAAAGTATTTCACTGAGACCAGCTTGTCCCCAGTGGCAGCATGCGGGCTTGACTGCACCAGCCCCTCTCCCAAAGCCCAGTAGTCCAGCCATTTATAACAGGCTCTCTGCCTTTTACGCATCAAGGCCTTAAGCCCAAAGTAAACATTGAAACCATCTACATAAACTGCTACATCTGGCATTTATCAATCCGTCAGCTTGACAAGTCATTACATCATCGTTACAATATCATTACCGACCCGAAAGGGCAAACCGCGTTGTGGGTAACCAGGGCGCGGTTTTTTGCTTTCTGGATGCTGTTGCCAGGCCTTAACCATTGTTATTCCGAGAAAAGTCAGATCCCTCCCGTGCTAGATTGGTCGCAGCACTGATTAACCGGAGGCTTCCCTGTCCGCCAGCCTGTTGCACACCATCCTCCTATACGCCCACTGGTTGATCGTCGCCATCTTCATCGGCGAGTACATCTGGCGAGTGTTGGTCCGGCGCGATGGCGAAGCCTGGCCGGGGCAGCTGCAGCTGGTGGCCTTCGTCGTCAGCGTGCTGCTGGCGCTCCAGATGAACGACCGGCGCTACCTCGATGAACTGTCCGGTTCCGCGCTCAACTGGCGCATGTTCTGGCATATCCTGAAGTTCCTCGGCCTCGCAAGCGGCCTGTTCTGGATCCTCTTCGCACGCTACCGGCTCAGGCTGGAACTGGGCCGCCCGGAACTGGACTGAGCCAGCAGTCCCCTTTCCCCAGTTCCTGACACTTGCCCTAATACCCGTTTGCTGATAGACATTAAAAGCGGGTAAAACCCCTGTGGGTGGCCCGGAGGACCGGATGCAGCTTCGCAGATGCCTGTCAGCACTCGCCAGTGGCCTGTTGCCGCTGCTGCTGTGCGCAGCCTGCACCGGTGGACATGCCGCCACCCGCTCTGAGCCGGTCACCCGCAGTCCGCTGGCATTGCGCATCCTCGATGGCACGCAGTTCAGCAGCGGCAGCTTCAGACTGGAGCGTTCGCGGATCGGCGGCAATGAGCTGCTGGAACTTTACGCCTACGGGCTAAGGGATCTGAGCAGCCTGTACATCGCCATCCCGCTGGTAGAGCACGCCGGGCAGCTCAGCAGCAGCCTGCACACTGAACTGGATGATGCCAGCCCCCTGTCATTGCAGCTCGTGCACGATGGCGAACTGCAGTTCGGCTGGGTGGCAATGGACAAGCCATTCAGCGCTGACGGGCGGATTGCCAGTTTCCGGCTGGACCAGCCAGGCCCCGGTACGCCGCGCACTGCCAGCAAGGCCGTACCGGCAGTGACCGACCTGTCCCGCAATGCGCGCTGGAACATCCTTTCGTGGAGCTACCTGAACCCCGGCGACTACGACCAGAACGGGATCGTCAGCATTTCAGACCTGACACCGCTCGGGCAGAATTTCGGCGCAACGGGACCATTTGCCAGCGACAGCGCGCAGTGGATGGTGGACGGCGATGGCAACGGTGAGATCAATCTGGCGGACATCTCAGTGATCGGGCAGAACTTCGGCAACACCGTCAGCGGTTATGAACTGTGGGCCAGCGTGGACGGCAGCGCCTACCCGGACACGGGCAGTGCGCGCCTCGTTGCCAGCATTGACACGGCCGACTCGCTCGGTGCCCCGTCCGAGCGCCGCAATTTCCGCGTCAGCGACCTGGAGGTGCGGCTGGATGACCGCTACTGGGTGAATGCCGTCAGCAACAATGCAAGCAGCGAACTGACGCCGGTCTGGGAACGGCAGTGGCACAGCACTACGCTGTTCGAGTTCGAGTCCAGCGGAGGCACCACCGGTGCACCACGCGCCGCGATCATTGACGGACGGCCAGCGGCGGCATGGGTGGTCGGCAACAACGGCGGACGGGTGCATTACTGCATCGGCGAGAATGCCGCCGGTACGAGCTGGACCAGTCCGGTGATCGTGCCCTCGTCCAGCAACATCAACAACTCCCCCTGGCTGCTTGACATCGGCGGGAGGCCGGGGATCTTCCATTCCGTGCACAACAAGGGGCTGTGCTACTTCGAGGGCAGCGATGCCGAGGGCAGCAGCTGGAGCACGGAGCTGCAGATGAACAACGAATACAACACATACATGGAATATGCGTTCCAGACTGGCAACTCCCTGCATGCGATCACATACCGCTTCACCGATCATTTCATCCTGGACCACCACGGCAATTCACCGCTGCCGACATCGTTCCTGCCCGAAAACCCGCTGGCCCAGGCTGACTACGTGGATGCTACCAGTGATGGCAACAGGCTGATGATCGCCTACTATGACCTGCTGAACATGGATGCCCGCTTCGCGATGTTTGATGCCTCCGGTGCGAACCTGCAGCCGCTGCTGTCAATGCCGATCAGCCAGGAGGGTGACATCGTGCGCTTCGCCGACCTGCAGCTTGTCAACGGGCTGCCACGGGCCTGGCTGGTGCGCGGCAACCCGCAGCGGCTGTATGAACTGCGGGCCACAACTGCGGAAGCCACCACCTGGACCGCCGGCCAGCTGCTGGACTTCGGCCTGGAGTACTACACCAGCATGCAGTTCATGGCTGCCAATGGCGGGCTGTGGGCCTATGACCTGGGCCCATCGAGCACCGGCCTGCAGGTGCACCACAGCCCAAGCGGCGAAATCGCCGACTGGGAGGACCTGCCAATACTCGAAGCAGGAGTGTCAGGCTTCGACCTGCTGGTCGGCGGGATCATCAGTGTGCGGGGCAATACCGCGATCCTGTACACGGACTACACCACCCTGAACAAGCGATTCATCTACAGTGTGTTCTACTGAGTGACGGCTGTGCGCAGTGGCGCAGCTGCCTGACGCCGCCTGCCCTATAATCCCGGGGTGCTGAAGCTGTTCACACGCTCCCCCTGGGCGGAACTCGCGCTGATCTACTGCGCCGCCGTCTGGGGCAGCACCTTCTACATCGTCAAGGACAGCCTTGACAACATAGACCCCTACGCGCTGGTGGCCTGGCGCTTCCTCGCCGCCGCCGCGCTGATGGCGCTGCCACTGGCAGCGCGCCGGGTCAACCTGTGGACCAACTGGAAAAGCGGTGCATTGCTGGGCCTGATCCTCGGCGTGCTTTACGTGTTCCAGACCGTCGGACTGGAGCACACAACCGCCAGCAACAGCGGCTTCATCACAGGCCTGTTCATCGTGTTCGTGCCGCTCCTGAACCTGATCTGCTTCCGTACGCTGTCCCCCTGGCCACGGCTCGTGGCCGTCGCCATCGCGATCTGTGGGCTGTGGCTGCTGACCGGCGGCTTCCACGAGGCCAACTATGGCGACATGCTGACGCTCGTGGCAGCCGTGACATACGCCGCGCATGTGCTGTACGCCGACCGCTACACCAACAGCGGGATGAATGTGTATGTGCTGAACTTCCAGCAGCTGCTGTTCACCGGCCTGACGGCGCTGATCTGCGGAGTGGCGATGGGCCGGCCATTCGGCATCGGCAGCACCGAGACAATGGGCTGGGTGCTGTTCCTGACGCTGATCCCGACACTATCCGCCTTCATGCTGCAGCTCACGGCGCAGCAGGGCGTGCCGCCGGTCACGACCGCGCTGGTGTTCTGCCTGGAGCCGGTGTTCGCCGCGATCTTTGCCTGGACACTCGGCGGCGAGGAGATGGTGAAGGTACGCGCGGTGGGCGGCCTGCTGATCGTGCTGGCAATGATCATCAGCGAACTGCCAGTGGAGAAATGGCTCGCCCGGCGCCGCGCAACCGGCAGTGAAGCTGCACTGTAGCTGCCCGGCATTCCGCAGCTTATACTCCAGGGTTTAACCATTGCTTAACCCGCTGTGGATAATGGGTATTACAGCGGTTTGCCCCATGCGGGGGCAGGAGCAATGCCATGTACAGACTGATTACACTACTGCAGGCAAGCCTGCTTGCCATCATGCTTGCCGCTTGCGGAGCGGCAGGCCCGGGTCCTGAGCAGTCAGCAGGCGCCAAGGAATTCAGCCTGCGCGTGCTGCCGGAGAGCTTTGCGATGGGTGGCCGCGCTGAGTTCCGGATGTCGGTTGAGCGGGATGCCGAGCGTGCGGTTGTCAGCATCGAGGCTGCCAACGCACAGGCCCTGAGCCATGCCTACCTGGAGATCGCCTACGACAGCTCACAGTGGACCGCGGGTGAGGCGGACAGTGCCGGACTGCTGGGCAGCGAAGCGATCCACCTGCTGGCGGGCAATGGCGGCGGCAGCGTGCAGTACGGCGAACTGCAGCCGGGAGCTGACCCGCCGGGCGTGGATGGCAGCGGCCTCCTGGCGACGATTGAGTTTCGGCGTGGAGCGGATGTCCGGCGCCAGCCCAGCGCGGTGGCCGATGCGCAGCCACAGCTATCACGCAATGCGCGCTGGAGCATCCTCAGCTGGTACTACACGAACCCCGGGGACTACGACCAGAACGGCGAGGTGAATATCGCCGACCTGACCCCGCTGGGTGTCAACCTCGGCCGCAGTGGGCCATTCAGCGAAGGCCATATGGAGTACATGATTGACGGCGATGGCAATGGCGAGATCAATGTCTCGGACATCACGCCGATCGCCGTGCATTTTGGCAACCTGGTGGAGGGATACACGCTGTATGCGGGTGTGGAGGGCCAGGGTTACCCCACCGAGGCAACGGCTGCCAACGGAGTCGGGGCGCGTAATGTCGTCAGCCTTGCGCTGGCTGACATTGACAATAGTCCTGCTGAGCGCAAGCAGTTCCGCCATACAGACCTCAGCCCCGCCTTTGCCGATCGCTACTGGGTCCGGGCAGGCAGTTCCGCTGGGGAGGGACCGGCGGGCAACCTGACTGAAGAATGGGAGAAGCAGTGGCACCTCACCGAGATTGAGCATTACGACGCAAGCTGGTCCGTCACTGAGCCACGGCTTGAAATAATTGACAACCGGCCTGCGGCTGCCTGGTCCGCCGGCAATGGCGACCGCCGGCTGTACTATTGCCGGTCCGTAGACCGGGCCGGCCTGCTCTGGGAACCGAAAGTCGAGCTGCCCGGCACATATACCGATGCCTGGCAGCCGGAGCTCGGTGTGGTTGACAACCGGCCGGCGATCAGCGTGCCCGTGGACGTGGGCCAGACCTGCTACTACACGATTGGCGCTGATGGCGACGGCAGCAGCTGGAGCCCGATGGTGAAGTCCAGCGTGTCCAATGAGGACCAGTTCGCGATGATGGAGATCGCCGGACGGCCGTTGGTGTTCGGCCACAACGGGATGACAACGCTTTACTTCTACCTTGGCGACGCCCCCGCAGCCACGCTGTTCACGGAGCTGGGTTACACCACCAAGCTGCAGATGGGCAGCCTGCTGCAGCAGGGAGACAGCTTCCTCGCCTTCTACCGCGACAGCCAGGATTCGCTGGCCTATGTGCGCCGCTACAACTGGGACGGCAATGACCTGCCGGCTGAGCAGGCGATCCAGCTCGGCGCGGCCAGCACCAATGTGCGGCCCGGTGGGATCTGCGAGTACGGGGGGCAGGTCATCGGGTTGGCGGCCTATGATGCGAGCAACATGCTGCAGCAGTATGAGTCGAGCGACCTCAGCGGCGGCAACTGGGATGCACCGGTGGACCTGTCGGTTTCACAGCCCGGGCAGTTTGCGCCGGAGCTGCTGGCGGCCTACGGCGGGCTGATGGCCACATGGACGGATGTGAATGCGATGCAGGTGGCCAGCGCCTTCAGTGCGGATGGCTCTGCGGCGGGCTATGTGCTGACCGGGCCCGTGATTGAGCAGATCCCGGTGGTGGAGCTGAAGGAGATGCGCCTGCTGGGGCCGCATCCATGCATGGCCTTCACCGTGGAAAGTGGCGGCATCAAGTTCGTGAATTTCTATGTGTTCTACTGATGCTGGAAATGATTCCGGTAGCATTTAACCATTGCTTAACCTGATGTGGATAATGGGTATGACAGTCGGTTGCCCGGCGGCGCACAGACCGCACGGGTGGAAGTGGGCCAAGCAGGCCCGCCAGACGGAGAGATGAACATGATTGCTATGACCAGGAACTTGGCGGTAGGCGTGGCCCTGCTGCTGCTTGCCGCCTGCGGAGCGGGCAACAACAGCCTGCCGGATGCGGCTGTGGAACGCGCACAGTATCCAGAAAAGCCGACGCTGAGCATTGCGGATGGATCACTGCTTGGCGAGCGCTCCGCCGTGCGGTTCAGCATGCAGGAGGACGATGGCGGGATCACCGCCACGATTGACCTGGCGGAAGCTGCCCAGCTGAGTACGCTATACACCGACATTGCCTATGACCCGCGGCAGTTCAGCCTGGACAGCATCGAGACCGCGGCCGGGCTGGATGGCCGCCAGCTGCTTTCACTTGGTGTCGCAGCTGAGCCGGGCCTGGTGCAGACCGGACATGTGCTGCCGAACTTCGACCTGGCGGAGCCGCTCGATTCAGCCGGTACGCTGGCAACGCTGCACTTCAGCCGCGGGCCGCAGCCGGCCGTGCGGCGTACGGCGATGGTGCCGCGCAATGCGAATGCCAGCGCCCCGATGAGTGCGCTGGCCGGGCCGATGTTCTCCGGCAGCGATGCGCTGATCAGCACCGTGCAGTACACCAACCCCGGTGACTATGACCAGAACGGCGTGGTCACGATCGCCGACCTGACCCCGCTCGGCCTGCACTTCGGCAAGAGCGGGCCCTTCGGCGAGGACCTGCTGTTCATCGGCGTGGAGAGCTACCCTGTGGAGACCGTGGTGGACGGCGATGGCAACGGCGAGATCAACCTGGCCGACCTGACCGTGATCGGGCAGAACTTCGGCAATGACGCCCTGGGAGGCTACAACATCTACGCCAGCAGCAACCCGGATGACGTGCCCGCCTCCTCCGATGCGGCGAGCACCATCCCGGCGGCCAGCAGCGTGCCGTTTGCCAACGGGGTCGGCGACACGGTCACGGACAGGCTGGTCTACGGCTACATCCAGCCCTCCGCCCCGGCCGGGCCGGTCACGCTCTGGGCGCGGCCGGTTGACAGCGAAGGCAATGAGGGCACGGTCAGCCAGGTGGTGGAGCTGTCCGGAGCACCGGGACCGGTGCTGGACCTGGACACGGCCCCGCTGTCGGGCGGCGGCAGCGAGAGCAACCCCTACTTCGTCGACCCGAACATCAACTACTTCCTGATGCTGAACCACTCCGTGGATGGCGACGTCACCATCAACGAAGAGTCGCAGTACTTCCTGATCGGCGGCTTCTCAACGGGCGGCGGATCCGGCACGGGGGGCGGTGAGATCATCCGCATCCGCGAAGTCAGCGCAGGCCTGATCGGCTCGGGCTTCGTGGTGCCGAACGTGGGCGAGATCAACCAGGAAACGGCAGAGATGGACATCGTTGACATCTTCCAGGGCAACTTCAGTGTGGTCGCCACCTACAAGGGCCGCATCTCCAACACGCTGTACCTCTACGCGCCGGACCTTGACAACCTGGCCCCGGTGGCGCATATCACCGCGGACAGCACAAGCGGCGTGGCACCCTGGACCGCCATCCTGTCCGGCACGATGAGTGACGACCTGGATGGCAGCATCGAGCAGTATGACTGGGACCTGGACGGTGACGGCACATATGAGATCGAGGATGGCGCGCAGGTGCAGGAGATCGACCTGACGGGCGGCGGCTTCCACACCGTGCGCCTGCGGGTGACGGATGACGACCTGGCAACTGCCGTCGACACGCTGCAGCTGTCCACCGAGGGCTGGCTGTCGACCGCGATCGACAACGTATCGGACACCAGTCCGGCGGACCCGATGATGGCAACGATTGCCGGCAGGCCGGCGATTGCCTACCGGCGCTTCAACTCGCTCTACTACGTGCGCGCCGCCAACCTGCAGGGCACCGAGTGGAACATCCCGCAGGCCGTGCCGCTTTCGGTGACGGCGAAGCACATCTCACTCAGGGAACTGGCCGGCGGCCGGCCGGCGATGGCCTACCAGCGGGTCGGTGCCAGCCCCGGCATCTACTACGTGGTCGGCAACGGGGCGGATGCCACCAGCTTCGCGCAGGTCCAGATCACCAGTGACCCCCTGGACCACAGCCCGAGCCTGAACATCATTGACGGCAACCCGGCGCTGGCCTACGTCTGGCATACCGGCGACGTGGACGACCCCTACAGCATCTACTACGTGCGGGCGAGCGATTCCGTGGCGGATACAGGCGGCGGCTGGGACCTGTTCAACGGCGGCACGGTCTGGAAGGGCAGCGACTTCTTCCTCGACAAGACCGCGCTGACGACCTGCGAGGCCAATGCGATTGGCACGGACGGGCGGCCGGCGGTGTGGTACGTGCTGAACAATGACCAGTACAACACGCCCTGGCGGGCCTACTTCAGCAAGGCCGTCAACAACCAGGGCACGAACTGGACGCTTTTGCCCTTCTCGCTTGGCAACAACACGCCTGGCGACCACGAACTGCAGTTCGCCGCGGCGACGAGCATCACGGACCGGCCCTACCTGCTGGCCCGCAACAAGACGACCGGCGGGTTGCTGGTGCGCAAGGCCAACGATCTGTCAACCACGGACTGGACAGCGCCGCTGTACATCCCGGACAGCCTGTCCGACGACTACGGCTACCACCTGGCGAGTGCCAACGTGGCGGGCTTCCTCGGGCTGGCCTACTACTCGACGGAAGAGCAGGCGGTGACATACCGCGCGACGCAGACGCCGGAGATCAGCGATGACTTCCCGGTCGGCGGTGTGGTGGCAACGGGCGTCGGCGAGTATGACACGGATGCGCACGAGTCGGCCTACCTGTCCGTCGGCAGTGCACTGGGCAAGCCGCTCGTTGTCTACCACGACCTGGCAACGGCGGAACTGAAGGTGGCGCGGTACTTCGTACCGTGATGGAATGCGCAGCATTCCATCACGAGGGTGTAGGTTATAGGTTGTAGGTGGTAGGGCAGGTGTCATGCCTCCGGCATGACCTAGTGATTCATGGTCACGCGGAGCGTGACACCGCAGGCTCCCCTACTCCCAACAACCCAGCTCCCAGGTCCTCGGAAGTGTCAGCCGCAAACTGCCGCGCAAGTGTCCCCTGTGAAAGCCTGCCTTTTCCTGTAGGATTTGATGGGCTGATAGTGTGATTGCACGGGGGATAAGACCATGTGCGGACGGATCGGATACGGGACACTGATACTGGTGATGCTGCTCCTCGGGAGCTGCGGCGGGGATGCGCGCAGGCCCGGACTGCAGGCGGCGGGCGGGACGGATACGACGGGGATCGCCTTCGGAGGGGAAACGCAGGCTGATGCCTCATTGCCGGGCGTGACTGTTCCGGGCAGCACGACAGCTCCCTCAGTCGATGCCGGACAGCTGGCAGCAGGTAAGCCAGGGCTGGCTGAACCGGCAGTTGCCGATTCCGTAATGGGCACAGTGATCGACCTCCCTACCGCCCTGCGCGAAATCGCCGCGCAGGAGACACCTGCCGATGTCGACGCGGAAGTCTTCGCGGAGCTGAAGGTGGAGCTGGCCAGGCTGCTGGGGGATCCTGCTGTCCGTGGAATTGAAGACAAGAACCGCAACATCCACGCAGCATACGATCCGGATGCATATGACAGCACGGATCAGTACATCTCCGAATGGCTGGCAATCCCATGGCCAGTCAATGTTCTTGGCACACTGCGATTCCCCGTTCTCGTGCGAGGTGATTATGATCAGAACGGCACGGTGAATGTGACTGACATCGTGCCGCTGGCAAGGAATTTCGGCACAGAGATCACCGGCTCCTCCAGCTATTACCTGCAGCGGATTGACTATGATGGCAACAAGATCATCAATGCAGCTGACCTGACAGGCATTGCCCGGAATTTCGGCGACCATGTGCTTGCGATGCGCTTTTACCACAGCAGCAATCTGCAGCACTTTCCCTGGATTCCCGGGGAAGCTGACCGGATTACAGCAGCTGAAGCGGTGCCGGGTGCCGCGTTACGGCCCGGTGACATGAAGAACAATCCCGGCTTCGACAATGTCCTGAGTGGGCTTGAACCCAGTGAATACTACTGGGCCAGGGCTGAGCTGGCCAGTGGCCTGCAGCAAGTCAGCTGGCCGCTGCGCATCAAACCCAAGGCACACGAGCAGTATGAACTTCAGCTCAGTTACAAGGACGGAGAGCTGCGCTGCATGCCATTCCTGCCGGTTGACCTTGACTGGAATGATGTTGTCTCAGTTGCTGACATCACGGGCATCTACCTTCAGCAGTACAGGGCGCTGGCATATGCGGACGCCGGCCAGGAGATCCCTGATTTCCTCGACCGCAATCAGGACGGCCACTTCGGGCACGCAGATGGCGTTGCTTCGTATGCTGACATTGTCAATAACCTGAGCAGCATCGGTCCTGAGTACGAATATCGCGCCAGATGGACACTGGACCCGCAGCTCGTGCCCGCGCCTGGGGAGGAAACGTCCGGGCTGGTGAATTATTCGAAGATGTACAGCACGGTGGACTATGAAAGGGACAAGGTGCAGCGCTGGCTGGTACACAGCCTGCCGGATCTGCCGAGCGGTGCATATTTATGGGTCGAGAATGGAGTGATCCGCTCGGAAATCATTCAGGTGCCGTAGGAGGTCAGCTGTGAAGCTGGCAATCAGTGGGCAGTAGGCAGCAGGCAAAAGGCAGTCGGAGGCCAGGCTGTGGAGCTGGCAATCAGTGGGCAGTAGGCAGCAGGCAGAAGTCAGTCGGAGGCCAGGCTGTCAGCCTGGCAACAGTGGACGGCGGGAGGTCAGACTTCAGTCTGGCAACAGTGGTCAGTGGTCAGAAACAGAATGAGAATGAGAAGCAGAATGAGAATGAGAAGCAGAATGAGAAACAGAAGCAGAATGAGAATGAGAAGCAGAATAAGTTGGCAGAATCGGTGTGTGGCTCTTGAGAGCCACAGGGCCCTGTCGGTCTTGAGACCGGCACACCGGGATGAGCAGAGAGCAGGCAGCAGAGAGCGGAAAGCAGACCAGCCAGGTGGAATGACGAGGAATGATGTGACGGGAGACGGACATGGATAAGCGCATGTGTATCGGATTGAAGACAGCCGGAGTGATGGCCAGTGCTGCATGCATTCTGGCAATGCTGCTGGCGAGCGGCTGCGGTGGTGGTGTCGAATCCACAGATCTGGCTCAGGTCGGCAACATGCCGGCCCCCGCTGAGATTGTGCAGCAGGTATCGGAATCGAGTAATGTGGCAATCGACCTCCCCGCCGCGATGCGCGAGATCGCCGCGCTGGAGGCCCCGGCGGATGTCGACGCGGAAGTGTTCGCTGAACTGAAGGATGAGCTTACGCGGCTGCTGGGGGAACGTATTTCCGGGCGGGAGCTTGCGGAAGAACCTCAGGAGCGGCCCGCCATGATCCGCAGCGAATCCGCTATTCGCAAAAGCAAGTACGTGCCAGAACCCTTCCAGCCACGCATCCACCATGATCGGCATACACTGAGCTGGCACTATATCCTCGAGGGAGACTACGACCAGAACGGTGTTGTCACTGCTGCTGATCTGGTTCCACTGGCCGGACATCTTCGTGAGTTTGCGGGAAGCGGTGGCCTAGGTGACTATTTTGATATTGGCACCATTGACTATGTGATCGACCGCAATGGCGACGGCTTCATCACACCTGCTGACCTGACCGCTATCGCTGTCAATTACGGCAGGCAGGCAGGAGCCTACAAGGCCTACGCTTCAGAAAGCTGGTGGGACAGACCCTGGGCACCTGACAAGGAGACGGAACTGTCATCGCCAGGCGTTCCCCCGTTCAGCACCGTGGGCCTGAGCCAGGCCAGACTTTCAAGTGCTGGGCAGCTCTACTTTGAGATCCCGCTGAGCAGTGGAGATTACAGTTACAACTGGATCACTCGTGAGGATCAGAATGCGATACAACGAAGCCACATTGCCTTAAGAGGAGAGACCTTTGGCGAAATTGAATTTGGCGTAACCCCTTTCAGGGAGAGGGAGACCGCACTGCTTTACTATGAGGAAAGCAATTCGATCGGCATGTTGCCGATCCTGCAGGGTGATGGGGATGGTACCGGGCAGGTGACCATTGCCGATATCACACCACTGGGAATCCTTCTGGGAAAAAGCGTGGACATCCCATTGCCAATTCGAGCTTACCACCGGGCGGACTATAACCTCGACGGAATAATCAGCCTCTATGATCTCCAGCCAATCGGCTCCCGCCTGACTGCTACATTGGACGGCTACAACCTTTACTATGCCGAGAACTCCGGACAACTGCCGGAAGGATACTGGAGTGACGAGTAAAGCACACCTGTGCTGAGTATTGACCTGCATGAGCTTGATACGCCGGAAGTGTGGGACTTTTACTACATCCCGGAACAGTTCCGCGAACTCCCCTTCACTCCGGCCAGTGGCAGCTACCTCTACCTCAGGCCGTATCTCGGCGAGGAGCTGGGCCCGGTGTGTGAGTTTGTGCAGGTGCCGTTGGAGGTGAGCAGTGGTCAGTAGTCAGTGGGCATTGGGAGAATGAGAAGCAGCAAGCACCAGGCAGCAGCTGGGGATGCTGTTTGATTGCCGGGAGCCAAAGTGACACGATGATCCTGCACCAGCACTCCGTTGAACGTGACCACCGTGGCCGCGTCATTGCTGTCTATCACGGATTGACAGGGGAGGACGGCCTGTGGGAGTTCTCAGGTTCGCAGCTCTTGGCATCTTGCTCAGCTCTGCGCTCTTCGGCGCCTGCACCAGCAGCGGCACACCGGCCGGAGCCGATGCGGCGGATACTGCCGGAAGAGAGGAGCAGTACCGCACCCCGACGAGTGGGGACAGCGACGGGGAGGAAACAACAGCGGAAGGTGAGCTGCTGGAAGTGCAAGCTGTTGTCAGGCTTGGGCGGCTGTACATGGAAACCGGTGATGTGCACCCCGGTGAAAGCTACCTTATCCTGCTTGAGGATGACAATCCCTCAGACCGGGAGCTTGAATATGAATGGCAGCTTGACAGCGGTGCCAGCTCCGCAGCGGACCAGGTCAGTCCATTGCCTGAGGATCGGGCAGCGGCAGAGACTGGCCCAGGCAGCGCCGGCCCGGGGATGGATGCGCTTGCTGAAGCACTCGGCACGGTGGGAAGCGGGCTGGAATCGGCACTGGCGTCACTGGCCGGAACGCCGGATGATGTGCCAGCGGATCCCGCTGTGACAGTGGCATTCCCCGGCAGGCAGGCGCCAGTTGAGCCACTTATCCAGCCTGCCAATGACGCTTTGTTGCCAGATACCGGAAAAGATGAAGCAACAACGGTGACGACAACTGAACCGCAGCTTACGTGGACACCGGACAGGCCGGGACCGGTTCTCATCAGGGTCCGGGCCCTGGCGGATGGCGAGGTACTGACGGATTTCCTGGAGATGGAAGTAGTGGTGCGGGAGCCGGAGCCGCTGGTTGAACTTGTCACTGAGCTGCCTGAAACGCTGCGTGAGGACGGGGATCTCTACGTCAAGCTGGATGCCACAGGGCTGCCGGCTTTCGGGAAAGGGCTGTTCGTGATTGAGTTTGACAGGACCAAGCTCAGCTTCCGGGATGCGGAGCTCGGAGGCTTCTTCGATGACTGTGCTGATGCCCGCATCTACTTCGCCCAGCCGGACAAGAAAGCGGGGCGGGTGCTGCTGGCAATCGACAGCCGCTCCCCGCAGGTGGAACCGGCGGGCGACGGGCGGATTGCCCAGCTCAGGTTCAGTGCCAGGCAGGATATCAGGGACCCTGCGGACTGCAGGTTGTCAATCATGATGGAAGCGGGATCGCGCTACGTGCTGGATGCCAGCGGTGACAATGTCCTGCCCCTGCCGGTCAAGCGGCCCGTATGGAGTTCAGACATGCAGCATGGGGACTGGCAGGTCACTCAAGAGTAGATCGTGTAAAACCGATACTGGATCCAGTCAACCTGCATGGCGGGCAGCGGACCTTCCGGAGGGCAGGATGCGCCAGCAGAGCTTCCACGCAGTAACTGGATCAGCACTGAAGTGTTATACTCGCGATACTGATCCCAGTGCTGAGGTGCGCCATGTCCAGACAGGTGCAGCATCCATGGCCTTTATTTGTTGTCGCGTGCAGCCTGCTTTCCTGCTCAGGAGCAGGGTCCGGCAACCACGGTCTCGTCACACCGCTCCCGGCAGCCATGCCCTCCGGCGAACTTGACCCGGCTGGACTGGCCGACCTGCCGAGGCCCGAGGTCCTGGACGCCCCGCTCTGGCAGGAACTGCAGCTCGAACTGGCCCGGCAGCTCAGCGCGCGCTACCCGGCCGGGCAGCGGGCCACGGCGGCCGTGCCCGATGGGGAAAAGGCCGCGGCGCAGCTTGACTACGATGAGTCCACCCAGACCCTGAGCTGGTACTACGCCAACCCCGGTGTCTATGACCAGAACGGACTCGTGGGGATTGCCGACCTGACGCCGCTGGGCGTGAATTTCGGGGCGAGCGAGGTCCCGAACCTGCAGCCCGGGATGATCGGCCTGCTGGCGGACAGCCTCTAGGAACCCTTCGGGCATGCGAGCGCGCTGTCCGTTGCGGATGGCGATGACAACGGCCAGATCGGGATAGCGGACATCACGCCGATCGGCCAGAATTTCGGCAACGCCGTGCAGTCCTACCGAATCTACGCCGGCAATGCTGACAGCGACTACCCCGCGCCAGGAGCTCCATCAAGCATCCAGCCGCTTGCGGAGCTGCCGCTGGAGCAGGCCCTCGGAGAGAAGTCGTCACAGCGCCTGTCCTTCAGCTTCATGCTGCCCGCCGGGGCAGAGGGCCAGAGCTACTGGGTGCGCCCCGTACTGGACGGCAGCGAAGGCCGGCCCAGCAACATCGCCGGTCTGCCGCCGAGTGGCAACGGCGGCCCGCTTACCCTGCTGGCCGTATCACCGCAGAACATCGAACCGGGCCTGCCCGTGCAGCTGGAATTCAGCCAGCCACTCGAGGGATTCATTGACAACATGACGCTTGGCCTCGGGGACGGCGAACCCGTGCCGCTCCCAGGTGCAGCCGTCAGTGCAGGCAACTTCGCCTGGATCGTGGCGCCCCTGCTCGCGCCGGGCAGCTACGAGTTCTTCCTGGAGGACGGGGCCGGACCGCTCGACAGCTTCATGCTGGAGATTGAGGCCGGCCAGCCCGGGCACAGCGCCGAGCAGTTCCGGCATGTCGTACAGGACAGCTTTGACGGCATCAAGGTGCTGGGCACGCAGGATACGATCAACGAACTGTGGGGCTTCCAGGACGAGACCGGCATCCAGGCCGGGCCGCTCGCCGCCGAGCTCGCCAAGCTGGACGAGCTGTTCATGGTGTTCGACGCCTGGATTGCCGACGAGCTGGATTCGCTCAGCCCCGCGGAACAGGCCCAGCTGCTGGCCTACCTGGAGAACTCCGGCTGCATCGGCATCCTCGAGGATATGTCCGTGCAGGGCAAGGCTGCCAACAAGGCGGCCAGTGCGGCGGTCTGGGGCAACAACTTCGAGCACCTGTACTACGACGCCCAGAGCGCGCGGATCGGCAACAGCAGCTACCTCTGGGACCTGCTGTCAGTCGGGGTCGGAGCACTCACGGGCGGCGGCGGCTTCGCCATCGGCGCCGTCTCGATGATGGTCAGCCTGCAGCGGCACATCATCGACCTGGCCTACCCGACGGATGTCAAGGCCCTGTTCGTGGAGATGCCGCGCCTGCGCCTGCGCAGCGACACCGAGTATGAGGTTATCGTCAAGGGGCACTTCTACTCCGAGCGGGCACCGAGCGCGGGCGAGACCCTCGGCTCACTGGTCACCTCCGTCGTCGGTGCACTGCCCCTGCCGAGCTACCTGAAGGAGGAACTGCTGCAGGTGTTCAGCGACTACGTGATCATCACAGGTGCCAACCTCGGGGTGACGCTGGCGCTGGACGAAGTGCTGCCAACGGAGGAAGATCCTGACAACCCCTATGAAGGCCACGTTGACGGCGGCTGGATCGTGCTCGACCCCTTCCTCTACTCCAGTGACAATCCGAAGGACATCTTCTTCAAGCTGGGCCAGCTGGACCCGGAACGCCAGATCGAGGAAGCGGTCCAGTACTACCGGACCTGGCTCTACGGCCCCTCCAACCGCAGCCAGGACGGGGACTTCATCACCGGGCTGGGCGGTGGCTACAAGTACCGCCTCGGTGAGCGGTGAGGCCTTCGTCCGGTTCAACGCCAGCAGCCGCACGACCCTGATCTTCCGCGCCTTCTCCTTCGAGGACAAGGCCGACCACAGCTATCCGGAGCTGGTTTCCACAGAAGCGGATTTCTGGACGGACCATGACAGTGACTGGAATATCTCGGACGTAGTGGTGGAGGATGGGAAGGACGTGATATCCGTGGCGGAGGGAGCCAGTCTGCAGTTGACAGCGGATGGCTACCCGCTGGTTGTCGCTGGCCTGTCCCTGGGCGGTAGTTACCTTACCCACGCGATTCCCCCCGACGGGCAGACCGGCTCAAGCTGGCTGCCACCGGTCCTGGTGAGTCCTACAAGCGTGTCCCCGGGAGGGGAATACTCAGTTTCCAGCGGACTAGTACTTGGCAAACCTGCCCTGGTCCTCGGGGCAAACTACATCACTGCTGAAAATGTCGCAGGGACTGTCTGGTCCGGTGCCTGGGAATTTGTCAGTGGAACTGGGCTGTCATTTGCATATGCCCTGGTATATGAGCACGACGGTCAGCCCGTGGTCTGCGGCGGTAAGCAAATGTTGGTCTACAGCCGCGAGCCGATCTCGCAGGACTGGAATCTTGCAAGCTCATTTGATACGGTGCCATACCATATAAGAAACAACGCAGCAGCTCTGATCAACGGAAGGCCGGCGATGGTGTTTGGCGACTACACCCAGAACCCCGACCTTCTGTATACAAAGGTGGATGTGTACTTCACGATCGCGTCTGACCCCATCGGCGGCAGCTGGGCCGAGCCCACCCTGATCGGCAGTTATGCGGTTGACGACGGCATTGTCCTCCAGCCCGTGGCACTTGCACAGGTCGATGGCATGCCCGCGGTATTGCTAAGCTACCTGAAGTCGGACTGGATTTCCCCGATCTACGACGGCGGGATTCCCACTTCCAACATGGTTGGTGGATTCCACGGCTTCTACTACTGCAGTGCTTCAGACGCGGAGGGCCAGGACTGGTTCCAGCCGCGACCTGCACTTGTGGAGGACTGGCGCCTCGATGGCCTCCACGGAGTACAGGGCTGGACTGCCCCACCCCGCTGCCTTGCCGATGTCGACGGCCGGCCGGCATTCGTCTTCCTCGAATTGGAACGAGGCGACAGAGGCTACGGCCATCATGTTGTCTACTGCGAAGCCAAGGACAACCAGGGACAGGACTGGCAGGCTCCTCAGCCAGCCGCGCAGCTAAACAATATCAGCGAGCGGAGTGTCCGAGGTTTCGTGGAGTGCGCTGGCCAGCCGGCGATCCTATTGTTTCATAGAGGCGATTCGGGAAGTGGTACCGACTACAGTCCGGAACTCCCGGAGGCCAGGCTGCGCTTCGCCCGGCGCTGAGCAAGGCACTTGAAAAGGTAATGCCTGCCCCGTGGGGCAGGCATTCATGTCGTCAGGTTCCGGGGCGGCGCGTGCATCCCGCACAGGCCGCTTATCCGGTGGGGTCCGGCTTACAGGCCGGGGAAGATGATGTCGAGGTCCGGCACCCACGGGCCCGGATCCGGGTCGGGGATCGGGTCCTCGATGCCGAAGTCGAGGTCCAGCTCGGGCCAGAAGCTGCCCGGCGGGATGAAGATCAGGTCGTTGTCAACGATCACGTTGACGACCTCCTCAGCCACGTTGCCGCTGGCATCGCTGGCCTGCACCGCCACCTCGTAGGCGCCGTCATCATAGCCGGTCACGTCCCATCCGAAGCTGAGCTCGCTGTCATTGCTGGCAGCGACCAGCGTGCCGTTGATGCGCATCGCCATGTTGGCGACACCGCCCGTGTCAGCCGCCACGCCCTTCACGTTGAGGAAGTTCACGCCGGGCTGCTGCTCGCCGTAGGCACTGCCTTCGCTGATGCCGCTGATCACGACCTCGGGGGCTGTGTTGTCAGCGGGAGCACCGCCGCCACCGGGATCGCCGACCGTGAACCCGCCGCCCCCGCAGGAAGCGGCAAACAGCACGATCACAAGGGAAATCATCATCAGTACATTCCTGTACATACACACATCCTTGATGGAGATTACTGTTTGGGGGTTGCCTCCTGCGGCAACCATGTTTGTTACCCGCAGCCCCCGGGCGCTAAACAGCAATTCCCAAATCCCGGTTAAATTGATTCTCAATTGAGCACTGGACAGGACCGGCGAGCCAGCCCTGGCCTAACATTCTCCCGACAGAAAGATGTTCTGACCGGAGAGTTGCATGCCCAGGATTGCCAGGATTCTTCCCTTGCTGATTTCGATGATCGTGCTGAGTGCCTGTGGAGGCCAGCAGTCCCCACAGCCTAAGCCTGATGCGGTGGTCAATCTGCAGGCTGATGACAGCCCTGGAGCCCCGCAGTTCATACATGGCCTGCCGGACCCGTTGGCGCTGCCCGCTGGCGCCGGACTATCACGACAGTCCAGTGCGGCCGGAGACTTCGCCCTGCTCCTCGGCAGGGACTATGACGCCAGCCTGCCCAGCCAGGGTGTATTCAGCCTGTTCGGCGAGGACACGCTGTACATCCCCGGGGGCTGGTCAAGCAGCCATGACCCGGCCGACCTCGGTTTCGCGATGTTCAGCTTCGACCTGTCCGGGCTCAGCCCGTTGCCGCGGGTGCGGGTGGACTGGGTCGCCGGTCCGTATGAGGGCATGGCCTATTTCGCAGTTGCCAACTTTGACAGCAACCGCTGGGAATGGTTCAATTCCGCTAAGGTTGCCGAGCTTTCCTCCCTTGATCCGTACACTGATGCCGCCAGCCGGATGCTTGTTCTAGTGCTGCAGAGCGGCCCGAACACCCTGCAGCTCGGCAGCGTGAGCGTCGGCAGCGAGTGGAGCACAAGCCCGGTGGTGGATTACGGCGAGTTCGACGAGATCCAGCTGGACCAGGACATTGAACTGGTGCTGGCGGATGGCAAGCCGGCCATCGCCTGGATTGCGGAGGACTTCGCCGCGGAAATGTTCACGGTCAAGTTCGCCCGTGCGCTGGACAGCGCCGGCAATGCCTGGGGCGCGGCGATCGATGTGCTGGGACCCGCTGAGTTCATGCCGTACATCTCCCTGGCCATTGTTGATGGAAATCCGGCGATAGCCTGGCAGGAATTCGAATATGTGAACCCCGGCGACGGCTTCGTGGCCCACGGTTCACTCAGGTTCGTCCGCTCGGCTGACCCGCAGGGCACTGCCTGGGGCAGCAGCATGACGATTGACGACGGCATGGGAGACAACCACGGAATCTCACCGTACATGACGATTGTCAACGGCATGCCAGCGATCTCCTACGCGAATGAGGACCTTGACGGATTCAGCAAGGGCCTGATGTACGTACAGGCCAGTGCCGCGGACGGCAGCAGCTGGAACAGTCCGGTCACGGTGAAGGGTCCGGTGAGCGGCGGCTACGGGATCTACAACTCACCGCTGGCCGTGATTGACGGTTTTCCGGCAATCGCCTACCAGTCCGGCCTGAACCAGGAGACCGTCGGCTACATCCGTGCCACCGATGCCAACGGGACCGCCTGGGGATCCGGCACCCCGTTCTTCGTGCCCCAGCGCTCCGGCTTCAGCCTGTACCTGATGGACGTGGGCGGCCTGCCGGCGATGGTGTACGACACTGACAACACGGACAACACCTACTGGCGTCTGGCGCAGGATGCCGATGGCGGCAGCTGGAACGACCCGGTGCTGGTCTATCAGAGCGACTTCGTCGATGATCCCGGGTCACAGCCGCGCGGGCTGGTGATGCTGGACGGCAAGCCGGCGGTGCTGGTGGACCAGTACAATGCCAACCGCCTCGTATTCGTGCGCTCGGACGACGCCGGCGGCACGAGCTGGGGCGCGCCGGAGCATGTCTGCAACACGCAGGAATTCAGTGGCCAGAGTGACATGCTGGAGCTGGGCGGCGTGCCTTCCTTCCTGTATGTCAGCGGAGGCCAGCTGATCTTCAGCCAGCTGGAGTAAGCTGCGCGCATTTCCCAAATTCCGGTTAAACGGAGCACCCGGGACCCCGGCGGGGGTGACGCGGCGGGCTGTCCTGCAATAGAATCCGGGGAAGCAAACCGCGAACACCAACCGGAGCCCCCCCATGCGCCTGCACAACCACCTGGCCTGCCTGCTGATTGCCATCCTGTCCTGCGCCTGCGCCGGACAGGGCACAGATGCGCCTCCCGTCGATGCGATGCCGCAGCAGGCTGGCGCTTCGCTGCCGGATGACACTGGCCTGTCGGCAGCAAACGGACTGGAACTGCCCGCCCCGCTGGAACTAGCAGCGCGGAGCAATGGCGCCAGGCTGGCCAGCTCCAGCCACCGGGAAGCACCAGCCTACTTTGACGACTATGACACTGAGCTGCCGAACCGCAATGTCAGCATCGATGAGCTGAACCACTTCCTGCGGATGAACAGTGACTGGTTCAATACCCGGCAGGGCGGCGACATGGCATATGCCACCTTCCTGCTTGACATGAGCGAACTGCCGCAGCTGCCCTGCGCCAGCATGGGCTGGCATAAGGTGCCGCAGCGGCAGGACCTGCTGTTCGTCGGGCTTGGCAACTTCGACACGAACCGCTGGGACTGGTACCGGCCGCAGCAGCCTGAGTTCGTGGAGCTGCCGGGACTGGAGCAGTATGCCGGCCCGGCCGGCCAGGCCTACATGCTGGTGCTGTACCTCGGGGATGACGAGGCCGGGCTGGGCAGCGTCGGGCTGGGCGTGCCCTGGAAGGCGTCCGATGTGTACCAGTTCACGGCTGACCCGCCGCAGGCGAAGCACAGCTATGACGCGGCGCTGGTGAATGGCAATCCGGCCGTAGTCTATCTGGAGCCGGGGGATGTGCCGGGCAAGTACGACATGAAGTACTCCCGCAGCCTGAACATACTTGGCAGCCAGTGGGGCTTTCCCGTAGTGCTGACCTCCATCGATGACGTTGGCGGCGTGTCGATGGCCGAAGTGAACGGCAAGCCGGCGGTCGCCTTCCAGGACCCGCAGCAGGACGGCGAGGGGCATGGCACCGGCAAGCTGAAATACATCCGCAGCATGGACCAGAACGGCAGCGTGTGGGATGACACGGAGATCGTCGACGCGCTGGAGGACAGCGGGCATGACCCGGTGCTGAAGGTTGTCAACGGCAACCCGGCGATCCTGTTCGGGCTGGAAATCAGCTTCATCGGCGGCTTCCGCAGCGCGGACTATTTGCGCGCCAGCGACCCGGACGGCATGGCATGGCCGGAGCCGATCTCACTGGCGTCGGTCGGCGCGAATGGCAACGCCGATGCAATGACCCCGCTGACGATCATCGACGGCAACCCGGCGACGCTGATCCGCAACTTCGAGGGTGACAAGCTGTACTACGTGCGTGCAAAGGACCCGGACGGCGCTGAGTGGAACTTTGCCAACCTTGTCGATGGCGCAATGGGCCAGGGCACGCAGCAGTACCTGGTCGAGTACAACGGCCTGCCTGCGGTCACTTACGATGGCAGCGGCGGTGACAACACGCTGTACTCCGCCGCGACAAGCAGCGCCGGAGAGACCTGGTCCGTGCCGCAGTCCATCAGCCAGACCTTCCTCGGAGTGGATGGCGGGGCGCGGCCGCAGGGCATGTACGTGTATGAGGGAGTGCCGCAGGTTGCCATCCAGCAGTGGCGCTTCCACCGCAACGTGCTGGTGCACGGCGCGGATGGCGGCACCACCAGCTGGAGCAAGCCGGAGCAGATCAGCTGCTACGACCTGCTGGACATCCACTGCCCGCTTCTGGACCTCGGGCCCACGCGGCACATGCTGTACGTGAGCGGCAACCGCCTGCTGATGACGGTGGACACCCTGCACTGAGCAGGCCGCGCAAGTCGCGGGCAATCAGCATCATTGCAGTGCAGCTTCAGGATGAAGCGCGGATTTTGCGTGATATAATCCCGCATGGCAAGCGCACCAGAGGCCGTTTCAGGCCGCTTTCAAAGCATCCTCATCATCGACCTGGGCTCCCAGTACACACAGCTGATCGCGCGCCGCATCCGAGAACTCAATGTCCATTCAGAGGTTGTGGACAACAAGCTGACGGCAGCCGAGGTGAAGCGCCGCGGGAACGTGATCGGCCTGATCCTCTCCGGCGGCCCGAACTCCGCCCACAAGTACGGCTCCCCGCAGATCGACAAGAAGCTGCTGGCGCTTGAGATCCCGATCCTTGGCATCTGCTACGGCCTGCAGCTGCTCGGCAGCATGCACGGCGGCAGGCTGGAGGCGGCGAAGCGCAGTGAGTTCGGGCGCACCGAGCTGTGGGTGGACAACCAGGATGACTCGGTGCTGTTCCGCGGGCTGAACCCGAACCTGATCTGCTGGATGAGCCACGGCGACGCGCTGGTGACGGCGCCGCGCGGGGCGAAGGTCACCGCGCATACGGATGCCACCAAGGTGGCGGCCTTCGAATACCCGAAGAAGAACATGTACGCCGTGCAGTTCCACCCCGAGGTGAGCCATACGCCCTGGGGCATCGACCTGCTGCGCAACTTCGTGATGGGCGTCTGCCAGGCGACCGGCGACTGGACGATGGGCAACTTCATCGAGCAGTCGATCGAAAGCATCCGCGAGCAGGTGGGCGAGGATGGCGAGGTGATCTGCGCGGTCAGTGGCGGTGTTGACAGTTTGTGCACGGCCGCGATCATCGACCGCGCGATCGGGCACCGCCTGCACCCGATCTTCGTGGACCACGGCTTCCTCAGGATGGATGAGGGCGACAAGGTGGTGGAGGCCTGGAAGGGGCATTTCAAGAGCCGGCTGGTGCGGGTGCGCGCCGGCAAGCGCTTCCTCGACGAGCTGAAGGGCGTGACCGACCCGGAGCGCAAGCGCAAGATCATCGGCCGCGAGTTCATCAAGGTGTTCGAGGAGGAGAGCCGCAAGGTGCGCGGGGCGAAGTACCTCGCGCAGGGCACACTCTACCCGGACGTGATTGAATCGAGCGGGATCGGCATGCATGCGCATGTGATCAAGAGCCACCATAACGTCGGCGGGCTGCCGAAGCGCATGAAGCTGGCGCTCGTCGAACCGCTGCGCGACCTGTTCAAGGATGAGGTGCGCCGGCTCGGCATCGAGCTGGAGCTGCCGCGCCCGATGGTCTACCGCCAGCCCTTCCCGGGGCCGGGGCTCGCGATCCGCATCATCGGCGAGGTGACGGCGGAGCGGCTGAAGATCCTGCGCCAGGCGGACCGCATCGTACGCGATGAGATCGAGATGGCGGAGATGGAGCGGCCCTGGCAGTACTTCGCGGTGCTGCCCGCCATCAAGAGCGTGGGCGTGATGGGCGACAAGCGCACCTATGGCTACCCGCTGGTGGTGCGCGCGGTCAGCTCCGAGGACGCGATGACGGCGGACTGGTCGAAGATCCCGTACAAGAACCTCGAGAAGATCGCCTCACGGGTGATCGGCGAGGTGCCGGGTATCAACCGCGTCTGCATGGACATCACGTCCAAGCCCCCGGGCACGATCGAGTGGGAGTAGGTTAGACTGAATCAGATGCGCCGACCGAACGGGCTACCGAAGAATAGCGAAGTCCTGTTAACTCATGGAATACGGCCCATCAGCTCCGATGTTAAGCAAATTCACCGACTGGCTTTTTTCAGCTATGGCCCGCAGAAAGGGTCTGGCAGCTATTCCTGGCAATCCGATCAGATTAAGAGATTACTATTTCAGGCGGTTAAGTATATTGGCCCGGCGCACATATCTTGAAGAAGCACTGTTTACCTGCCCGGCCTGCGGTTTTCGAACGTTGGATAACCCAAGCAGTTACGAAATTTGCCTGCTGTGCTGGTGGATGGACGACGAAGATGATCTCTGGTCCCCAGAAAGCACAGATGGTGTCAATCGCAAAAGTCTGGTGCAATGGCAACGAAATGTACTGATTAGATTTCCAATCGATATTCGTGAATACAGAAGGCTGCAGCGCGACCCGGACTGGAGACCGATTTCCAAGGAAGACCTGCTTGCTGCCCCTCGCAAGTTACAGGAGCGAGAGGAAAAACTGGAGCAGCATCGAAAGAGCTACCCCCCGCAATATTGGCTCTGGAAGCAGGATTGACAACAAGTTTCTTGTGGCCGTCAGTATCGACACTAAAGAACAACGTAAATTTGGTGATCAAACGAAATGCTGAAAAGCTTTATTGACAAACTGTTTCCGGCTTTAGCCCGAAGGAGACGACTTATGGAATTGGCGGCTGATCCTGCCGAGTTTGTCCAAAGGAGAACTGAGGAGCTGGCAAAGCGAACTCAATCAGGCGAGCTTCTGTTTGCTTGCCCGGCATGTGGATTCAAAACGCTGGAGGAAACCTGCGGTTACGACATCTGCCAGATCTGTGGCTGGGAGGATGACCCCAGTGCTCTATGGAACCCGGAAGAGGTAAGCGGCCCCAATAACGAAACTCTAGTCAATTGGCAACGTAGAGTTCTGGAAGGTTTACCTCCTGAGGTGACTGAAGTCAAGCAAATTGTCAGGGACCCCGCTTGGCGACCTATCACTGAAAAGGATCTGCACTTCGCACCCGAGTGGCGAAAGCAGGAGCGGGAAATGCCTGCCAAATTGAAGGAAGATTTTCCTCCACAATACTGGAAGTGGAAGAAATAATGATAGCTTGTCAGGGGAATTGGCAATGAAGATTCCCAGGCAGTTTCTTGTAAAAGACTCAAAGGAAAATCTGCATCCCTGTCCGGCCTGCGGATTCAATACACTTGAAGAGATCTGCGGTTCTTTTGAAATCTGCCGGATCTGTGGCTGGGAAAATGATCCGGTTCAGCTCTTCCAGCTTGACTATCGAGGGGGAGCGAACAGCTCAAGCATGATTGAATGGCAACAGGAATTGATATGCGATCATCCGGCCGATCAGAAAGCCTGGGGAGAATGGCTACGTGCTTCCGACTGGCGACCGATTAATGCCGTAGACGTCGCGAAGGGACCAGCGATGAAGGAGCGCTATGTCGCAGATGCACTGAATGCACCCTCCGAGTCCGTTTCCTGCTAATACTGGCGCTGGTAAACACTACTACTTATATGTGTGGTATAATAATGACATGGATAAGGCATCCAATGTCAAAAATGAATTGCTGCCCGCCCACTTGCAGGGGCGAATCTACGAGATTCGCGGGCAGATGGTGATGCTGGACAGTGACCTGGCAGAGCTGTATGGGGTCCTCACGAAAAATCTCAATAAGGCAGTTGCAAGGAATGCTGAGCGCTTTCCAGAGGATTTCATGTTCCGGCTCACTGAAGAGGAGAGTGAAACATTGAGGTTCCAAACTGGAACCTCAAAAGTAGAGAAACCTGATGATGAGGCTTTGAGGTCACAAATTGTGACCTCAAAAGATAGTCGCGGTGGACGCCGATACCAACCCTACGCATTCACCGAGCAGGGAGTAGCGATGCTCAGTGGAGTGTTGCGCAGTGAGCGGGCGGTAAAGGTCAATATCGCCATCATGCGTGCGTTTGTCGAAATGCGACAGTGGGCAAGGAACCATGTGGAACTGGCGCGCAAGCTGGCGGCACTCGAGCAGAAGTGTGATGCCCAATATCGAAGCGTGATGGAGGCAATCGAGTTGTTGCTGCAGCGGCAGGAAAGTGCCGGGCGGATAGGCTTCAGGAAGGAATAGGTCTTGAGGTTTCAATCTGAAACCTCAAGCGGTGAAGCCTTGATCCTTGTTGACTACGCCAATCTGGCAGGGTAAACCTGAGATGCCAAATTGGCATCTCAAAGCGTGTATTGGCCGAATTACTACGTTTTGAGGTCACAAATTGTGACCTCAATCCCCCTCCACCGGCATTGCTTCGCTGCTAGTCCAGCTGGTACATGATGTAGGCCGTGGTCGTGAACACATGCGACTTCTTCCTGTAGAACAGGCCCTGCCCACCATTGAGGGCCTCCGAGCCGGGAACGGGCACCGCCACTTCGACCTCGAAGTTCAGCACACCATCAAGCTCATCCACCACGATCACGTGATGCTCATCGCCAAACACCGGGAACTCGGCCCGGTAGTCCAGCAGCCGGCCCTGCGCGCGGTAGTCAACATCATGCATCACGCCCATTATTTTGTGGACCGGGCCTTCGTCAAACAACTCCGTCTTCTGCATCCGCACGTCGACCTGCACATCCAGCGGCTGATGGTCCGGGTTGTAGAGCACGATGCCGACGCGGATCGACTGGTTCGCGTCCGGCGCAATGCGCTGGGTGGCAAAGGGGTCATTCCCGAGGACGGAATTCACCTCGGCGGTGGAATCCGCTTCAGCAGCATTGCCAGATCCGGCCGCCCGGTAGGGTTCTATCTGCAGGCTGAAGCCGACGGCACCGCTCCAGTGGTCGAGGAAGAACAGCAGGTTCTCCCGCAGGTAGTTGTCAACGGCCAGCTCCATCACGATGTTGCCCTGCGGGTCGATCAGCAACGTCGTCGGGAAGCCGGGGATGTTCCAGTCCGCCATGTTGGAGCGCTCCGGGCTGCCGGTCTCATTCCAGAGCACGGCATGGCTGATGCCGTAGTCCGCGATCGCCCTGTCCACCAGCTCGCGGCGTGAGGGGTCGTCAAAGCACAGGCTCAGCAGCGCGAAGTCCGTGCGCTGCCGGAGATCAGCGGTCTGTTCGATCAGGAGAGGCAACTGCCTCATGCAGGGCCCTCACCAGGTGGCCCAGGCTTCAAGGAGTACCCACTTGCCCTTCATGCTGTCCAGCTCGATCAACTGGCCGCTTACCCTGTCAGTGCCGTACAGTGGCAGCGCACGGTTGCCGATTTCCGGGGTCCAGGCCAGGCAGGGTTCATACATTGCTGCCATGAGCAGCAGGAAAAGTACGGTGGTCCTAAGCATCGCCAAGCATTATGCAGCCTGCCGTGATTCAGTACCAGCAGCAGCGGAACTGGATTGCTGTGGTCAACTTCTCGCAGGCGGTCCGTCAGGTGCTCAGAAGTAACCTTTACGGATACCCATCGTCCTACTGAATGGGAAAAGCTGGCCAGGATAACTGGCACCTGGAATCCGAGTAAGGAACATCCACTGGAGCAGGGATTATGGGAAGAAATGACATTGTTTGTACATTGTTTGCTGCGAGCGTGCTGCTCATGGGATGCAAAGGGGGGCAATCAGATGAGAGCTTGCTGTCAGTGAAACCTATTCAGCCTGACTTTCCCGCTATCTCTACGGAATCCTCCCCTCAAACATTGCCTGCTGTGGCGGAACTGGATCGCCTTGCCTCAAGGCCAGAAGACTTCATAGGCCAATCCATTGGTGGGGTTTCATATGACCCGGAGCTTCCCAAGCTGAACGTCAATGCTGCAAATTACAGGCCCGGAATCAATGAGGACAGCGGCCTGCCTGAGCCAGCTTATGCAATTTACAAGTGGCAGGGCCTTGAGTCCCTGGGCGGATCCATGAGTATCTTTACCAGCTGGAATGAGCCCGGTCCAGCGCCTGGCAGTTGCTTCGTGGCTGCCGCGAACTTCAGCAGCGGCCGCTGGCAATGGCAGGGTGATGTGGGTGGCCAGGTGACATTTGGCGAGCTGGCTGACTTCATTTCGCCGCAGGGAAACATCTACACCATTGTGTTGCTTGCAGGAGAGCAGGATGCAAAATTGTCCTATCTGGTGCTTGGTGATGTGCCACCGTTCCTGATAGTGCAGGACGACCTTGACAATGACCCGCTGCAGAATGTGGCTCCGTGCACTGTTATATTCGATGCCAGCGGCAGTGGGCCTGTGATAAATCCGATCAGCCATTTCGACTATGATTTCGATGGAGACGGCAACTACGACCTCAGCAACAACGAGGACGGAATCGCCAGCCACGAATATCCCGCAGGCAACTTCCTGGCGACAATACGTGTGACGGACTCAGCAGGACTATCTGACACGATCACTCGCGAAATCAACATCGTGGACCCGAACAATCTGGCCCCGCTTGCCGACATCCAGGCGGACACCGCGAGCGGAGAAGCACCACTTTCCGTGACCCTTGATCCTTCGGGCAGCAGCGATGCGGACGGGACCATTGTGCGTTACCGCTGGGATCTTGACAACGACGGAGACTGGGATCAGACCTACGATGAGCCACTGCCTGCCAGCATAAGCATTGCGACCAAAGGCAGCCACACGGTGGTCCTCGAAGTGCAGGACAACTACTTCGCAACGGACATCGCCCAGATCGAGATAACCACGCTCACGGGCTGGACAGCGAGCGCCGCGGGCTCGGATCTGCTGACGGGCACGGACCTGGCAATCGCCGGCAGCCTGGCGGCTGGTGGAGCCTACGCCTGTATTGCCTATGCTGACAGCACCGGCCGTCCGCAGCTTGTGAGCTCGAGTGATGAAACAGGCGCCACCTGGGGCGCTCCGCAGGACCCTGCAGGCAGCCAAGACCCTATGGACGACCAGAGCATAGTCAAGCTACTGGGCTCCACTAATGAAGACCGCTTGATGTACGCGTGGGACCAATATGACGATTCAGGCGGCCAGCGCCGGGTTCATTTCAATTCACGATTCGATGGCGCATGGTCTGAACCAGTGCTGCTCAATGACAGTGAGGACTGCAGCCTGCAGGACCTTGAATTGATCGGTGGCATACCCACCATTGGTGGAATCGTCTGGCGAAACGTTCTCAACATCAGCTATCCAGCGATGTTTCGCGCGACAGATGCAGATGGATCCGGCTGGGGCTCTCTCCAGGGTATCCAGCTTGCACAACCAGGCGGAAAATGCACATACATGACCCTTGGCCACTGCACAATCAGTGCCGAGCTGCGACCCCTGGCTGCCTACAACTTTGAGCAGTTCCAGTCAGACCCGCTGCTGGCAATACGCAGCGCTGCCGACATAGCTGGCAACCTGTGGCTGGATGAGGTATCGATTGGCAGTGTTGCGGTGAACGCGCTTGAGCTGGCTGAGCTTGACAACCTGCCTGCGCTTGCATGGTCACTGCGCCTGAATGAGCAGTCCATCAAACTGCAGCTGGCCGATGACGGTACTGCATCCACTTTCAGCAATCCGGCTGTCAAGGCCGGGGAGAATCGCAGTGTATTGCGTGGAATCGCCTTCGAGGATGGCCTGCCGGTGATCTGCAGCTGGCTCTCCAGCCAGGAACGCGTTGTCATCTATCGGGCCAGCGACAGCTCTGGCACCCTGTGGAGCGGCCCGGAGATTGTCTATGACAATCCTCTGGCGGACAGCAGGCCGGCCATCGCCAGCGTGGACGGACAATTGTTGATAGCCGCAGCCGACGGCACGGGCAATCTCGTTTGCATCCACTGGGAGGAATAGCATCTGCTGCGCTGAAGCTCAGCCCCGGGCGACATTGCCCTGCAGTTCGCGGATGTCGCGCAGGGGCGGGGCGCCGAACTGGCGGCTGTACTCGCGGCTGAACTGGGATACGCTTTCATAGCCGACCTGGATCGCAGCGGTTGCCGCATCGCAATTCTCCATCAGCATCAGGCGGCGGGCCTCATTCAGGCGCAGGCGCTTGACGAACTGCAGCGGGCTGAGCGTGGTGGTGGCGCGGAAGTGCTGGTGGAAGCTGGAGCTGCTCATGCCGACCTCCGTTGCCAGCTCATCCACCTTGAAGGGCTGGCTGTAGCGTTCCCTGATCATGCCGATGGCGCGCGCGATCTGCTCGCTCTGGCTACCGATCCCGGCAATGCGCATCAGCCGTGCGCCCTGTTCACCCTGCAGCAGGCGGTAGAGGATCTCGCGGTTCAGCAGAGGTGCCAGCACCGGGATGTCGGCGGGCTGGGCCAGCAGGTCCAGCAGGCGGCTGAAGGCGTCGAGGATGGCCAGCGGGGCCTGGCTGACGGCAATGCCGCGCTGTGATTCGGCGACCCGCGCCTGGGGCTTGCCACTGTCCAGCATCAGCTGGCGGATGGCGCGCGGGTCCAGTTCGTATGACAGGCCGAGATAGGGCCTGTCCGGGCTGGCCTCGACGATGTTGGCCACCACCGGCAGGTCCACGGCCGTGATGAGGTAGCGCGAGACGTCATACATATAGCTTTCATCGCCGACCGTGAGGCGCTTGCTGCCCTGGCCAATCAGGCAGATGCTGGCCGGCATCGTATAGTTGCTGGGCTCGGTCGGCTGGGCGAAGTTGTAGAGCTTCAGCCCGGGAATGGCCGTCTCCAATTGTTCCTGCTCCTCGGTGTATCGGGCAATCCGCTGGGCCAGTGCCTGTTGGGCTGCTGCAAAATCCTGTTGCTCTATGTTCATCTGAGTCACCATTTCATCACGTCTCAGCGCTTGCTGGACAGGTGGATGATACCAGCGATTTACGGAGCATGAAACTGCTTTCCATGGATGTCTGGAGGATCAGGCAATGATTGCGGAGGATTGATATACCGGATCGGGGGCCTTGGGCGGTACAAACTAGGCAGCAAGGGCGAGCTGCCCCGCCAGCCGGAAAAGCGGCGGGCCAGGCAGCGGGACCCGGGTTCAGGGAGAGAACGAAATGAATGTACACGGATATGCAGCACAGTCAGCCACGAGCGAGGTCGCGCCCTTCAGTTTCGAGCGGCGTGAGCTGCGCAGCAATGATGTGCTGATCGAGATCCTCTACTGCGGGGTCTGCCACTCCGACCTGCACACCGCCCGCAATGACTGGGGCGGTACGAAGTACCCGGTGGTGCCGGGGCATGAAATCGTCGGCCGCGTGCTGGAAACCGGCAGCGCTGTGGGCAGGTTCAGCGTCGGCCAGAACGTGGCGGTGGGCTGCATGGTGGATTCCTGCCGGCATTGCCATAACTGCGAGGCGGGCCTGGAGCAGTACTGCGAGAATTCCGCGACCTTCACCTACAACGGCAAGGACCGCCATGACGGGATGTCGACCTACGGCGGCTACTCCGACAGGATCGTTGTCAGCGAGGACTTCGTGCTGAGTGTGCCGGACGGGCTGGACCTCGCCGCAGTGGCACCGGTGCTGTGCGCCGGGATCACGACCTGGTCGCCGCTGCGCCATTGGAAGGTCGGTCCAGGCAGCAGGGTGGCCGTGGTCGGGCTGGGTGGCCTGGGGCACATGGCGCTCAAGCTGGCGAAGGCCCTCGGCGCGGAGGTCACGCTGATCAGCCGTTCGCCCGGCAAGGCGGGGGATGCGCGCAGGCTTGGTGCGACGGATGTTGTCATTTCCACCGATGAAGCGCAGATGGCGGCGTTGAAGGGCAAGTTCGAGCTGATCATTGACACCGTGCCGAACATGCACGAGCTCAACCCCTATGTCCCGCTGCTGTCAACCAGCGGCACCCTGGTGCTGGTGGGTTTCCTTGGCAACCTGGATGAGATGCTGAACACCCGGCCGCTGATCATGGGCCGCAAGTCCATTGCCGGCTCGCTGATCGGCGGGATCCCGGAGACCCAGGAACTGCTGGACTTCTGCGGCGAGCACGGCATTGTCAGCGACATCGAGACAATCAGGATGGACGAGATCAACGAGGCCTACGAGCGGATGCTGAGAAGCGACGTGAAGTACCGCTTCGTGATTGACATGGCGACACTGAAGGAGTGAGTAGGGAGCAATGAGAACTGAGCCAGACTTCCGGCTCGCCGGCAACACTCATTGCTCACTCATCATTACTCATTGCTCGCATGCACTGGAGGCATGAAATGACAGCGCAGAAAGGAATCCTGGCAACAGCCACGACACTGACAATTGCTGCGACGATTGCAGCAGCCAGTCCCTTCGAAGCCGAGGCGGACAACAGAAGCAGGACGGAGGTAAACACAATGACTACGACACTGAACACGACATGGGACAAGACCTTTCCGCTCAGCGAGAAGGTGATCCACGAGAAGGTCAGTTACCCCAACCGCTACGGGATCACGGTCGCGGCGGACATGTACCTGCCGGGCGACTTTGACAAGAACGGCAGTTACGCCGCGTTGCTAGTGGGAACCCCCTACGGTGGTGTCAAGGAACAGGGCGCGGGGATCTACGCCCAGGTGATGGCGGAGAGCGGCTTCGTGGCAATCGCCTTTGACGAGTCCTACAACGGCGAAAGCGGCGGCACACCCAGGCGGGTCTCCTCACCGGACATCTTCGTGGAGGACTTCAGCGCCGGCGTGGACTTCCTCGGCACCCGGCCCTTCGTGGACCGTGAACGCATCGGCGTGATCGGGATCTGCGGCAGCGGTGCCTTCTCGCTGACGGCGGCCCAGGTGGACCCGCGCATCAAGGCGGTGGCAACGGCCAGCATGTACGACATGAGCCGTTTCATCCGCAATGGCTGGATGGATACGATGACGGATGCGCAGCGTGCGGAGAACCTCAGGCAGCTGGCCTACCAGCGCTGGGATGACTTCGAGGCCGGCACACCGGCACTGACGCCGGCCTTCCCGAATGAGCCGGCGGAGAGCATCCCCGAGGGGCTGGACCCGATCACGAGTGAGTTCTTCGAGTACTACGCCATGAAGCGCGGCCACCATCCCCGCTCCATCGCGGCATTCACCCAGGTAAGCAGCATGGCCTACACGAACTTCGCGCTGAACAGCGACCTCGCCAGCATCTCACCGCGTCCGGTCCTGTTCATCATTGGTGAGAACGCCCACTCGCGCTACTTCACGGAAGACGCTTACGAATTGGCAGCGGAGCCCAAGGAGCTGTACATCGTCCCGGGCGCCCGCCATATCGACCTCTATGACAGGCTGGACATGATCCCCTTCGAGAAGCTGGATGAGTTCTTCAGCAAGTACCTCGCAGCGGACAGGGGACTGACGATCAGCCGCGCGGATGCACGCAGTGAAATGGACGGGCCGGCGGACTGGTTCACCGGTGAGGTGAAGGTGGACATGCTGGCAACGACTGAGTTGCCTTCGCGTCTCGGTGCTGCCAATGTGAGTTTCAGCGCCGGGGCTCGCACCGCCTGGCATACGCATCCCCTGGGCCAGACCCTGATCATTACATCAGGCACAGGCTGGGTGCAGCGAGAAGGCGGACCGATCGAGATTGTCAGGCCGGGCGACGTGGTGCGCTTCGCCCCGCATGAGAAGCACTGGCACGGCGCATCAGCCACGGAAGCGATGAGCCACATCGCGATCCAGGAAGCGCTGGACGGCAAGGCGGTGGACTGGCTGGAGCATGTGACGGACGAGCAGTACCTAGGGAAGTGAGGAGTTTGGAGTGGGGAGTGGGGAGTGAATCAGGCCCTTTGCCTGTCAACTCCCACCCCGCTACAATTCTGTGACTGCATGCTGCATTGGTTGTACACATTTTTACTGGGACCCAGGTACTGCGAACGGCGCTTTCCATGTCCCGCCTGCGGATTCATAACTCTCAGTGAGGGTGGCGGAGGCACATATGAAATCTGCAGTCTGTGCTTCTGGGAAGATGACAGCGTGCAACTTGACGATCCTTGTCACTGTGGCGGGGCAAACGGGCCAAGCTTGCTGGAATGGCAGCGTGAAGTTGTGCTGCCTCAATGCCCTGAATCCGTGCTTCGTTTCCGTGGATTCGACAGGGCTGAAGGCTGGCGGCCGATCTGTGATGCGGATCTCGTGCATTGGCAGAAAAACTTGCTGAAGCACGGGGATGAAGTACCTGATGGGATGATTACGAGATATCAGTACTGGCACTGGAAGACTGAGGAATAAGAAGATTCTGAACTGATCAGATAATCTGCTTGCAAATCCGGACAATTCCATTATACTAAACATATGTCTAGTCTGAGTTGCGCCAGCCTGTTTCCCGAGATGCCGGCCTCCCGGCAGCTGCTGCCGCCCCTGCCGCAGGGCTTCATCTACCAGCCTGAGTTCATTTCTGAGGCTGAGGAGCGCCGCATGCTGCGTGAGATCCGGGCCATTGCGCTGCGTACCGCGGTCTGGAACGGCTATGCGGCCAAGCGCCGGATCGCCAGTTTCGCTCTCAGCGAAAGCGTGCCGGAGACATATCAGTCTGACCCGAACAAGGGCAGCGCCACGCTGAGCGACAATCCGCAGCAGCGTGATGACGGCACCGTGGACTCGAAGCCGGTGCAGACCGAGGCTGCCCCGGCCTGGATGAAGGAGCTGTCCGAGCGGGTGGCGGACTTCCTCGGTTATGAGCGTGGCAGCATCTGCCATGCCCTGCTGACGGAGTACCCGCCGGGGGCACCGATCGGCTGGCACCGGGACAGCCCGCCGCACCGCTCGATCATCGGCCTTTCGCTGGGCAGCGACTGCACATTCCGGCTGCGCCCGCAGTATGAGACGCAGCGCAACCGCAGCTCGGTGATCAGTTTCCAGGCCGAGGCCCGCTCGCTGTATGAGATGGCCGGGGCTTCGCGCTCTCGCTGGCAGCACAGCATCGCCCCCGTAAAGCGGCAGCGCTGGTCGATCACCATGCGTACGATCTGAGTCCGCACCGCAGCAGGATGGGCCCTGTGTTATATTCTGCCTGCCCCAAATACATATAATGTCAGGGGTCCTGGATTAAGCAGCCACAAGGCTGTACCTGCGAGGATTGACTGATGCACAGACACGCCCTCCCCTGGTTGCTTGCCAGCCTGCTCCTGCTTGCCGTTTCCTGCGGATCAGGAAAGGGCAGTGACCTTCAGGGCTCAACCGGACCGGTGGTGCTGGACAGCCCGCCCCTGAACGAGCCGGCACTGCAGGGCATGCCCGAGCTGCCGGCCATATCGGAACTGCAGCGCCATGCCAGTGAGCCAGCGGATTACGCCGGCTACTGGATCACATCATCCGTTTCGTCCTCCATCATTCCGGCGCGGAATGTGCTGGGTGGCACCTTCACCCCGAACTACGATCCGGAAATGGGATTGTTCCAGCCGGCCTATTCGGCGTACCGGTTCTACACCCCGCCGGAGCTGGGGGGAAACGTGCCACTGACACTGAACTGGCTGGACAGCGGGCCGGAACCCGGCAGCTGCTTCGTCGCCGTCGCCAATTTCAGCAGCGGTCGCTGGGAATGGCATGCAATGACACAGCGCACTGTCGACATCGGAGAGCTGGCTGACCTGAAGGACAGCTTCAGCTCCGTGAATGTGCTCGTGCTGCTGACCGGCACGGATTTCCACGGACTGAACACCCTCGTACTTGGTGAACCACCGCCGTACTTGTATGCGCGGACTGACCTGGACGAGGACCCGACCATGAACGTCGGCCCCCTGACCGTGAGCTTCGATGCCAGCTTCAGTGAGGTGCTGGTGCATCCGATCGCCGGCTACGATTTCGACTTCGATGGCGACGGTACATATGAGGAAGTCGGGGATGCTGACGGCATCGAGAGCCACCTGTATGGACCGGGGAACTACACGGCTGTGGTGCGCGTGAACGATACCGAAGGCAACAGTGACACTATCAGCCTGGACTTCCTGATCATTGACCCTGAAAACAGTCCACCGGTTGCCTCCTTCATCAGTGACGTGATTTCCGGCGTGGCACCGCTGACTGTCAGTTTCGACCCATCCGGCAGCTCGGACATGGATGGTGAGATCATCGAATACCGCTGGGACTTCACGGATGACGGCGAGCCGGACGTGGTGACCACCGGCGATGAGGCCGTGCAGTGGAACTTCGACCAGTACGGCTTCAATACGGTGGAGCTGACCGTGGTTGACAACAACCTCGCCGAGAACTACATCAGCGCTCCGATCGAGGTGACCGCCGGCTGGCGCAACGCCGTGATCGAAAGCGACCTCAACCTGAAGGGCGAGCCGGACCTGGCATCAATCGGTGCCGGCAGTGCTGCGCGGATCGGGCTGGCCTACTTCGATGGCAGCAGCAATGACCTGGTGTTCAGGCTGTCCAGCAACACGGAGGGATCAGCCTGGAACAGCCGGCGCTACCCCGTCGGGCAGGATATCGGGTTTGACAACAAGGCCAGGCTTGACATAGTTCGCCATGGCTCGCTGTTCCGCATCGCTTATGACAGGATGAACACGGACACGCTGGCATTCGAGATCCACATCGTGCGCTCCTTCACCGACACCGGCGAACTGTGGGATGCCAGCGACAAGGTCAGCGGCAGCGAGAACGTCCGGCTGGCGGAGATCGGGTCTGTTGGCAACCTACTCTACATCGGCGGCATCGTCAACCAGTGGAACTTCGGCCAGCCGATGAGCGCGGTCTGCTACGCGGCGACTGACAATGACGCCACCGGCTGGGAAGCTGCGGTGACGGCACTGGCCCTGCCGGCCGGTGACTCGATCTACGAACTGGACTGCGGCAACTGGAACCCGGCCAGCGGACTGAGCGCGGCGATGCTGGTTGACAGCCAGCAGGCCGGTGTGAGGCAGCAGCAACTGCTGCGCACGACAAACCTGTTCCTCGGCAGCTGGCTGGACCCCGTAGCAGTCAGTGAAGTGCAGATCAGCGGCTGCGACCTCTCCTTCAACGGCACTGTGCCGATGCTTGTCTATGGCCAGCCCTTCGGCTGGCCGTTGCTGGGTGCAAAGGCACAGAACCAGGATGCGACTGACTGGAGCGTGGCAGCATCACAGATCGGCGACCTGGCTGGCGACAACCCGCAGTTCTATTCAGGCAACCATCTCTACATCTGCTATTACGACATTGCCAGGGGCGGGGTGGCCGTCGTCCGCTCCACTTCCAGTGGCGACAGCTGGGATGCTCCACAACTTGTTGCCTACGGGGACGGGATCGCGAATGCACCGCGGATGTCCGGTGCTGATGGAAACCTGACCGTGGTGTACTACGACGGCAGCAGCCAGACACTGAACTGCTGCTGGTACGAATGATGCGGAAGCGAGTCCGGAGCGCTGGGCATGCTCCGGCCCCGGATCGGATGGGATAGCTCAGTAATCCTGCGCCGTGGTGATCGGCTGCTGTACAACGAAACCGTAGGGATACTGCGGCGGGTTATACCCGAGGAAGTACACCAGCCCGTTCTTCAGGCGCAGCTTGGTGGGCAGCTTGTCAATCGCCTCGCCGGCCGGCGGGTCCATCAGGTAGATGCCCTTCACAACGCGGAACTCGTAGTCCCCGGCGGGCAACCGCAACTCCCAGTCCCCCATCCCGTCAGCGGTGGTGCTGTAGACGGTTCCGCTTTGCAGATCCTCGAATTCCACCACGGCATAGGACTGGGCCACCATGCCCCAGTAGTCTGACCAGGCCTTGCCTGTCACATGCTCATAGGATGCAGCAGCCTCACGGCCTGTTCCGGCTGCAGGACTGGCCGTACCACAGGCAGTCAGCAGGATCGCCGCCAGGAGGCAGGCCATGTTGGCAATGGAACGGTACATAGGATGGTCCTTCCCCGCGGCAGTGCCACGGGAGGGTGATGTATCGGGAGTGATCCCGACCATCCCTTATGCCCGGCCTCGCCTGGTGTTGACAGTACACCTGAAGGGCATTTCGGCAATACAGCTGCAGGTGTACTGTGTATTGCCAAAATCACGCAGAAGTGTATGCCGGCATCCAACCATACACGGGGATAATCAAGCGGGGTAGAAGTAGCGCACCCTGGAGCGACCCGACCCCTGAGGACCGGTGATGAATCGAACGATCCCATACTGGCTGCCCATGCTGCTTGCGGTTTCGCTGTGCGCCTGCGGCGCACGGACCATCCCCCTGGAAACAGTTTCCCTGCCTGCACCCGGCCAGCTTGACGCATCCGGTCCGGCGGCCCCGCTGCGCCATGCAGGATCCCTGTACAACCAGTACAAAGACGGTGCCTCAGTGGTGGAGAAGTCCGCGAACGCCTCCATCTATTTGATCACGTTTGATGTGGACCTGATCCCTGACAGCCAGAACAACAGCTGGACCATCTGGCAACTGACGGAGGATGGCAGCACGGTGGACTCATTCTCCATCAATTACACCGAAAACCCTGACATCGACCTGTACCTCGGGATTGCCGACTTCCAGGCGGGCCGCTGGCAGTTCCAGCCCGCCCCTGCCAGCATGGAGGCGGTGCAGGTATCACAGGCCCAGCGCAGTGCCAAGGGCAGCACCTACATCTGCCTGCTGGCGGAGGGTAATGGCTACCTCAGCATCCAGGGAATAGATACGGTGCTTGACAATGGCTGGCAGAGCGCCGAAACCGGGATCGAGTTGCCCTCATACATCGTGCAGTCACCACTCGGCGCGATTGAAGTCGCCGGGCACCCCGCGGTGGCATTCTTTGATGCCAACGGCCTGAGTTACCTCCGCGCGGCAACGGCCGACGGAATGCAGCCCGGGGACTGGGGCACGCCGGTGCTCGTTGACGCCACTGCCAGCGGCCAGTGGATTGACATGCGGATCATCAACGGCAACCCGGCGATCGCCTACCATGATGACAACTCAGCGGAACTGCGCTACGTCCGCTGCGGCAGCCCCGAGGGTGCGCTCACAACGGACTGGCCGAGCCCGGTGAAAATCGACAATGCCCCGCTGGACCACGTGCCGGAATGCTCCCTTGCGCAGGTGGACGGCACGCCGGCGCTTGCCTACCTGTCGCCCGACCTGAACCTGACATACCGGCACAGCAGCAGTCCGGATGGCAATCTGGCAGCTGACTGGCAGGCCGGTCTGGTGATCCACTCCGGGGGCGGTGTCAGCGCGCTGAACCCGAGCCTGCAGGTAATCCGCGGCAAGCCGGCAGTCAGCTTATATGACAAGCAAAACGGCCGCCAGCTGTTCATGGCAGCGGATACCGCCTCCGGTGACAAGCTCAGTGCATGGCCGGCCCAGCCCGCGGTGGTCACTGAAGGAGACCTGCTGGAGCACAGCTGGGCGGACCTGCTGTCGCTCAACAGCAAGCCGACCATGTATCTTATGCACGCTGACAGTGCCAGCAACACGGACCCGAACCTGCGCTTCCGCCAGATCCAGGGTGGAAACGGGAACGAGGACCAGGACTGGAGCCTGACAACGTCATTGTTCTATAGCCTCAGCCCGGGAAGCGGCCTGCTGTCAGGGATCGGTCTCGGTGACTACATCGCAATTGCATATTCCAGGGACGCCACCGACAGCCTGGACGTCAGGGTGCAACGGGAGTTGCCGAATTCACCATTCATCTATGGATACCCGGAGTATCCACTGCCCGGTTCCCCCAGCGTACTGGCATGCGACATGCTCGCAGTGGACGGTTGCCCGGCCTTCTTCTACGTGACCGGCGACGGAAAGCTGCGCTACGCGCGTGACTTCAGCTTCAAGCAGGCAAAGCAGTAACTGTCCGAGGGGACAATCCAGGAGTACATGACATGCGGAAAATGACAATCCTCTGGCTGCTTGGCGCTGTGCTGCTGTATGGCTGCAGCGCTGCCGGTGAAGGCAGGCCGGCAGTGGATGATCAGGCGGCTGGCGGCACCACGCTGCCCGAGCTGGATGTCCTCAGGAGCAGCAAGGTGCTGCAGACCCTGCCCGTCCGTGGC
>JAGRNR010000187.1:0-500 GCA_020440645.1 bacterium | reverse complement strand
CACCGTCGACACACTCGCGGCCCTCGTGGTCGGGCCGATGGTGACGCGTCATCCGCAGTTAACAGCCGTGATGGACGAGTGGATCGCCGACGAGAACCTCTGGGTGGCCCGCACTGCCATCCTGCACCAGTTGAAGTACGGCAAGGCGACCGACACCGACCGCTTGTTCGCCTATTGCGCGGCCCAGGCCGGTCACCCCGACTTCTTCATCCGCAAGGCCATCGGCTGGGCGCTGCGCCAGTACGCCCGCACCGATCCCGGCGCAGTGCGTCGCTTCGTCGCCAACCACCGAGACGAGCTGTCGCCGCTCTCGATCCGTGAGGCGACCAAGCACCTTTGAGTTCTCGGCCCGACGCTGGGTTCCCGATCGGGTGACGAGCCCGTAGCTCGCCGTTGGCGGCTCAGGATGCCGATCGCTCTGGCTCGTCGAGCAAGTGGGCGTTGGCAGCGACCGAACCGCGGAGCGGTTTGACGTGGACGACGTCGCCGACGACGTCTAC
>JAGRNR010000186.1:0-500 GCA_020440645.1 bacterium | reverse complement strand
CAGCCGCAAACGACCAGCGGGAATTGTTTTCATCCAGCCCGGCGGCCTCCGTGACATCGGCAAATCGAAACTTGCCGTGGTTTGCCAGGAGAATGTTGCGGCCGCCGTTGTTAGCATCATTGTAAGGAATCGGCGATGTCGCTTCGAATCCCTGTGCACCGGAAGCAGCGTCACGCCCCCTGCCATACGCGGTGACGTAGATGTCCAGATCGCCGTCATTGTCATAGTCGGCTGCCGCCATCGAATACGGTCCGGGTGATCCCGGATGCCCTCCTTTGAGGGAAAATTTTCCCGTGCCATCATTCTCCGCAAAGAGGACGAGCGCCACGGTGCCGACCACCAGATCCTGATCGCCGTCATTGTCCATATCCACGATCAACGCGCTGCGGGAATCCTCCAGAAAGTCCACTCCCGCCGCAGCCGAGCGGTCGCTCAACGTCCCGTCAGCCTCCTGCACGTAAAGCCGATTCGGCAATGCACCGCCATCGCACGCATAGATG
>JAGRNR010000185.1:0-504 GCA_020440645.1 bacterium | reverse complement strand
CGATCCTGTCGACCGGCCTGCCCACGCTCGTCGGGCGCTGACCCCATGAACCCGGAGGGATGAAGTGAACGTGGACCTCGAAGGCAAGATCGCTCTGGTCACCGGTGCCGCGACCGGCATCGGCAAGGCCTCGGCCGAGTCCCTCCTGGCCAACGGCGCCACCGTGATCTTCACGGACCGCGACGCGGCGCGGCTGCGCGAGACCGTGGCCGGCCGGGGCGACGCCGTCGTCATCGATGTCGCCGACCGTTCGTCGATCGCCGACGGTCTCGCCGCGATCATGGGCCGCCACGGGCGGATCGACATCCTCGTGAACAACGCCGGCATCGGCGTGAACGCCGCCGACCGCAAGACCATCGACGAGTTCCCGATTCCGGTCTGGGACCAGATCCTCGCCATCGACCTGACCGGCGTCTTCCTGGTCAGCCGGGTGGTGGCGGCCGCAATGAAGGCCCGGGGCAGCGGTGCCATCGTCAATATCGCGTCCACCACCGGCCTGGCGCC
>JAGRNR010000184.1:0-506 GCA_020440645.1 bacterium | reverse complement strand
CCAGCAAAACTGCCCGTCTGGCAATGTCCGACTCCCAGATTCATGGGATATCGTTAGATTCCCGACTTGTCAAGACCGGTATTTCAACGGCGACTCCATTCCACCTGACGATGGAACTTCGAAGTCTCCCGGTTATCCTACACATGACAAGTCAAAAGCCAATATCAGAGTACAGTAAAGGTTCACGGGGTCTTTCCGTCTTGTCGCGGGTAAACGGCATCTTCACCGCTACTACAATTTCACCGAGTCTCTCGTTGAGACAGTGCCCAGATCGTTATACCATTCGTGCAGGTCGGAACTTACCCGACAAGGAATTTCGCTACCTTAGGACCGTTATAGTTACGGCCGCCATTCACCAGGGCTTAAATTCAATGCTTCGCATTGCTGCTAACATCTCCTTTTGACCTTTTGGCATTGGGCAGGCATCACACCATATACTTCGCCTTAGACGGCTTTGCATAGTGCTGTGTTTTTGTTAAACAGTCGCCTGGGCCATTTCTCTGCGA
>JAGRNR010000183.1:0-509 GCA_020440645.1 bacterium | reverse complement strand
CTCCAGCGCCATGACGGTGCCGGATGTGGCCGCCTGCATTGAGGCGGTCAAAATTCTGGAAGAGTCAACCGAACTGGTTGACCGGCTCTGGGCCAATGGCCGCTACTTCAAAGAGAAGATGGCCGCCATGGGCTTTGACACCGGCCATAGCGAAACCCCCATCGTCCCGGTCATGCTGGGTGAGGCGCCCCTGGCCCAGAAATTCAGCCGGGCTCTCTTCGAGAAAGGCGTCTTCGCCATGGCGATCGGCTTCCCCACGGTGCCGCAGGGCAAGGCGCGCATCCGCGTCATGAACTCGGCCGCACATTCGCCTGATGACCTGGAGCAGGCGCTGGCGATCTTCCAGGAAGTTGGCCAGGAGCTGGGGGTTATTTAATCATGCGCAAAAAGGTAGTTTTGATTACGGGTGCCGCCGGCGAAGTTGGTCACGCCCTCATTAAGCGGCTGGCCAGCGACGGCCAGCATGAGATCCTGACCTTTGACCTGAACCCGTTACCGCCAGAAGTGGC
>JAGRNR010000182.1:0-512 GCA_020440645.1 bacterium | reverse complement strand
GGCCTGGATGTCGGCGGTGACGACGGTGGCGCCCCCGACGACCAGGTTCTCACCGTCGAGCTCGACGGTGATCGGCCCGCCGAGGGTGTCGACGGTGCCGCCGGCCGCGGCGATGGCGGCCTCGGAGTCCACGGCACCGGAGATGACGTGGAGCTGGAGGATGGCGGCGAGGTCACCGGTGGGATCCTCGAGCAGCGTGTCCAGCGTGCCCTCGGGCAGCGCGGCGAAGGCCTCGTTGGTGGGGGCGAACACGGTGAAGGGCCCGGGGCCCGAGAGGGTCTCGGCCAGGCCGGCCTCGGTCACGGCGGTGACCAGCGTCGAGAAGTCGTCGTTGCCCTGAGCGATCTCGACGATCGTCTGGCTCGAGGTGTCTTCCTGGGCGCCGGCGGGGGCGCCCACGGTCAGGGCCAGCAGCGCGACGGCCGAGGCGGTGGCAGCGAGCAGTGCCTTCTTCATGGTTCCTTCTCCTGGGTAGCGGGGTGTCCAGCCCGGGCGGGCTGACCCCTCTTCGG
>JAGRNR010000181.1:0-513 GCA_020440645.1 bacterium | reverse complement strand
CTGGACTGCGGAATGGATGACTATCTGAGCAAGCCGATCAAGCCGGACCTGCTGGTCGAGATGATAAACCGCTATGCGATTCAGAATCAGCCGACCGTCCAGCAACACTCAGATGAAGTCCTGAGCAAGGTCAACGAAGCCTGAACCGGCGTTGCCAGGTCAGGGCATCGGGTTTTCAAACACGCGCTGGCCGAGCTCCTTGTCCATCAGGAACATGCCGCTCTGGCTGTCCTTCACGAGCTTGAGCTGGTCAATGATCGCCGTGATCGTGGCCTCTTCCTCCACCTGCTCGCTCACGAACCACTGCAGGAAGGTGAAGCCGGGGTGATCGCGTTCCTCCATCGCCTTGTCAACGAGGGCGTGGATGCTCTTCGTGACCAGCATCTCATGCTCCAGCGCGGCCTCGAAGACCTCGATCGGATTGCCCCATTCCCACTTGGGCTGTGCCAGGCTGCGGAGCTTGACCTGGCCGCCGCGGTCAAGGATGAAGTGGTAGAACTTGGAAGCATGGAA
>JAGRNR010000180.1:0-517 GCA_020440645.1 bacterium | reverse complement strand
GTCCTCGCTTCCGTGGCCAACCGTATAAATGCTGTACTGCGGCATCCGGCAGTGATTCTAGCATCATTTGCAGCGCCGCCAGCCGCACTGTAGCGCGGATCAGGGCTCAGCACGGTTCAGCCGGGTCCTCGAACAGGTAGATCGTGCGGCCATCGGGGTCCGTCAGCCGGCAGCCCCGGGCCTGTCCCGGCTGTCCATCCGGCTCGGAGCACGATGCGCCCCGCTCCCGCAGTTGCGCAAGTGCGGTGTCCAGGTCGTCCGTGCGCAGGCAGAGCACCGGCTCCGGCAGGGACTCACCCTCCCGCCAGCCACTCCAGTTGCGGGGATGCATCAGGCCGATGCGCGCGCCGTCCGGCAGGCTCAGCAGGCAGAAGCCCCAGTCCTCCTCGCCAAGCAGGCTGCAGCCCAGCACATTGATGTAATAGTCTCTGGCTGCTGGGAGATTGAGCGAAAAGAACAGGAATTCATCGGTGCGGAGCTTCATTTAATGAGAATAGCTTATTGCATTTGCACCGGA
>JAGRNR010000017.1:0-63448 GCA_020440645.1 bacterium | reverse complement strand
CTTACCCTCCACGACGCTCCTCCGCTCTCCTCTTCATTGTGCGCAGGCAAGCTGCCCACCTCCCGGTCCCCGGTCCCTTCCTACAGTACACTCTTCACCAGGTCCGGGATCTGCATCGTGATGTCGGCCAGCTTGATGCCAGCCTCCTTGAAAGCCGCCACCTTACTGTCAGCCGTGCCCTTGTTGCCACTGACGATCGCACCGGCGTGGCCCATGCGCTTGCCCTGCGGCGCGGTGCGCCCGCTGATGAAGCCCACCACCGGCTTGCTCATTTCCTTCACGAACTCGGCTGCGTCCTCTTCGTCGGAGCCGCCGATCTCGCCGACCACCACCACGCATTCCGTCTTCGGGTCCGCCTCGAACTCGACCAGCAGGTCGAGGAAGGTGGTGCCGATCATCGGGTCGCCACCGATGCCGATGCAGGTGCTCTGGCCGATGCCGGCCTCGGAAAGCGCGTTGACAACCTCATAGGTCAGCGTGCCCGAGCGGCTGATCAGCCCGACCGGGCCGGGGGTGAAGATCTTCGCCGGCATGATGCCGACCTTGCACTCGCCGACGGTCACAATGCCGGGGCAGTTGGGCCCGATCAGCACGCTGCCGAAGCGCGAGGCGAACTGGTACTGCTTGATGCTGTCCAGCACGGGGATGCCCTCGGTGATCGCCACGATCACGTCCATCCCGGCGCTGGCGGCCTCACAGACGGCGTCGGCGGCGAAGGCCGGCGGCACGAACACGCAGCTGGCGTTGGCACCGGTCTCCTCGGCGGCCTCGATCATCGTGTTGAAGATCGGGATGCTGTGGCCATCATGCTCGAACACCTGTCCGCCCTTGCCCGGCGTCACACCGGCCACCACATTGGTGCCGTACTCCAGCATGCGCTGGGTGTGGAAGCTGCCGTCGTTGCCGGTGATGCCCTGCGCGACGAGACGGGTGTCATTGCCGACGATGATTCCCATGGTGGAAGTCCTTTCTATATATGTATCTGTCCGGCGCCTGGCTGCCACCGGCGCGCAGATTCTAGCACCAGCCGCCGGGGCCTGCGCGCAATCGGGGACTGATCCGGGTTAACGCCCGGTGAACCGCCTCAGCTCAGCGAGGAGAAGATCGGCGCGAAGGTGCTCTTCACGAAGGAGCGGAAGTCATGCTGCCAGGTCTGCAGGGGGTCACGCCGCGAGGCGTAGTCCGGCGTGCCCTGCTCAATCCATTCATAGGTGCGCACCAGCAGCTGTGCCATGCTGTCGCCCATCCCGATCTGGGTCAGGTGCTCGAGGCAATGCGCTCCGTCCTGCTGCTCGTAGCTCAGTTCCATTCCGAGCTCATCTGCGAGGATCCCCACCGCCTCATCAAGACTCATGTCGCAGGGGCCGTGGATCTCCAGCGTGAGCTGGCCATGCCAGTCCGTGTCCAGCAGGCTGGCGGCGGCGATGCTCGCCACGTCTGAGGTTGAGACCATCGGGAAGCTGCGCGAGCCGCTCACCGGCCGGCAGATGCGCTTCTGCTCACCGATGCTCATCAGGCAGGTGAGGAAGTTCTCCATGAAGTAGGCGCTACGCAGGTGCAGCACATCCGGCACCAGGCCGTTGAGCCGCTCCTCCACCAGGTGGTGGCCGTAGACCAGCCCTGTCTCGCTGCCCAGTTCCGCACCGAGCGAGGAGAGGTAGACGATGCGGCGGATCCCGCTGCCCTGCAGCGCTTCGGCGGCGGCATCACCGGCGCGTCGGTACCAGTCCAGCACGTCGGGGCTCTGGAAGTCCGGCGGGATCGCCCAGAACAGGGTGTCAGCCCCTTCCACGAGGCGGCGGATGTCGGCCGGGTCGTGGATGCAGCCTGCGATCTTGCGCAGGTTCGGGCTGCAGGCCAGCTTGAGCGGGTTCTTCGACATCGCCCGCACATTCACGCCCGCATCCAGCAGCTGGCCCAGCAGCAGCTGGCCGATGTTACCCAGCGGCGCGGTGATCGCGATTGTGCGTTGTGAGTCCATCTCAGCGGCCTGATTACAGGCTAATGATGGTACCCCTTGAAAATTGGATTATTGCGCAATTTATCTCAGGGCTTGAGACGGATTTGATAAAGGGCGCAGGGGCCGGCATGGCCCGCACCAGATCAGTTTTCGGAAATCCTGGAGTATCCGCTGCTGGCCGCAGGCTGGCCATGAAGCGGCATTTTTAGCCAATCTGCGGGGATTGATGGCTGACCGGGCGGCCATCTGGGATATAATTTTTGCCCCTGACGGTGTCTTCGGTATAATCTACGCCCCAAGCGCCGTTAGCTCAGTTGGTAGAGCATCTGACTTTTAATCAGGTGGTCACAGGTTCGAGCCCTGTACGGCGTAGATTTTGGCCCTATCGTCTAGTGGTCTAGGACGCCGCCCTTTCACGGCGGAAACACGGGTTCGAGTCCCGTTGGGGCTGCCATATCTGTTATGGCCGCACTCTCAGGCCGCGCTGTCCTCGTTAATCTCCGATATCACAGCCAGCAATGCATCCAGCTTGCCATCCCTGAACACTTCTTGCGGCCCGCGCGGTGCGACATCCGTGAATGGTGAAGCAAACAGCTGGCGCGCATCAAAGCTGCCGTGCTCACAGTACTGCTCGATGATCATGTAAAGCATCTCGATCTGGTTGGGCGTCGCATTCACATCATTGATGAATGCGCTGAAGGCCTCAATCGCCGTTTCCCTGTCCATCCCCACCAGTGAACGGACCAGGCGGCCAAAGCCACCGCTGTCCAGTGTCGCCTGGTTGATCTCCTGCTCGCTGGCGATGCCTTCCGCGATCAACAGCTTCTCAATCTCATCAAGGTCCGCAGCGTTCAGCTTCAGGCTGCTGCGGATCTTGCGCACGGCTATGTGGTCCTCATGCTGCCGGAGGAACTTCTGCGCCTTTTCGCGGAACTTCTCCCTGTCAACCGCCTCACCCAAATCAGGCAGGCTGACGACCACTTCCTCGCCCAGCACATCCTCGAAGTCCGTGTACACCGGACGCCGTCCCCTCCACTGGATCAGATGCATCAGCCCGCGCAGCTTACGCCGCACATTGTCAAGCATCGGCACCGTCACATCCTGCCACCACTCATCAGAGAGCAGGTCCAGCACCAGCGCCTGCTGCTTCTGGATATCCGGGATGCGCATCATGTCATTCTCATTGAGGATCTCAGCCAGCTTCTGCAGCTGCTGCTTCTGCCGCTCGTACCAGGGCGAGTGCTGCAGCGTGCTCAGCTGCAGGCGAAACAGCAGCAGGTCGAAGCGCTTGGCATCCGTATCCCTGTCAACAAGCTCGCTTGGCAGCTCCGCCAGATGCGTTGCCAGCTCCTGGCGTTCCTCGCTGCCCAGCTCTTTCCAGCTTTCCTCCTGCTGGTACTTCTCCACCAGCCGCCGCTGCATGCGCACTATGAAGTTGTCCGGGTTCATGCGTGCGACGTATTCCTTCAGTTCGCCGAGCAGCTCATCATGCAGCCTGCGTTCCTGCTCCTGCAGCTCACTGTCAGCAAGCCCCGCACCTCTCCCGTCCAGCTCAGCCGTGATTTCCACCCGTGAGCGGAACAGTTTGCTTGAAAGCGACTCGCCCGTGCTGCCATCACTGCCCTGCGGATTCTGCGAGAAGAACTCCAGGTTCTGGCAATAGTCAAACACCTGGAAATGCGTCTTGTCCTGTCCCGGGCCGAACAGGTCCGGGCAGAGCCGCGTGCCGCGTCCGAGCATCTGCCAGAATTTCGTCTTCGAGCGCACCAGCTTGAAGAACACCAGGTTGACAACTTCCGGGATGTCGATGCCCGTGTCCAGCATGTCAACGGAAAGTGCGATCTGCGGCATTTTGCGCCTGTCCGAGAACTCATCTATCAGCGTGTCGGCATACTTCACCGCGTATGTGATCACCCGTGCGAACTGCCCCTTGAGATGCGGGTAGTTGGCATTGAAGCGCTCCTCGATGAATTCCGCGTGGTCATTGTTCTTCGCGAAGATGATCGTCTTGCCCAGGGTGTCGCCGCCGTCCACCTTGATGCCGCGCTCCATCAGGTGCCTGAGTACCTTGTCAACGGTATCCCTGTTGAACAGCCACTGGTTGACGGCGTTGGCATCCACACTGTCCGGAATCTCCCCGTCCTCCTCATCCCAGTCCAGCGCGTCCCACTGTTCCTTCGCCTCCTCGCTCAGCTCGTCATAGCGGATGCCCTCGCGCTGGAACTTGAGCGGCACGGAAATGGCAACGGGCGGCACGAGGTAACCGTCACGCACAGCCTCATCCAGGCTGTAGTGGTCCGTCGGCACGCCGTCCTCCAGCTCGAACAGGCTGTATGTATTGCGGTCCACCTCATCCTTGGGCGTGGCCGTCAGGCCGACGAGCAGGCTGTCGAAGTAGTCGAAGATCGCGCGGTACTTCTGGTAGACGGAACGGTGCGCCTCGTCAATTACCACGAGGTCGAAGTGCCCCGGCCCGAAGCGCTTCTCGCCGTCCACGCTGTCGTCAATCAGGTTCATCATCGTGGGGTAGGTCGAGAGGAAGACCCGTCCCTCGCCATCCGATTCATCCAGCAGGTTGACTGGCGAGCTGGCCGGCAGGTGCGCCTTGAATGCCCGGGCGGCCTGCTTCACCAGCGCACGCCTGTCCGCGAGGAACAGCACGCGCTTGGCCCAGTTGCAGCGCATCAGCAGGTCAGACAGCGCGATCACCGTGCGCGTCTTGCCCGCTCCGGTTGCCATCACGAGCAGTGACTTGCGCATCCGGTCCGTCTCGAAGCTTTCTGCCACGCGGCGGATGGCACGCGTCTGGTAATGCCGTCCGGCGATGCCCTCGTTGATGTCCTCTTCGCCCAGCGGCTTCAGTGAATCGCGGCGCTGGATTGCCAGTTCCATTTCATCACGCTTGAGGAAGCCCTGCACCCGGCGTGGCGGGTAGCGCTTGTCATCCCAGTACCAGTGCTCATAGCCATTGGTGTAAAACACCAGCGGCCGCCTGCCGAACTGCTGCTCCAGGCAATCCGCATACAGCTTCGCCTGCTGCTGCCCCTGCTTCGGGCTGACACGTGTGCGCTTGGCCTCCACCAGTGCCAGCGGCCGGCCATCCATGCCCCACAGCACGTAGTCAACATAGCCCTTGCCCTGCGGGTTCGGCATGCCCTGCACTTCATACTCGCGGTCGCGCTCATCCGCCAGCGGCCAGCCGGCCTCGAACAGGAGCAGGTCAATGAAGCGGTCGCGGGTCTCTGTCTCGGAGTAGTCATGCGTGTCGGGCCGCGCCTCGTTGGCAGCCAGCGCCTTTGCCAGCTCCTCGCGCACGGCCAGCAGTTCCTGGCTGATCAGCTCCTTCTGGCCCACGAGCTGCGTGAGCTTGTCATCGCGTTCGCTCAGCTCCTCCTGCAGCGCCCTGAGCTGCTCACGGCTGCGGCGCACACGCTCGCGCGGGTCCGGCAGCAGGGCCGCATCGAACTGCAGCCTGTCCGGTGGCGGCTCGGCCCGGGAATAGCTGCGCGCCAGCCAGAAGCAGAAGTGGAACAGTTCGCGCAGCACGCCGACGGCGGCCTCCCTGGAAATCTCGCGCCCGGAGTGCACGGCTGCGTTGCCACTGTCCTTGATGAAGCGCGCCTTGGCAACGATGCGCTCTCCGCTGCAGCGCGCGAAGCTCGGTTCATGCACGAGGGCCGCCAGCTTGTCCTGATAGGGCAGCTCCAGGCGGCGGTCGTAGGTGTAAAGCCACTTCATCGCCAGCTCAAGCGTGCGCCGAGCATAGAAGCAGGATGTGCGCGGGTCGGCCAGGGCAAGCTGCTCAGCCCGCCGCGCCTCTGCCAGAAGGCCAGGCCACTGACGCTCGAGGAAGGCGAAGTTGGAGTTCATAGCAGCTGCATCCTATTTAGATAGCAAACTTTGCTCTAAGTCCAGAAAATCTATCATTGTCATCATCTCTGACTGGTTTATCGTTGTCACTTTCAGAAAGCACAAATGCGTTGCCAACCTCAGGATGTACGATGATCTTCAAAGGAAATGACAGCTTATTCTTTCGCATCAATTTGACAATCCCCTTTCCGCGGGTTTCGGACTTTTGTCCAAAAATAATCAACACCGTTTCCTTGTAACCAAACTTCCTGCTTCTGTAGAAGTTGTAGAGTTTTTCTACATCCTCATAGATTCTTGGCACAGAATAATCAGAATTCTTCACTTCTGCAACAAGATGGTTGTCGTCATGAGTGCCAGACGAATGAAAGACCAGATCAGGCTTTTTGTTCTTAAGTTCATTTTTCGCATCAGGGTGGCCTGATTTATCGGGCTCAGCAAATACTTCAATTGGAGATACATCGCCAATAATCAATCGTATTTGATGATAGAGCTCATAACTGTACACTCTTTCTAGATACACAGTATCTTTGGAGTTGGCAACCTTAATGTTGAAGAAATTGTCAGATATTTTTTCGCAGGCAACTATTAAATGTGCAGCAAGATTCATTTCGTTCTCCTTGTTAGAGCTCTCCCTTGAAGGCGCGCTGCTGCAGGGCAGCGAACAGTTCATCCAGTTTAGCAAGTTCCCGGCGCTGAGCTGCCTTGAGTTTTTCCACCTTCTCTACCCGGCGGGCGAATTCCTGCTGGAGGGGCAAGGGTGGGAGAGGGACTTGTAGCTCAGAACCATATTGCTTAGCATTGATGTTTGGCTGTGCAACTGTTCTTTGTTTAGATGTTACCCAGTCTAGATACGCATCAGTTTTTGTGAAAGCAAAAGCGAAGCGGGGATCAATCCTCGATTGATTTAGTCTAAAGCGGATAAGATATCCGGCATAAACGCATAACCCGTCAGATTCTTGATACAAATAGGTTTTGCCAACAGTAGCGCCGGATCTTGCAAAAAGCAAATCGCCAGAATTGAGAAAAAACTTTTTCCACGCTGATCTGGACTTCCCAGGGCTTACCTTGTCATTATTCAATTCACCAGAATCATTTATATCTGTGATGCGGATGTACCGTGGCAAATTCTTGCTGTATTCACACGAAGGTACGTTTGCGCCGTATTCACCCTTCCTAACACTTAAATCATCCAAAGGGAATTGCGGATGAGTTAGAGAACTTCGAGGGTCCCCGAACATATCCAGGAAGATGGACTGGGAGAGGCTGTCCAGTTTCTCGATGGCGCGGCGGCGCTGGCGGCGCAGCGCATCCGCCTGATCGAGGATGGCGGCGATGCGCCGCTGCTCCGGCAGGGGCGGGAGGGGGATCCCAATTCTGGATGCACCACTTTTAGTGAGCTTTGCTCTTGTGCTGCCAGTTAGATAGGGTGATACATCATAGTTCTCCAACACACGAGTTAGGTAGTTGATATCAACATTGGTTTTTGGACGAAGTACATGTGCGTGATTGTTGACCCATGTCTTGCCCGAAATCCTGTAAGCAATACCTCTGTCGGGTTGATCAAACAATCCTCCGTCTTCCGCAAGAAGTACTAGAGGCTCATCAAAAATGAATCCATCTATGGTTCCTTGCTGTCCATTAGCACCAAAGTACGGATACAGGCCTGGCTTCCGATCGGACTGCTTTACTGGTTGGCGCTGGTGGTCCAAAAACTCGACAGCCTGTGTCAGATCAACTATTGGAAAGTTGCCAACAATTGAGTGTTTCCCAATCACCCGATCATTTCCTCCAGTTCCGCGAGGCCCCTGGCAATCTCAGTTTCCAGTTCGCGCAGTTCGCTGATGATCTGTTTTGGCGGGTCGTACTGCACTTCCTCATACACGATTTCCTTATAGCGATTCAGGCTCAGGTCGTAATTGTTGGCCTCGATTTCCGCGCGTGGCACGCAGAAGCTCTGCTCAGTGCGCGCCCGTTTCAGTTCCTCGCCATCGCGCTGTTGCCAACGCGCCAGCACATCCGGCAGGTTGTTCCTCTCATGCTCGCCCTCAGCCAGGGGCACATCCGGCATGCTGCCGAACTTCTCCTTGTCAACAAGAATCGTGCGCTTGTCATCGAGGCTCATGCCATCGGCCTGCACGTCATAGAACCAGACATGCTCCGTGCCGCCGGAGTTGGTCTTCGTGAACAGGAGGATCGCCGTTGAGACCCCGGCATAGGGCTTGAAGCAGCCACCGGGCAGGCTGACAACCGCGTCGAGCTTGTGCTCCTCAACGAGGATGCGGCGCAGCTCCCGGTGCGCCTTGCTGCTGCCGAAGAGCACGCCGTCCGGCACGATCACCGCCGCGCGCCCGCCGGGCCTGAGCAGGCGGATGAACAGTGCGAGGAATAGCAGCTCCGTCTTCTTCGTCCTGACAACCTTCAAGAGTTCAGTCGAGCAGCTTTCGTAGTCCAGCGAGCCTGCGAATGGAGGATTGGCAAGCACCAGGCTGAAGCGCTCCAGGTTCTCATTGCTGCCATCCTCCTCGCCCTCGCTGCTGAGGCTGTCGCGATACGAGATGTCCGGGTTCTCCACGCCATGCAGGAGCATGTTCATGCTGCCGATCCTCAGCATGGTGGAATCGAAGTCGTAGCCGTGGAACATCCGGCGGTGGAAATGCTCGCGCTGCTTCTCGCTGTGCAGCATCTTCGGATGGTGCTCGCGCAGGTACTCCCCGGCGCTGACGAGGAAGCCGCAGGTGCCGCAGGCCGGGTCGCAGATCAGGTCATCCGGGTGCGGCGCCATCATCTCCACCATCAGGTTGATGATGTGGCGCGGGGTGCGGAACTGGCCGTTCTGCCCGGCGCTGGCGATCTTGGCAAGCATGTACTCATAGAGGTCGCCCTTGGTGTCGCGCTCCTCCATCGGCACCTGCTCGATCATGTCAACGACCTTGGCCAGTAGCTCGGCCTTCGGGATGGTGAAGCGCGCATCCTTCATGTGCATGCCGTAGCTGGAACCCTCGCCGCCGATGTTGCGCAGCCAGGGGAAGACATGCTCGCTGACGATGCGGTACATCTCGCGGGCTTCCAGGTTGCGGAAATGCGACCAGCGCATCTGGCTGTAGGGTAGGCCGCGTTCATCCTCTCCCTCGGGGAAGATGCGCCGCGAGATGGGCTCCTTCAGCGCCAGGGCCTTGGCCTCCTCGAGGCTTTGCAGGTCGTCGAGGCGCTTCAAAAAGAGCAGGTAGGTGATCTGCTCAATGACCTCCAGCGGGTTGGAGATCCCGCCGGCCCAGAACGCATCCCAGATACGGTCAATCTGCCCCTTCAGCTCACCAGTAACCATCCAGCATTCCTTCCCTTTATACCTATGTCCATCGCCACCCCTGCGGGTGCCGCCGCGGCAAATGCAGCGAGTGTTATTTCATTATCGCAGAGGGCAGGGCAGCGGCTTGCGACAGTGAGACCGGGCGGCAGCGCTACCCAAATCACATGGGCTGCCAATGCCATTTGCTAATATGACATGGCCTGCGCAATCTCATACATTGGATTGTCGCCAGCAGTTCTCCGGTTTGGCCTCCAATAGAATTCGAGGCTGACATGCTGAGAAGGAGCCTTTTTCTGATGATGCGCAACTACATGAATGCCGGCACTCTCCTGACTGTCCTTCTTGCTCTTGCTGCCTTTGGTGCATGCGCGAGCAACACAAGCGAGCACTTCCCTGAGTCAGCCGCACAGCGCGACCTGGGACCTGGCGAGGCAGGAGTCGAGATTGACGACATGCAGGCGCCGCCGGGGGTAGACCCCGTGCTTTTCGCGGAGCTGAAAGCCGTCCTGAAGGTTGCACTGCTCGATGAAGGCGTTGACCGGTATGTGTCGGCTGCACCCTCCGGCGCGAAGAACGCCGTTGCCGACCTGCTGCTGGCGCGCGTTGACGATACGACCGCAACGGCGACATGGACTTACCGCAATGCCGGCGACTACAACCAGGACAGCGAGGTTGGTGGAGCTGACATCACCCCGATCGCCCTGCATTACAAAAAGACGGAGGATAGTCCTGACTGGGCTGTTGCCCAGTTGGCCGATGGTGACCTCAACGGCGAAGTGAATGCCGCGGACATTGCCCCGATTGCAGCCAACTACCAAAGCACCCTGAGTGCCTACAGCGTGCAGATGACAAGCGCTCCCGAGGAGGAGTCAAGCTGGACTGAAGTCGCGCTGGCGGAATTCTCCGGCAGCAGCGTGCCAGATGGCGGTGGCAAGCGCCAGTTCAGCATCGAGCTGCCCGCCGTGGCCGGCCAGACCTTCCGGGTCGTGCCGCTCAGTGGAGCTGCTGCCGGCACTCCCGGACTGCCTTATGACTACGACGGCACGGGTGGCAAACCGGTGATGCCGTTTGAGGAACGCGAACAGATCATGGACGAGATCCAGGCTGAACTGGTCGAGGTGCTCCAGCAGTTCACGGAATTGCCAATGGATGAGCGGAGCGAAGCGCGGGCTGCAGCCATGGTGACCTTCATGGAAGGCCTGGATGGCGTGGAGGATCCGTATGTTTCCGGTGGCAGCGCCTGGGCGAACTTCAGTGATGGACGGCCCTTGGTTGTCAATACAAACCGTGAATTCGTGAATGAAAGTGAGGCCAACGCGTTGCCAGCGGATCCTCCCGCCGGGCAGGATGGCAAGGAAACCTCCACCATCCACCCGCAGGGCAGACTGGCCTTGCTGCTGGATGGTACTGCCGGCCAGGGTATCCCCACTGACCAGGCTGAAATCATTCCTGGGCTCACTGCCAGTGGCTACCAGGTCGTAAGGAAAACCATGACGATCGACGAACTGCTGAATGTCGGCGGCGAGAGTCCGGTCAGCATCGTGCATATTGACAGTCACGGAGAGAAAGGCAAGGAAGGCGGGTTCCAGCTCGTCAGCGCTACGCCGGTCACAAAGGAAAACGACGAGACCTACATCGACCTGCACAGGGATCTCAGCCTGTTCTATGGACTGAACGCGGGTGGCAAATACTACGGATTGACAGATACCGCACTGGCAGATATCGAGTGGGGACTGGCCCCGGGAGCGCTGGTTTACCTCAATTGCTGCCATAGTGGTACTGATTCGGCTGCTGCGTTTCGCCAGCGTCTGATCGATCTCGGGGCTGCCACGGTGCTCGGATGGAATGATCCAGTTGGCAACGACGCGGCGAATGCCAGGATGCTGCAGATTTATGATGACGCGCTGGGCCTGGACAGCCTCGAAAGGGGTACCAGGTATGAGCTGGATTACAAGCACCCGATTGACAGCCCGCCCATGCGGCCATTCAGCCTGCAGGAGATTATGGATTACAAAGGCAACCACGATGCAGTCGCGGCCTTGTTTGACAGGGATGTGCTGTTGCTCACTACAGGTTCCAACGCAGTGTTGGCGCCCTCAATCCGCAGGGTCTGGATAGATGAACCGGCGGCCACCCCGGACGGTCCATCGGACCCATATACGATCCTGCGTCTGCTGGGTGAGTTCGGCACGCTGGGGGAAAGCCTGAAGCAGCCGAAGGTCTGGGTTGGCGAACAGGAGCTTGAGCTGGTGGAGTTTCCCTACAGCGGATTTATCTCGGCAATCCTGCCTTCCGGAGTGAGTGGTCCGATCCAGGTCGGCTTCGGGGATGGCGACGGGGCGATCAGAAGCAACAAGGCCAATATCACGGAGTGGCATGGCCAGTTCAACATGACCCTCCAAAGCCCGGGCGGAATCATCATCGGCAACAGTGGGGAAGGCACGATCACCTACAACCTTGTGTTCGATATCCACATGCGCGCAGACGTGCGCAAGACGCGCCTGAAACCCGGCGACACTCCTGTGGTGCAGTCCAACTCCGACGTTTACTTCATGCCGGACAGCTCCGTCAGCTACTCCATTTCCGGCACCCTGACTGACTACGACTTCGTGCCCGGTGCCACTTACACTGAGTCCGGCTCAGGTGAATTCGATTTCAAGGCCGTTGACTTCCCCATCATCAAGTTCGAGGACCATGGTACGCACATGGCAGGCTTCGTACGGGCGGCCGAAAACGGTGCTCTTCCCAAGCTGCTGCTGACATCCAGGCTGCGCTGGATGCCGGTGGATATCACAAAATACTATCCGGCCACCGGTGAGGAGTTTGACAGCGGGACTCTGACGATGGAGCTGGGATTCGGCCCTGACAGTGGAGACCGTATCGAGCTCCTGCTGAATGAGGATTACAGCATTGTGCCCGGCACCATTGAGTATGAGTCGCTCTACGGCCCTGTCACCACGACCTGGGAAAGCATCCCCGCCGTCAACCCGCCTGACCCGGAGCATGGAGTCTAGCCTCAATCTGCTTTGAGTTGGGTGACAGGGCGGATTCGGCTGAGGGCCTGGACGGATACCCGGCCATCAGCTAATACGCTGATGTCCAGCAGGACCTGAAGTTTGTAATCAATCCATGGGCAGTTGTGAGCCTGTGGAACTGCAAAGTGGATTTGCCTGGCTTCCGCCGCAGGTCCCGCATACCTCGATCCAGGTTTCCCGAATGGCCCGCCAGGTAAGATCAACTCGTGCGTTGGGGCTGACTTAATGGTAAGGTTAGTTGAGACCCGTCATCATACCTGCCTCACGCCCTGACCCATAACCCAGTCAGGCCGGGTGCTTTCGGTTTTCTATTCCGCACAGGAATGCGGGAAATCCTCTTCCCTGGAGCCAAAATGCACCCTCCATCCTCTTTTGCACCCATGTGCTTACTGCTCACGCTCGTTCTCGCCGGTTGCGGCGGAGCTGACAGCACCCCAGGCAGGCTGTACCCAGCTGTTGCAGGCTCGCAGGAAATGCCCGCAGTTTCCGGAGCGGAATCCCATGATCCGGCAGGCAGGCAGGATCTCGCGGACAGGTTGCCCGGCCTTGGGGAACTGCGTACGGCCTCCGTGCCGACCGATCTCACGGTGGAGGGCAGTGTTGTGCTGCTGCAGTCGCCAAACTCCACAGCTGTGCTGACGGACCTGCAGCTGCAGTCTTCAGTGGACGAGAGTTCATGGGGCATCTGGCGGCTGCAAGCTTCCGGCAATGCGGTGCTCGCCGTGGACGTCCAGATCAGTGTGAGCGGGGACGACAGCGTATTTGTTGCCATAGCTGACTACTCCAGTGGCCGCTGGCGGATAGATGGCCCGCTGAACGGTGACAGGCAGTACCCGCTTGATGATGCAGCCAATGTATCCAGCGCCGGCAATGTGTTCGTTGCGGTGATCGCCGAGGGTGGTGATGCAGCGACAGTGGAAAGGCTCGTGCTGTCGATTGACATCCCGATCTGGCAGTCCGTTCCGGTTGACACCTCCCCGAAGACCGGCCAGCACGCCTCACTCGTCGTAGTGGATGGCAATCCTGCCATTTCATACTTTGACGACCTGAATGGCGACCTGAAGTATGCGCGCGCCACTGATGCAAATGGCAGCGTCTGGGCAGCACCGATGACCCTTGAATCAGACAGTCGGGTCGGCATCGAGACCAGCATGGCGGTCATCAACGGGGCTCCCGCGGTAAGCTATGCCCAGGATTCAGACGAGAACCTGAAGTACATCCGCGCCCTTGATTCCACCGGATCGACATGGGGCACGCCGGTGCTGGTGGATGCAAGCACAGGCGTCGGGTTCTATTCCTCGCTGGCCGTGGTCGACGGCAACCCGGCCATCAGCTACCAGGACGAAACCAACAATGATGTGAAGTACGTCAGGGCGGAGGATGCGGATGGTGTCGCATGGGGCCTGCCGCTCTCGCTGGATACCGCTGACAAGGTCGGCAGCTTCACTTCGCTCGAGGTAGTCAATGGCAATCCCGCCATCAGCTACAGGGATTCGACGAACACGGCCCTGAAGTACATCCGTGCCATCGACAGCAGCGGCAGCGCGTGGGAAACGGCCGTAACAGTGGTGCCAAGCGGTGCGGAGGCCTTCTTCACGGAGCTGGAGATCGTGGACGGCAGGCCGGCGATTTGCTACCACGTCATCACCAGCGGCGACCTTAGGTACGTGCGGGCCACGGATGACAACGGCGCGGCCTGGGGCAGCCCGGTGCTGGTGGACAGCGCAAACGATGTTGGACGGCACTGTTCGCTGGCAGTCATCAACGGCCAGCCGGCCATCAGCTACTACGACGAGACCCAGCAGGCCCTCATCTATATCCTTTCACAGGATCCGGATGGCAGCATCTGGGGTGTGCCAGAAGTGGTTGACATGGATGGCAATGTGGGGCTGAACACCTCCCTCGCAGAGGTGAATGGCAGACCCGGGATTGCCTATTATGACTTTGGCAAGCAGAACCTGAAGTTCGCCAGGCTGTTCTAGGCAGCCGACAGTCACTCACCGCATCAGCAGTAGCGACCTCATTTGTTTGAACCTCGCTGGACTGCAACATTGGTGCCAAGTATAAGGTTGATGTTATGTTCCTGAAATTGCTGCTTCCCGCCATCCTGGCAATGCTGCTCGCCGGCTCATGTGCCGGACCAGGCCTGACCGGGAATGCAGAACAGACTGGTCCTCGATCCGCCGTCGTGGAAAGCGGCATACTCGGTGCTGAGTTCCCCATTCAATTGCCGCTGGATATGCTCCAGCCATGGGAAGACAGCGCCAGGCAGGCATCCGGGCCGGGTCCCGCAGGGGAATTCGTGCCCGGACGGGAGTGGTTTCTGGCCTCAGGGGCAGGTGTCACGGAGAAGGGCGAAGCAGCCAACCTGACGAGTACCGCAGGGGAAATCTGTTATGGCATCTACCGGGTTCCCCTGGGAGGCGCACAGCCTGGTAGCCTGTCGACGGATATCAACCTGCTCGCTGATGGCATGGTTTTGCCTTCCAGCTACTACCTCGGCCTTGCCAACTACGGCAGCGGGCGCTGGGAATGGCACGGACCCTTCAGTGACGGCCATGTAACGCTCAGTTACGGAGCGCACATCGCCGCTGGAGGGAACTTCCTGTCCCCCGTGCAGAATGCATTCGTCTGCGTGCTGCTGCGTGACGGTAGTGCAATTGACCTCGTCGGGCTGGGGCTGGATGCCTACGACGCAGGGGACTCCACGGGACCGGCAGCCCCTATCGGGGTTGTTGCCACTCCCGTGGCCGGGGGACTGGAACTGAGCTGGAATGCGGTGGCCGAGGCCGACCTGGCGGGCTACCGTGTCAGTTACTCAGACAGGTCATTCATCAGTCCCGACAGTGCAGGAGTGCTCGACACCGGCATGCTGGAGGGATCAACCCGCTACCTGCTCAGCGGCCTGCAGGGTAAGATCTATGTCCGGCTGAGTTCCGTGGACAGCTCAGGCAACAGCGGCCCGGCAAGTGAGATGGTTTCAGCGGTTCCGCTCGCCGGGGAGGCCCCATCCGTCATGCTCATCACGGACCTGGTCAGTGGCGGGATCGGCAGTCCTGCAATCCTGGGCGCATCAGGTGCGGACACCTACGACTTTGACACGGATGGCGACGGCATCTTCGAAGTGACTGGCAACACCTCCGGTACCGTAGCCGCCGACACATCCCGGACCGGCATCATCAGGCCCCGCGTGCGCGGCTCGAGCGATGACGGAACTGCTGTCGCGCTCGGTGCGGTGTCACTCCTCATCACGGGAAACAGCCGCCCGGTGGCCTATGCAACGGCTACACCTACATCCGGTGACACCCCGCTGGAAGTCAGTTTCAGCGGGGCAGAGAGTGTGGACTTCGATGGCAGCATCGTTGGGGGTGGCTGGGACTTCGATGGCGACGGAGTATTCAATGTCTGGGACGACACGGATAAATTGCATGTGATCTCCGCCGATGCCACCTTCACCAAGCCGGGGGTCTACAATGCCAAGCTGCGCGTGGTGGACGACCATGGCGCCTGGGATGCAGACACGGTCACCATCATCGTGGGCGGAAACGACCCGGGCAACTTCAAGCCCACAGCAGTGCTGGCGGCCGATACAACGGGCGGCACAGTTCCGCTGCTTGTCAACTTTGATGCAGGCGGCAGCTCGGACAGTGACGGCACTATCGTCAACTATGAATGGGACTATAATGGAGATGGGCAGTATGACAGCTACGGCAGCGACAGCACTGCCAGCCACACCTATGCCTCGGCCGGGAACTTCCCCTGCCAGGTGCGCGTAACTGACAATTCCGGGGGCCAGCACTCCACCACATTCGATATCACTGCCCGGTTGGGCATCTGGCAGGTCACAACGGTCGACCCTGGCCCGGACAGGGGACGCTACCCATCGCTTGTCGTGGTAGACGGCCAACCTGCAATCAGTTACTACGACGGCGGAAACACGAACCTGATGTACGTCCGGGCGGAAGATGTAAACGGTCAGGCCTGGGGCAGCCCGATGACAATTGACAACGTGTTCTCCGTGGGTGAATTCACCAGCATGGCTGTTGTGCAGGGACACCCGGCCATCAGCTACTACGCTGATGTCCAGCAGGACCTGAAGTACATCAGGGCCCTGGACCCCCAGGGAATGAGCTGGGGATCCTTCGTCAGGGTTGACACCGATGGTGATGTCGGAATCGAGACCAGCCTGCTCGTGGTGGATGGAATGCCGGCGATTGCCTACTACGATGCAACTGCCCAGGACCTGAAGTATGCAAGGGCGATGGATGCCACCGGTGCCAGCTGGGGCTCGCCGATTCTCCTTGCAACCTCAGGTGATACCGGGCGCCAGCCTTCTATGGCAATTGTCAACGGAAATCCCGCTATCAGCTTCATCGACATGGACGGCCCAAGCCTCAGCTATGTCAGGGCCAGTGATGCTGCGGGGTCCAGCTGGGCCCTGCCGGTCCTTGCGGACAGCTCAACCACTACGGGCTGGTACTCCTCACTGGTGGTTGTCAATGGCAGGCCGGCAATCAGCTATAACAAGGAAAACATCGCATCGGAGTTCTTCATCCGGGCGAATGACCAGGATGGTGCCGGATGGGGAACCCCGGCCCTGATCAGCAAGGGCGCAACCACCGGTGCCCACGGAGCGATGCTGCTGCTGGATGGCCGCCCGGTGGTCTGTTACCGCAAGAGCGGGCTGTCATACACCGTTGCGCTGGATGGCAACGGAGTTGAATGGTCTGATCCAATCGTAATTGACGGCGCAACAAGCGGTGACGTTGACAACAGCATAGCGCTCGTGAATGGCAGTCCCGCAATTGCGTACCACGACATCGTGAACGGAACCCTCCTGTACGCCCGGCTGTATTGAGCAAATGCAGCGATGAATGGGACACTGCTGCATTGGGCACTGCTGAATACCTTGCTGCATGATTTCCGCGAACAATTCCTCCATGGTTAAAGTCTGATTAAAGACCAAGGCCAAAACCCGGGTGCCTACAGCGAAGCTGCCGGAACCCGCCGAAGGAGGCAGTGATGAAGATGCTGAAAGTGACACTGATCGCAGGCATCATGGCAAGCATGATGCTGATTCCCGCCCATTCAGAGGATGTGCGGGTCACCGGCCAGCTGAAGGCCGACCTCGACTTGCTTGACGATTTCGACATCATCATCGGCGATAGTGGCCAGCGTTTCGATGGCTGGTCGGATCGCGAGACCCGTGTGTTTGCGGAGGTCCATGACGGGCAGCGCTATCACGAGCACTACTTTGACAACCTGCCGGCGATGATGTTCGTGCTGCGCGAGACCTACCGCCGCGCATCGATCACCTACCTGGAGGTGCCGGAGTACGCCGGCTACCGCCATGAGAGCCACGGGCACGAGGGCCACGGGCTGATTGACGGCCGTTACGCCTGGTACGTCTGGGACCACGACCGCTACAGCCGCGGCGGCACCCCGCTGGTGCTGGCCTTCAGCGGCCTGTCCGATGCCCGCAGCGAGGCACGCAAGCGGGACGCCTCCGTGCTGAGCTACGAGGACATGCTCTGGCGGCTGTACGACTGGTCGGACCAGGCACACGAGCGCGTCTACTGGCGCGGCTGGGACAATGACCGGTGGTCCGATGACGGTCGCTGGCAACGGGCCTATGACGAGCATTGGCAGGATCCGCGCTGGGATGACAACGACGGCTTCCTCAGCGTGGAGCTGAAGCTCGTTGACTTCAGCCTGCGCTATGAGGATGACGACATCTTCGGCGACGGCGGCCGCTACCACGACTACGAGGAGTACCCGGGGCATTACAACGAACGGGCCATGCAGTACTTCGAATTCGACAAGGATGATGGCAAGGGCCGGCGCTGGACCAGTGCGACAGGTGGCGACCACGACCGTGGGCACGGCAATGACCCGGACGGCTACGACGAGGACAACCCAGGCAACAGCAAGGGTGCCAAGGGCAACAAGCAGGATGACAAGCCCGGCAATGGCAACAAGAAGGACAAGGACGACAATCCCGGCAAGGGCCACAGGAAGTAGGCAGCAAGTGCCGCCTGCGCAGTAGTCCACTGCACAGGCAGCGGACCGCCGTCCCGGGGTCCCCGGTCAGCTGGCATCAAGACCGACGCCGCGATAGCCTGGGGCCTCGGGGGCGTCCGCTGACATCTGCCAGCTCCGGCCATCACCGGCATATTCAAGCGGTGTGAGTCCCTCAAGGTTTTCCACGTCGCCAATATAGGTGTCGGATCCCGCATATGAGGGGTCACCCGGCAGTTCGAAGTAACGGTCCTTGCCTGCGCCGTCTATGAAAATCCCGAGTGTCAGCAACCAGTCACGCGGGCTGCCGCCGGTCTCCGGTTCAGACTGGCCCAGGCAGGGCCCCTTTCCTAGGTAGACGTCGTCGCCAGCGCGGTCCCAGAACACGCTGATCGCGTTCACATGGCTGGTGCCCAGCGTGGTGCGCGCACCCTGGTACCAGTCATTGCCGGCCACGTCCTCGAACCAGGCCAGGCTCCAGTCCCGCCCGTGCCCCATGCTCTGGCGGCGGGTCACGATGTAGCGGTCGTCACCGGCCTCATCCTGCAGGATGCCGATGGAGAAGTGCGGTGCGCTGGCCTGGCTGTACTGCGCAGCCCGGTAGTTGTCATCGCCACCCTTGTCCACGATCATGCCGATCGCATACCAGTAGCTGTTGCCCTGCACGTAACAGTCACCGATGTACTCGTCCGCCCCGCTGCCGCCATCCAGCAGCAATGCGAAGCCGCCGGCCCAGCTGTGCCCGTTGACAAAGTCCGCGCGGCGGCCATAGGCGCTGCCCTGGCAGAAGTGCACATGGTGGTCCGGTCCGTACAGCCCGCCGTTGAAGTGCGATTCCATGTCGGCGAGGTAGCGGTCCTTGCCATCCGCGTCCACCAGCAGCCCGCAGCCCATCGTGCCCGCATAGGCCTGGCTGTACTTGAAGGCGTGGTACAGGTCATCGCCGCTGACATCCACGAGCAGGCCAAGGCCCATCACCCCGCTGGCCTGGCAGTTGCCCCAGCCGTCGTAGCTGTCATCGCCACTGTAGTCGGCCAGCAGGCCGCAGCCGAAAAGGCCGAAGCCGGCACCGCCGTAACTGCAGGAGTAGTTGTCATCCCCGGCAGCGTCAATCAGCACACCGTAGCCGAAAACCCCGGCAGCGCAGGAGGGCAGGTCTTCACGACCACTTGCCAGGTGCATGTCATTGCCAGCGAGGTCAATGCAGATGCTCAGGGGCAGGCTGTATGAACCTGTCGAAGCCACCTCCGTCAGGTAGCTGTCACTGCCGCCGCTGTCAATCAGCAACAGCAAGCTCTCCCCGCTGAAGTCATGTTCGTCAGCCTGGTCACCCGTGCTGATCACAACGAGGCCCAGCGGGGTCTGCTCCCTGAATTGCACCACCGGCCAGCTCCCCACATCCTCCGCGGCGGACATGATGCGCTCCGCCTCCTGGGCCGTGATCGCGGCCAGGGTCGCCCCGGCGCTCAGCAGGTTCCAGTCGATGCTGTCCATTAGGGATTCCAGCAGCAGCACATCGTCGAGGTCGTCAACAACCTCACTGCCAGTGGTGTCATCCTCCTCCTCGAAGGTGTTGATCGTGAAGGCGAAGACCCGGTCATACAGCTCCTGCGGTTCCAGCCCCAGTTCCATGACCGGCTTTGTCAACGCTTCCTCGCGGTAGCGCAGGATGCGCGGTGCAGTGAACAGCACAAGCGCGGCGGCTTGCTTCACTTCCAGTGGCAGGCTGTCGTACTCCGCCTGCAGGGAAGCTGTGTCCGCCTCCTGCCCGTTCAGCTCAGCCAATGCCACTGCCAGGCAGTCATCCCCCAGTTCCTCAATGCGTGCGCGTTCCGTTGCCAGTTCATCGCCCACGAGGCCGAGACGCACCCCGCAGTCGAGCCGTGAGAAGCCGGAGGTTACGAGCGATCCCAGATTGCCGCTGTTCTGCAGCAGGCCGTTGGTCAGGGAGCGAGTATATGCGCTGGTCTTCCATGGGTTGTCATACAGGAAGCGGTGCGTGCCCAGGCGGTACTTCCCGCCGCCCCACAGCCCGAGGTCCGCATCACTGATGCGCACATCCTCCGCGTGCAGCCCCGCCTCGGCCAGGGCCTGCTCGAACAGTTCGCCCTGCTCCGGCAGGAATTCAGTTGTCCGAGCGGCGGAACAGCACAGCAGGCAGATTGGCAGGATCAGCAACAGCAGTTGCCTGGATGATGAGTTACGCATCATTGAATTGTACGCCTGAGAACGACATCTGGCGATGGCCTTTGCATGTGGATGAACTCAAAAGCAATACAAAGCGCTCCGCGTCGGCGACTAAAGGGAAAGTTCTCGGATCAGCTCCGAGGCATGTTCAAATGTGTCCTTTGTCACATAAACCGGCGTTTCCCCGGGCTGTGACAGCCACAGCTCGCTGACAACCCCCTGCTCAACATAGCGCGCCAGCACGAGCACTTGTGACAGGATCGACTTCCAGCGACCGGCCTCCGGGAAGCTGCCGCTGCGCAGGCCTTCCAGCATCGAGCACAGCCCGTCCACCAGCTCCTGGCAGTCCGCCGTGGCCTGCAGTTCGAGCGCCAGCCGGCGCTGCTGGTCATCTTCGCTGAAGCCGGAAATGACCTCGCCGGCCAACCACTCGATGCGGCTCGTGCCCCGCAGCTGGAATTCGGTTTCGCGCAGCAGGCTGTGCAGGCTGCGCAGCAAAGAGCTGAGCGCTGGCAGTGCCATGCCGGTGCCATTGACAACCAGCGTGAGCTTGAGTGCGGTACCAGGCCTGTCCTCGTCCAATGATTCTCCCTGCCGGACTGGATTCGCCGGCAGGGAGATTATCGCATTGGCTTGGCTGGCGGACTGCCGCCTATTTCAGCAGGGTCACGTGGCCCTTGAATTCCTTCTTGCGTGTGATCTTGCCGTCATCCGGCGGCTTGATGCCCAGTGGCGCGGAACTTAGTTCCACGAGGAAGGCGTCACGCGGTGAACCACTGGCCGGGGCGTCATCCACCCAGAACGCGATGCCGTCGCAGTCCTCATCCTCGCCATACTGCACGGCCGGCAGGGACGTGAACTGCTCATCACCCGGAATGTCGCCGGTCTCGAAGTAGATCATCCTGTCAGCGGCGTTGTATTGTGCGATGCGTACGCTGCCATCCCCCATCACGACGAGATCGATGAAGCAGCCGCTGGCAGGATCGTCGTTGTAGATCACATCCTGCACCACTTCCTCAGTATCGAGGTCATAGCGAACCAGCCGCTGGCCACTGGTGCAGGCCATCGCCATCACCACCGTGCTGTCGCGGCACACTGCATCGAAGAAGGCCTGGTTCGATTCCGGGTCAAGCGGGTTGTGCATGTTGCCGGTAATGGGAGCTGCGGTCCATGTTCCTTCAGAAGGTCGGTAGATGCAGCCATCCCATCCCTTGCGGGTCAGGCAGACAATCCCATGCGAGCTGTTCAGGCCGATCGGCTGTCCCTCGACTGAGCCATCAGGCGAAACATACTCATGCAGCCAGTCAATCGCCCCCAGCTCCAGCCAGGCGTGACGAATCCGGCCTGTGCTGGCGCACTCGTAGAACACGTGAGGAAAACCGTCGTCATCGAAGACAACTGAAGGGTTGGCACCAGCCTCGATGAAGGCACCACTGCCGTCATCACCGGTTTCGAAGCGGAAGTTGGCCGGTGACCACTGCTTCTGCTGCAGGGCATCCATGGGCATTGTCAGCATTCCACCGGTGGCGCTGTCCGTCTCGTAGTATGCCAGCATCAGACCGCCATCCGGGGAATTGATGAGGTCATGGCTGGAGCCGTTGTCACCAAAGCAGCTCAGGGCTTGGCTGAACCACGAGCGGCCTTCCTGCCACATGTGGTACATCTGGCCGTTTGTATCATCGTAGTATGTTGCATTCAGCACACCGAGTGAGTCGCGCTCCAGCTCGACTGCACAGGGGCACTTCACCGTGCCGTCCCAGCCCTTGCGGAAGGCCAGTGTGCCGCCGGCCGGCAGGGCATCCGCGGGCCGGATCGCAATGCTGGCGAGCCTCATTTCGGCACCGCTGACCATCACTGCCACCGGCAGGTAGCTTTCGCTCCTGACAGCGCTGCTCCCGTCGCTCATGCCCCAGCTCCAGCGCAGGATCCCGCGTCCGTCGGTTGCCAGTTCCGGTTCAACCCAGTACCAGCGCTTCGTGGCGGGGTCACCAAGACCGATATACATTCCCACCGGCTCATCAACCGGGCCATCCGGTACCAGTTCGATGCCAAACGGGGCATGTGGATCAGGCAGCAGGGACAGGTCGAATTCGTAGATCGCGTAGGCCATTGCCGCTGCACCGCCTCCGGCCTGTGGGGAGTAAATGGCCACCGATCCGTCAGCAGTCACATTGTGGACGGCCAGGTCGGGGCGGAAGTCGCTGCCGGCACAGCCAAGGGAGCCGGGAATGGCGGATGCCAGGCGCTGGGCGTCGGGCATTGCAGGGAAGGGGACACCGGGACCGGCCGCGATCTCCAGGGCGGGATCGGGCAGGACCGTGGAATCATGCTGGATGGAAGTGCCACCGCCGCAGGCGGACAGCAGGACCATGCAGGACATGACTGAAGCAGACACCAGCCGGGGAATCAAACCCCCGGGAAGCGCCTTTGCCATGTGCGTGTTCTCCTGGATGGATATTGCGGTTCTTCACCGAAGAAATCATACCGCCGATGTCACTTTTTGAAGCATGGTGCAAATGCCATGTCACCACATGTCATCCCTTTGAGACCCGATCAACTGCCCCCAGCCCTGCCGTCCGGGGAGAATACAGGCGGCGAAACCAGCGGGGCCTGCTGATACAGATAGGCAGGCACTGGAATAAGGACAAACAGATGATGAGAACTGGATTGCTCGCAGCATGCCTGCTGCTGGGCCTGAACCTGATTGGGGGCTGCTCCGGCGGTGGCAGGGCACAGACCGGCCTGGCCGGTCTGGAAGCACAGGCGCCTGCTGCATCACCGGCCAGCAATATTGAGGCTGCCGATGTTGTGGCTGGCGGCTTGGCTGGATTCCTGGCACTCCCGCAGGACGCCCCGCGCTCCGCTTCAGCCCCGCCCAGCGATGAGGACCGGCTCTGCCTCGGAACCGAATGGGAAGCGTCACTGCAGCATAACAAAGTCGATGCCGCCAACTTCACGCCGCAGTATGCCGGTGCTTCCGGCCGCATCTTCCAGGATGATGCCGCCTACGCGATCTACCGCTTCAGCAACCTGGCTGAATACGGCGGCAAGAAACAGCTGGTGCTCGGCTGGAGTGATGCTGGTGATACCCCGCAGGATGTATACGTAGCAATTGCGAATTTTTCGCTCGGCCGCTGGGACTGGTACACCTTGTCCAAGGACTGGAAGGCCACTCTGCCCGGCTTCGCTGACTACATCAGCCCGGGTGCCAATACTTATGTGCTGGTGGCCTCGCTGGACAATGGCAGCTTCATCCTCGACTATGTGCTGGCCGGCAACAACACCCTGCCGCAGATGCAGGTCACGACGGACCTGGATCCGAACCCCTTGAAGAACATTGCACCACGAGTGGTCAGCTTCAACGCATCCGGCAGCCGTTCCTACGGTGGCAGCATCGAATCCTTCGACTTCGACTGGGAGGGCGACGGCAACTGGGATGTTGAAGGCAACCTTGACGGCCTGGGCATCCACGAATTCAGCGCCGGCAACTACGATACGACGGTGCGGGCCACTGACAACCTGGGCCAGCAGAATACATACGTCGTCAGTTTTGCCGCGATAGACCCGGCAAACTCCGCACCGACGGCCAGCTTCACGCGCAGCCCGGAAAGCGGGGAAGGCCCGCTCACCGTACAGTTTGATGCCTCAGGCTCGACTGACGGGATGGGCGGCTACATCACCAAGTACGAATGGGACTTTGCTTACGGCGGCGGCTATGAGTATGTCTCCGACAGTCCGCTTGCTGAGTGGACCTTCACGCTGGCCGGTGCCAACCAGGTCACCCTGCGCGTGACTGACAATTACCTGGCGACACATAGCGTGACTTTCCCCGTCACGCTCACCAAGGGCTGGCAGACAAATGGCATCGTCGGCAACATGGACACGCGCTACCGCCTGGCGATGTGCACCTCCGGTACGGGGGCGGAGGCCCGGGCCTGCGTCGCCTTCTACCGCTTCCAGCAGGATGACCTGTGCTTCGTGCGCGCCATCACAGCCAATGGCAGCAGCTGGGCCGGCTATACCAATCCGGTTTCCCCGGCGCTGAAGGCCGGCTATTCCCCCAGCATGGACGTGCTGCCCGGTGGGATCCCGATCATCGCCTATGGCCAGACCGGCAACAGCGGCTACGACCTCTACTGCGTCAAGGCGGATGATTTCGCCGCCACAGGCTGGTCCAACCCGAGCCTCATTGATGGAGGCAACAACTACGGCATCGGTTCCAGCCTGCGCGTGATCAACACCATCCCCTGCGTCGCGGTCTATGACCCGTCCAAGTCCAGCGGCTCCAGCTATGTGCTGTACTTCCAGGCCAATGACGGCATGGGTACAACCTGGAAGTTGCCACAGATCGCGCTGATGGCCGCCCCCGGCGTGGACTTTGAGAGCATCACACTGGGCCGGGCGACTGACGGGCTGTTCAAGGATCCGATCATCGCCGCCGGCTACCGCAACGGACTGGTTCACACCGGTACCTACATCACCTCTGCCAGCAATATCGACGGCACGAGCTGGGATGCGCCCACAGTGCTTGAAGGCTGGACAACGCGCGGCAATTTCGTGGATGTGAACGGCAAGCCGGCCTATGTTGGCAGCGAGCTTGGCAAGACCGCCCCGGCCGGTTCGTTCATCAGGTCGCTGGACGGCGATGGCAATGCCTGGCCCACTGAGATGACCGAATATGCAGACAGCTCGATTGCCAATGTCTGCCTGGCCGTCGATGGCCGGCCGGAGATCTACTACCAGGACGGACCGACCAGCCGCCTGTTGAAGGTCCGGGCCAGCGATGATGACGCCATAGCCTGGAGCGAGCCGGAACTGGTCTGGAACTACATGGGTGAGTACGAGTGCGAACTGAATGGGACCGTGGTGAACGGCAAGCCCGTGCTGGCCTACGTGTACTGGAGTGGCAATACCAAGGAAATCCGCTGCCTGAGCTGGTATTAGGTCCGGCGCTATGATTGCTGCGGATGCCACTTTGCACTGACTGCACTGCGATGGGCTGCGCGCGTTGCCGGCTGGCTGGCAACTCAGCTGCCGGGTCCGCGCGGCCCGGCTCCCCGTTCGAAGTGCTGCATGACATACCGGTGGATTTCCGCATCCGCGAGCGCGCGCAGCCATTCTTCCCGCTGCTGTGCGAGACCTGGCGCGTGCTGCAGGTGCAGCCCGGGGGTTACTGGCGCAGCAGCATGCTGGCAGCCTTGCGCAGCGTACGCTTCCGCATAATGCCGATGTACGCTGACGAGGCCCGCGGCATCCGCAACCCGCGCGGGCACACCATCCCGCTGCTGACAAACTCTATCCGCCTGCGCGAGGACGTCGCGCAGGGCTGCTCAGCCAGTGACGTGCAGCTGCTGCTGCATGAGCTGGCCCATCGCTGCGGTGCGGTGCTGCCGGAGTGGAAGCTGTGGTTCCCCTGGTGGTTCAGCCAGGGCGAGATCTATGGGCGGCGGGTCAACTCCGCCGACGCCATCTCCATCGCGATGATGGAACGCTACTGCAACATGGTCCGCTGGCCGGACTGATTCGAACTGCCTGCTAAACACATAGCAGATATTAAAGATATAATATATATGTCATTAAGCTAGAGCGGGACATCCGGAAAGTCCCGCCGGGCGGCTGCCGGGCGGGCAAAGGAGGCCAGTATGTCCCTCAGCCGCTGCCTTGCATTGCTGCTGCTCGTTTCGCTTGCAATCCACATTTCCTGTTCAGCCCCCGGCACTGCTCCCTTGGACGGCCCCGTGCTGCCGGCTCAGGGTGGCATGCAATCCGTCGTACCAGCCCAGCTTCCCGTTGATTCGATACAGCCCTGGGAATCAGCTGACGGCCGTTACGCGTCAGCCACGGGAGCGGACAGCCTGGTGCTGGCCGGCAGCCAGCGCTACCTGGAATCCGGCACTGTGACGGATTACGGTCAGGCTTCGCGCCTGCACTCAGGCGCTTCCGGTCCGGCCTGGGCGATGTACCGGCTCGGGATGTCCGGCATGGACCCGGGGATTGTCAGCATCGATGCCAACCGGATCGCCGGGCAGGGCTTCTACGTCGGCCTGTCGGATTATGCGCATGGGCGCTGGCAGTGGCGCGGGCCAATCAGCGAAGGCCAGCTCCGGCTGGCAACGGCTGGCGAACCAGGCCTGCTCAGCCCGCTTGGCAACCTGTTCATCGTGGTGCTGGCGGCAGGAGAGAGCACACTCGACCTGGTCTGCGTGGCCGCCGACCCGCTGGATCCGCTGGACCAGCTGGCTCCGCCGGTTCCTGACGGCCTGCATGTGACAGCGCTGCAGGGTGGACTGCTGCTGGGCTGGGACGCCATTTCGGCGGATGACCTTGCTGGATACCGCATCCACTACGCAACGCGATACTTCACGAATCCCGAATCCGCTGGAGTGACAAGCGTCCTGTCGCTGCAGGGCCGGCGGGAAATGCTGCTGCCCCTGCCGGCAGTGACCCACTGGCTGCGGGTGTCGGCGATTGACCGCTCGGGCAACAGCTCCGCTCCAAGCGGAATTGTGTCCGGCCGGCCCCTGCCAGGTGCCCCGCTGCCGCTGGAAATCACGGTCAGTGCGGCATCCGGAGGGATCGGGGAAGCGGTCCAGCTCAGCGCAGCCGGTGCCGTAAGCTTTGACTACGACACTGACGGTGACGGTGAGTGGGATGTCATCAACAGCCCGCTGGCAACGGTGGCACTCGACACCTCCCTGCCGGGTGTTCTGCGCCCTGCGGTACGTGCCCACGGTGTGGATGGCACGATGCAGGCCCTGGCAGTACTAAGTGTGTTGCTGTCCGCCAATGGCCGGCCGGTGGCGCTCGCGCTGGCCAGTCCGAGTCAGGGTGAGGCACCGCTGGCCGTCAGCCTGGACGCCACGCAGTCCACGGACCCGGATGGCAGCATCACCGGCGGTGGCTGGGATTTCGACGGCGACGGCAGCTACGATGCCTGGTCGGACGATGACTTCGCTTCCGTCGCTCAGCTCGAGCACGTCTATACCAGCCCCGGCCTGTACAACCTTCGCCTGCGGGTGGTTGACAACCATGGCAACTGGGACGTTGACAGCCTGGCGATCCTCGTCGGCGGGCAGGACCCCGCCAACCAGCTACCCGTGGCCGTGCTCACGGCTGACCACAGCTCTACCTGCGCACCATTCACGGTGAGCTTCGATGCCTCCGCGAGTTCAGATGCTGATGGCAACATCGTGCAGTACGAGTGGGACCCGGATGGCGACGGCAGCTTCGAGGAGTCCGGCGGCGCTGCCAGCTGCACGTACACCTATCCTGAACGCGGCACCTACATTGCACTGCTGCGGGTGACTGATGACCGTGGTGCAACCGCCACTGCCAGCATGGGCATCGCGTTACCCGGGCAGCATGCAATGGACGGGCTGGACTACGGCATGCGCCGCCGCAGTCCATTCGCCGGGCCGGACAGTGCCACGCTGGCCTGGACCTATGACACCGGCGCTGCCGTTGTCAACGCCTCGCCCGCCATCGGTGCCGACGGCACCGTCTACATCGGCAGTGACAACAATGCCCTGCATGCGATCCGGCCGGACGGCACGGAACGCTGGACCTACACCACCACGGGCTGGGTCGAGTCCCCGGCCGCAATCACGGATGACGGCACCCTCGTTTTCGGTTGCGGTGATGACAGGCTGTATGTCGTCAGCCCGGTCGGGCAGCTGCTGGGCATGTACAGCACCCTGGACTGGATCAGCGGCGGCGCGCTGGTCTGGAAGGACGGCCGGGTGATCTTCGGCGGCTGGGATTCCCGCCTGCGTGTGCTGCGGCCGGATGGCACACTGCACTGGAGCTTTGTATCCACCGGCTCAATCAGGAGTTCCCCCGCCGTGGACTCTGCCGGCAACATCTACTTCGGCTGCGTGGATGGCAACCTGTACAGCCTTGACCTCAACGGTGCACTGCGCTGGACATTCCCGGCGGGAGACGACCTGCTGGGATCACCGGCCGTGGATGATGATGGCAACATCTGCTTCGGCAGCCTCGATGGGAAGCTCTACTGCCTGAGTGCGGACGGATCCGAGCAATGGACCTTCACGGCCGGCGGCCCGATCCACAGTGCACCGGCCATTGGCTGGGACGGTACGGTGCTGTTCGGCTGCGATGACAACAAGCTGTATGCCCTGCATCCGGATGGCAGCCTCGACTGGAGCTTCCCGACTGGTGGCGACATCCTGGCGGACCCGCTGGTGGATGTGCGTGGCGTCACCTACATCGGCAGCCTGGACAACACGATGTATGCCGTCAACCCGGATGGCACACAGCTCTGGAAATACACCACCGGGCATGATGTGCGCAGCAATGCTGCGATCAGTGCGGACCACAGGCTGTACTTCGGCAGCTGGGACACGAACGTATACTGCATCGGCGAATGATGCGCTGCAGTTCAGTCCAGCAGGCCGCCGCTCACGCAGCGCACCATGTTGAAGATCCGCTGCACGTCACCCTGCGGGCCGAAGCCGTGCGGGTAGTCTGCCGGGTCGCCGTCCTTTAAGTCACTGCGCTGGCAGCCGGCCCCATGCACGTCCCAGAACTGGTACTGCTGGCTGCCGGGCGGCACCTCCATGAAGCCCTGGCCTTCACCGAAGCAGACGTAGCAGGCCCGGTTGCCAAGCAGCTCGGGCTGGCCGTCGAAGTGGCTGGTGCTGCTCCAGTACTGGGCCCAGTCCAGGCTGCCACCTTCATCCATGATCGGCGTGCTTTCGAACAGCGGGTCAATCGCCGCCGATGCGGTCGTTGCCGGGCTGCGGCTGTAGTCCACGATGCTCTGCAGTTCCTTGGCATTCGGCAGGCGCCAGTCGCTGTGGCCGGCGTACTCCAGGTTCTCCGCCCAGGCCAGCGCCTCCTGCCAGTTCAGCGTGCCATCGCCACGCGGGCCGGCGTCGAAAGATCCGCTGTCAAGCTGCATCCAGTCCAGGCCCGTTGCCTCGTCGGTGATGGTGCCGTCACCGTTGTCAGTGAACTGGTTGATGCCATACTGCGGGTTGCCGCGCACACAGCGCAGGAACTGCCGCATCGGCTGGTTGAAGGGGTCGGTCAGGCCGTAGCCCTTGATCCGGCCATCCGCGAAGTTCACGCCGAAGTTCGTCACTGCCCCGTCCATTGTGGTGCTGACGTACTGCGTCGAGCTCCAGTACTGTGCATCAATGTGGCGCTCGCCCTGGCTTTCGTCGCCATAGATGAAGTCGAAGTAACTGGTGTCAATGTAGGGAACGCCATCCGCGGCGCTCATCCCGGTCTTGCCACGGAAATCTATCAGCGAGTACAGCTCCTTGATCGTCGGCACGCGCCAGTCGGTGTAGCCACCAGTGTTCAGGCCGGCTGCGATTCCCGCGGTCTGTGCATAGGTCACCTTCTGCAGGTTGTTAGGGGTCTGCACCCACATCAGTCCGGTGTTGTTGTCAGTGATGGTGCCGTCGCCATTGTCCGTGTAGCTGGGCTGCAGCCCGTCATACTGCGCATCCTGGCCGTGGAAGGGCTGGCCGGGCAGGGGATTGACCAGCTGGCCGTTCACATCATGGCTCGTGTCCTGCCCGCTGTCCACGATCGGGTAGCTCAGCACGGCAGGTGGCTCCGACAGGCTGATCTCCGCCAGCACGCATGCCGTCTGCCCTGTCAGCAGGACCGTTGCCAGGCAATGCTGCGACTGGTCCGCCAGGCTGGACATGTCAGCAAGCTGCAGCTTGTCATCCGCCGGCAGGGCCTGCCATTGCCAGCGGCCGCTGTCCCAGTTGGCAAGTCCGATGAAGCAAGTCCCGCCGGCCGGCGGGAGTCCGCTCCATGTGAGCTCAAGCACGGCGGACTGGCTGTCCGCAGCGGCCTGCATGCGGTAGATGCAGTATGCCAGCCCATCCCCGGTGCGCGTTTCCCCGCCCCAGGCCGGTTCGAGGATCGCCTCATCTGCGAACACAGTGCAGCGATTATGGGGCAGCGCGGCCGCGAACTCAGAGCCGAGGTGCAGCGGCAGGTAGTCCTCATTGCCCGCTGATGCTCCGCGCAGGATCTCGGCCGGTGCATCGAGGCTGAAGCCGGCGGGCATGCCGGACTGTGCAGTGTCCACCGCAGCGGAGGCTTCAACGGAACTGGCCCGTCCGCCGCATGACGTGGCCGCAAGACACAGGAGGACCGTGGCCAGCACTGGACTGAATGCGATTCTCGGCTTCTGCAATTTCGCGTCTCCCGGACTGCAGTCTGGAAGAGGCAGCCCGGCCATTAGAGTAACCCGCCGGGCAATTAGTTGCAGCCGGAAAACCTGGGCTTGTCCACAGGCCTGTGCTCAGCTCAGCCGGCCGGGATGCTCAGCACCGCCACCGCCGCGCAGGCCAGTGCCAGCGCTCCGTAAAGCGCGATGCGCCAGTGCCGCCCGGTGATCTTCCCGTCCCCGGCCGCCACCAGCAGGGCCACCAGGCATTGCAGGGTGTAATACACAGCGAAGGCGCGCGAGGCATAGGCGATGATCGCATTCACGTTCGTCAGCCAGGTCAGGGTGATCGTCACCACCGATATCAGCAGGTAGGCGTAACGCTGCGGCAGGCGGCCGAGCGACAGTTCCTCCACCAGCCCGCCGGCGCCGGCGTTGTCAGCCACCGCCGCACTGAACTGGCTGCCGATCGCCGTCACGAGGATCAGCGCCGGCAGCACCACTGAGACCGGCTGCACCATCCCGATGATTGCCGTCACGTCGCTGCCCAGCCCGGAGTGGAACAGCACCGTCACCAGCCCGATGAACAGCAGGTAGATCACGCTGGAGATCAGCTGTGCATTGCGCATCGTGCGGATGCGCTGCTCCGCCGGATGCTCATCGCCGAGGTAGCGCGAGGTTTCGAAGCCCTGCACGATGATCAGCATCCCGAGCAGCACCTGCAGGTCGTGCATGCCGATCGCAGTGTTGAGTTGCGGCATGCTCCACTGCCCGGTCGTTGCCAGGCTGATGTTGTGCACCGCCAGCCCGGCCAGCAGTGCGCCGATCATCGCCAGGTTGAGCGCGGTGGTGTAGCGCTCCAGGCCCTCGAACAGCTCCAGTCCCTTCCAGACGCCGATCACGAGGATGAACAGCAGGATCCCGGTACTGATGCAGCGTGCCAGCAGCTGGCTGTGGGTACCGAGTGCATTCAGCACGAAGGCCGCCAAGAGCTGCAGGTAGTAGCTGACGGTGATGAAGTAGGCCCCGGCCAGCACCACACGTGACAGCCAGCCGACATCCTGTGCAGCGCCGCGGCCCTTGTTCTCGATCGGTTCGAAGTGACGGATGTTGAAGCGGATCGCGGAGCCGACCAGATAGGCCAGCAGCAGCAGCCCGGCCATGCTGGGCAGGGAGAAATTGCCGACACTGCCGGCGAGCAGCGGCGCGCTGACGAGGAAGCCGCTGCCCATGATCGAGGCCAGCGGCGTGACGGTCGCCTTCCAGTCAGTGCTCCGGCGCAGTGTGCGCGAGAACATCAGGTATGCCGCCAGGGCCGTGCCAACAATGATGATGATTGCAGTAAGCATCATCTGCAACTAGCGAATCCTCCCGGACTTGTTAACATTCCATGTTGCTGCTTATAATGGCATCAGGATCCGGACTTCACTGCTAAGCGTCCGGCTGACACAAAGGAGTCAGCATGTCAAACAGAGATGATTCCAGAATCAGTGCGAAATTGCATCCCAGGCTGCGCTTGTATGCCAATGCCCGGCCCGAAGTGAACAGCGAACGTGCCGCCCAGGCGGCTGAGATGATCCCGCTGAGCATGCCACTCTCGGCAGGCAGCCCGGCGCCACTGGAAAGCGCCGCAAGTTTCGCCCCATCTATTCGCCGGCGCGAGAAGATCAGTGAGCTTGATGATGTGAATCTTGTCAACGTGTTTGTCCAGCGGCATGCGGAATCAGGGCATTCCAGCGAGCAGGCCGGATCCTCGCGTCGTTCAGGCAGCATGGAGGTAATGACGCTGTCACCCCGTGAGATCGCCAGACTGGCCAGCGATCCGCTGGTTGCGCTGATAGAGCCGGGGGAAGCACTGCGCTTGCCCGTGACCCTGCGGTCCTCGCGCAGCACGGGCTCCGGACCGGGCAGGCGGCGTTCCGTGGCGGCCTCTGACCTGCACGGGAACGGTGCCGGTGTGCTCATCGGGATCATTGATGTCGGTGGATTCGACTTCACCCATCCGGATTTCATCAGGGCGGACGGCAGCACCCGCTGGCACAGCATCTGGGACCAGGGTGGCACCGGCCGGCCGGCCCCGGGGTTCGGCAAGTGCATGTTCGGTTCGGAAATCACCGCTGGCCATATGCAGGCAGCACTGGCAGCGGCGCGGAATCTGCGGGTCCCGGCCTACCGCCTGGAGCCGCAATCCCAGATGCAGCCCGGCTCACACGGGACGCATGTGGCATCGATCGCCGCTGGCAACGCCGGTGTGGCACCGCAGGCACTGATCGCGGGTGTGCTCATCAACCTGGACCGTGACAACCTGACCCGCCATCAGTCCTTCTATGACAGCACATGCCTTGCCAACGCCGTGGAGTACCTGCTGACAATTGCCGGCAGGCTGGGCATGGCCCTGTCCATAAACGTCAGCCTGGGTACCAACGGACACGCGCATGATTCCAGTTCGGCAATCAACCGCTGGATAGACTATGCGCTCAGCCAGCCGGGTCGCGCGGTCAGCGTTGCCGCCGGAAACAGTGGCCAGGAGGCTCCGTCCGCTGACGGTGACCTTGGCTTCATCATGGGCCGGATCCATTCAAGTGGCAGGATCGCTGCAGCCGGCTTGGACCGAGACATCGAGCTCGTGGTGGGTGGCAATGGCATAGTTGATGGATCCGAGAATGAGCTGGAGGTCTGGTACGAGCCGCAGGACAGGTTTGCCGTATCACTGCGGCCACCTGGCAGCGAACGCTGGATCGGCCCGGTGGAGCCCGGCGAGTACATTGAGAATCTGGCCCTGCCGGAGAAATGCCTCGTCAGCCTCTACAACGAGCTCTACTACCATGCCAATGGCTGCAACCTGATCAGTGTGTTCCTTTCCCCTTATTTCTCCTCCCACGCGCATGTCGGCATCCCTTCCGGGGTCTGGACCGTCAGGCTGCACGGGCGGGATGTGCGCGACGGGAACTACCATGCATGGATTGAGCGTGACGACCCGCGCAGGTTCGGGCCCGACGGATGGTTCTGGCCTTCCTCCTTCAGTCCTGCATCCAATGTTGACAACAGTTCGATCAGTTCCCTCGCCTGCGGCCTGCGGGTGCTTGGCGTGGCGAACCTGGATGAGTCAGCGGAACGGATCAACATATCAAGCAGCCAGGGTCCGACGCGGGACGGCAGGCACAAACCCGATGTGGCGGCCCCGGGGACGAACGTCATCGCGGCTAATGGATTCGCAGCCGCCGATTCCCCCTGGATAGCAATGACAGGGACCAGCATGGCCAGCCCGTATGTGGCAGGCGTGGCTGCGCTGATGCTCAGCGCAAATCCCGGCCTGTCCGCCGCACAGATAGAGGGGATTGTCAGGCGAACGGCCCAGCCACTGCCGGGCATGGACTTCAGCTGGTCGGATTCCGCGGGTTTCGGCCGGATCAATCCTGAGGCCTGCATCCGCGAAGCAGCCACAGCCGGAACCAGGCAGGAGAGGAAGTCATGAATATCAAGGTGTTCCAGTCCGACAAGGGAGACTGCATCCTGCTTGGCTCATCCGGTCGCCACGTACTTGTGGACGGTGGCATGGCGGCATCATTCGCTGAGCATGTCGCCCCGGCGCTGGCGGAAATGCGGATCGCTGGCCACAGGCTTGACAAGGTCTGCGTCACCCATATTGACGAGGACCACATTGCCGGGATACTTTCGCTGCTTGAAGCGCATGTCCAGTGGAAGGTCCATGACTTCCAGCATGCCTCCGGCAATCCTTCCTTTCCGGAGCCGGACCTGCCGCGGATGCCGGAGATCGGCGGATTCTGGCACAATTCCTTCAGCGACATGGTCGGGGAGAATGCCGTTGGCATCTCAGAGATGCTCGCATCCCGGGCAGCCCTGTTCCACCTGAGCACGCTTCCCGAGGCGGGTGGGATTGCAGATGACTACTCCATGCTGGCAACGAGCGTCAGGCAGGCAATCGAACTGCGGCACAGGATCTCGGCCGAGCAGCTCGGCATTCCCGTCAACGAACCCGCAGATGGCAAGCTGATGCTGCTTCGCGGCAGGAATGCCGCACCGGCCAAGGTCGGGAAAATGGAGTTTTACATCATCGGTCCGGCGCAGGAGGATCTCGAAAGGCTGCGCGATGAGTGGGATGACTGGCTCAGGAATCATACGGCTTCACTCGCCGGCTTGCAGCGCGAGATGGCCCGCGACGAAGGGGACATGGGCAATTCCGTGGGCACCGGCAGCTGGTTCCCCGCCGCCCAGGCACTGGATGCTGCGCTGAAACTGGAACTGGATGCTGAAATTGAAATGCGTAAGGCCAGCAGTGGGCTCGGCAAGCGCAGCAAGGTAACGGAAGCGAATCTGGCATCCCTGATGTTTCTCGTGGTGGAGCGGACCCGGACCAGGGAGAGGACCGTGCTGATGACCGGCGACGGGCACCACCTGGATATCCTGCGGGGACTGGAGCACATAAACCGGCTGGACCAGGATGGCAACATCCATGTGAATGTGCTGAAGGTGCAGCATCACGGCTCGGAACATAACCTGGACGAGGAATTCTGCCGGCGGGTGACTGCGGACGACTATCTGTTCTGCGGCAATGGCAAGCACGCCAATCCTGACCTGCGTGTACTGCAGGCGATCCTCGATTCGCGGATCGGAGGCCCCCAGCAGCTGAGCACGAATCCAGCCGCCGGTGGGCCATTCAGGTTCTGGTTCAATTCCCATCACAGCATTGTTGAGAACCAGGAGGCCGCTGAACACATGCAACTGGTTGAGCAGATGATGGACGCAGTCCAGGCTGCCAACCCGGCAAGGTTTTCCTGCGAATTCCTGACAGGACCCTTCCTGGAACTGGCCGTACGCTGAGCCAGACGTTCTCTGGCCGGGATGTGATGAAAGTATGGTGGCTGGGTCCGGCCTCCTGCCGCAGCGGTAGAATGCCCGCATGTCCTGCCTGCGCCTCGTGCTTGGCGACCAGCTCAGCCGCTCACTGCCCAGCCTGTCCGGCGTTGACAGGCAGCGTGATGTCGTGCTGCTGTGCGAAGTGCTGGAGGAGGCCAGCTACGTCAGGCACCACAGGAAGAAGATCGCCTTCATCTTCTCCGCCATGCGCCACTTTAAAGATGAACTGCGTGCCGCTGGCTACCGGGTTGACTACATCCGCCTCGATGACCCAGACAACAGCGGCAGCCTCGGCGGCGAACTGCGGCGGGCGATCAAGCGGCATGGCTCTGAACGTGTCGAGCTGACACAGCCCGGTGAGTACCGCGTGCTGCAGGAGATGCTGCAATGGCAACGCGAGCTCGGCCTGCCCGTTGGGATCCTCGCTGACAGCCGCTTCATCTGTTCCCTCGACGAGTTCGCGGACTGGGCCAGGGGCAGGAAGCAGCTGCGCATGGAATTTTTCTACCGCGAGATGCGCAGGAAACTCGGCATCCTGATGGAAGGTGGGCAGCCGCTCGGTGGACGCTGGAACTTTGACAGCGAGAACCGCCGGCCACCATCCTCCGGCCTGCTGATTCCGCAGCCGCACATGGTTGAGCCGGATGCGATCACGCTGGACGTGCTGGAGCTCGTTGCCAGACGCTTCCCGGACAATTTCGGTGATCTCGAACCATTCCACTTTGCCGTCACCCGCAGGGATGCGCTTGCTGCCCTTGGGCTCTTTATCTCGGAGCGGCTGGCAGACTTCGGCGACTACCAGGACGCGATGCTTTCCGGCCAGCCCTGGATGTACCACTCGCACATTTCGATGTACCTCAACTGCGGCCTGCTGGACCCGCTGGAATGCGCACTGGCCGCTGAGCAGGCCTACCTTGAAGGCCGAGCACCGCTGAATGCCGTCGAGGGCTTCATCCGGCAGGTGATCGGCTGGCGTGAGTTCGTGCGCGGCATTTACTGGCTGCGCATGCCACAGTACCGCGAGCTCAATGCGCTGAATGCCACGCGCCGCCTGCCCTGGTTCTACTGGGATGGCAACACGGAAATGAACTGCCTCAGGCAGTGCGTCAGCGAGACCCGGCAGCATGCCTATGCGCACCATATCCAGCGCCTGATGGTGCTGGGCAACTTCGCGCTGCTGGCCGGCATCCACCCGGATGATGTCAACGAGTGGTTCCTCGTGGTCTATGCCGATGCCTATGAGTGGGTCGAGTTGCCAAACGTGACGGGCATGAGCCAGTTCGCCGACGGTGGCTACCTCGGCAGCAAGCCCTATGCCTCCAGCGGCAGCTACATCAAGCGCATGTCGGACTACTGCCGCTCTTGCCGCTATGACGTGAAGCAGCGCACAGGGGAGGACGCCTGCCCCTTCAACTACCTCTACTGGGATTTCCTCGAGCGCCACCGCTCCCTGTTGTCAGCCAACCCGCGCATGGCGATGATGTACCGCACATGGGACAGGATGGACGAAGCGGAGCGCGTTGATATCCTGGCGCTGGCCCGCAGCTTCCTTGACGGACTCGAATAGAAAAGGCCAGCCCCGCAGGACCGGCCTGTCTGCATTCTCCTGTTGCCAATCCGCTACAGCGCGCCGTCCACCCCGCTCATCATGAACACCATGATCCCACCGTCCATCGGCAGGTCGAGGTAGAGCACCGCATTCTCGAGATGCCAGCTGACGACGGAGGGAATGAAGCGCTCGAAGTGCGCATCAATCCCGTCCGGGTTCAGCGCCCTGGTCATCGCCAGGTTGCTGAGCTTGATGCCGCCATTGTCAGTCACCGTGTACTTGCCGCTGAAGCTGTTGATGCCGGCCCGGCCGCTGACGCTGTTGTCGGAATTGAACTGCACCCAGCTGGAATCCACCAGGCTGCCGTCAGCGTTCTGCGCCGCACTTTCCTTCGTGTCATCCATGTACTGGATCTCATACAGCACCCACTGCTTGTCCTGCAGGATGCCGAGGTCGTAGCGCTGGTCGTCAGCGGGCGTCATCCCGCCACCGCTGGACTTGAACAGCGGGGCAATCAAACCGCCGTAGTTGATTCCATCCAGCGACTGCCAGGGGCACATCACGCTGGCCGTGCCTTCCGCCCCGGCGCCGAGCTCACCCTTGTCGAACAGGAACATGATGCCGCCGGGGGCCAGCACGAATCGGTCAATCTGCTCCCGGCTCAATTCCGTCCAGCTGCCATCAGACACGTAGCTAGGCGGGCTGTCCTGCGCCAGCAGTTCCTCCCTGGCAACCTGGTAGCAGGTCCCATACGGGTCGGTGCCCGGCAGGAAGAAGTCTGACAACCCAAGCGCGCGCGGCCGGTTGCCATCCAACGCATAGTTCACCACACTGAAAGAGCTCATGCCATTGGCGCCGCCGGTCGCCGCATAGCGCTCGACGTAGCCGCTGCACAGGCCGGGCATGTCCAGTGTGACCACGGGCTTGGCCTCGAGGTAGAACATCGCCGGTGATCCGTAGCTTCGCAGCTCCGGAATCTCACGCATCGCCTCATTGAGGAAGTCGTGGAACTCGACAAGGGTCTTAGCTTCGCCGATTGCGTTGGCCAGCGTGGCGACCTGGCTGCCGGAGTTGAAGTGCGGATACTCCACACTGATCTCCCAGTTGCCTTCATTCCGCTCAGTCATTGGCGCGGCTGATGCAGGGCTGGCTGCATGCAGCACAATGAATACTGCGGCCCCGAGCAGCGCCAGGATGTTGCTTTGCTTGAACATATGATCCCTCTTGGCCAGGCTGGCCAACTATCACTACCCAAATCATGAAGCCTGAGTCTTGCGAAAGTGTGGAGATCGCGGATCAACTGGATTTGGTGGGCTCACTTAGCCGCATGTTATCCAAATGTAGCGGATAAAACAGATATGACATATACTTTATTTGATATCCCCGCGCGGCGAATCGACTTGCCGCCGCAATCTCCGGCAAAGGAGACCGGTATGCGAATTCCTGCCAGCATGCGGCTGTTTGCTTCGCTTGCCCTGTGCGGCGTGCTCGTTTCCTGCAGCGCCAACCATCAAGCGGCGACAGGACAGCTCTCACCGCAGCTTCCGGCGAACCTGCAGTCCGGCAGCATCAGCTTCCTGCCTGCAACACAACTTCCCGGCCTCGCTGGACTGCCGGTGGATGCAGCAGTGCTGCGCACCAGCAGTGAGAAGGCATATTCCTTCATCGGTACCGATTACAGCCTCGACCAGGGTGCCGGCAACCATCCGGTAGCAGGCAGTGACGCATACGCGCTGGATGTGCAGCCCGGCCAGCCAGCCTGGGCGATGTACAGCCTGAACCTGCCGGCCGGTGAATTGCCGCAACGTTTCCGCCTGCATGTCAGTGACGAAGCGCTGGTCGGCCAGTCCGGCGATCCCTCCGCTCCCTACTGGGTGGCCGTTGCCGACTTCGACACAGGCCGCTGGGACTGGTTCGGTCCCTTCTCGGTCCATGAAGCGGATGTCTACCTGCCGCCGGGGACCCAGGCCGGCTTCCTCAGTCCACTGCGTAACGTGTACTGCACTGTGCTCGGCTATGTCCCAGCGCAGGGCAGTGCCGCTTCGCCTGCGATCGAGGACGGCCTCCTGGCAACGGATGGCAGCGGTGGCAACTCCGCACCTGAAGCCTTCCTGACGGCAAGCCCTGAGAAGGGCCCGCTGGGCACGATTGTGAACCTGGATGCCACGCAGTCCATGGACCCGGATGGCAGCATCGTTGACTACGCCTGGGATCTGGACGGCGACAACCTCTTCGGCGAACCCGGGCAGGAGGCCGCCGCCCAGGGACTGGCAACGCTCAGCTACAGCCTGCCGCACCCCGGGCGCTGGAACATCACGGTGCAGGTCCAGGATGATCAGGGTGCCATTTCCGCCTTCGCGGTGGAAATGACCTGCACCGGCTGGCTGACGCTGGATCTCAACAAGTCCCTCTCCGCCACGAACATCGGCTTCAGCCTGCGTGAGATCAACGGCTACCCGGCGGCGGTCTACCAGCAGGATACAAAGCTCATGTACGCGGTTGCCGCAACGCCATACGGAGCCGACCCCGGGGACTGGCAGCATGTCGTGGTGGAGGATGGCAGCAACGGCTATCCCGGCGAGAACGCCTCGCTGGCGAACATCAACGGCCGTCCGGCCATCGCCTGGGGACAGAATCCCCCGCCGCACGACCTGATCTACAGTCATGCCAGCACGCCCCAGGGCAGCAGTGCAGCGGACTGGCAGAGCATCACGGTGGATGACTACGCCGGCTGGATTGGCGACGAATGTGATCTGGAGATGGTGAACGGCTTCCCGGCGATTGCCTACGATGACATCACGAACACCGGGTTGCGCTATGCGGTCTCGGACGACCAGTACGGCGCCAGCGGCTGGACCGTCGTTCGCGCTGACAACCACGAACGCAGCGGCAGCCTGCCAAGCGTCGGGGTCTTCGCCGGCAGCCCGGTGATACTCCATAACAGGTGGGATGAAGCCGGCCTCAAGGGCAGGGTCTCGCTGATGCGCTCATCCACTGCCAGTGGCAGCTCACAGTTTGACTGGAGCGAGCTGTTCGAGCTCAGCGATCCGGTTGAGAGGCTGATTCCCGGCAACATGGTTGGCCAGGCCGGGGCCGTCGGCTTCTGCTATGTTGTGCAGCACGGCATCACTGACACTTTCACGCTCGAGTACCGCTGGCTGGACCCGGACACCACGATCCTGCATGGATCCACACTGGGCGACATCGTGCTCGACGGGCATGTGCCGCTGCTCTGCTACACGACCGCCGGTCCCGGGATCATGTACTTCACCGGGGACTACAAGCTGTACTTCGCCCTCAACAGCGAGACCGACGGCTCCGGCGCCTGGCAGCATGAAAAGATTGACAACATCCAGTCCTGGCCCTCGAATCACATCCAGATGGACCTGCAGACGATCAACGGCCAGCCCTGTGCACTCTACACCGATGAAGCCCAGCAGCGCGTTCGCTACGCGGTGCGCTTCGACTGATCACCCGCGGATCCCGAAGCGCTGGCGGATGCCGGCCATCCAGGCCTCGTCGCCATGCATCTCGCGCTGGGCCACGATTGCCACGGCATCATCCCCGGCCTGGTAGCGCAGCCTGTCGCTGCCATCCGTCACCGCCGACATGATCACCTCGGCCACAACACTCGGTGGAGAGGTCTGCTCAAGTGCAGCGCCGAAGCCGCTCCAGAGGTTCTGCACCACCGGCTGGTACTCGGCCATGCCCTCGTCATTGGTGAAGTCGAAGCTGCGGCCGGCGAAGTCCGTGGCAATCGCACCGGGCTCCACGACTTTGACCCGGATGCCAATATGCCGCAGTTCATAGCTCAGCGCCTCCGAGATCCCTTCCACGGCCCATTTCGTACCGTGGTAGAGCGTGCCCAGCGGGAAAGTAACTCGCCCGCCGATTGAGGAAATGTTGACGATGTGTCCGCTGCCGGCCCTGCGCATATGCGGCAGCACTGCCCTGGTGACCTCCAGCAGGCCAAGTACATTGGTATCGAACTGGCGGCGGATGCCTTCCAACGGGAAGGCCTCCAGCGGGCCGTAGGCACCATAGCCGGCATTGTTGACAAGCACCTCAATCCCGCCGAAGCGTTCCACCGCGGCGTTGACAGCCTCGCTGATCGACTGCGAATCCAGTACGTCAAGCCTCGTTACCAGCACATTTTCAAGCTTGTTGAGTTCCGCTTCCTTCTCCGGGCTGCGCATCGTGGCAACCACATTCCAGCCCGCCTGCTGGAAATGCAGGGCCGTGGCCCTGCCGATGCCGGAGGATGCCCCGGTCACGAGAATCACTTTCCTGTCCATTTGCTTTCTCCTTTCGCTAGTTGGCTATACCGCTGCCGCCGCGCTGAACTGCGCGCCGGTCATCTGTTCCGACAGCTCCCACAGCCTGGCGGCACTGGCCGCGTCAACGGCGTAGGAGGCCAGGCCCTGCAGCGCTGCCGGGTCGTCGTCAATCTCCACCAGCTGGCAATCCGCCAGGTAGCGGCCGCCCATGCCTTCAAGCTCGGGTGCAGTTGCCGCATAGCAGCTCGTGGCAGCGCCCATCGGGATGCTCTTGATCAGTGTGTCCGTATCCTTGATGCGCGCGGTCATCTGCGCGATGTCCTCCTCGGACATGTGCCGCCCCAGCTCAGTGATGATCGCGCCGGGATGCACGGCGAAAGCCCGCAGGCCCTGGGACGCGAAGCGCCGGTCCAGTTCCACCGCATGCAGGATGTTGGTGGTCTTGGACTGGCCGTAGGCTGCCCACTTGTTGTACTCCCGCTGCTCAAAGCCGATGTCCTCAAACACCACCGGCGAGAAGCGGTGCCCGCGCGAACTGAGGTTGACAACCCGCGCCGAGCTTGGGCGCAACAGTGCCGGCAGCAGCTGTCCCGTGAACAGGAAATGCCCGAGGTGGTTCGTGCCGAACTGCATTTCGTATCCGTCGGTGGTATGCCCGAATGGGCAGGCCATCACACCGGCGTTGTTGAGCAGCAGGTCCAGCCTGTCATGCCGCGATAGGAACTCCGCCGCAGCATCCCGCACTGAATCCAGCGAGTCCAGCTCCAGCTTCAGCAGCTCCACTGCTGCATTACCGGTGGATGCGCGGATCTCCTGCGCCACCTGCTCTCCCTTCTCCATGTTTCGCAGCGCAAGCACCAGCTGCGCCCCGCGCGCCGCCATGGCCCGTGCCGTCTCGGCACCGATGCCGCTTGATGCGCCGGTCACGAGCACGAGCCTGCCATGCAGGTCAATCCCCGCCAGTACATCATCCGCCGTCGTCGTCGGGCCAAAGCCCGTCCTGTCGGTGCTTTCCATGTTTGCCTCCGTTGTCATAATCAGATGCACAGGCCCCTGATCAGGGCACTGCCCGCCTTCGTCAGCCTCTCGTTCACATCCATCCGCATGCCCTGCAGGCGCGGATGCTCCATCACCCGCTGCACCGCCTCATTCGGTTCGCAGGACTGGGCCATGCCGGCCACCATGGCATGGAAGCCATGCGTCAGGAGCGGCATTGCATCCTGCGGCAGCTCCGGCAACACGCGCCGCAGTGCCGCTTCAAGCAGCTGCAGGTCGTCCAGCATGCCGAGCTTGAAACGCAGGATCGCCTCCTCGCTGCTGTTGCGCTCCAGCACGTTGCCAAGCATCGGCATCAGCTTCAGCAACAGCCGCCGGTGCAGGGTCTGCTGCACGAGGCCAGCCGCAATCGCATCCGCTCCGCAGCCAGGCTTCAGGCTGTCCAGCGCTTCCGCCATGCCACGGCACCAGCCGCAGGTCTCCTCCGCATAGATCTCGAGGAAGATCTCCTCCATCGAGCCGAAGTAGCGGTAGAGATTGCTCTTGGTGAAGCCCGCCTGGCGCGCCAGCTCATTGAGGCTCAGCTCACGGAAATCCCGCCCGGCCAGCATCTCCCTTGCCGTGGCGAGGATCGTCCGGCGGCGCTCCTCAATCTGCTCAGGCTGCCGCGCCCGGATCCATTCCTGCTGTTCCTGCTTGCTCATCATAAGAGACTGATGGTCATTTAATAACAGACCACCGGTCCCTTGTCAAGGGAATCTGCCTGAAACTGCTAGAGATTCTGCTGGGCGGTAATAATAGATATGTGTCGGATGTGCAACGGGACAGCAGGCAGGAGCACCGCCGCCGCAACCTGGCGGGAAATATCCTGGTCGGGACGGCCAGCGTGCTCGTGCTGCTGCTCAGCCTCGTCAACTTCATCCTGATGCCCCAGCTCGACCGCCGCCTCGAATCCGCCGTGCGCCGCGAGTTCGCGCTGTCGGAAGACGCCAGGGTGAATATCCACCGCGGCATGCTCGGCCGCACCTTGCGCGGCTACCTGCCACGCTTCACGGTGGAGAGCGAGCATGCCGTGATCGATGGCATCCCGGTTGAGGACCTGCATTTCGAGGCCCGCGGCATCGACTTCAACATGCGCGGCATCCTGCGCGGCGAGAAGGCGGAACTGACCGCGCTGGACTTCGCCTACCTGTCCATCAAGGTCGCCGAACAGCACCTGCAGGAGCGGCTCGGGCCGCTGATCGAGGCCGAGGGCCTGCTCGAGCCGCAGCTCAGCATTGAAGAGGACGGCGTCAAGCTGGTTGCCAAGAAGAAGAACAAGCTGCTGGGCAAGGTCAAGCTCGGGGCCAAGGGCCGCTTCGTGGCCGACGGCTCGCCGAACGTGAGTTTCGAACTCGGCGAGCTGGAACTCGGTCCCGTCAACATCGGCCTCAGCGGGCTCGGGCTGGACTTCGACCAGGCCCTGCCGGTGATTGACATGGGCGGCTTCGCCGGGGACATCAACGTTGACACCGTGCGCACCAGTCCGGGCTACCTGCAGATCGGCGCCCATACCGGCAACCCGCCGGACTAGGCCCGGCCTGGATCGCTTCCCGCTCGGAGCCCCAACCCTCCCTTACCGCGAATTCATCAAACGCTAATCGCGTGTGAAACCGCGCGGGCCACAAAAACAATAGAATTTCCGCACAGGTGTTGCCAACCGTGGTGTGGTTGGCCGGATTGCGCTTCCGAACAGGAATAACAGAGGGACAAATGACACTCAGGACCAGGCTGAACATACTGATCGCCGTGACGCTTGCCGTTGCCGTCGCGGCCACCTTCACCGTGATCCGCATGAACCAGGCCAACATGGCCGGGCTGGCCAGCAATGATGAGACCGTGAACGAGGCCGTCACTAACATCAGCGGCGAGCTCTACCCATCGCTGCAGGCCTGCAACACGGCCAAGCTGGCGGTGGTGCAGGTGCAGCAGTGGCTGCAGGACATCTCGAGCACCCGCGGGCTGGACGGGCTGGACGACGGCTTCGATGAGGCGGACAAGTGGGCCGCCATCTTCCACGAGCAGATTGCCTACCTGCATGAGCACCAGCCGGAGCGCGAGGCGGAGCTGGACGAGATGAACCGGGCATTTGACGAATTCTATGCAACCGGCACGCTGATGGCCCAGGCCTATGTGGACCGTGGTCCCTCCGGTGGCAACGCGATGATGGACGAGTTCGACCTGGTGGCCGGCAACATCAATGACATGGCCGAGACGATGGTGGCCGAGATCGAGGGTGAGTTCAAGGATGCGATCGGGGCCGTCACCTCCAACCAGGATGAGATCAGCCTGCGCAGCCAGGAGATCCTCTGGGCCTCGCTCGGTTCGATCATCCTGTTGTCAGCCGTGATCGTGATGCTGATCATGACCCTGCTGTCGGTGATCCGCCCGGTTTCGCAGCTGTCCAGCGCGGCCCAGGCGATGTCCGCCGGCGACTTCACACAGCAGCTGCAGCTCAGTGCGCGCGGCGATGAGATCGGCAGCATGACCCGCGCCTTCCTCGAGATGAAGGACAGCACGGCGCAGATGATCCGCCAGGTCAGCGAAGCCGCCGTGGCGGTGTCCGGCAGCTCGCAGGAGCTGCTGGCCGGTGCGGAGGAATCCAGCCGCAGCATCGGTGAGGTCGAGCAGAGCATCCGCCAGGTTGCCAGCGGCACGAACGACACCAACCTGCAGCTTGGCGACGCCCGCCAGAACATGCGCGAGGCGGCCACCGCGATCGAGGGCGTCAGCCGCGACATCGAGGGCATCGTGTCCTTCGTGTCCGAGGCCGCCAGCCAGGGTGAGTCCGGCCGCCGCCAGGCCAGCGAGGCCTCGCGCATCATCAGCGAGGCTGCCGGCAGCGTGCAGGGCACGATGGCGATTGTCAACGCGCTAGGTGAGAAGACCAAGAGCATCGCCGAGTTCATCACGATCATCACCCGCATCGCCGACCAGACCAACCTGCTGGCGCTCAATGCCGCGATCGAGGCCGCCCGCGCCGGGGATGCCGGACGCGGCTTCGCCGTGGTGGCCGAGGAGGTGCGCAAGCTGGCGGAGGAATCCAATGAGGCGGCCGGCAGCATCACCAGCCTGGTGACCGGCATCGAGTCCGAGATGCTGCACGTGCTGGAGGCGATCTCCACCAGTGAGCAGCAGGTCACCGAGGGTGCCGGGGCAGTGGACGAGGCCTCCGGCCGCCTGTCCGAGATTGTCAACGGCGTGCAGGTGCTCAGCGAGCGCGTGCAGAGCATCAGTGCCGCGGCGGAGGAAGTCTATGCCACCACCAACGAGGTGGTGCAGGTGATGGAGTCCGTCAGTGCGCTCGCGGTTGACAATGCCGCCGCCAGCGAGCAGGTCAGCCATGCCACCCAGAAGCAGACCGAAAGCATCCGCCAGATCTCAGGCAACGCCGACAACCTGGCCGGCCTGGCGGGCAGGTTGCATGAATTGGTGAACCGCTTCCAGGTCTAGCTTCCGGCCACTCACTGGAATTTCCCCGGAACCGCTTGACAAGATACCGACCGGGCGGTATGTTTCTTCCGTGCCACGGAAAACACAGCCGGACGAATCGCGCAGCCAGCAGGAGCGCAGTGCGCAGACGCGCGCGCTGATCATCAACACGGCGGCGGAGCTGTTCGAGCAGAAGGGCTACGACGGGGCCTCGCTCAACGCGATCATCGCGCAGACCGGGATGACGAAGGGGGCCTTCTACCACCACTTCGCCTCCAAGGATGAGCTGGCCCAGGCGGTGTTCCGTGACAAGCAGCAGCAGCTGGTGGCAGCAATGCGCGAGGCAGCCGCCGGGCATGACGATGCCCTGCAGCAGATCCGCGGCATGCTGCTGGCCCGCGCACGCCTGCTGCAGGAGGAACCCTCGCTGCGCAGCTTCCTGCGCCTGGCCTCGGAAATGACGGTGCGCTTCGGCCCGGGATCGGAGTTCGCCGCATCGTATGAGGTCCCGGTGGCGGCCTTCGCGGAACTGATCAGCCGCGGGCAGCAGCAGGGCGTTGTCAATCAGGCGCTTGATCCGCAGCAGGCGGGGGCAGCCCTGTTCGCCGCCCTGCTCGGTACGGATGAGATGTCACGCGTGATCAGCGGTGGTGCCGACCTCGAGGAGCGCACCGCCGGCTGGCTCGATGTGATGATCCGGGGGCTGGCAGCACAGCGCTGACAACACCAGCCGGCACCTGATGCCGGCACGATTCCGACATTCAACATGGGCCCAGGCCCCAACCGCGTGCACCTGCACGCCGGCACTGTTCATTCGTACAAGTAAGGAGACCACGATGTTCATCAATGGGATTGCGGCCGCACAGCCGGCCGTGCAGATGCAGGAGACGGAAAGCTACAGCGAGCTGGAGCGCCGGCTGCTGGAGCACTACGGCGTCGAGGCCGAATCAGTGTTCGTCGAGATTGCCAACCCGGCCCTGCGGGTCCACCTGCTGCTCGCTGGCGATGGCGAGCCGGTGCTGTTTTTGCATGGCGGGGACGGGGAAGCCGCGGACTGGGCTCCGCTGATGGCCGAGCTGCAGGATGATGTGCAGCTTATCGGCATCGACCGTCCCGGCTTCGGCCTGACGGATCAGTTTGACTACTCCAGCGTGGAACTGCGTCGGCATGCCGGAGACTTCGTCTGCTCGCTGCTGGATGCGCTCGGCCTTGAGCATGCCACCCTGATGGCCGGCTCAATGGGTGGCTTCTTCGCGCTGGCGACGGCGCTTGACCATCCGCAGCGCGTTGACAGGCTGGTGCTCGTCGGCATGCCGGTCGGCCTGTTCAGCGAATGCAGGCCGGAGCTTGCCGAACTGTGCGGCACCCCTGGCGCTCCCGAAGCCTTCATGGCCGGGATTGCCACCATGGAGGGGCTGCGCGCCCAGTACCGCGGCATGTTCTCCATCGACCCGGACAGCCTGCCGGAGCTGTATTTCCGCCTGCGGCTCGCCGCCCTGCAGCTGCCAGGCACCCAGGATGCATGGGCCACCCTGCTGACCCGCATCGCCGACCTGAACGGCTTCCGCCCGGAGCTCTACCTCGGTGCGGAGTTGCCCAGCCTCAGGCAGCCGGTGCTGCTGGTCTGGGGCGAGCATGACATGGCCCCCGCGGCAGTCGCCCGGCAGGCGGTGCAGGCCATTCCGGACTGCCGCTTTGAACTGCTGGAGGGCAGCGGACACCTGCCATTCCTCACTGATCCGGACCGCACGGCCGAGTTGGTGCGCGAATTCCTGCTGGAGCATCCGCTCAGCTGATCCACCCATGCCCGGTCCCGGGAATGCCCCGGGGCCGGACTGTGTGGCCCTGCTTCCTGAGTCACACCATGTCACCAAGTCCGCTGGCAAATGCGCTGCTGCAGTTGGCGTGGAGAAGTATCCTTCTCCTGCCGCTGCTGCAGCTATGTCGTCATTCAATCATTTCATCTATCTGTCGCCCGGCTGGCTTCGGCCAGCCGGGTGGGCAGGTGATGCGGCATGCGGGGCTCATCGGCCAAACGGCTGCGATTCTGTTTGAATTGCCGGCTTTGCGGAATATAATTCCGTAGTGGCAGATCAGTCACGGATAGTCCGGTTGAACAACCGCCGATTGCGCGAGCGGATCAGTGAGCTCGGCCTCAAGCAGTGGGCCGTCGCGCGCCAGACCGGCGTGGCCCGGCGCACCGTGATCCGCTGGATCAATGGCGAAGTCAGCCGCATCACCACCGACAACCTGCAGAGCCTGGCCAGGGTGGTCAGCCTCAGCCCGGCTGAGCTGTCCAGTGAACTGTCCCTTGACCAGGCCGCCAGCACTGAGGAGCAGCAGCTTGCGGCCAACTCACTGCTGAGCCAGAAGATGGGCGAGATGTTCCTGCGCTCGGAAAGCTACGAAGCCTACGAACAGATGCTCAGCGCCCTGCGCCATCCGGGCATGTCGATGGAGAAGCTGGCCAGCATCTACCTGCACATGATGGCCGCCGCCGCGATGCAGCATGAGTTCGGCCGCGCGCGTGAGCATGGCCGCCAGACCATCGCCTGCGCGGAGCGCTGCAATAACCGGGACATGGAGTTCACGGCGCGCATCAACCTTTCGATCATCAATTCCGAGACCGGCCAGGTGGCCCAGATGCATGACGAGCTGGAGACCCTGCTCGCCATGATGGAAAGCCAGGACGTGCGCAAGCCCTATGGCGCGGTCTGCATCAACATCGCCCGGGCCTGCCGGCTGATGAGCGAGCCGGCACGCGCCACGCATTTCGCGATCGAGGCAGTCAAGGCCTACTACGGCCGCCGGGATGTGATGAGCTTCACTGAAGCGCTGGTGCTGGCGGCGATCGTCTGCATGGACCTCTCCGCCCCGCAGGTGGCACTCGGATATCTTTCGGACGCGCGGAGCGTGGCGGAGCAGCACGACCTGGCGGTCTGGCTGCCGGCCATCACGCTGCGGGAAATGGAGGCAGGCAGCCAGCTCGGGCAGAAGTTCAGCCTGGAGCAGGTGCTGGCAACGCTGGACCAGTATGACAAGGTGGTCTACGTGCCGATTGACTGCTACCACGCCGCGGTGCGCACGCTGTATGCCTCCGGCGAGGCATCGCAGGCGGTATTGGTGCTCAACCGCGGTCTGGAGCGGCCCTGGATCCGGCCGCAGGAAGCGGCGATGCTGCACCTCGAACTGGCGATCATCCGCCATCGCGCCGGCAATGTCGAGCTGTTCGCCCAGCCGGCCCGCAAGGCGGCGGCCCTGTTCGAGGAATGTGGCATGCATGCCCGCGCCGACAGCGCGCTGCGCTTCGCCGAGACCGGGGAGGAACCGCGCTCGCGCACCAACGACGGGCTGGTGGCAATGCTGCGCGAGGCCATCCCGGAAGTCTGAGCCCCTCAGCCAGCCTGGCCGGTGCTGCCTTGCCAGTTTCGCAGCAAAGGACCGATCTCCTGCGCCTCGCCGGCCTGCAGTTCACAATCAGCCAAATTCGCCGCCCCGTAGCCGTACATTGCGGCGATGAAGGGCAGTCCGTTGTCAGCGGCTGCCTGGCGGTCCTGCGGCGTGTCACCGACGAGGATGATGTTGTCAAATCCTGAATCGCGCCGGAGCCGGGCCATCGCCACACTCTTGGAACTGTCGTGGTAACCGCTTTCCAGCAGCCCGAAGCGCCCGCGGATCCCGGTGGAGTCCAGCACTGCATTGATATACTCATGGCTGCCGTTGGAACAGACCGCCAGCGCGATGCCGTCGTGCCGCAGGCCAGCCAGCAGCTCTGGGATGCCATCGAACAGGGTTGCGGAACTGCGGATTCCCGCACGCTCCAGCCGCCTGACCGTCAGCCGTGTTGCCTCAAGCTCTTCAGCTCCAGTCAGCGGGAACATCGCACGCACCAGGTCGCCGATACCGCGGCCGATGAACTCGAGGATCTCCGCTTCAGCCGGGCGCGCATGCCCATGCTCATCCGCTGCACCGAGGATCGCGGCAACGACCACCGGGGCCGTGCGGTACAGCGTGCCGTCAAGGTCGAATACTGCGAGGTGGCCATGCTGGCGGTTGCTGGAGGATGTGTCGTGGGCTGTCATTGGATTGGAGCAGGCAGAGTCTACACCACTGAAAGCAAAAAGGGCGGGCCGCAGCCCGCCCTCGGATGTCCTGCTGTCAGCAGGGCCTGCCGGCCCCGCCCACATTAGTCATCATCATCGTCGTCATCATCATCCATGTCCATGTCGTCATCATCGTCCATCTCGTCGCCGTCGTCGCCGAGGATCGCCTCGAGCGCATCGTCGTCAACCGGGATGAAGATGTCCATCGTCATGTTGCCATCGGCATCCGGGGGCCCCATGTGGTGCTCACCGGCCGGGGCATGCTGAACTTCCACGCCACCGAGCGCCAGCCAGGTGTAGGCCGCCATCCAGGTCATGCCCGGGTCCGGCCCGAAGTGGCGGAACACGGCATACTCGTTGGCAGGTACAGTGTAGGCGAACAGCGGGTCCTGCGGCGCGCCACCCTCAGGCATGCTGAAGGAGACATAGATCGCGGACTCGCCGGTCACATCGGCTGCGGCATCGGGCAGCACGCTGCCGGTCATCATGTTCTCGCCCATCAGGCCCTGGGCCTCACCGAGCTCGAACAGCTGGCCGTAGGCCGCTCCGAAATCGCCGCCGATGGTGGTTGCCAGGCAGACCATCGTGTGCTCCGGGCCATCCATCTCACGCGGGTTCATGTGGTTCATCATGCCCATCGCACCCTCGACCGCAGCACTGCACTTCTCGCACAGCGCATCCGGGTCATCGCAGTCCGGGCACATCCCGACGGCCATGTTGTTGAGGATCTCCATCGCCATCGGCTCGCAGCCGGCGCACAGGCCGCCGGACATGCCGCAACCAGGGCAGGGGCCGGCCTCATCCATTGCCGCCATCCCGCCACCATGCATCTCATGGCCTTCATGCTGGGCCAGGGCTGCGGAGCCCATTGCCAGGGAAACAACGGCGCCAGCGAGCAGGGCCATGAATACGCGTGTCACTTGCATTCGATACATGCAATTCCACCTCTATTTGGACTGAAAGTAACAATATCCAGCAAGGCATTATACGGTGTAAAGGCAATTCGGATCAGAATAGTCTGACTGGATCAATTGCCGGGTGCCAAGGGTGGGCAGGCTAGAATGGTGCAATGGCCTCAGGCTCGAAGAAAGTCATATATGCGGCGCTGGCCGGCAACTCGTTGATTGCGGTCACGAAGTTCACGGCGGCGGCCATCACCGGCAGCTCGGCAATGCTCTCCGAGGGCATCCACTCGCTGGTGGACACCGGCAACCAGATCCTGCTGCTCTACGGCCTGAAGCGCGCGGCCCGACCGGCGGACCGCGAGTTCCCCTTTGGTTACGGCAAGGAAGTCTACTTCTGGAGTTTCATCGTCGCCATCCTGATCTTCGCGGTCGGCGCCGGCGTCTCGCTCTACGAGGGCGTCCACAACCTGATGCAGCCCGGAGAGCATGGCGACCCGAAGCTCAACTACATCGTGCTCGGTTTCGCCGCCCTGTTCGAGGGTGGCGCGCTGTGGATGGCGGTGAAGGAATTCAACCACGCCCGTGGTACGCGCCGTGCCTGGCACATGATCCGCGAGGGCAAGGACCCGACGCTGTTCGTGGTGCTGTTCGAGGACTGTGCCGCGATGGCCGGCATCGCGGTGGCCTTCATCGGTGTCTGGCTGACGAGCTATACGCACAACCCGATGTGGGACAGTGGCGCCTCGATCATCATCGGCCTTATCCTCGCCACGGTCGCCACCCTGCTGGCACTGGAGACCAAGGGCCTGCTGATCGGCGAAAGCGCCGATGTGGAAGTGGTGGACGGCATCCGCGCGATTGCCGCCAAGCAGCCTGAGGTGCTGCATGTGAATGAGGTGCTGACGATGCATGTCGGCCCGCAGTCCGTGCTTGTCAACCTGAGCGTGGAATTCGCCGACGACTGCGTGGCGGACCAGATCGAGCGGGCGATTGCCAGGATGGACCGCAACATCCGCGCGGACCACCCTGATGTGCGCCGTGTGTTCATCGAGGCTGAGAGCCGCATCAGCCGCCAGGCCCGTGATGCGGCGGCCCAGGAACCAGGCCACTGATTTCCCGCCTGACGCTGCCGGAAAAGCAAAAAGCCGGAGCCCTGACGGTTGCTCCGGCCTGTCATTATCAGCTCGACAGAAGTTGTTACTTCTTCTTGCCACCCTTGCCCGCGGGCTTGCTGGTAGTGCTGGTCTTGGCAGCACCGGTGGTCTTGGCTGCGGGCTTGGCGCCTGCTTTGGGCTTTGCGGCCACTTGTTTCTCCTGATCGCATAGTATGTTTGCGCGATCAGCGAAATCATACGGCAATGTGTGCAGAAATCAAGTGGTTTTGCGGAAAATCCGGACCGATTTTCAGGAGCGCTCAGGCCTGTGCCAGCCAAGGCTGAGCGGCTTTCCAGCAGCTGGCTTGAAACAGCGATGGCGAAGCCGGGGTAGGAGACAGTTCCGGGCTGCGGCAGGGCGGCTGTGGCAGCGGAATATACTAGGTGTGGAGGTAATGCTTATGCGGAAAATCATCCTGGCGCTGCTGATGCTCATGGCAATGGCGGCGGTTGCGGAGGCAAAAGTGACAACAGAGGTAGTGGAGTACGAGCACGACGGTACGGTGCTGGAGGGCTTCCTGGCCTGGGACGACAGTTTCGACGGCAAGCGCCCGGGCGTGCTGCTGGTGCACCAGTGGATGGGTCTCGGTGAGCATGAGAAGGCCTGGGCTGAGCGCCTGGCCGCCGAAGGCTACGTTGCGATGGCAGCCGATGTCTACGGCAAGGGCGTACGCCCCTCGAACCCTACGGATGCCGGTGCCCAGGCCACTATCTACCGCAGCGACCGCGCCCTGATGCGGGCCCGCGTGCAGGCCGGCGTGGACCGCCTGCGCGAAGTTGCCGCCTGCAATGGCCAGGCGGCGGCGATCGGCTTCTGCTTCGGCGGCGGCTGCGTGCTGGAACTGGCCCGCAGCGGTTCCGAACTTGCCGGTGTTGTCAGTTTCCACGGTAACCTGGACACTCCCGACCCCGCTGATGCGAACAACATCCGCTGCAGCGTGCTGGTCTGCCATGGGGCGGATGACCCGTACGTCCCGGCAGAGACAGTCACAGCCTTCCAGGACGAGATGCGCAATGCCGGCGTGGACTGGCAGCTGGTGGCCTACGGCAACTCGGTGCATGCCTTCACGCATGAAAGCGCCGGATCTGACAACAGCAAGGGCGCAGCCTACAACGAGAAGGCGGCGAAGCGCAGCTGGCAGGCCATGCTGGACTTCTTCGACGAGATCTTCGAGTAGTGATTTGTGGGCAATGAGCAATGAAGAATGAAGAATGAGCAATGAAGAGTGAGCAATGAGTCCTGGCTGCACTGAGGTAATCTCAACGCAACGCAGGCTCATTGCTCCTTGCTCATTCTTCATTGCCCCTGACTACTGACTTCTGACCCCTGACCCCTGACTACTGACTACTGATCTCTCCCCACTCCCCTTGTGTTTCCCGTGTGGATCCCGTTGCCAAAGCATGTGCGAATGATCCCGATTGGGTGTGTGTCCGTTGAATTCCACAATCCTGATTTAACCGATATCTAACCTTCACATTGAGGGGCTAGTCTTCCGTTGCCAATAAATGTTTTCCCTCGGAGGCAATGATGAAGGCGATTTCAATCCTTTCCCTGACTGGCATCGGTGCCGCACTGCTGGGGCTGACGCTCGCAGCATGCGGTGGCGGTTCCGACACGGCGGTCCCGCAGGAGCGCAACACCCTGGCCAAGGCCGAAGGGTTCATCACCAGCGGACCGGCACAGGCCACTGCCCTGCCGGGCAGCGACTACGACATCAAGCCACTGCTGACGGTTGGCGACGAGGTGCCGCTCTTGACCGGCACATGGCCGAACCTGCAGAGCCATCCGAACAAGACCTTCGCGCTGGCCGGCCTGCCCGACGGCCTCGGCAGCCTGCGTGCCAACGGCTACAACTGGGTGTGGGTCAACCATGAGATGAGTGCTGGCAACCTGACGGACTTCTCGAAGACCATCAGCGGCCAGATCGACGGTGCCCGCGTATCCATCTTCAAGTTCAATGACGAGTGGGAGTGCCTCGGTGGCATGAACCTCGTCGACACCATCAAGGATGCCAGCGGCAAGATCGGAGAGATCAAGTTGCAGGGCAACAAGGTCACGCAGTGGGGCTACGCATTCAGCCGCTTCTGCTCCTCCAGCCTGAGCACCCAGTTCGCCGGTGGCGACCCGGTCTACTTCCCCGGCGAGGAGACCAGCGGCGGCCGCGGCTGGGCCATCTACACCAATGGCAGCGCAGTGGCGATTGACGACGCCCAGCGCTGTGCCCGCGAGAACAATGTGCCGCTGCGTGGCTACACGGAGCAGGCGGTGCTGTGCGGCCTGGATGACTCCACCAACCGTCCCTTCGTGCTCTACGTCGGCGACAAGGACAACCAGGACCCGGACGGCCTGAAGAGCGGCAAGTCCTACGTACTGAACCTTGAGGACGGCTCCGGCAACTTCATCCAGAACACCGGCGCGCTGAGCGTGGGCGGCAGCTACACCGTCAGCTGGACGGAGATCCCGGCCGAGTACAAGGACAACCAGGCAGGCTACTACGCCTGGAGCGCGGCGGCGGACTGGCGGGGTTCCGACTTCGTGCGGCTTGAGGATGGCCAGGAGGACCCGAACAAGGACCTGGACTTCTACTTCGTGACGACCGGCAGCAATGGCACCTACGACGTCTACGGCTCCCTGTTCAAGCTCGAGTTCAACGAGGCCGACCCGCTTGGCAACGCGACCCTGACCCTCGTCGCCGAAGGCGGCCCCGGCAGCTTCCTCAGCCCCGACAACATCACGATCGATGAGGACGGCTACCTCTACGCCCAGGAGGACATCAACGGCGGCGCGCCGATCAACCAGCTGATCGCCGAAAACCGCAACGGCAGCATCTGGCGCATGAAGCTCGACGGCAGCGAGCAGCAGCGCATCATCACCCAGGACCAGACCCCCTACGACGGAGTGAACACCGCCGGTGCACTGGTCGGAATCGGTGCCGACATCTGGGAGACCAGCGGAATCATCGAGGTTGACACCGGTGCCGGCAGTGCCAAGCTGCTGTTCTCGGTGCAGGCCCACAGTGTCAACGACCCCGCTGACATGAACGATGGCAACTACTACCAGGGTGGCCAGCTCGTGCTGGCAACCCCGAGCAACTAGGGAACACAGTCCCCGGTCAACGGAACCACAGGCGGCGGGTAAATCCCGCCGCTTTTTGTTTTCTCCCGCAGGATCTTTCCGGCAATCACACATCGCAGGGATATCCTGTTGACAGAGAGTATCAGATTGGAACCAAGCCTCCGCCGCGCGGTCCCAGCCCGCCGGCGGAGGATGATCCCCCTTATCAATGCCGGCATGGCAAGCTTCGCACCTTTCATCCATCGCAAGCGGCGGGACGGCAGGCAATAGCCGTCCCCGCTGCATCCTTTATCTCATTTCCCGGTTTTACTGCTAATCTGCTGTTGGGCCGGAAGCAAGTACTGTAAGCCGGTCGGACCAGAGGAATAACCATGCGTCGAGTACCGCTGCACCCTTCCAGCACCATTTTCATAATGACAGCAGCAATCCTGCTAAGCGCCTGCGGCACGCAGGATAGCGGCTCCGTTGATGTGCCAGCCGCTGAACCGCTGCCACAGCTGGAAACGGTTCCGCTTGAATCAGTGCGCGAGGAACTGCTCCTGCAGCGCGCACCGGAGGGTGTGGATCCGCAGCTGTACGGCACGCTGCAGCGCAGCCTGCTTTCCGCACTGGAGGCCAGCGGGCAGGAACGCTTCAGCTCCGCCGCACCGGATTCCAGCCTCAGCGCCGTGGACGACCTGAACGTGACTGACAACGGGGACGGCACGGCCACGCTCAACTGGACCTATCGCAACCAGGGTGACGGTGACCTCAACAGCGAGGTGAACATCGCCGACCTGACCCCGATCGGGATCCACCTCGGCAAGTCTGACAGCGGCTCCGGCTGGGAAGCAGCGCAGGCCACTGACAACGACCGCAACGGCGAGGTCAACATCTCGGATGTGACCCCGATCGGCAGCAACTTCCTGCGCCGCGTGGACGGTTACCGCATCCAACGCAGTGCTGATGGGAACGAACCTTGGGAGAATGTGCAGGATGTGCTGTTCGCCCAGAGCGCCATCGGGGCAGGCATGCAGCGCGGGTTCAGCCTGCAGCTGGACAGCAGCGGCGGGATGCACTACCGCGTGCTGCCCTATGATGCCGGGGGTGAGGGAATCGCCGGCAATGTCGCGATGCACCCCTGGCCCGGCTTCAGCACATCCGGCCCGCTGCAGGCCGTTGCCATGCCGGACAGCGGCCTGGCACTGCAGGCCCTGCTGACGGTCGGCGATGAGGTGCCGCTGCTGGTCGGCACTTGGCCGGACCTGACGCCTGACCCGGCGCTGACCTTCGCGCTGACCGGCAAGCCTGACGGGCTCGGGCAGTTCGAGGCCAATGGCTACCATTGGCTGTGGGTCAACCATGAGATCCGCCGCGGCACCAGCACCGACTTCTCTAAGACCATCGGCGGGCAGATCGAGGGCGCACGGGTCTCGCTGTTCATGTTCAACCAGGACTGGCAATGCCTCGGCGGCATGAACCTCGTCTCCAATATCATGGATGGCGGGACCGAACTTGGCAGCGTGAAGATTGACAGCGGCAGCGTCGTGCAGAGCGGCTACATCTTCAGCCTGTTCTGCTCGGCCCAGCTGACCACATTGTTCGATGACGGCCTGCCGCTGTTCCTGCCCGGCGAGGAGGAGGATGACGGCTTCGCCTGGGCGATGCATACTGACGGCCATGCCGAGAGGATCGAGAATGCGCAGAGCATGGCGCGGGAGACGAACATCCCGTTGTCCATCTACCCGGACACCACGGCGCTCATCGGCCTGGAAGACCGCACCGGCCGGCCGATCGTGCTCTACGTGGATGCCCGAGACGGCGCTGACCCGGACGGCTTCAGCGGGGGCGCCAGCTACGTGCTCAACATAGAGGATGGCGATGGCAACTTCCTGCAGAACAGCGACGGCATGAATCCCGCTGAGGCCTACAAGGCCACCTGGGCCGCCATCCCCCTTGAGCACTACGCCGATGCCGCCGCCTACCACGCCTGGAGCGAGGGTGGGGATGAGCGCGGCACGGATTTCCTGCGTACCGAGGACGGCAACATCGACCCGATGAATCCTTCCCACATCTATTTCGTGTCCACCGGTGGCAACGGCAGCTATGACGTGTACGGCTCACTGTTCCGCCTCGAGATGAACCCGGCTGACCCGCTTGGCGAGGCCACGCTGACGATGGTCACCCAGGGCGGGCCGGGCAGCTTCATCAGCCCGGACAATGTGACGATTGACAGCCAGGGCATGCTCTACATCATGGAGGATGCCAACACCGGTGCCCCGAAGACGCAGATCGCCACCGAGAACCGCAACTGCGGCATCTGGCGCATGGCGCTGGATGGCAGCGGCCAGCAGCTGGTGATCCAGCAGGACCAGACGCCCTATGACGGGGTGAACACCATGCAGGAACTACTGGATGGCGGGATCAACATCTGGGAAACCAGCGGCATCATCCCGGTGCCGACGATGGCCGGCGAGGGCCTGCTGTTCGCGGTGCAGGCTGACAGCGTGACGAGCACGGCTGACATGAACGGCGGCAACTACCTCAACGGCGGCCAGCTGGTGCTGGCGCTGCCGGTGCAGTAGCCCCCCTTAGCGCTTCAGCGTGAGGACCTCGCCGCTGTCATCCAGTTCCACCGTGAACGGGCGGTTGGCAATGCCCGGACCGGTGATGCGGTACAGCCGGTCGGCGTTGCCAATGAAAGTGAAGCCGCCGGTGGACAGGCGCTCCGCGGGGGCGGCCATCCAGCCCTCCTCGCTGTAGTAGAGCAGCTCGTAGTCCTCGTCCGGGGACATCTCACCGACGGGGGTGGTCTTGTCGTAGTTGACGGTGAAGCCGGCCGCCGGGTCATCGGCACCGGGGCTCAGGTTAAGCCAGCGGTAACTGCCGTCGCTGCGCAGGTCGCATACCATGTCCGCTGTGCCTTCCTGGCGGAAGCAGAGCGCCTGGTTCAGCCGGCAGCCAACGTCACTGAACACGGCCGCCCCGTCCGCAGCGTTCGCTGTGCACAGCCTGCGCCAGTCGTCACTGTTCCAGACCATCAGCGCCACCTCGCCACTGCTGCGGTCCGGCACCATGATCTCGGTCACCGGGGTGTACTCGGCGGTCACATCCTCGTTGCCATCCCAGGTCTTGACGTAGACCTTCACGCCGTTGCGGCCATCCCCCGGCGGCTCGCCCAGCCCGCGGATCCAGGTCCAGGCGTGGTTGCCATCCTGGTGCCCCCACCACGGGGTGTAGGCCTGGCAGCCCGGCACGCCGAGCGCGCGCAGGAAGGCATTCTCCACGTTGCTGCAGTCCTCGCAGCGGCCCTCATGCACCGCAAGCGATGTCAGCATGCCGAAGTCCTCCCAGGTGGTGTCGCCCTCGTACTGGTAGTAGTCGGCATAGGCATTGCGGGCCACGCTGATCGCCTGCGCGGAATCCTCCGCTCCCAGCCCGACGAGCTCCGGCAGCATCGCCATGTAGAAGTGGCGGCGCCAGCGCTGCAGCGGCTCGCCGGATCCGCGCGGGGAGAGCACCTGCTGCAGGAAATCGCTTTCGCTGACATCGGCGGCCCAGGGGAATTCAGCGCGCGCCTTGACGGCGTAATACACATTCTCGTAGAACACCCGCGCGTTGACAGCCTGCAGGTCGGGAATGCTGTCCGTGCCATTTTCGCGGCGGAAGCTCATGGCATCCATGCGCGAGATCAGCCAGATCGCCGCGCGGGCGGATTCATGGGAATACTCCTTCGCCATCAGGGCACTCAGTGCTTGAGCCAGTTCATCAGTTGCACTGGTTTCCGCACTGTAATTGTCATATGCGCGAGCCAGTGTCTCATCATCCCATGGGTTATCCGCGTTCTCTGCGAGCACTGATTGCCAGATTGCTTCCGCATCGAGATCGTAATCCTCATTGGTCCAGAGCAGCGCATCGTCCGCTTCTAGCTGCCACAATTCTGCGGAGTACAGGCGGCGCAGTACCCGGGCCCGCGAGTCATCCAAGGTGCGGTCATTGCGCTTGCGGCCATCGCGAAACATCAGCGCGTGGATGCTGCCATCCGGGCAGTCCACCAGCAAGTACAGCTTCGGCGTGGCGAATCGATCAAGCTGCCCGGCCTCCCAGTCAAGTGATCTTATGTCCGCTTCCATTCCCGGCGGGATGCTGAGGATCTCTACCGCGTCGGCAATCGCCGGGTCACTCGGGTCCGTGCCGTTGAAGAAATTGCCGGCGATGTATTCGCGGGCGTAGTCCGGCAGCGCTGCATCGCGCTTGATGGCCTGCGCTGCCTGCGACGGGGCTGCCATGCAGCAGCTGAGGAGTATGGCAACAATCGCCGGGGTGCTGAGTCTCACGATCTTCCACCAGTGGCGCGGGCTGCGCCGCCTCCACTTTACTACAGGCTGGCCCCGCTGCTGCTATGCTCTGCGGCGATGCACAGCCACAGCACGCCATGAAGACAGATCCGCAGCCGCATGAATCTCCGGCAGCCCCGGAAAGCGCCACCTACCGGGCCGGCCCGCTCAGGGGGCTGAACCGCAATGTGCTGCTGCTGGGCTGGGTGTCATTCTTCGCCGATGTCTCCAGCGAAATGCTCTATCCGCTGATCCCGCTGTTCCTCACCGGCGTGCTCGGGGCACCGGTCGGGCTGGTCGGTGTGATCGAGGGTTGTGCGGAAGCTGTTGCCAGCATCCTCAAGCCGCTGGCCGGCCGCTGGTCCGACCGCCTTGGCCGGCGCCGCCGCTTCATTGCCGCCGGCTACAGCATGGCCGCCCTGGCCAAGGGCCTGCTCGCGCTGGCGGGCAGCTGGCCGCTGGCGCTTCTGGCGCGCGTGACCGACCGCTTCGGCAAGGGACTGCGCAGTGCACCGCGAGATGCCTTGCTGTCGGACAGCGTTGACAGGGCTTACCTTGGCAAGGCCTTCGGCGTGCACCGCGGGATGGACACGCTCGGCGCGGTGGTCGGCCCGCTGCTTGCGCTGATGCTGCTGCAGCTAAACAATGACAACCTGCGGCAGGTGCTTTGGCTGGCGGTGGTCCCGGGACTGCTGGGTGCCGGGCTGGTGCTGCTGGTGCGCGACCGGCGCAGGCAGGAAAAGGCACAGCCGATTGAGACGGTGGCGGCGGTGCGGCAGGAAGCTACGAGTGGGAGCCTGCCCACGGACTTCCGCCGCTACCTGCTCATCTGGGTCCTGTTCGCCTTCTGCAATTCAAGCGATGTGTTCATCCTGCTGCGGGCCAGCGAGCTCGGGCTGGCAACCACTTCGGTGGTGCTGCTGTACTGCCTGTACAACCTGAGCTATGCGCTTGCCAGCCCTTTCCTCGGCAGCCTGTCGGACGTCCTCGGCCGGCGCAGCCTGCTCATCGCAGGGCTATTGCTGTTCGCACTGGTCTACTGCGGGTTCGCCTTCGCATCCAGCACACTTCACCTGCTGGTGCTGTTCCTGGTCTACGGCTTGTACATGGCGGCCACGGAAGGTGTGAGCAAGGCCTTTGCAATGGAACTGGTGCCGGCTGAAATGAAGGGCACGGCCAGCGGCATGCTCGGATTCACTGCCGGGGCGGGAGCGCTCGTTGCCAGCATCGTGGCCGGGCTGCTGTGGGAGGGTCCCGGACCCTGGCTGGTGTTTGCCTACGGTGCGGTCGGTGCGCTGCTGGCCGCGATCGGTTTCATGCTCTGGAAACCTGCCGCCGGTGTTGCCAGCAATGCTGCCTGACAGGCTGGATTGCCAAGGCCATCAGGTCCTGGCCTGCGGATCATCCAACAGCTCCAGCACCGCTTCAGTCAATGCCTCGCCTGCCGCCAGCTCACCGGCCACCACACGGGTCGCCCCCAGTTCGCTGAGTGGCTGCACCTGGCTGGCCAGCGGGGTGCGCACCACCACCGGGATGTCGGCGCGCATCTCGCGTACGAGGCTGATCGCGCGGCGCAGGATGCCGTCGTCATTGAACATCAGCGCCAGTGCGCTGGCGCGCTCGATGCCGGCATGCTCCAGCACCTCGCGTGCGGTGGCGTCGCCATAGTAGACCGGTTCGCCCTGCTGGCGCTGCTCCTGCACCGTGCGGCTGTTCAGCTCAAGCACCAGGTAGGGCTGGCCGGCGGCGCGCAGGGCCTCAACCAGCATCCGGCCGCTCGGGCCCATCCCGGCGATGATCACATGCCCGCTCATCGAGCCATGCTCCTCGTCCGCCTCGTCCATGCCGCGTGCGCGCAGCAAGCGCTCCAGCGGCCTGAGCAGGCGCTGGCCGGCGCTGAAGTGCGGTGCAGACTGCAGGATCAGCGGGGTGAGGAACATCGAAACCAGGCCGGCGCAGAGCAGGGCGTCCGCCAGCCCGGCCAGGTTGTCACGCAGGATGCCGCCTTCGGCCTGGCCGGCCATCAGCAGGATGTAGCCGAACTCGCCGAACTGCGCGAGACCGAAGCCGAACATGATCGCGATCCGCGCCGGGAAGCGCAGGAACATCCCGCCCAGCGTTGCCACGATGCCCTTGCCGAGCAGCAGCACGCCGAGCAGGCCGAACACCAGCAGCGGCTGCCTGAACAGCACGCCCATGTCGAACAGCATGCCGATCAGCACGAAGAACAGCGAGAAGAACACATCGCGCAGCGGGATCACCTCACTGAGCGTGCGGTGCGCGTAGTCGGAGTTGGACAGCATGATGCCCGCCATGAAGGCCCCGAGCGCCGGGGACAGGCCGGCCTTGGCGGTGATGCCGGCCAGGCCGAGTGAGAGGGTCAGCACGGTCAAAAGGAAGATGTCGCGGCTGCGCAGGGCACTGATCTGCTCGAGCACCCAGTTGACGACGTAGCGTGCACTGAGCCAGGTCAGGGCGAGGATCAGGGTGGCCTTGAGCGCCACGCTGCCGAGCTCCGTTGCCAGCGAGCCCCCGTCACCGCGCAACAGCGGCACGGCGATGATCATCGGCACGATCGCGAGGTCCTGCATGATCAGGGTGCCGAGGATCAGCCGGCCGTGCGGGGCCTCCAGTTCGTTGCGGTCCTTCAGGCTGCGCAGCACGATTGCCGTGCTGGACAGCGACAGCACCATGCCGAGGAACAGCGCCTGCTGGCTTGTCAGCCCGAAGGCCATCCCGCCGATGAAGGCGATGCCGATTGTCAGGCCGATCTGGGCCACGCCGGCCAGCAGGGCCAGTGGACCGGCGGCCTTGATGCGTTCGCGGCTGAATTCGAGGCCGATGGTGAAAAGCAGCAGCGCCACGCCGATTTCGCCGAGCATGTTGAGGTCGTCACTGCTGCGCACGAGGCCCAGCCCATGCGGCCCGGCCACGGCACCGGCCAGCAGGAAACCGCTGACGACGGGCAGTTTGAGCTTGCCCAGCAGCAGCGCGGCGATGATCGCCGCCACGGCCAGCACCATCACGTCGATCAGCAGTGCGCTTTCGGGATGCGAGGCTCCGGCGAGCAGGGCGACTGGGAAGGGCAGGTTCACTGCTAATAGTTTACTGGTTACAAATGGGGGATGAGGGATGAGGGATGGGTATGAGCAGGAGCAGAATCAGAATGAGAAACAGAAGCAGAATGAGATGCAGAATGAGAAGTGATCGGAGCGCGTAGCGTTGTCACGCTTAAGCGTGACGCAGCTGCGCAATTGAAGGATGGGGTGGTGGGCTATCACGTTTCCGGCGTGACGCACAATGACAGGGTGAAATGAAGTAGGGATGGGGTAATACCCCATCCCGGCGGCGGTGTTACCGCCGCCCTGCTTCATTGCCAGCGATCTGCAGAGATTGATGTGCAGCTATGTCATGCACAGGCATGACTACGCTACGCGCTCCCCGCATCCCCCATCCCGCATCCTTCATCCCCCGAGTCCCCATCCCACACTCCAAACTCCAAGCTCCCCACTCTAAACTTCTTTGTGTTATACTCCAATTTAGGAATCATTCCTAAGTAGGTCAACGATGCACGAACAGCACGACATGGAAGATGGCATCCAGCAGCGCCTGCGCGAGGCCTGCCTGAAGGCGGGGATCCGCATGACCTACCAGCGGCTGGAGGTCTACCGCGAGGTGTCCGGCACCACCGAGCACCCGGATGCGGAAAGCATCCACAAGAGCGTGCGCCGCCGCATCCCTACCATCTCGCTTGACACCGTCTACCGCACGCTCTGGCTGCTGCAGGATCTCGGCCTCGTCAAGACGCTCGGCGCATCACGTGAGCGCGTGCGCTTCGATGCCAATGTGCGACCGCACCACCATTTCGTCTGCCTGTCCTGCGGCAAGGTGCAGGACTTCTTCGACGAGAAGCTGGACAGCATCGCACTGCCTTATACGGTCGGCGAGCTGGGCACGGTGGAGCAGACGCACATCGAGGCGCGCGGCTACTGCCACAACTGCGCCAGGCAAAATGGCAGCACCGCGGCACGCAGCGGCCGTGAGAACGTCAGCCGGAACTAGCGGGCTGGCCAACTAAGCGAGGCAGCAGAGGACAACCAGCACAGATCCGTTTGCGGAATGGGGGAATCATTGTTCTCAAGCAAGTTGCTCAGCAGCGCGCTCGCCAGTCTGGTTTTATTGGCGCAGAGATA